>NZ_DBGCTQ010000106.1:0-16832 GCF_048388525.1 Allofournierella sp. | reverse complement strand
CAGGAAGAGTTTTTGGATCTGCTGCGCAAATTTAAAGAAAAATATCCCGAGGTGGACGGCGCGCCCTGCATCCCCATGACGGTGAACGCCGATCACATGCCCACGATCATCGGCACGTTCAAGGCGATGTACGGCATGAAAACCTACTACGAACACGATGGACGGATCGAGTTTGACGTGCGCGACCCCCGCTATCTGGAAATGGTGAAATTCATCAACCAGTTGTATACGGAAGGGCTGCTCGACCGCGAGTGGGGCATCAACAAAGCGCAGAACTATGAGCAGAAAACGACGAGCGGCCGCGTGTTTGCGACGGCCGGCGGGATCGTGAACGAGGCCAATACCGCGTTCCGCGCGCAATACGGCGAGGACACGGACAAGCTGTTCTACGCATTTAAGGTAACGGCGCCGGGCATTGCGCCGGAGGAAACCACCTATGGCCCGCGCAGTTCCCTGGGATGGGATGGGGTCGGCATTACGGTGGCGAACGAACACCCTGTGGAAACGATCAAGTTCCTGGATTTTCTGGCCAGCGAAGAGGGGCAATATCTGCTGATGTGGGGCGTGGAAGGCCAGACCTGGAATTATGAAAACGGCGTACACGTGCCCACGCAGGAAGCGTTGGCCGCGATGACCAAGGACTGGGCTGCGTTTTCCAAGGAGACAGGCGCGCGCAAGTGGACCTGGATGGTCCGCAATGGCCTGGGTGACGACGGAACGCCGTATGACCTGATCTTCCGCTACAACCGCGATAACGTCAACCAGCACGCCATGACATCCATGGCTGGTTCCACCTGGGATACGGCGCTTTACGACGACCTTGGCCCCACAGCGGGCACCCCGGATGCGCTGAGTGAGCAGAAGATCAAGGACATTATGGACAGAGGCTTTGCGGAAATGGTCTATGCAGAGTCGGGGGAAGAGATCGACGCGCTTTACACTGCCATGCTGGCGGAGATGGAAGCGAACAATGCCGCCCACATTGAGGATATTTACACGGAAAATTATCAGGCACGCATGGAGTTATACAATACTGCCGAGGCGGAATAAAAACAATTTCCGGGGCGGAGCGCAGAAGAAAGTGCGCGCCGCCCCGGCGCGGCAATAACGAGAAAGAGGGACGGGAAATGGCAATTGAAAAGGGCGCAGACGATCTGTTTTTGCTGAAGACAAGAAACAGTGCCTATGGATTTTGCGTGGACCGGGAGGGTGTACTGCGGACGCTGTACTGGGGCGGACGTATCGACCGGTCAGAGGATCTGAAAAATGAGCCGATCAGCTGGGAGCAGGGGTTCCACCCGCTCAACGACGTAAAGCGGGAAGAGTGCTCGTCGTTCGGAGCGATGCGGTTCAAGGAAACGTCCATGAAGGTGCGTTATAAGGACGGAACGCGGGATTTCAGGTACCGGTACGAGGGGTTCCGGCAGGAGGGCAGCATGCTGACCATCTGTCTGCAGGACAGCGCGTATCCCTTGAAGGCAGAGCTGCACTACAGGGTGTATGAGGAAGAAAACATCATTGAGAAGTGGAGGACAGTGCGCAACTGCGGAAAAGAGGACATCGTGATAGAGCGTCTGCACAGCGGAGAATGTTCTCTTGTGGGCAAAGGCTGGAAACTAAAAAATTTTAACGGGATGTGGAACTCGGATTTTGACGGTTATGAGCAGGAGCTGAACGGAGGCAAACATGTGCTGGAAAGCCTGCGGGGCGCGGCCGGGCATGTGGCGAACCCGAGTTTCGTGCTGCACCGCGGGGCAGGGGAAACGCATGGAGAAGTTTATTATGGGGCGCTGGGCTGGTCGGGAAATTTCAAGATCGTGCTGGAGCAGACACCGTACGGATACTTGAATATCTTGGCGGGCATGGGAGACACGGATTTTGAATGGAGGCTGAAAAGCGGAGAAACGCTGGAAACGCCGGCACTGTATCTGGGCTACAGCCCGGATGGTTTTGAGCGGATGTCGAACGAAATGGCGCGGTTCGCCCGGCACAATATTATGCCGAAGGCCCGGGCGAAGCGGGAGCTTCCAGTACTTTACAACTCCTGGGAAGCAACGTATTTCAACGTGAGCGAGGAGGCGCAAAGTGCGCTGGTGGAAAAGGCGGCCGGGCTGGGTGTGGAGCTGTTTGTGATGGACGATGGCTGGTTTGGGCAGCGCCGCGACGACCACGCAGGACTCGGGGATTGGTATGTGAACGGCGAAAAATTCCCGAACGGCCTGAAACCGCTCATCGAAAAGGTGAAGCGGCATGGAATGCGGTTTGGACTGTGGATCGAGCCGGAAATGGTGAACGGTGACAGCGATCTGTACCGGGCACATCCAGAATGGGTCTACCGCTATGCGCACCGCCCGGTGCTTGAGGGACGGTATCAATATATGTTGGACCTGACGCGCGGGGATGTTCAGGCGTATATCATTGGAAAAATAAGCTGCCTGCTGGAGGAAAACGAGATCTCGTACATCAAGTGGGATATGAACCGGGGAATGAGCGAGGCAGCCTCTGAGCTTTTGGATCCGGCCGAGTACAAGAGTATCTGGCGAAGGCACACACAGGCCTTTTATGGCCTGATCGCGGAGCTGCGCAGGAAATACCCAAACGTGGAATGGGAAGCCTGTGCGAGCGGGGGCGGGCGTGTGGATTACGGCGCAATGCGGTATTTTGACGAGTACTGGCCGAGCGACAACACGGATCCGCTGGACCGTTTGTCGATCCAGGAGGGGTACAGCTATTTGTACCCGATCAAATACATGCGCTCGTGGGTGACGGATGCGGGCGCGAACGGCAAACGGAACGTGCCCCTGGAATTCCGGCTGCATTGTGCGATGTGCGGAGCCCTGGGCATTGGAGTGGATCTGAACAAGTGCCCGGATCGCGACGCGGAGCAGATGAAAGAGTATATCGGGATCTATAAGGAGATACGCGGGCTGGTCCAGTTTGGCAGGCTGCACCGCTTGGCTTCACTTACCACCGACGGAGTGCAGGCGGTGCAATACGAGAATGCGGATGAGAGCGTTGTGTTCGCGTTTTTGGATCACCCGAACCGGTGGGGGACCAAGTTCATAATAAAGCCGCGGGGGCTGGAAGTACAAACGCTCTATAGCGTGGAACAAAAGGGGGAGCGGGAGCTGTATTCGGGCGCGTTTCTGATGCGAGGCGGCTTGCAGCTCACACTGGACCACGATTATTCCAGCTGCATGGTCCGGATACGCGCCGCCAGAGAAGCGGCCGCAGGAACGTAAAAAATTGCAGGAGGCAAAACAATGTGGGAATTATATTCTCCCAATGGGACTATATGTATCGCGGTTTTTAAGCGCGGGGGCGGGCTGTATTACACAGTGAGGCGCGCGGGGAATACTGTGGTGGAAGCGAGCCGCTTGGGGCTCGAAAGCGATTTGGAAGATTTTACGGGGGGATTCTGCTTCCAGGGGGAAGAGCGCAGTTCCATCGACGAAACCTACTCTCTTCCCGCAGGGAAAAAAGCGGTCTATGAAAACCGCGCCAATGAACTGACACTGCGGTTTTTATGCGGGGCATATGTGTTTGCGCTGTGCCTGCGCGCCTATGAGGATGGGGCGGCATTTCGCTATCAGATCCTGTCCGACAGGGAACAGGCCATGAAGGTCCGGCGGGAAGCAACGTGCTTTCGTTTTCCTGAATCCTACCGCGAGCTGTGGCTACAGAGCTGGGTCAGCAGCTATGAGGGGACCTATGACCGGTCCGGCTGGGAGGACAAAGAAGGCCGGGATTATGGAATGCCGGCCCTGTTCCATTCCCAGGAAAACGGCTGGGCCATGATTACTGAGGCACAGGTATACAACACCGACGGCAGCTATTGCTCCTGCCATCTGCGCGGCGCAGGGGCGAACAGCATGCGGCTGGAATTCGCCCCGGAAGAGGAGGGGCGCCCGCTCTCCTGCAAGCTCCCGTTCCGCTCTCCCTGGCGTGTGATCGTGGTTGCGACCGATCTTGACCAATTGGTGAACACAACACTCAATTATAACCTGAACCCGCCCTCTGCACAGCAGGACACCAGCTGGATCAAGCCGGGAAGATGCCTTTGGGCCTGGTGGGAATATGAAAACGGCGCGCAGCTGTATACCGAACAAAAGCGGTATGTGGATTTTGCGGCAAGCATCGGCTTTGAGGGTCTTACGGTGGACGCGGACTGGGACATCACCTGGCTGAAAGAGCTGTGTGATTACGCACACAAAAAAGGGATCGTCGTTTGGCTGTGGAGCGCGATGCAGTACATCGACACGCCCGCTCTCGCAGAGGAAAAAATAGGCCTGTGGGCCGGCTGCGGCGTGGACGGGCTGAAGGTCGATTTCTTCCAAAACGATTCCCAGCACACGATGTGGCAGTACGAAATGATCGCCGAGGTGATGACACGGTATCATCTGATGATCAATTTTCACGGCGCCACCAAATGCATGGGTGAGGGGCGCACCTGGCCGAACCTGTTGGCGGCGGAGGGCATTTTGGGGCTTGAGCATTATAAATGGAGCGACCTGCCGGACGCAAGGCACAACTGCACGGTTCCCTTTACCCGCAATGTGATCGGCCCCATGGATTACACTCCCACCGGCTTTTCAAATAAAAACCGAAACACAACCCTGGCGCACCAAATGGCGCTGCCGGTCGTGTTCGAATCGGGTGCGTCCCACATCGCGGCTTCGATCTATTACCTTGAGGCGTGGAAGGGTACGGACTTTTTGCGCAGGATGAAGCCAACCTATGAGGAAGTGCGGGTGCTGGACGGTTTTCCTGGTCATCATGCAGCTATCATGCGGCGCTCAGGGGAAGAGTGGCTGATCGGCTGCATCACCGACAAGGCAATGACGCTGCGGCTGCGACTGGATTTTTTGCCGGAAGGGGAATTTGAGGCTGAGATCTACGAGGACGATTCTTCCGGTGAACTGATGCGTGTGCACACGCGCCGGGTCACCCGAACGGATGTATTGGAGCTTGTGCTGCTTAACAGCGGCGGGGCGGGGATCTATATTGCCAGAGAGATACAGGCTCTGCCAAAAGGGGTTTGCTCCGGGTACATGAGCGAGCAAAGGACCGAATACTTTGCCCGGGATGCGAAGAGGACCCAGGGCAGCGAGCCTGTGCTGTATGAAAACGGGCAGGAGGCTGTGCTGCTGAACGGGGGCCTGCTTTTCACCGTGACGCATACGGCGTGCTCCCAGACCGTGCGGCTGTTTTACGCGGCGAGGGAAGCGTGGACGCTGCGTATCGGCGATGGGGCATCGAGTATCGTGATGAAAATACCAAAGAGCGGCTCGGATAAAATATTTATCACAAAGGACGTGACGTTCCCCTTTGCGGGGAAAGAAAGTGCGCTTTTGCTGCAGCGCACCGGGGGGGCGGTCCCCGCAATTGAGAAGATCCACATCATCGACAATGCTCCACCGCGGGAAATATATGTTTCTGTGGGCTCCGGGCAGCTCTGTGGGGGAGCGGAGATTGTAAAGGACGCCGAGGGCGTGGAAAAGGCCGTTGGGCTTGGCGCGGGCGGCGAGTTGCTGTTTGAGCAGATCGTTTTGCCTGAAGACGGATATTATTTGCTGCGCTTTGACTATTGCGCGGGCGAGAGCCGCGACCTTGACATTGAGATCAACCGGGAGCGGATTTACCGTACAAATCTGCATAATACGGCCGGCTGGGGCTTCCCGTGCTGGAATGTAAAAGACCAGCGTGAGGTCCGGGTGAAAATGCAAAAGGGAGAAAACTCGATACGCCTATACAACCAGAAGGGGCACGTGGTGCATCTGTACGGCTTTGCAATCGCGCGGGATCAAGACTAAAGATCAGAGATCCAAAACAGCTCCGGCCGAAAGTTTTCGGCCGGAGCTGTTTTGGATGGACCGAGCTTTGGCAGGGCCCAGCTGCGGCGGGACAAAGCTCAAAAGGCGTCAAAGCGATAGGAGGAAACGGTGCGGAAAACGGCGCCCTTGCGCAAAAGAGGCAATTTGGCCCCCAGCAGGCGCGGTGCGTCCGGCACGAGCTGCGGCTCAAAGGCCAAAGCGCTGCCCGCAATGGGAAGATACCCGCCGGAATAAAAAATCAGGCAGGGTGCGTCGGTTTCAATGATCATCCTGCGGCCTGAACCGGGGTGACAGAGCCTGACGGCGGGCCTGCCGTTCAGTGCGAACGCGTTGTTATACCCGTTTGCGTTGCGAAGCTGATCCGCCCCTGCGCTTTCGCCCAGTGCGCTGCGGATCGTGCGCGGAAGGCGGTAGTCAAAGGCGCTGTTCTGCACACGGCAGAGCTTTTGGGGCAAATGATCCTTATCATTGTACCAAACGGCGTCGGAAAAAATTTGCAATTCGTGGTCGTAAGCGTCGGCGGCCCAGTTCCCGGAAAGATTCCAGTAGGCGTGATTCGTCATGTTGACAAAGGTGTCGCGATCGGAAACTGCGGATAATTCAAGCGAAAAACAATTGCCGCAAAGCCTGTAATCCGCAGTGAAAACACGATTGCCCGGCAAACCACACCCGCCGTGCGCCAGCGCTTTTTGAAAGCGGACCTCGCTGCCCGACCGATACACAACATCCCACACAGCACGCCCCAGTGTGCCGGGGCCGGAATGCAGGCAATTTGCCCCGTCGTTTTGCGGCATACAATAAGCGGCCCCGGAGATCGACACGGCGCCGCCGCTGACACGCCCCGCAACAGGCGCGATGGTAGCGCCCGAAAAGGTCCCGGTATTTTCGTCTTCGTCCGGCCGCAGGCAGACGTTGGACAATGCACCGTTCCGATCCGGCGCATACAGCGCGGCAATGCCGGCGCCCCGGCGGCTGAGCACAAGGGTGAGCCCAGTGATGCTTTTTAATTCGATCAGGTCCATGGCGTCACTCTTTCTTCTGCAGGCGGTAAGTCTGCGGCGTTGCGCCGGTAGCGCGGTGAAATGCGGTGCACAGATTCCCGGCGGAACAAAATCCCGTGTGATCGGCAATTTCTTTCAGCGGCAGGTCCGTGGTTTTCAACAGGTATTTGGCGAGGTCAACGCGCAGGCGGATCAAATAGCTGTGCGGCGTGAGCCCGGTTTCACTTTTGAAAAGGCGAATGAAATGATAAGGGGTGACACAAACACGTGCGGCCAGCATCTCAATGGGCAGCGGCTCGGACACATGCTCGCGCATATAACCGATAACGCCGTCTATCATGGAAGCATTGCGCGCGATGCCCTGTTCTGGTGTGCGATACACAAGGAGCTCTGTGACGAGGTCTACGATGTGCCGCGAGAGCAGCGCCTCATTGATGCGCGCGCGCAGGTGAAACATGTTGAACACCTGGCGCAGATAGCGCGCTGCGTTGGCTGTTTCTCCGGCGGGGAAAACCGGACCCGCCGTGCACAGCTCGAAATAACGCCGGGCAAGAGGGCCGTCGAAGTGCAGCCAATAGATCTCCCATTCGTCCTCTGTGCCGTAATGGTGCGGCAGGTAGCAATCGACCAACAGAAGGGAACCTGCTTTCAGGGGAAGGTATTTACCACCCTGCTCAAAATATCCCTTCCCGCACGCGACATAGAGTACAAGGAAACTGTCGTAACTGGTGCGGCGCACACAGTAATTCTTTTTGCAGAAAAAATGCCCTGTACAGAGCGGATAGAAAAACAATTGACGCGCCTGTTCACTGGGGGTGTGAAAGTGAATTTCCGACGGTGCCGCCACGCCGGTTTCGTGAATTTTCATGCTGCGCCCCTCTCGTGTTTGTATTTGCAAATCCCTGTAATATGATAATAATAGACTGCGGGGAAAACGTCAATTACACTTATGGAACAGACCGCAATTTTTGCAAATGAATGCTCAATGTTTGGGAATGCTTTCGACCGGGGCATGTGGTAGGATAAAAGTATGGGAAGCCATTGCAGTTCATAAAAAGAAGGAGGCAGCAGGCATGGAACACAAAAAAGGGTGCGTGGAGGTATGGGAGGAGCAGATCACCCTGCCGACCTATGGGGTGGGCGCACCGGACAAAAACCCCATGTTCCTTGAAAAAAGGGTGTATCAGGGAAGCAGCGGAAAGGTATATCCCTATCCGGTAATCGACAAGATCCTGGATGAAAAGACCGACAAAACGTATAAAGCGGTATGGCTTGAAAACGACTATCTCCGGGTGATGATCCTGCCCGAATTGGGCGGCCGCATCCAAAGGGCGTACGACAAGACGAACGGGTATGATTTTGTATATTATAACGAAGTGATCAAGCCCGCGCTTGTGGGACTGACCGGGCCGTGGATATCGGGCGGGATCGAGTTCAATTGGCCGCAGCATCATCGCCCGACGACCTATTCCCCTGTGGATTATATATTGACCGAGCGGGGCGACGGCAGCAAAACTGTGTGCGTCAACGAGGTGGACCAAATGTACGGCACCAAGGGCATGGCGTCCTTTACGCTGTACCCCGGCCGGGCGTATATTGAGATCCGGGGCCAGCTTTATAACCGAACGCCGCTGCCGCAGACCTTCCTTTGGTGGGCGAACCCCGCGGTTGCGGTAAACGACGACACGCAATCAATCTTTCCGCCGGATGTAACGGCCGTGATGGACCATGGCAAACGCGATGTTTCCAAATTTCCCATCGCTACCGGCGTATATTATAAACACGATTATGGCGCCGGTGTGGATATCTCCCGTTATAAAAACATTCCGGTACCTACTTCTTACATGGCGTATCACTCGGACTTCGACTTCGTGGGGGGATACGATTATGGAAAAGGTGCAGGGATCCTTCATATTGCTGATCACCACGTTGCACCGGGCAAAAAGCAATGGACCTGGGGTTGCGGAGACTTTGGCCAGGCATGGGATCGAAACCTCACCGACGCAAATGGCCCGTACATCGAATTGATGACAGGGATGTTCACGGACAACCAACCGGATTTCACCTGGCTGAAGCCTTTTGAGGAAAAAGTTTTTACCCAGTATTTTATGCCCTACAAAAAAGTTGGAAAAGTAAGCAATGCCAGCACAGAAGCTATTGTGAGCCTGGAGGTGAGCGAGGGCGGAACTGTACACCTTTGTGTGTATACAACGGCGAAGTATCCGGATTGCCGCGTGACTGTGTGCGCCGGCGAACAGATCCTGTACGAAAAAAACTGCATGCTCTCTCCGGTGGAGGTGCTCATGGACACGGTGGAGGCCGGGGCTATCCCCCCGCATGAGATCACCCTTTCGGTATACGACAGCACGGGCAGAAAACTGCTTTCCTACACACCGGCAAAGCCGAAGATCGAAAAAATTCCGGCACCCGCTGAGGCACTGCCGGAGCCGGCCAAGCTTGCCAGCTGTGAGGAGTTGTATCTTGCGGCGACACATCTGGAGCAATACCGCCATGCGACGTTCCGGCCGGAGGATTATTACAAGGAAGCGTTGAAGCGCGATCCGGGGGATATTCGATGCAACAATGGCTACGGGATGCTTTTACTCCGCATGGGTGATTTTGAAGCGGCGGAAACACATTTTCGTGCGGCGATAAAGCGTGCCACATGGAAAAACGCACAGCCTTATGACGGTGAACCGTATTATAATCTGGGGCTTGCGCTTTATTACCAAAAACGTTGCGGAGAAGCGTTCGACGCCTTTTTGAAAGCGACGTGGACGAGCGCTCAGCAGGAGATGGCATTTTACTACGCCGCAGTAATCGCCGCAGGACGTAAGGAATACGGCCCGGCGCTGGATTATGTCGAACGCGCGCTTGTGAAAAACAACCACAACCTGAAGGCATTGGGCGTGAAAGCGCTTGTTCTGCGGCAGATGGGACGTATGGAAGAGGCGAAGAAGCTTTGTGCCGCAGTGCTCAAGCTGGATCCATTCGCGTACGGAATAGGAGCGGAAGAGGTGCTTTATCACGGGGCAGCGCGGGAAGGGCTGCTGAAAAAAATGAGGAACAACCCGTCTGCTTTCATAGAAACCGCAGCCGATTACGCGGAAGCGGGCGACTACGCTGCGGCCCTTGCCGTTCTGAGCTGGTGCAGCGCTGATACGCCTATGTTGAAATATTATGAGGCGTATTATCTCGAGGTCAGCGGAAAAGACGCGACGGGTGCTCTGGCCGAGGCTGGTGCGCGCAGCCCACTGTACTGCTTCCCCAACAAACTGGGGGATATTGCAGTGCTGGACTTCGCGCTGCAGCGGGCTCCGCAGGACGCTTTTGCCGCATACTATCTGGGGAATCTGTATTATGACAAACGGCAGTATGAGAAAGCGCTGGGACTGTGGGAGCGCTCGGCTCAGATAAACGAAGGATTTCCGACCGTGTGGAGGAACCTGGCGATCGCCTATTTCAACAAGATGCATCTGCCGGCAAAAGCGCTTGAGGCTTTGGAACGGGCATACCGTTTGGACCCTTCGGACGCTCGGGTGCTTTTGGAGCTGGACCAGCTGCATAAAAAGCTGAAGTGGGCGCCCGCCCGGCGCATCGCCCTTTACCAAATGCACCGTGAGGTGTTTATGCAGCGTGATGATCTGATCACAGAATATATTACGCTGCTGAACCTGCTTGGGCGCCATGAAGAAGCGTATTCCATTATGGCGGGGCACAAATTCCACCCCTGGGAGGGGGGCGAGGGGAAGATCACCTCGCAATATGTGTTCAGCCTGCGAGAGCTGGCCCGCCATGCTTTGAAAGAGGGGGATACCGAAAAAGCGAAAGCCCTGTTGACGCAGGCCTTGACATTTCCGCACAATTTGGGAGAGGGAAAGCTGGAGGGGCGCAGGGACAATGACGTTTATTATTATCTGGGGCTTGCGGCCCGCGCGCAGGGAGAGGAGCGCGAAGCAGAAAAGTTTTTTGCCTGCGCCGTGCGGGGCGATGCGGAACCGGCCGGAATGATGTATTATAACGACCAACCGGCCGACATGAT
Organism: Allofournierella sp.; assembly: GCF_048388525.1. GTDB lineage: Bacteria > Bacillota > Clostridia > Oscillospirales > Ruminococcaceae > BQOK01. Next base: position 5,955 of record NZ_DBGCTQ010000106.1, on the reverse strand, counting down.
CCTATACCAGGGACTGGCGCTGCGGGAGCTGGGGCGGGAAGAAGAGGCGCTCACCCATTTTCATAAGCTGGTTGATTACGGGGAAAAACACCTTTTTGACAATGCTGAGATAGACTATTTTGCGGTTTCTCTGCCCGACCTGCAGTTGTTTGATGAAAACCTGAACGAGCGAAACAAAGCGCATTGCATGTATCTCATCGCGCTGGGCAGCTACGGCCTTGGCGACGGCGCAAAGGCGCTGGAAGCATGCGGCGAAACACTGGCACTTGAACCCTCTCACATAGGCGCGGCGCTACACTTGGAAAAGTTCCAAGCGCTCGCGGAAGGGGTTCCCTCCCCGGTGGCTCAATAAATCATAAGGCAGACCTGGTTAGAGGCGCACCAAAACAATCTGGTAAAGAGAAAGCCGCGGCGTGTGCAAAAAAGAGGCGCCGCGGCTTTTGAGCTGCCGGAACAATACGTGTTTTGTTGGCGAACAGAAAAGCGCGCGTGACACGCCGTGCCCCCCGCTCATAGAATGGGAAAATTTGTTTTTTGAGAAAAGCGGGGGAAACGAGATGCGACAAGAGGAAAAAAGCCGGGGCGCGGGGCTGAAACGCTGTTTGGGCCTGCGGGAGGCGCTGACCATCACCACGGGAACGGTGATCGGGGTGGGGCTGTTCACGGTGGGGGGCAATGTGGTGGGCAGCCTGGGGCCGAATGTGATCTTTGCCACGCTGGTGGCGCTGGCGATCAGCGTTTATCCGGCGCTGCTCTATGCCGAGATGGGCGCGGCGCTGCCGTTTTCGGGCGGCACCTACCTGTACGCGGGGCTGGGGCTGGGGCGGCCCTTTGGCATGCTGGCGGGCTGGAACTTTATCATTTCCATGGTGTCGGTGGCGGGGGGCGAGGCGCTGGCGTTCAGCTTTTACCTGCGCACCCTGTTCGGCGCGCTGGGCTGGCCGCTGCCGGTGAGCGACCGGGTGCTGGCCGCGGCGGCGCTGGTTCTGTTTGTGGCGCTGGGCGTGCGGGGAACCGAGCTGACCGGCCGCGCCCAGAACGGGTTTTTGTTCTTTTTCTGGGGCGTGGCGGCGGTGTGGGTAATCTCGATGCTGCCCCACATGCAGCTGGACCGGCTGGCGGCGCCGGCCCCCGCGCCGCTGGGCGGTTTTTTGCCCTGCGTGGCGCTGGTGTGGTGGTGCTTTGCGGGGTTTGAAACCTGCTGTGCCATGGGGGGCGAGGTGCGCTATCCGCAGATCGAGCTGCCCCGGGCCATGTTTTTGGCGCCGTTTTTGGTGTTTGCGGTGAACGGGCTGTTTCAGTGGGTACTGGTGTGCGTGGCGCCCAGCGGGGCGCTGGCGGATCTTGCCACGGCCGCTGCGCCCTATGCCGAGGGGCTGCGCCTGGCGGGGGTGACCGGCCTGCCGCTGGTGCTGCTGTGCCTGGGCATTGCCTTTGGGGGCGATTTTTCCACCCTGAACGCGGGGGTAAGCGCCCCGGCGCGCTATGTGTTCACCATGGCCAGGGACGGCGCACTGCCCGCCTTTTTTGGAACGGTACACCCCCGCTGGCACACCCCGGCCCGGGCCTGCCTGGCGCTGGGGGCGCTGATGCTGGCGCTGGTGGCCACCGGGTCGATTGCGCTGATCGCCTCGCTGTCGCTGTTTGCAACCCTGGTGTACTATATTTTGGGCATTGCGGCGGCCTGGGCCCTGCGCAGGCGCCGCCCGCAGCTGGCGCGGCCCTATCGGGCGCCCGGCATTGCGGTGGGCGCGCCGGTGAGCATTGCCGCCTACCTGTTTTTGATCGGGCAGCTGGAACCGGCGGCGGTGTGGGCAGGCCTTGCCTGGTGCGCGCTGGGGCTCGGCATTTACTTTTTCTACGGGCGGCGCCATTTTGCGGCGGCGCAGATGGAATTGGGCGGGCTGCCGCCCGCGCCCGGCCCAAAAGAGAGGGAAAGGATGGACCGGGAGTACCGGCGGTGGAAATGGGCCGTGACCCTGGGCGCGGCGGCGGTGCCGCTGCTGTTTTTGGCGGGCTTTTTGCGCAGATAAAGGAAAGGACGGGCCGGAATGGAACCCCGGCGCCCGGCATATAGTTACACCAAACGCAGCAGAGCGGGGGGCGTGAGCGGATGCCGGAAAACATGGATCTGACAAAAGGGGACGTGTTCAGCACATTGCTTTGCTTTTCGATGCCGTTTCTTTTTACCAATTTGCTGCAGGCCTGCTATGGCGCGTCCGACCTGTTTATGGTGGGGCATTTTTCCGACGCGGCGGCGGTGTGCGCGGTGGCGGTGGGGGGCCAGGTGATGCAGACGATCACCGGCCTTGCCATCGGCCTTACGGCGGGCGGCACGGTGCTGGTGGGCCGCTGGCGGGGCGCGCGGCGCAGCCGCGAGCTGGCGGCCAGCGTGGCGGCCATTTTGTGGGTGTTCGGCGCGCTTTCGCTGGTGCTGACGGCCGGCGCCGTGCTGCTGGTGGAGCCGGTGTGCCGGGCCATGCAGGTGCCGGCCGAGGCGTGGCGGCAGGCGAAGGAATACCTGCTGATCTGCGCGGCGGGCATTCCGCCCATTGTGGGGTACAACGCGCTGAGCAGCATCCTGCGGGGGCTGGGCGATTCCCGCACGCCGTTCCTTTTTATGGTGGCGGCCTGCGTGACCAACGTGGCCACCGACGTGCTGTTTGTGGCGGTGCTGAAGGGGGGCGCCCAGGGGGCCGCGGTGAGCACCGTGCTGGCGCAGCTCCTGAGCCTGGCGCTGGCCTTCGGCTTCCTTATACGCCGGGGCTATGTGCGGCGCTACCGCGCGGCGCAGCCCGCCTTTTGCTGGAAGCACGCCCGCGCGCTGCTGGGCATGGGGCTGCCCATTGCCGCCCAGGAGGGGCTGGTAAACGTTTCGTTTTTGATTATTACCGCCATTGTGAACGGCATGGGGCTGGTGGCCTCGGCCGCGGTGGGGGTGGTGGAAAAACTGATCGTGTTCAGCATGCTGCCCACCACGGCCTTTGCGGCGGCCGTTTCGGCCATGGCGGCCCAGAATTTTGGCGCGCGGCAGCCGGGCAGGGCGCGGGCCTGCATGAACACGGGTATCGGCCTTTCGCTGCTGTTTGGGCTGGCCTGCTTTGCCTCGGCCCAGGTGAACCCGGCGGGGCTGGTGAGCCTGTTTGCAAAGGACCCGGCGGTGATTGCCGCCGGGGCGGGTTACCTGCGCACCTACAGCGCCGACTGCCTGCTGGTGTGCTTTGTGTTCTGTATGAACGGCTTTTTCAGCGGCGGGGGGCGGGCCGCCTTTCCGCTGGTGCACAGCGCGGTGGCCACCTTTGCGGTGCGGGTGCCCCTTTCCTGGTGTTTGAGCAGGGGGGCCGGGGCCACGCTGCGGCGGGTGGGGCTGGCGGCCCCCACCGCCACGCTGGTGTCACTGGTGCTGTGCCAGTGGTACCTGGCGCGGTGCGGCTTTGAAGGCCGGGCGGGGAAGAAAAGGGAAAAAGGCCCGGCGGCCGGCCAGGCATACCCTTGATCCTGGTATAAAAAACGATCGCCCCTGCCCAAGGCCTTTGGGCAGGGGCGATCGTTTTGCGGTGCGGATCACCCCAGCAACCCGCAGAGGATGCTGTTCTGGAGGATGAGCCCGGCGGGGGTGAGGCGCAGGGTGTGCCCGTTGAACCGGGCGTAGCCGGCACTCACACACTTTTCTACGAATTGCAATTGCTTTTGTGTAAATTCCATGTTGTATTTTTCTTTCAGAGCGGGCAGGCTGAGGCCCTTTATAAGGCGGAGCTGCAGGATGATAAAATCCTCGGCGCCGCAGCCGCCGTCCGGCACGGGGGCGGCTGTGCCCGCCAGGAAGGCCTTGGTGCTGGAGGGGAAATAAAAGCGCCTGCCGCCAAGGCAGCTGTGGGCGGCGGGGCCAAGGCCCAGGTAATCGCCGCAGTTCCAGTAGATCAGATTGTGCCGCCCCTCGAAGCCGGGGCGGGCGAAGTTGCTGATCTCGTATTGGGCATAGCCGGCCTGTTCCAGCCGCTCCACCGCGGCAAGGTAAAATTCGGCGGCCTGATCGTCGGTGGGAAGGCCGGCGGGCGGGGTGCGGCCAAAGGCGGTGCCCGGCTCAAGCTTCAGCAGATAGGCCGAGATGTGGGCCGCGCCCCCCTCCCTGAGCAGGTCCAGGGTCTCGCAAAACTCGGCCTGGCTGTAGTGGGGCAGGGCCAGCATGATGTCGCCCGAAATGTTGGTAAAGCCCGCGGCTTTTGCGGCGGCCAGGGCCGCCCGGCTTTGGGCCGCGGTGTGCGGGCGGCCCAGCCGGATAAGGCTTTCGTCCCGGGCGGTCTGCACCCCCAGGCTGAGCCGGTTCACCCCGGCCCGCAGAAAGCCCTCGAGCTTTTTTTCGTTCACGGTTTCGGGGTTTGCCTCCAGGGTGACCTCCGCGCCCGGCGCGGGGGCCGCGGCGGCCAGCAGGCGCGCGGCCTGGGCGGGAGAGAGCAGGCTTGGGGTGCCGCCGCCCAGGTACACCGTGCCCGGCGCGGGCAGGTTTTCGCGGGCGTAAAACCCAGCAATGGCGCGCTCGAGCGCGGCCACGTATTCTTCCGGCACGCCGCGGCTGGCCCCGCGGGAATAAAAATCGCAGTAGCGGCACTTTGCCAAGCAGTAGGGAATGTGCAGGTACAACCCGAAGGCCACGCCGACCGCCCCTTTCTTTTACAAAGATGTTTCACACAACCATTATAAAAGGTTTTGATTTTATTTACAAACGGCGTTATAATATAGTATATCATTGACGCAATGAGAAAGGATGGGAGTATTGCCATGAGCAACCGCTACAACGACCCCTTCAGCGAACCGGTACAGAACACCCTTTATGCGGAGGAAAACCAGCGCACCGGAACGTTTGAATACGAGACCCTGGCCAGCTACACCACCAAGACCTTTTTGTGGATGTTTGCGGGCCTGATGCTGACCTTCGGCATCGCGCTGGTGGGCTATGCCGGGGGGCTGGCCCGTTACCTGCTGGTTTCGCCCATGATGTTTTTTGGCCTGGCCATTGCCGAGGTGGTGGTGGTCGTGGTGATGTCGGCACGCATCCGCACCATCAGCGTGGGCGGCGCCAAGGGGCTGTTCTTTGCCTATGCTGCGCTGAACGGGCTGGTGTTCAGCAGCTATTTTTACCTGTATGATCTGTGGGAGCTGGTGATGGCGTTCGGCGCCACCGCCCTGTATTTCGGCATTATGGCGGGCTACGGCTACCTGACCAAAAAGGATCTTTCCGGCTGGGCAAAGCCCCTGTTCTTCGGCCTGATCGCCATGCTGATCGTGAGCGTGATCGGCATGCTGGCGGGCCTGGGCGGGCTGGACATCCTGCTGTGCTGCGCGGGCATCATCCTGTTCGCCTGCTACACCGCCTACGACACCCAGAAGATCAAGGCTGCCTACTTTGCCTACGCGGGCAACGAGGAGCTGGCGAAGAAGGCCAGCATTTACGCCGCGCTGGAATTGTATCTGGACTTTATCAACCTGTTCCTTTACATCCTGCGCCTGTTCGCCCGGCGCCGCAACTAAGGCGCACAGGCAAGAGCGCCTGTTTTCAAAAGACCGGGGCCTGTGGTTGGGCCCCGGCCTTTTTCTTTCAGAACGCCCCAAAACGAAAAATTTGTGCCCGCAGCCTCGTTTTATAAAAAGACAGGCATTACTAAAGGGGGAACGCATATGAACGAGCGCATTCTGGTGGTGGACGACGAGGCCGCGATTGCCGACCTGGTGGAGGTATATCTGAAAAACGAGGGGTTCGCGGTGTGCAAGTGCGGCACTGCGGCCGAGGCGCTGGCGGCAGCCGAGAGCCAGCCGCCGGACCTGGCCATTCTGGATGTGATGCTGCCGGATATGGACGGCTTCACCCTGTGCCAGCGGCTGCGGCAGGAGTATCTCTGGCCCATTTTGATGCTGACCGCCAAGGTGGAGGATATGGACAAGATCATGGGGCTGACC
>NZ_DBGCTQ010000105.1:0-19771 GCF_048388525.1 Allofournierella sp. | reverse complement strand
ACCGAGGAGCGTTTCCTTACCTCGGTCTTCGTGTCGGATTATGAGTACGGCGTGCTCATCACAAAACTGATGCTGGAGGTGATCGAGAACAGCGAGCTGGAATATCGGGATATCATGATGTCTTATTCCATGGAAATGCGCAGGTCGGTGGGGCCGGGCCCCGCCTGACGCGGCCCGGTGAAAGCCGGAAAAGGGGAAGCCGCGCCCAAAAATGGGAACGTTCCCTTAAAATGGAAAAGCTGAGGAGGCAGCAGGCATGAGTACAACCTTTTGTGTTATCGCCATGGCGGTCTACATGGCGGCCATGGTCATCATCGGCATTGTTTTGCGCAGGCAGGCCACAAGATCCATGAGCGATTTCGGCCTGGCCGCAAACCGGTTCGGCTCCGCGGTGATCGCGGCGGTCAGCATTGGCGCGTGGGTGGGCAGCGCGGGGCTCATCGGGCTGTGCGCCAGCAGCTATACGGGGGGCGTGATGAGCTGGTGGAGCTACGCCAGCCTGTACCTTGTCACCCTGCCCTGGATCTTCTTTTTCGTCAGCCGCCTGCGCTCGCTGAAATTGTTCACCATTGCGGAGTTTTATCAAAAGCGTTTCCCTGGCTACAACGGCGCCATCCAGTATTTGGTGGGCATCGGCTTTGCCCTGAAATATTGCATGATGATGGGCCTGCAATTCAACGCGATGGCCTTTTTGCTCACAACGGTGCTGGGCTGGTCGCATGTGCAGGGGGTGCTGGTGTCGGCGGCCATCATCCTGTTCTACACCTCCATCTCGGGCTTTTTAAGCGTAATGGTCACCAACTTCATCCAGTCGGTGTTCCAGACCCTCTGCCCCTTTGTAATGCTGGGCTTTGTGCTGCATCTGCTGGGCGGCTGGCAGCCGGCGGCGGATTTTTATCAGGCGGCCGGCCAGCCCCAGGCGCTCTCCCTGTTCCAGGGCTTCGGCTGGGTCAAAGAGCTTGTGTATTACTGCATCACCATGGGCCTTTTGGTCATCGTGGGCAACCAGGACGATCTGCAGCGGGTGGCCTCGGCCAAAAACGACGCCTCGGCCAAAAAGGGGCTGTACCTCGGCACCTTTTTGGTTCTGCCCATCCTGCTTGTGCCCTGCTACATCGGCGCGGCGGCAAAGGTGGTGCTGGGCCCGGGCGTGGAACCCAATATGGTGTTTTACGAGCTCATGATGAAGGCGGGGCCCCTGGTGGGGCTGCTGCTTCTGTACGGGGTGCTCTCCACCATCATGTCCTGCGCGTCCTCCACCCTGTTCGCCGGCGGCATGATCATCTCCAAAAACGTCATCCAGACCTACCTGGCCTCCAAGGGGCGGGCGATCAACGATAAAAAGGACATCGCCCTCAGCCGCCTGGGCATCGCCCTGTGCACAGTGTTCAGCATCGGGCTTTCCCTCTGGTTCCAGGGCATTATGGAGCTGATGGACGTGGTGATGTCCATCTGCGCCGCCGCGCTGGTGATCCCTTACCTGTTCGCCTGGTTCTCCAGGCGCATGAACACCGAGGGAGCCATCGCGGGCATCGTTTCCGGCGGGTTGGCCGCCCTTCTCTGGACCATTCTCGGCCGCCCCTGGGGGCTCGACTCCATCTGGGTCGGCCTGCCCTGCTGCCTGGCAGGCTGCCTGATCGGCCGGCGGTTCGGCGCTCCCCCCACCCCCCAGGAGGTCCAGGCCACCTACTATTTTCAGCAAAAATTCCGCCGCGCCAAAAGCGCGCCAAAAGGCTGACCTTCGCCCCACACCCATAAAAAGATATGCGGCAGAAATGGCGTATATTTTTTGCAATAAAATGGGAACGTTCCCTTAATCGGGACAAAAAATACTTTTTCAAGGAGGCTATTCATGAAACAAACTTCAAACTGGAAATTCCACTATGCGTTTTTAGTAGTCATCGTGTACGCCATCGCGCTGCCGGCCGTGTTCCTGTTCAGCAATGCGTTCGGCCTTTACATGGTGCCCATCACCGAGGAGCTGGGCATCTCCCACGGTGCGTATTCCCTCACCCAGTCCTTTAACGAGATCGTGTCCGGCGTGTTATACTTTTTGTATGTGCGCATCGAGCGCCGGTTCAAGATCCGTTACATCATCACCGCCGGCGCCTTTGCCGGCGCGCTGGCGGCGCTGCTGTACGCCGTTTCGGGCAACCTGCCCATGATCTTCCTGGCCTCGGCGGTCTCCGGCTTTATCTGGCCGCTGTTCAGCCAGGTCAGCGTGGGCAACATCGTGAACAACTGGTTTGCCCGCAAAGGCGCCACCATCATCAGCGCCATGTTCACCTTCAGCAACCTCTGCGCCTTCTTCACCTCCAAAATGGTGGCTTCCTGGATCGAGAGCTCGGGCTGGCGCACCGCAATGCTGTATACCATGTGGCTGATCCTGGCCGTAACGGTTCTGGTGTTCCTGGTCATCCGCGATCACCCCTCAGTCAAAAACCTCACCCCCTGGGGCGTGGAGCACAAGGAGGGCGAACCCGAAGCAAAGCCGGACCCTGCCACCCTGCCGGGCGCGCAGTTCAAAACCTCGCTGCGCTCGCCAAAGCTCTACTGCGCCTACATCTGGACCTTTATCACCGGCCTCATCGTGTACCCTGTGGTGTACGCCGTGCCGGCGCATCTCAGCAAGGTCGGGTTCGACACCGTGTTCTCGGGCGACGTGGTGGGTCTGTTCAGCATCGGGTCGGTGGTGTTTTTGCTGCCGCTGGGCTGGGCGATGGACCGCTGGGGCGTGCGGGTGGGCACCACCCTGTGCGTGGGCGGCTACCTGCTTGCCATCGCCTCGCTGCTGGTCATCACGCCCGAGCGCAGCTTCCTGGGCCCGGTGATCGGCCTGGCAATGGGCGTGGGCATTATCCTGTTCACCGTGCTGCCCGTGTTCATGCGCGATGTGTTCGGCTTTAAAGAATACTCCAAATTCATGAGCTATTCCGTCGTGTTCCGCACCATCGGCAGCACCCTGGGCTTCCCGCTGCTCAACTTCACCTACGACAAGGTGGGCTCCTACAACACCGTGTTCGCCATTTTCGGTGGCCTGTCGGTCATCCTGCTCGCCCTGGGCATAGTGGCCACCAGCAAAAAGAACCCCCTCTGGGTCGAAACCCGGCCCGGCTTCCAGGGCTATGTGGAGCCCGCCAAGGCGTCCTGATCAGGGCGGGCCCCGGCCCTTCCCATCCGCTTTTTGCAAACACAACCGTCAAACCATATTTTCAGGAGGTACGAGATGAAAGAATACACCAAGATCCTGGGGCAATACGCCGCCCAGCTCAACTATAAAGACCTGCCCGCCGATGCCGTGGAACAGGCCAAAAAGATCATCCTGCACACCGTCGGCGTGAGCATCGCCAGCACCAACATGAGCCCCACCGCCAACGCCGCGGCGCTGGCCGCCAGCCGGGGCAGCAGCGCCCAGGCCACCCTCTGGGGGGCCCCGGGCGTGCGCGTGGCGGCCGCGGACGCGGTGTACGCCAACGGCGCCGCGGCCGACGTGCTGGACTGGGAGGACTGCACCTGGACCGGCCACGCTTCCGCCGGCGCGGTGCCCGCCTCCTTTGCCTACGGCGAGCAGACCCACGCCTCTGGCCGGGACGTGCTCACCGCCGTCGTGGCCGCCTACGAGGTATATCAGCGCATCGCCATGGCGGTGCAGCCGGAATTCGACAGCTATCTGGCCCAGGGCCGGGGCTGGGGGCTGGTGAACTGGCAGGTGTTCGCCTCGGCGGTAGCTGCCGGCAAGCTCCTTGGGCTGGACGCGGCCCAGATGGCGGCCTGCATCTCGCTGGCCGCCTATCAGGCGCCCACCCTCATGGGAAAAGACGGCGACGGCGACATTTACCACTATGCCCACGGCATCGCGGGCAAAAGCGGCGCCGAGAGCGCCGAGATCACAAAACAGGGCTTCGAATACTACTACGACGGCCTCGAGGGCGACACCGGCTACTGGCTGTACGTCTCCAACAAATGCGATTGGGACTGGCTGGACAAAGAGCTGGGCAAAACCTTTTACATCAATGAAACCCTGCTCAAGCACTGGCCCGCCAACGTGTGGGTGCAGGCCCCTCTGGACGGCCTGCACAACATCTGCACCCGGGAAAAGCTCACCCTTGCCGACATTGAAAAGGTCCGGGTCTCCCCCATCATCGACATCATCAGCGCCGAAAATCCGCTGCCCATGGGTCTCATCCAGGCCGAATACAGCCTGCCCCACTGCTTCGCCTGCTACCTGAGCGGTAAAACCCCCTCCGACGATTGGTACAGCCTCGAGAGCCGCTCCAGCGAAGCACTGCGCGAGCTGTCCGGCATTGTGGAATACTTCGGCCCCCAGGCAAACCGCCTGCACATGTTTGAGGTGTTCTGGCAGGGCACCTTCCCCGAGACCACCGTCGAGGTGGTCTGCAAGGACGGGCGCGTTTTCAGCGAGACCCTTCGCTGCCCCAAGGGCCACCCCCGCAACAACTTCACCCTGCAGGAAGAGCAGGAATTCTTTGTGGCCCGCGCCGCCGATTTCATCGGCCGGGAAAACGCCGAAAAGTTTGCCCAGGGCGTCGCTCAGCTCGAAGCCTGCGCCGACCTGAACGAGCTCACCGCGCTGCTGGCCGGCAGGTAAACAAGACCATTTCGCGGCGCGGCCGCCCCGGGCAGCCAGGGCGGCCGCGCCGTCATCGATCGGAGGGTTTTATATGCAGGAACAGGAATTGCTGCGCCGGGCCCAGGCCTTTTTGCAGCAAAACAAAGAATCCATCATCCGCGACATCGGCACGCTGGTGGCAATCCCCAGCGTGGAGGGCCCGCCGGCGCCCGGTGCACCCTTTGGGCCCGGCCCCCGCCAAGCGCTGGACGCCGCCCTGGCCATTGCCCGGCGCATGGGCTTTGAGCCGCACCATCATCAGGGGTATATGGGCTGGTTCGATCTGCCGGGCCGGCAGCCCCAGCACATCGCCACCATCACCCATCTGGATGTGGTCCCCGCGGGCGGCGGCTGGCGTTTTGACCCCTTCCGCATGGAGCGGCGGGGCGAATGGCTGATCGGCCGCGGCACCGACGACGACAAGGGCCCCCTGGTGTACTGCATGTATCTGGCCAAATTCCTGCGCGACAGCGGCGTGCCGCTGCGTTATACCCTGCGCACCCTCATGGGCTGTGCCGAAGAGACCGGCATGCGGGACGTGGGGCCGTATCTTGCGGCGCAGCCCCAGCCCGCGTTCTGCCTCTCCTCAGACGCCCTGTTCCCGGTGTGCAGCGGCGAGAAAGGCCTGTTCGAAGGGGAGTGGGACCTGCCGGTGCCCGGCGGCAACGTGCTGCGGCTCCATGCGGGCGAAGCCAGCAACATGATCCCCGAGCAGGCCGTGTGCTGGCTGCAGGGGTGGGACCCCGCCCTGCGCCTGCCGGCAGGCCTCGCGGTGCAGGCCGAGGGCCCGCTGTTCCGGCTCACCGCCCGGGGCGTGGGCGCCCACTGCGCCATGCCCGAGCGGGGGGTCAGCGCCGCGGGCCTCCTGCTGGACTTTTTGCTTGAAAGCGGCCTGCTCAGCCCCGGCGAGCGGCCCGCCTTCGCGCTGCTGCAAAAGCTGCACCGCTCCTTTTACGGCGAGGGGCTGGGCCTCGCCTGCCGCGACGATATCTTCGGCCCGCTCACCTGCGCGGGCGGCATCCTGCGGGTGGAAAACGGCCTGGCGCGCCAGAACATGAACATCCGTTACCCCTCCGCCACCGGCAGCCGCCGGCTGGAAAGCGAGCTGGCCGCGCTGGCAAAAGGCGTCGGGGGCGATTTCCGGCTGCTCAGCGCCTCCGACCCCTTTTACATCCCCCCGGAAGACGAGGTCCTCCAGACCCTGCTGGGCGCCTACCGGGCCGTGACTCAAAACAGCGCGCCGGCCTATGCCTGGGGCGGCGGCACCTATGCCCGCTGCTTCAAGCGCGCGGTCAGCTTTGGGCCGGGCCTGCCCGAAGCCGAGCACAAGCCCCCCTGTGTGGGCGACTGCCACGGCCCCAACGAGGGCACCAACCTGGCCACGCTGGACGAGAGCTTTTTGGTTTACGCCCTGGCGGTCTTCCGCCTGCAGGGCCTCACCCTGGCCCAGCTGGAGGGCCGGCCGGAATGACCGTTTCTCTTCCTCTTTTCAGTAAAACGACCTTCGGCCCCTGCGGGCTGAAGGTCGTTTTGCGTCATTAAAAACCGCTGCTGTTTTTACCCCTGCGCGGTCTCGGGCGCGGCCAGGTCCGCCTCCAGCAGCTTCGCCTTTACCGGCAGAATGCTGGAAGCCTCCATGGACAAAATGCGCACCCCCTGCCGGGCATAGCGCACCGCCCGCCCCGGGTCCGAGGTCGAAACCCCGCAGGCGCACACGGGCAGCCCCGCCTGCTTTGCCGCGGCGATCGTCAGGTCGATCAGCCGGTGCACCGCGGTGGATTCGCCCGCAAAATATCCCGAAAACCGCCCGTCCAGCCGGTCCGCCGCATAGGTGTACTGGGTCAGGTCGTTGGTGCCGATGCTGAAAAACCCGCATCCCTGGGCCGCCAGCTCGGGGGCCAGCAGCGCCGCGCTGGGCACCTCGATCATGCTGCCGAACACCGTGTCCTCTTTAAAGGGCACGCCCCTCTGGCGCAGCTGGGCCTTGGCCCGGTTCACCAGCTCCATGGTCAGCCGCCAGTCCTCGGCGCAGGTAATCATGGGGAACATCACCTGCAGGGGCCCCTTGGCCGCGGCGCGCAGCAGCGCGCAGACCTGATCCAAAAACATCTGGGGCCGCGCCAGGCTCATCCGGATGCCCCGCATCCCCAGCGCCGGGTTCAGGGCGGGCTCGCTCACTCCGCGCACGGTTTTGTCCGAGCCGATGTCAAAGGTCCGCACCGTCACCGGCTTGCCGCCCGCCGCCTGCAGGCAGCTGATGTAAAAATAGTACTGCTCCTCCTCGCCGGGGATGCGCCCGTCCGCGATCATAAACTCGCTGCGCAGCAGGCCCACCCCCTCGGCCCCGGCCTCCATGGCGATCTCAATGTCCTCCGGGCACGAGCAGTTCGCCCGCAGCGAAAGGATGGTTCCATCCAGCGTCACGCAGGGCTGGCTCCTCAAAACGCTCATGCGCTTTTTCAAAATGCCGCCGCTCACGATCCGCCGCTGGGCCGCCCGCACCGCCTCCCGGTCCGGGTCCACCACCAGGCGGCCGTTGTCCGCGTCCAGGATGCCCCGGGTCAGGGGCGCCTCGTTCAAAAAGGCCGGGCCCAGCTGGGCCACCGCGGGGATGCCCATGGTCCGGGCAATGATGGCGGCGTGGCTCTGCACGCTGCCCTCCGCCGCCGCGATTCCCAGGATCATGCCCCGCCCCACCGACACGATGTCGCTGGGGAAGATGCGCTCCCCCGCAAGGATGCTGGGCATCTCCAGCTGCACCGGGGTGCGGGGCCTTCCGTCCAGGATGTTCACCACCCGGCGGCAGGCGTCCAGCACGTCAGCCGAGCGCTGGCGTATGTACTCGTCGTCCACCGATTCAATGCGCCTGGCGCAGATGGCGGCCGCCCGCTCCATGGCGGCGGCGCTGCCCGCGCCGGCGGCGATGTATTCCTGCACTTCCCTGTTCAGGGCAGGGTCGTCCAGCATCACGCGCTGAAACAGGATGATGTCCCGGTCGTCTCCCTCGGCGGCCTCTTCCAGCTGCCGAAGCTCGTCCTTCGCCAGCACCACCGCCGCGTCGAACAGGGCCTGTTCCCTCACTGGCAGCTCCACGATACGCCCCAGCCCGGCCCCGCTGTGATGGATTCGGTAGATCGGCCCCATCACCAGCCCGGGCGATGCGCTCACGCCCTTGTAAACCTGCATGTTTTCTCTTCCACCCGCCTTTCAGTCCGTCCTTCAATGTATGCGGCAAGCGGTCTGCAAAGACCTTTCTTTATTCTGCGGCCAGCAGAGCAGCGCGCACCAGGGCCTGCAAAAAATCCCCGGGCGCTGCGGCGGCCAGCGCCGTCTCCTTCAGGCACAGCCCGGCGTCCTCGCGCAGCAGGGGCGCAAAGCGCTCGGCCCCCGCCGGGTCCGAGGCCTCCAAAAACGCCCCGAACAGCTCCCGGGCCGTGTACACTCCCACCGGGTCCACCCCCGCCAGCTCACAGGCGCGTTCCAGCGGGGCAAGGGCCTTTTCCGCGCCCGCGGCCTGCAGCCCCTCCATGGGCAGCACCGCCGCCCCCTCGGCCAGCGCCAGCGCGGGGTTTCGCGAAATGGCGTCCTTCAGCAGCCGCGCGTAGGGCCGTGCAAACCCCACGGCCAGCGCCTTTTCCTCGCCGGCCCGCAGGGCATAGGCGGCCCCCAGCACCTTGCCGAAGGCGCGGTGGCAGTCTTGGTAGCCCAGGGCCATGTTGCGCTTTGCCGTTTCCGGCTGAAACACCAGAATGCTGCCCAGCTCCCAGTGGCTGCGCACGTAGGTGGTGGGCAGCCCGGTCAGGTTCGGGCGGGTAATCCCCACCCCGTCCACATCCACCGCCAGCAGTTCTTCCGCGCCCATGTGGGCCGCAAGCCCTAAGGGCATATTGTCTGCATAGCCGCCGTCAATAAACTCCTCCCCGTCGATGGCCCGGGGCCGAAACGCGGGGAAACAGGCTGCCGAGGCAAGCATATAATCCACCAGCCGTCCCTCGGGGATCTCCTCCAGCGGCAGCTCCAGGGGGCGCAGGGTGCGCTTATTCACGGTCACCAGCCCGTAGCGCACCGGGGCGGCGCGCAGGGCGGCCTCGTCCACCGCGCGGCAGACGGTCTGCTCCAGCGGGGTCACGTCCATGCCGCCATTTTTCACCACGTTTTCCAAAAAGGCGGTCAGCTCGGTGCCGGTGCCGTTTTCCGGGCGCAGCATCACCTGCCCGTCGTCAATGGTCAGCCACATATCCCTCGCCAGCTCCCACTGGTCCAGGGCAAACAGCGCGCCGTTCAGGCAGCCCACCGAGGTTCCTGTGATCACGCCGGGGTTCCATCCCAGCTCCCGCAGCGCTTTATACACCCCCACCTGATAGCTTCCCCGGGCGCCGCCGCCCGCCAGCACAAGGCCTTTTGTCATGAATTCCGCCCCCTTTTTGGTTCTGATTTTGCACTTTACTATACTATATTATGGTATCCATATCATAGCACAACCCGTGGCTGGGGTGTTAAAAGTTTCTGAATTTCCACGGATTGATGGAAAATTTCAGCGTTTTGGAACAAAATCCAGCTGATTATACAAACAATGCACACAATTTTACAAATCCTCTTGCCGTTGGCATGCGGCGGGTCTATAATGAAAATTACGATGAGGAAAAAAGCCCGATGCGCAGGGCGGCGCTGCCGTTTCGCGCCCCTGCGCCGTGCTTTGCTTCCTCTTGGTATTTAGAAGGAGGGAACAATTCGAATGAACGCAATGTATGCAATGTATTTTGTGGCGCTGGGTTCTGTGATCGCGCTGGTCTTTGCGGCCGTGATGTTCGCGCGGGTCAAAAAGCAGCCCGTGGGCACGCCGGAAATGGCAAAGATCTCGGGCGCGGTGAGCAACGGCGCCACCGCCTACCTGAAACGCCAGTATAAGGGCGTGGGCATCTTTTTTGCGGTGGTGTTCTGCGTGCTGCTGGCCATGGCTGCCGCGGGCTTTTTAAGCTTTTTCACCCCGTTTGCCTTTATCACAGGCGGCTTTTTCAGCGGCCTGTCCGGCTTCATCGGCATGAAAACGGCCACCATGGCCAACTGCCGCACCGCCAACGCCGCCCAGAACAGCCTGAACAAGGGCCTGCGGGTGGCGTTTTCCGCGGGCAGCGTCATGGGCTTCACCGTGGTGGGCCTGGGCCTTCTGGACCTTTCCATCTGGTACTTTTTCCTCAAGTTCTGGTACACCACAGTGGCCCCCGTGGCCACCGCCGATCTTCTGATCCAGAACATCACCAGCAACATGCTTACCTTCGGCATGGGCGCTTCCAGCATGGCTCTGTTCGCCCGTGTGGGCGGCGGCATCTTCACCAAAGCGGCCGACGTGGGCGCCGACCTTGTGGGCAAGGTGGAGGCCGGCATCCCCGAGGACGACCCCCGCAACCCCGCCGTCATCGCCGACAATGTGGGCGATAACGTGGGTGACGTGGCCGGCATGGGTGCCGACCTGTATGAGTCTTACGTGGGCTCCATCGTTTCCACCAGCGCGCTGGCCGTGGCCGCGGGCTTTGGCATCAACGGCGTGGGCGTGCCCATGCTGCTTGCGGCGCTGGGGGTCATCTGCAGCATCGCGGGCTCTTTCTTCGTAAAGACCAAGGAGGGCGCCAGCCAGAAAAACCTGCTCACCGCCCTGCGCACCGGCACCTACATCAGCAGCGCGCTGATCGCGGTGTGCGCCTGGTTTGCGGTGCACGCCCTGCTTCCCGCCGAGCACGCCACCGGTGTGTTCATCGCCGTGATCAGCGGCCTGGTGGCGGGCGTAGCCATCGGCGCCATCACCGAATATTACACCTCCGATACCTATAAGCCCACCCAGAAGCTGGCCTCCTCCAGCGAGACCGGCAGCGCCACCGTCATCATCAGCGGCCTGTCGCTGGGCATGCTGTCCACCGTGGCTCCTGTGGTGATCGTGGGCATCTCGGTGCTGGTAAGCTACTTCTGCGCGGGCGGCTCGGCCGATTTCAACATGGGCCTTTACGGCGTGGGCGTTTCCGCGGTGGGCATGCTGAGCACCCTGGGCATCACCCTCGCCACCGACGCTTACGGCCCCATTGCCGACAACGCGGGCGGCATTGCCGAGATGACCCACATGCCCGCCCAGGTCCGCCAGCGCACCGACGCGCTGGATTCCCTGGGCAACACCACCGCGGCCACCGGCAAGGGCTTTGCCATCGGCTCGGCGGCGCTCACCGCGCTGGCCCTGATCGCCAGCTACATCGACAAGGTGCACCAGATCCGCCCGGACATGGTGCTGGATCTCTCCATCACCAACCCCACCACCCTGATCGGCCTGTTCATCGGCGGCATGCTGCCCTTCCTGTTCGCGGCCCTCACCATGGACGCGGTGGGCAAGGCCGCCCAGAGCATTGTGGTGGAGGTCCGCCGCCAGTTCAAGAGCATCGTGGGCCTGATGGAGGGCAAAGCCGAGCCGGACTACGCCGCCTGTGTGGATATGTGCACCCGCAGCGCGCAAAAGCTCATGCTGGCCCCTGCCCTCATCGCGGTGATCGTGCCCATCCTGGTGGGCCTTTTGCTGGGCGTGAACGGCGTGGCGGGCCTCTTGGCCGGCACCACCGTCACCGGCTTTGTTCTGGCCGTCATGATGGCGAACTCCGGCGGCGCGTGGGACAACGCCAAAAAGTACATCGAGGGCGGCAAGCACGGCGGCAAGGGCAGCGACTGCCACAAGGCCGCCGTTGTGGGCGACACCGTGGGCGACCCCTTCAAGGATACCTCCGGCCCCTCCATCAACATCCTCATCAAGCTCACCAGCATGGTCTCCATCGTGTTCGCGGGCCTGATCGTGGCGGTGCACCTGCTGTAACGGCGCCTACCTTTTGGAATGAAAAAAGAATCCCCCCGCCCCGGCCTTCTCGCCGGAGTGGGGGATTCTTCTTTTCTTCACATTTTGCGGCCTGCCTGGGTACATCCTTAACAGTCGCCCGGTCAGTCGAAATTAAAAAGGGGCGGGGCCGCATTTTTCCACAAATGTTCGTTGTAGAGAGAGCGCCTTCACCCTCTGGCCTCTGCGATCAGCCGCGCAATGCGGTCCATGCCGTGCTTGTTGGAATACAGGCTCAGCTCGGGGCAGCTCTTGTAATTGGGCAGCATTTCCAGGGTGATGTAGTCGTCGTAGCCGATGGCGGCCACGGCCCTTGCCACCGCCTCAAAATCCACGTCCCCGGCAAACAGGTCCACAAAGGCGCCGATGCCCGCCTGGTCAAACCGGTAATCGCACATGTGCAGCTTTTTGATCCGCTTGCCCAGGATCTCCACCCACTGCTCGGGGTAGCCGATGTACACGGTGTTGCCCACATCCAGGTACATCCCCACCCAGGGCGAGCCGATCTCGTCCAGAAAGCGGGCGGTCTCCACCGGCGAGAGCAAAAACCGGTTCCACACGTTCTCAATGCCGATCGCCACCCCGGCCGCCGCCGCCTCGGGCGCAAGGCGCGCCAGGGCCTCCTGGCTGCGCGCATAGGCCACGTCGTACCGGATCTTTTCGGGCTTCGACGCAAACTCGCACCCCACGTAGCCCGGCACCACCAGAATGGTGTCGGCCCCCAGCAGGTGCGCGGCCTCGATCTGCTTTTGCACAATGCCCAGCGCCCTGCGCCGGGTGGCCTCGCTGTCGGAAACGAGATTGTTCTCCCACAGGCTCCACACCCCCACGCTGGGAATGGCAAGCCCCATGTCCTCCGCCATGCGCCGCATGGCCAGGATCTCCCGCTCCGGGGTTTCCGGGGTCAGGTAGCCCCCCTCGCCCAGCACCGGCTCCACCCCGTCGTACCCGGCCTTTTTTGCGTGTTCAAAGGCCCATTTCAGGTCCACGTCCTCCGCAAACGAAAACAGGCTGATCCCCTGTTTCATAAAATGCCCTCCTTTTCTGCCGCAAAGCGCGCGGCCGCCCTCACAGCTCCACCGGCCGGCCCGTCTCCAGCGACTCCCGGATGCTCAGGATCACCCGCAGCACATGCCGCGCCTCGGCGGGCGTGATGGCCGTGATGGGCCTCCCCGCGTCGATGCAGTCCACAAAATGTGTCAGCTCGGCGGTGTATGCGTCGTAGGGGTCGATGTCCAGGGGCTGGGCCTCCTCGCCCACGCCGTACAGCCAGCTCTCCCGCACCGCGCTGGCCACGTCCTCCAGGTTGCGGCCCGCCCGCATGCGGTAGTTCATGCCCTGCTTTTCGCCCGCAATGGTCAGCTCCATGGTAAAGGGGAAGCCCTGGGGCATCTCGATCACGCCCTCTGCCACCGCCTTGACCCCGTTTTCAAACGTGAGGGCCGAGGCCACGTGGTTCCAGCAGCCCACCTCGTTTTTCTGCCCCACCGCGTACACGGTCTTCACCCGCCCAAACAGGCTGCACAGGTAATCCACGTCGTGCAGGTGCAGGTCAAACAGCCCCCCGCCGCTGTTCTCCGGGCGGCGGTACCACTCGCTCCAGGCCGGGTGCACCGAAAGGCGGCTGGCCCGGGCGTATTTCACCCTGCCAAAGGCCCCCGCGTCGTACAGCTCCTTTGCCTTCACGTATTCCGGCCAAAAGCGCACCGCCTGGCCCACCGCAAACTGCACCCCTGCCTTTTCGGCGGCCGCCGCCATCCGGTCAAAGGCTTCCAGCTCCAGGGTGACCGGCTTTTCACACAGGATATGCTTTTTGTGGGCGGCGGCCAGCAGCGCGTACTGCTCGTGCAAAAAGGTGGGCAGGCAGATGTCCACCACGTCCACCTGGGCCTTTTCCAGCATGGCCCCGCCGTCCGGGTACCAGGGGCAGCCGGCCTCGGCCGCCAGCGCCCGGCCCTGCTCCTCGTTCAGATCGCACACGGCGGTCACCTGTGCGTTGTCCATCGTTTTGTAGGCGGCGAGGTGGGTCCTGCCCATAAACCCCGCGCCGATGATCGCTGCTCGTACCAAAGGTTCCACTCCTTTTCAGGCGCTTATTTCTTTTTCAGGTTGTTCAGGTTGCTCAGCACCACCGCCGCAACAATGATCACGCCGGTCACAATGGTCTGCACGTTGTTGTCCACGCCCAAAATGTTCATGGCGTTGCTGATCACGCCCATCAGCAGGCAGCCCAGGAATGCGCCGCCAATGGTGCCCTTGCCACCGTCAAAGGTCACGCCGCCAATAATGGCCGCGGCCAGGGCGTTGGTCTCGTAGTTGGTGCCCGCGTTGGAGGTGATCGAGTCGATCCGGGCCACAAAGATGATGCTGGCAATGGCGCAGAACACGCCCGAGATGGCATATACGGCCATCTTGTACCGGGTCACGTTGATGCCCGAGAGAAAGGCGTTTTTCTCGTTGCCGCCCAGCGCCACCACCCGCCGGCCGAACTTGGTGTAGTTCATCATTCCAAAGGCCAGCAGGGTCATGGCCAGCAGCACCAGCAGCATCACCGGGAACAGGCCGAACAGCTTGGTTTTCAGGCCGTCGAACACGCCGCCGAAGTTCATGATCCGCCCGCCCGAGATGGTGAGCGCGATGCCGTAGAACACCTTGCTGGAGCCCAGGGTGATAACCAGTGGGATACACTTGCTCTTGGCGATCACAACGCCGTTCAGCAGCCCGCACAAAGCGCCGGTCAAAAGCCCTCCCAGCACGGCCACGGCTGTGGGCATGCCGTTGTCCAGCGCCACATACATCACCACGCCGCTCAGCACCATGATGTTGCCGATGGAAAGGTCGATCCCACCCGAAATCAGCAGCATGCTCATGGCCATGGTCAAAATACCCAGCACGCTGATCTGTTGGAAAATGGTGATGATATTGCCGATGCCGATGAATTTGGGGTTGATGCACGAAACGATGACCACAATGGCCACGATCACGATGGCAAGCAGCGTGCGCTGGTCCCGCAGCAGCTTTTTTGCCAGGGAAGGCTTCTTATCTGCCATTTTTCTTCACTCCTAACGCTTGTTTGATGATCTCCTGCTCATTGATCTGCTCTCCGGTCAGCTCACAGTCGATGGCGCCGTCCCGCACCACCAGCACCCGGTCGCTCATGCTGATCAGTTCCGGCATGTCCGAGCTGATCATGATGATGCACTTGCCCTGCTTTGTCAGCTCACTCATCTGCTTGTAAAACTCCGCCTTGGCGTTCACGTCGATGCCTCGGGTGGGTTCGTCAAAAATGTAAATGTCCTGTTCGGCGTACAGCCATTTTGCCAGCACTACCTTTTGCTGGTTGCCGCCCGAAAGGTACACCGCCTCGGTCCACACGCTGGGGGTCTTGATCCGCAGCTTTTTCACCAGCGGCTCAATCAGGGGCGGGAATTTTTTCACGTTCACAAAAAAGCCCCTGATCTTTTCCCGCAGCCCCAGAATGGTGGCGTTCTCCACCACGCTGGCGTGCAGGATCAGCCCCAGCTTCTGCCGGTCCTCAGTGATAAAGGCAAACCCCGCCCGGATGCTGTCGGCCGGGCTTTTGATCTGCACCTCCCTGCCATTCACCAGCACCTGCTTTGCGTGGCAGGAATCCGCGCCCACCAGCGCGCGCACCATCTCGGTGCGTCCCGAACCCACCATGCCCGAAAAGCCCACGATCTCGCCCCGGCGCACCGAAAAGCTGATCTTCGGGCTGTCCTTGGTCAGCTGCAGGTCCTTCACCTCCAGCATCACCTCGCCCACAGGGTGCCGCTCCTTGTCGTAAAACATGTCCACCGGCCGGCCCACCATGTCCTGGGTGATGGTGGTAATGGGTGTGTCGCGGTTTTCATTTGTATATGTACGGACCACCGCGCCGTCGCGGATGACGGTAATGCGGTCGGCGATCTGCACCACCTCGTTCAAAAAGTGCGAGATATAAATGATGCCGATGCCCTTTTCCGTGATCCTCTTGGTCAATTCCAGCACCTTGGCCGCATCCTCCACGTTGAACATGGACGTGGGCTCGTCCATGATCAGCACCCTTGGCTGCACCG
This sequence comes from Allofournierella sp., assembly GCF_048388525.1. Classification (GTDB taxonomy): domain Bacteria; phylum Bacillota; class Clostridia; order Oscillospirales; family Ruminococcaceae; genus BQOK01. Next base: position 4,200 of record NZ_DBGCTQ010000105.1, on the reverse strand, counting down.
AAAGCGCCTTCAGTATTTTCACGAACTGCTGGTCCGACACCGAGAGATTCTCGATCCGGGTGCCCAGCGGCAGGCTGATGCCCAGCTCGTCCATTTGCTTTTTGGTCTCGTCGGCCATCGCCTTCCGGTCGATCAGGCCGAATCCCTTTGTTTTTTCGCTGCCCACATAGATGTTTTCCACCACATCCATGCTGGGCACCAGGTCGTTTTCCTGGTACACGATGTTGATCCCCAGCTCTTTCGAGAGATTGGGGTCCAGCTTTTCATAGACCTTGTCGTCCACCTGGATGGCGCCGTCCGTGGGCGTATACGCGCCCGACAACACCTTCATCAAAGTGGATTTCCCGGCGCCGTTCTCTCCCACGAGGCAGTGCACCTCGCCGGCATAAACGTCGAACGTGATGCCGGACAGCGCCCACACGCCGGAGAACTCCTTGGTGATGTCCCGCATCGAGATCACCGGCCGTTTGTTCCCGTAGTCGATCGTCATGGCTGCTCTCACCTTCCCCGTCCAATCAGTGTTCATTCGCTGTGCCTCCCCAGGGGGGCCCGGCGCAGCGGTTTATGGCAATATCGTTCTTTGCTGCACCGCAGCAAAACCCCGCCGGCAGCCCGGCGCGGGGGCGGGCAAAGGGCCCTTTCCCCCTTGCCGAGACCGGCCGGCGGGTCACAAAGCTGTGTCAGTCGCGCAAGGGGCTCAGCCCTTGCTCAGGTACTCGTAGGCAGCGGCGTAGTCGTCCCAGGCGATGTAGCTGCTGGTGTCGCCGGCAGCCACGGGGATCACGGGCAGGGCGGTGAACTTCTCGGCCGGGTCCTTGCCCTCGGCCACCTTGCCATACAGGTTCAGGAAGGTCTTCACGCCCTGGATCGACACGGGGGCGGTCATGTTGGCGGCCTCAATGCCGTCCTGCAGCATCTGGTAGCCGTCCGGTGAGCCGCCGGTAGAAACGATGGGCGCCTCTTTTCCGGCGTCCTTCAGGGCCTGGTAGCAGCCCTGGGCCATCATGTCGTTGTTGGCAAAGATGTAGTCGAACTCGGTGCCCGAGCTGATCAGGTCGGTGGTCACGTTGTAGGCCTTATCGGTCAGCCAGTCGGCGTGCAGGGTGGAAACGATCTCCACCTTGTCGCCCAGCTCGGCCAGGGCGCGATCCACGCCCTCCTGGTATTTCTCGTACACGCCGGCGCCCTCCTGGCCCGCGCAGAAGAAGATCTTGGCGCCCTCTTTCTGCTCGGCGATCCACTTGATGGCGGCCTCGCCGATCTTGTCGTACTCGCAGGCCACAGAGGCGATGTAATCGCCCGGGTCTTCCAGGCCGTCCATGGCAAAGTTCTCAACGGTCACGGGGATGCCGGCCTCGTTGGCCATCTTCACCAGCTGGGCGCCCTGCTCGGTGGAGATGGGGAAGATCGAGATGCCGTCCACGCCCTGCTGGATCAGGGACTCCATGGCGGTGATGGATTCCTCCAGGCTGTTCTTCGAGTCCAGCACCACGGTCTTCACGCCGTTCTGCTCGGCCGCGTATTCAAAAGCGCGGGCGGAGTACTCGTTCCAGATATCCGACATATCGTAGGCGATATAGCCGAAGGTCAGGTCGGCCTTGGCCGGCTCGCTGGCCGGAGTGGAGGCCGGGGCGGATGCGGGCTGGGAAGCCGGAGTGGAAGCGGGGGCGGACGTTGCGCCGCCGCAGGCGGCCAGGCTCAGCGCCAGGGCGGCAGCCAAGGCCAGTGCAAGGATCTTTTTCATTGTGTGTTTCCCTCCTAATAAGTGTATCTTCTGCGCGGGGCGTGCCCCCGCGCCGGAAGCGGTCTTTCAGCGGCCCGCCGCGCGGGCCGGGGCCTCACAGGGCAAAGCCGTGGGCCGTAAGGTATTCGGCCGAAGCGCGCACCGCGGCGTCGATCTCGGCCAGGTCTTTCGGGCCGGCCTGGGTGAACTCGATCTCCACACTGAAGGGGGCGTTGTTCTGCGCGGCCGCGAGCTTTTTAAAAATGGTCTCAAAGTCCACATAGCCCTGGCCCAGGGCGGGGAAGTCCCAGTCGCTGCGCGCCCCCGCCTTGTCCTTCAGGTGCAGGTAGGCGATGTCGGCCATGCAGGTGTCCACATCCTTCGCGGCGTCCACGCCTCCGTAAAAAACGCAGTTGGCGGTGTCGTAATTGATCTTCACCCGCTCGCTGCCCACCAGCCGCACGATCTCTTTCATCACGCTGCCGGTGGCATGCTCGCCGTGCAGCTCCAGCACCAGGGTCAGGCCGTATTTTTCCAGGCTCGGCACAAGCCCGCGGATGTTCTCTGCCAGCAGCTCATTGCCCGCGGTGGCGTTGTCGGCAAGGTGCGCCTCGCCGATGGAGGAAACAATGTAATCGCACCCAAAAAAGTTTGCCAGCCGCATGTTCATCACAAAGTCCGGCAGGCGGGCGGGGTCCATCAGGTTGCAGTGGCCGCTCATGGAAAAGGGCACAAGCCCCAGCCGCTCCATCCGGTCCTTCACTCCGCACAGCCGCTCAAAGCTCTGGTCCGGGAACACATGCTCGGTCCAGCCCTTGGTGGCGGTCAGCTCCACATAATGAAAGCCGGCCCCCGCAATGCTGTCCAGCGCCTGCTCAATGGTGTAGCCGTGGTAGCAGTTTGAATTCACGCCAACGATCCGTTTTTCCATCTTTAATACCGCCTTTCTGCTCGGGGGCGCTTCACCGCAGGAACAGCTGCCCGCGCTGCCGGCCCATAAAATCGTAGTGATGATCGATAAAATACTGGGCCGCGCCGGTCAGCTCCGAATCCAGCCCCAGCTGGCTGTACCGCAGCTCCACGCGGCTCACGAATTCCTGAAAGCCCATGTGGGCCAGCGCCGCCCGGATGTCGCTCAAAAACGCCGGCCCCAGGTTTACCCCCGTGCCTCCAATGATAATGAGCGCCGGGTTGAACACGCTGATCAGGTTGCTGATGCCGTAGGCAAGATCCCTTGCCAGCTCCCGGATCGCCTGGCGTGCAAAGGGGTTGCCCCCCTGGGCAAGGCGGCCCACGTCGCTGTATAAAAGCCGCCGGCCGCCCCACAGCTCGGTGTCCAGCCCGCAGGCCGCGGCCCGCTCTGCCAGGGCGTTTTCCCCCACGATGCGCTCCAGGCATCCCCGGTTTCCGCAGGGGCATTCCGGCCCGCTCCGGTCAATGGAAAAATGCCCGAACTGGGTGGCCATCGCCCCCGCGCCCCGCAGCATTTTTCCCTCTGCAAACAGGCAGGCGCCCACGCCCTTGCTCACGTTGATGTAGGCAAAAAACGGTTCCTGAATCCGGGTGAAGGTGCTCTCCGCGTAGGCAAAGCACGCGGTGTCGTTCAAAATACACAGCGGGTAGTCCCGCAGGCCCTCGGCCAGCCGCTCCACCGCCGGGTCCTGCATGCTCACCCCGATCACGGTGGAAAGGATGCGCTTTTGCTCGCTGTCCACAATGCCGGGCACCACGATGCACACACCCATCAGGCGGGCGCGGCCCACCGCCGGCAGCACCATCTCAAAAAAGGCGCGCAGGATCTTTTCCACCCCGTCCTCGCCCTCGGTCAGTGGCACCTGCTCCCGCAGCACCACCTGGCTGTCCGCCCGCACCAGGGCAATATCCAGCCGCGCGCGCCGCCAGCTGATGACCCCCACCAGGTTTTCCTTCCCGTTCACATGCAGGATGTTGGGCTTGCGGCCTTGGCCCGGGGTGTCGCCGGTTCCGCAGTCCACCACATAGCCCCCCGCGATCAGCTCGTCCACCAGGGAAGAGACCGTGGTCTTGCTCAGTTTTGTGATTTTGGCCAGCTTTGCCCGGGAAATGCTCAGGTTCTGATCGATCAAATGATAGATCTGCTTCAGGTTGCCCGCGCGGATCATTTGTTGGTTGACCAGCTCCATTCTTTTCCCTCCCCGGCCGCCTGTTGTGAATTGTTTTTGCCGCCCCAAGCGTCTGTCTTGTCTGGCGTCAATTTGTTTGTCCAGTGGATTAACTAATTCATTGACGAAAGTTTATCATATTCAAAAAAACGCCGCAAGGGGCTTTCAAAAAGTTTGGAGGCTTGCCCTATTCCACCCATTAAATTTTTGTCAAAGCGACGGAAATTGTTACAAAAGTACACAAAAGTTAGACAATAATCCACTATTGACTGGCTATTTTTGCCTTTTTATGCATCAAATTGAACAAAACGTCCACAAACGGGTTTTGGGATGCAC
>NZ_DBGCTQ010000104.1:0-26900 GCF_048388525.1 Allofournierella sp. | reverse complement strand
GCTCACCGCGAAGGGCAGCGAATACGACCGGGTGCTGGGGCTGGACAGCGGCGCCGACGATTATGTTCCAAAGCCCTTTGGCATGATGGAGCTGATCGCCCGGGTGAACGCCCTGCTGCGCCGTGCAAAGCCGGAAAGCGAGGCCGAGGAATATCGGGTGGGCGGGCTCACCGTCTGCCCTGCCCGCCACAGGGTCATGGCGGACGGCCAGGAGGTAACGCTTACCCATAAGGAGTTTGAGCTGCTCTGCCTGCTGATCCAGGCCCCGGGGATCGTTTTTACCCGCGAACAGCTTCTGCGGGATATCTGGGGCTATACCTTCGACGCTGAAAGCCGCACCCTGGACGTGCATGTGCGTACCCTGCGCCAAAAGCTGGGCGGGTGCGGCAACTGCATTGAAACCGTGCGCGGCTCCGGCTACCGGATCCGGGAGGGCGGGCCATGACAAAACGTATTTTCCAGTCCATCCTTCTGGTAACGCTCGCCTCGCTGGCGGTAAGCCTGGCGTTTTTTACCGCGATCCTGTTCCCCTACTTTGAAAACCGCCTTGCCGATGAATTGGGGCAGGAGCTCGCTTACCTTGCCCCCGGCGCCGTGTCCGGCGGCAGCGAATATCTGCGTCAGGCGGGCGCCGGCGGCAACCGCCTGACCCTCATCGCCCCGGACGGAAGCGTATTGTTCGACACCACTGCCGATCCGGCCGGGCTGGAAAACCACGCCGACCGCCAGGAGGTACAGCAGGCTTTGGCCGGGCAGGCGGGCCGCAGCGTGCGCTACTCAAAAACGCTGGACAAAAAAACCATCAACTGCGCCCTCCTCCTTTCCGACGGCAATGTTCTGCGGGTATCCAGCACACAGTATACCGGCTTTGCCTTGCTGCTCAGCCTGATCCAGCCCATGCTCATGGTGCTGGCCCTTACCGCCGTTTTGGCAGGGCTTTACGCTTACAGGCTCTCGCGCAGGCTCACCCGCCCCTTAAACGAAATCGACCTGGAGCATCCCCAGCCAAGCCAGGCCCCCTACGAAGAGCTGGCGCCGCTGCTGCGCCGCCTGGCCCACCAAAAGCGGCAGATCAAAAGCCAGATGCAGGAGCTTCAGCGCCAGCAGCAGCAATTCGAGACGATCACCGAAAACATGCAGGAGGGCTTTCTGGTGCTGGACGCCGCCGGCAGCGTGCTGTCGCACAATTCCGGTGCTGCGCGCCTTTTGAACCTTTCCTCTCCGCCCACCGGAAAAAACGCGCTGGAGCTGGGCTTGTGCGAGGAATTCGGCCAGCCCGTGCGCCAGGCGCTGAGCGGCGACCACGTGGAAAGCCTTATTCCTTTACATGGAAGGCAGTGCCAGCTGTTTGCAAATCCTGTTTTTCAGGGCGACCAGCTGGCGGGCACCGTTCTGGTATTGGTGGATGTGACCGAGCAGCAGCAGCGCGAGGCCCTGCGCCGGGAGTTCAGCGCCAATGTTTCCCACGAGCTCAAGACCCCTCTCACCTCTATTTCCGGAATTGCCGAGATCATGCGCGGGGGCCTGGTCCCGCCCGGCGACGTGCCTCATTTTGCGGGCAAGATCTACGATGAATCCCAGCGTTTGATCCAACTGGTACAGGACATTCTGCGCCTTTCCCAACTGGATGAGGATTCGGTGCTGGAAAAGCCCCAGCCTGTGGACCTGCTGGCCTGCCTGCGGCGGGCCGCCGATCAGTTGGCCCCTGCCGCCCGGGCACAGAATGTGCAGCTGGCGGTACAGGGCGGGTCTGTATGGATCCAGGGGGTTGCCGCCATTTTGGATGAGATGGTCTTTAACCTGTGCGAAAACGCCATCAAATACAATCGCCCTGGCGGCAGCGTGGAGCTGTGGGCCGGCACCGATGTGCGGGGGCCAGTGCTCACCGTGAGCGACACCGGGATCGGTATCCCGCCCGAGCACCATGCCCGCGTGTTTGAGCGTTTTTACCGGGTGGACAAAAGCCACTCCAAAGAGATCGGCGGCACCGGGCTGGGCCTCTCGATCGTAAAGCATGGCGCGGCCTTCCATCACGCCCAGGTGGAGCTGGAAAGCACGCCGGGGGTGGGCACCACCGTCCGCCTGCTTTTCCCCGCTTCCGCCAAGGTTCCCGCGGAACAGCTTTGACCAAAAAGAACCCCCGGCAGGCAATTCTGCCTGCCGGGGGTTCTTTTTTGCCGACCCTGCTAAATTTCTTCGTCCTGTTCGTATTGCTCCTGCTCCTCCAGCAGTTTTTCCCACTCGCTGAACAGCTCCTGCTGGTGGAACCGGCCGTCGTCCAGCTCGTCGCATTTTTCCCGCAGAAGAAGGTGGTCCCGCAGCACCTCCGGGCTGTTGATCTCGTTTTCCAGCTCCACCAGATGCGCGCCCAACTGCTCGATCTCCTCCTCCACTGCTTTCAGGCGGGCCCGCAGCTCCGCTTTGCGGCGGCGCTGCTCTTTTCCATAAGCGGCTTTGCCCCCCTGGCCTTTTTCCTCAGCCGCTTTGGGCGCCTCGTCCGCCGCCGCGCTGTTTCGCGCCATCAGCTTTTCGTAGCTTTCATAAAGAGCCGCCCGCCCCTCCTCGATATACAGGATCGGGCAGGCCAGGCTGTTCATTAAATAGCGGTCATGGGTGACAAGCAGCAGGGTCCCTTCGTAATCCATCAGGGCCTGGGTCAGGCTTTCACGGGTGTAGATGTCCAGGTGATTGGTGGGCTCGTCCAAGAACATGAGGTTCGGGCGCTCCAGCACGATCTCTGCAAAGCGCAGCCTTGCAAGCTCGCCGCCCGAGAGCGCGGAGCCGGGCTTGAACACATCCTCCCCCTTGAAGCCAAAACGCGCCAGGTGGCTGCGCACCTCCAGCTCGGTAAAACGGGGCCATTTGTCCCAGATCGCGTCGATCACACGGCCGCCCCGGCGCAGCTGCTGCTGTTCAAAAATGCTTGCTTTGGCGCCCGCGCCAAGCCGCACCATGCCGCCGCTGGGCCGCCGCCTGCCGTCCAGCACCTGCAGCAGCGTGGATTTTCCTGCGCCATTTGGCCCTGCAATCACCAGCCGCTCCCCCCGCAGAATTTGCAGATCAAAGGGCTCCAACAGGGTCCGCTCCCCGATCTTTATCGCCAGCCTTTTCAGGGTAAGCAGCTCGTTGTAGGGGGTCACGTCAAATTCAAAGCGGAATTTCAGCTCCTGCGGGCCGGAGCGGGGCGCCTCGGTGATTTCCAGTTTTTCCAGCTGCTTGCGGCGGCTCTGGGCCATCTTGGTGGTGGAAGCCCGCACCAGGTTGCGGGCAATGTAATCCTCCAATTTTTGGGCCTTGGCCACGTCGGCGTCGTGCTGCTTTTGCTGCAGCGCTTCCGCCGCCTCTTTTTGCGGCAGATAAGCCGAAAAATTGCCTTTATAGCTGGTGAGGCCCTGATCCTCCACCTCCCACATCCGGGTACACACCGCATCCAGGAAATAGCGGTCATGGCTTACCACCAGCACCGCCCCGGGATACGCCTTCAAATAGTTTTCCAGCCACTCCATTGTGGCAAAGTCCAGGTGGTTGGTGGGCTCGTCCAGGATCAAAAGATCCGGCCTTTGCAGCAGCAGCTTTGCCAGCCGCAGGCGGGTGTGCTCGCCGCCCGAGAGCACGGCCACGCTCTTGCTGTAGGTTTCGGGGCCAAAGGCCATGCCGCTGAGCACCTTTTTGATCTGTACGTCCATGTTATAACCATCGGCGGCATCGACGACGGCCGAAAGGCGCGCGTGCTCTTCCAGCAAAGCTTCATCTGCGGGGGCATGCTCCAATTTGTTTTCCAGCAACTGCATTCGGGCCATGGCGTCCAGCACCGGGCTGAACGCCCGGCGCATCTCGCCGTACACATCCTGCTTTGGGTCCAGCTCGCTGTTCTGTTCCAGATATCCAAGGCTCACGCCCCGTGTGAACTGCAGCTCGCCTTCGTCCGGCGTATACTCGCCGCAGAGCATTTTCAGCAGGGTGGTCTTGCCCGCCCCATTCTCTCCCACGATGCCAATGCGCTCGCCCTTTTCCACAGTGGCGTCGATGTTCTGCAACACCACGGTATCGCCAAAGCTCTTACCTAAATTTTGTAGGGATAACAGCATAACTTATTGTTCCGTTCTTTCCACTTGTTCAAATTGATGTTTGCGGTTTTTATTTCCCAGGTTTTCCAGCTCGTCCGGTTCCATCACGATCTGGTAAAGCTCCGGCCAGGAGCGGATCACATGGGTGGGCGCCGGCTGCGGCGCGTCCTCCGCCGCTTTAAAATCACACCAGCAGGTCGCTAGCCCGGCATTCTGGCCGCCCTGAATGTCGGCCGTCAGGCTGTCGCCCACCACCAGGACCTTGCCCCGGTTCTCAATGCCGAGCTGCCGCAGTGCGGTCTCAAAAATGCGGCGGCCCGGTTTTTCGGCTCCCACGCGCTCCGAAACGAACACACCGTCCAAATATTGATCCAGGCCGGAAGCCTTCAGGCGGCTGAGCTGCACGTGCTCCACCCCGTTGGACACCACCGCCAGGGTAGCCGTTTCGGCCAGTTCCGCCACCGCTTCCAGCGCGCCCGGCATGAGGTCGGCGTGGGTGCCCAGCTGGTCGAGATACCAGCGGTTCATCTCCGCCGCGTTTCCCTGCTTGTCCAGCGCCTCGAGCAGCCGCGCAAAGCGCTGCACCACCAGCCTGTCCCGTTTGATCTGCCCTTTTTCCAGCGCTGCCCAAAGGCCCTTGTTGATGTCAAGGTATATTTCCAATGTTTCATTGGCGGCAGGCAGGCCGAAATGCTCCATCGTTTCCATAAACGCCTTGTGCTCTGCGGCTTCAAAATCCAGCAGGGTGCCGTCCACGTCGAGCAGCAGGCAATTGTAATATGCCATGGGTCAATTCCCCCTTTTTTATCGTCCGTTCTATTATCCCTTATTGCGGGCCGTTCGTCAAGCGTCTTGCGCCCTGCTCTTCCCCCTCAAAACCGGCGCGGACCTTTTTGCGCGTGCGGTTTTTCAAACATCACCTTAAAGGCCAATAAAAGCAGGGCCCGCTTTTTTATGCGGGCCCTGCTTTTTTGCAGGTCAAATGTCGATGATTTCGTAATCTGCACTGTCGTTGGGCAGCTCCTGCTGGTCCTCACACCCGGTGCAGGGCCCCGGCTGGGGTTCGGGGTCTGGGCAGGGGCAGGGGCAGGGACAGGGCGGGCAGGGCTCCGGACATGGACACGGATCAGGGTCCGGGCACGGGTCCGGACACGGATCAGGGCACGGGTCAGGGCACGGGTCAGGATCGGGGTCAGGATCGGGGTCAGGATCAGGGTCAGGATCTGGGTTGCAGGGGCCGGGCCAGTTGTCGCAGGGGTCTGAACAGTGATAGGGCGTGGTATCAGAGTTACCGGCGCAGCCTGCAAAGATGGTGGCCTCATCCACCTCTACCGCTTCGCCCCAATCAAAATCGTAGTAATCCACGCTGCCGTCGGTCACGTCGTCCTGGCCCAGGATATCAATACTGGACACACCGACGCTGTCTAAAATTTCTAGCATAAGCAAACGCCTCCCTTGCACCACTTTATGTGCGCGGAAGGCGTTTGGTTCACACTGTGCCGTTCAATAATCAAATTCGCCTTTCACCGTGCGGCTGAACAGGCTGGGCAGCGCTTCGGCGGCGCTTCGCTTCTCGTACAGCATTCCATACACTGTGCGGCAGATCGGAAGATCAACCTCATATTCTTTTCCCAAACAGACCAGGGCTTTTACGGTGGATGCTCCCTCGGCCAGCTGGTCAAAGGGCTCCCCCTTGATAAAGCTCTCGCCGAAACGGCGGTTATGGCTGTGGGCAGAAAAGAGCGTCGCCTCGTAATCGCCCAGGTGGCACAGGCCATAGGCCGAAAGCTCGTTGCCGCCCATGGCCCGGATCAGGCGGGCGATCTCCCGTGCGCCGCGCGCCATCAGGGCTCCTTTCAGGCTGGAGTAACCGGCGCCATCCAGCATGCCGGCAGCGATCCCAATCACGTTTTTGGCCGCCGCACCCACCTCGGTTCCAATCAGATCGCGCCCTTTATACAGGCGGATCAAATCGCTGTTCAAATGCTCCACGATAAAGTCCGTGGTAGCCGGGTCCGCTGAATCCACCACCATGCAGTTGGGGATCCCCGCTGAAAAATCCTGCACATGGCCCGGGCCCACCCACACGGCCAGGCCCACCGGCTGGCGCACCTCTTCACAGAACACCTGCGTCAGGCGCTTGCCGCTGTCGACCTCGATGCCTTTCATGCACAAAATAAACGTCTTGCCGGTCACGTCGAACCGGGCGATATGCCGCGCCAGATCGCGCAGCTGCTGGGCGCTGATCGAGATAATGACCACCTGTGCAAACGCCAGCGCGGCCGAAAGCTCGCTTTCTAACCGCAGCTGGGGGGGCAGGGCCAAATAGGCGTTTTTTCGCTCCCTCTGCAGGGCGGCAAAGCTTTTGGAGCCGGGGCGGCCCCAAAGCAGCACATCGTTTTTTTCGCTGTGATAGCAGGCCAAAAAGGTCCCCCAGCGGCCGCAGCCAAGTACCGTAAGCTTCATATTGTCTCCTCTTTTGAAAGGCCGCCCGTCCCCTGGACGAGCGGCCTTTTTCTCGTATGGCTCTTTTCAGCGTTTATCCTTCAGGGGTTGGCTCCGGTTCCGGAGTGTCAGTAGGTACAGGCGCTGGCTTTATCGTTATTGTGCATGTCAAAGAGTTTCCTCCCGCAACGCTGGCAGTAACGGTGGTGGTTCCTTCCCTTAATGCGGTAAAGGTTGTGCTAATCCCAGTGGTTGTGGAAAACTCCCCTCCCCCTGACATCGACCAGGAAACTTTGTCCTCGCCTGCATCAATAACACTCACCGAAAGAGTAACCGCCCCTCCAACTTCCACAGTTGCGCTGCTCGGGAGGCCGCTGATGGAAGGAACTACCGGTTTCGGCGTTTCCGTTGGCTTCGGCGTAGGCGCCGCCGTCGCTTTCGGCTTCACCGTGAGCTTATACTCCACCGTATAGGTTTTGCCGCCGGTGGTAAGGCTGGCCTTTACCGTAAAGGTGCCCTCTTTTTCCGGGCTCACCCCGCAGCTCACCCCGCGTTTGAACTCCGTACCGTCCAGCGTCCAGATCACCCCGTCGGTGTTCACCGACTTGTCGGACAGTTCAATGTGCAGGTACTGGGTATCGCCCAGCGTAATGGTGCCGGAGCTTCCCTCCTTGATCTTCATGGTCAGCTTGGTGCTGAACACCGCGGTCACATTAATGTTCTGCTTGAAGTCCTTATCCGTTCGGGTTGCGTTGGTATTTCCATCGCTCCATTTCACGAACTCGTAGCCATCGTTGGGTTTCGCCGTCACAGTAATGCTGGCGGCGCTCTTCACATCCTTAAAGGTAAGGCTGGTCACGCCCTTCTGGTCGCCGCTTTCCAGGGTACCGCCCTTTTGATCCACATTGTACTGGGCGGTATAGGTCTTCTCGTCGTCGTCCGGCTTGGTGGTGGGCACCGCCGTGCCGTCGCCGCCGCCCTTGCGGCGGGTGGGAATGTTGGCGGTATCCGGGCGGCGGTCCTCGGTGCCCAGGTACGCATGGGTGCGCGCGTAGTCCATAATGGCGGTAAGGCCGTCCTTGCGCAGGTGCACGTCGTCGGTCTGGTAATAGTTCGCCTTGCCGTAACCGTCGCTGCCCAGCAGCACTTCGGTGATATTCAGGAATTTATACCCGCTCTCGGAGCACATCTGCGCCAGCGCCTCATTGAAGCCGTTGATGGTGCTCATGCTCACATTCGGATACTGCGCGTGCGCCTGCGGGATGGGCGGCACCGCCGCCACAATGATATCGCAGTACGAATAAGCGCTCTGAATGGCCTGCAGCGCGCTTTTGTAATTGCTCGCAAAGTCGCTGGCAGACATGCTGCCGTCGGTGTTGTTGGTGCCCATCATCACAATGATGCGGCGGGGCTTCATCTTGGCCAGCGCCTCGGGGATGCTGTACCCGGTGTCGTCGCCCTTAAAATAGATGTCCTTCTGGGTGGTGAGCTGCTGGATCCCCAACCCGTCCAAAGCCACCACATGGTCCAGGTCCAGCAGGCCGTTTTGATAGTAACGGGCCGTGTTCGAGTCCCCCACAAAAATGGTTTCCTCAATGTAGCTCTTGCCCGCGTCATCGGTTTCGCCCAGCACCGCATCGCCGTATTGGCTGGGGTTGAAATTGTTTTCCACCGCAGGGGTGGACGTGCTGCCGGAAACCGGGCCCGAACTGCTGGAGTCCGGGTTTTTGCCCGCTTTGGAAACGATCACCGCCACCACGGAAATAGTAATAATAAGCACCAGGGCACAGATCCCCAGCACAAGAGCCGCCTGTTTTTGTTTGGGCGTAAGGCCGGAGCCGGAAGAACGCCGTCTGTTTTGGGCCATTGGAATGCCTCCTTTAGTCGCTTTTATGATTTAAATGATTGATCGTGACACTATGTAAGGATGTAAGCGGTCAGGTCCGCACAGGTTTCCGCCTCAAACACGGGCCGGAACGGGGCGAGCTCTTCCCTGCTGCCATAGCCGTACAGCACTGCCGCCGCGTCAATACCGCACTCGGCCGCGCCCACCATGTCGTCGCGGCGGTCGCCCACCATCAGCACCCGCTGCCCCGCCAGTTCCGGCCGGGCAAGCACCGTGCGCACTACCGCTGTTTTTGTGTCCACGCTTTTATCCTCGCTGGCGCCGCCGATAAACGCAAAGTAACCGGCCAGGCCCTGCTCCTGCAAAATGGGGGTCACCACCGCCGTGGGTTTGGAGGTTGCGGTATAAAGCCGCACCCCCGTTGCCCTGAGCTGCTCCAGCATCTCCCGCACACCGGGAAACGGCCTGCAGTTGTGGCGGCCTGCCTTATGGTATTCTTCCCGGTAAATGCCCACCATACGCTCGATCTCCGCTTCGCTTTTAAAATGCTCTGCGAAGCTTTGCCGCAGGGGCGGCCCCAGGTACCGGGTCAGATCGACCATCGCGGGGTCGATGCCCATTGCCCGGAACGTGTGCTCCATGGTCGCCAAAATGCCGGGGCTTGAGTGGATCAGGGTGCCGTCCACATCGAACAGCACCGCATCGTATCTTGCCACAGGGTCACCTGCCTTGCACAAAATATTTTATTTGCGGCACGGCGGCTTTTCAAAAGGCCAGGCCGCCTCAGTTGGGCAGCCTGGAGCATTTTCAAAAACAGTGCCGCAACTATATATTACAATTATATCATATCCGCAGCTTCGGCACAACACGCGCCGTTTTGCGTGGGCAACGTTTATTATACGTTTTTGAAAGCGGAAATATTGCAAAAAGGCCGCCGGAAAAACCGGCGGCCTTTTTGTTCAAGACAGAAGCATGCGGTCGTTTGCCAGCTCGCTGCCGCTCACCTGCTCAAATTTCTGCAAAAGATCCTTTACGTGCAGCTTTTGCTTTTCCTCGCCCTGCACATCATAAATCACCCGGCCCTCGTGCATCATAATAAGGCGGTTGCCGTATTGGATGGCGTCCCGCATGTTGTGGGTAATCATCAGGGTGGTGAGCCCATGCTCGGCCACGATCTTGGCCGAAATTTCCAGCACCTTGGCGGCAGTCTTGGGGTCCAGCGCTGCGGTGTGTTCGTCCAAAAGCAAAAGCTTTGGCTTTTTCAGGGTCGCCATCAGCAGGGTGAGCGCCTGGCGCTGCCCGCCCGAAAGCAGGCCCACCTTGGCGTTCATGCGGTCCTCAAGCCCCAGGCCCAGGGTGGCGAGCTCGGTGCGGAATTGCTCCCGCTCCTGGCTTGTAATGCCCCAGCGCAGGCCCCGCGTTTTGCCCCGGCGCATTGCCAGCGCAAGGTTTTCCTCAATGCCCATGCTGGCCGCCGTGCCGGTCATGGGATCCTGGAACACGCGGCCCAGATACGCCGCGCGCTTATACTCCGGCAGGCGGGCCACCTCGACCCCATCAATGGTGATGGAGCCCGCGTCCACCGGGAACACCCCTGAAATAGCGTTCAACATGGTGGATTTGCCCGCCCCGTTTCCGCCGATCACGGTCACAAAATCGCCCTTGGCCAGGCTCAGATCCAGCCCGCACAGTGCACGGCGCTCGTTGATGGTGCCGGGGTGAAAGGTCTTGTAAATGTGTTTCAGTTCCAGCATGTTACACAGCGCCCCCTTTCGCAGCCTTCGGCTTTGTAAAATAACGGCCCTTCCAGTAAGGCAGCGCAAGGAACAAGGCCACCACCAGGGCGGTGAGCAGCTTCAAATCGTCGGTCGAAAGCCCAAGCCGCAGCACCACCTGGATCACAATATAATACAGGATTGCACCGATGGAAACGGCCAAAAGCTTCAGTGCAAAATTGCGGAACAGCTTGCCAAAAATCACCTCGCCGATGATCACCGCCGCCAGGCCGATCACAATGGCGCCCCGGCCTCCGCTCACATCCGCCGCGCCCTGGTACTGGGCCAGCAGCGCGCCGGAAAGGGCCACCAGGCCGTTGGAGACCATGAGCCCCAGCACAATGTTGAAATTGGTGTTGATGCCCTGGGCGCGGGCCATATTCTGGTTTGCGCCGGTGGCCCGCAGCGAACAGCCCAGCTCGGTGCCAAAGAACCAGTAAAGCACCGCGATCAGCACCGCGGTAATGATGAGCAGGAGCAAGAGCGGGTTTGCAAGGCTTGCCTCCCGCACGTACCGCTGCGAAACCAGCAGCTGGTATTTATCCACACTGATGGCCTGGTTTGCCTTGCCCATGCCGGTGCCCGCGCCCAAAATGCGCAGATTCACCGAGTACAATGCCAGCTGTGTAAGGATGCCCGCCAAAATGGCCGGGATCCCGCAGGCGGTGTGAAACAGGCCCGTCACCAGGCCGGCCAGCATGCCCGCCGCAAAAGCGCACAGCACCGCCACCCAGGTGTTGCAGCCGGCGCGCATCAGCATAACGCACACCGCGCCGCCGGTGGCCAGCGATCCGTCCACCGTCAGATCAGCCACATCCAGGATGCGGTAGGTGATGTACACGCCAATGGCCATAATGCCCCAGATCACGCCCTGCGCCACCGCGCCTGGCATGGAATTGAGCAGCGAACCCAGAAACTCCATTACGATTCCCCCATTTGCAAAAAGTGCTTATAAGCTGTTATAGTATAGCAAAAAACAGCGGAAAAGAAAAGCCTTTTCCGCTGTTTTTATTCCCGGCAGGATTACCCTTCGATGGCTATATAACCCTCGGGCGGGGTGATACCCAGTGCCTCGCAGTTGGCGGCATTGTACATCTTGGTCACATTGGGTGCAAACTCCACAGGCATGGAGGCAACATCCGCCTCGCCGGTCAGGATCTTTGCAGCCATCTGGCCGGTGGTATAGCCCAGATCGTAATAACCGATGGACAGGGTGGCCACGCCGCAGCCGCCGCAGATGCCGGCTTCGCCGGCCACCACGGGCACCTTGGCGGGCAGCACCACATTGGCAATCGCCTCGGTGTTGGAGGCGGCGGTGTTGTCGGTGGGGATGTAGATCACGTCCGAGCTGTCGCAGGCGGTCTGGGTCACCGCAGCCACATCGTTGGAATCAGTGAAGGCATAGCTGGTGCAGGTATAGCCCAGTTCCTGCAGGTAACCGGTGATCACCTCGACCTGATACACCGAGTTTGCCTCGGCCGAGCAATACAAAAGGCCCACATTTTTAGCCTCCGGGAAAAGCTCTTTCAGCATGGCGGCCTGCTGATCCAAAGGCGCGAGATCGGAGGTGCCGGAAATGTTCCCGCCCACCGTGCCGGTCCAGTCGGCGATTTCCAGCGCGGTGGCATAATCGGTCACCGAGGTGCCCAGCACCGGAATATCCGCGGTAGCTGCAGCGGCAGCCTGCAGGGGCGCCGTGGCGTTGGCAAGGATCAGGTCCACCTTGGAGGCCACAAAGCCGTTCACGATGGTGGCGCAGTTGTTGGCGTCGCCCGAGGCGTTGCCCTCCTCAAAGCTCACGGCATCGCCCAGCTGCTCCACCAGCGCATCCTTAAAGCCCTTGGTGGCGGCGTCCAGCGCGTCGTGCTGCACAAGCTGGCAGATGCCCACTTTGTAACTGGCGGCGCCCGAAGCGGCCGAGCCAGGCGCCGCGCCGGGATCAGAAGCGGCGGTGCTGCCGCCGGCAGGCGCCGATGCGCCGCCGCCGCACCCGGTCAGACAGGCCACGGCCAACGCCGCAGCCACACCCATTGCAAAAATCTTTTTCATATCTTAGTTTCCCTCCTAATTTCGGGCCGTGCAAGGGCCCTGCACACCGCGCCGATTCACCGCCGCAACGTGTTAACGTACTAAAGTATACCATTCTTTTTGCTGTCTTGCAAGTGGTTGCCGCGCATTTTTTCGTTTTTTGTCCATATGCACCCGCCCCTTCGTAAAAGGCAAGGAAATTTTTTCGCCGGCAGCTTCGTATACATTTTATACGCCCGGCTTACATGCCGCGCGGCGCGGGAGGGTGTTGCCCGGTGTCAGGGCAACCAGCGCAGGAGGTTTTAAATGCTTCAGCAGTATTTTTACTGGAAAAGAAAGGCGGAAGGCTTTTTGTCAGGCAGCAAACATTGGGCCTGGCCGGTCACCATCGTCGCCCTGCTGGCCCGTTTCGCTTTTTTTCCCTACCCTTCGGGTGACTACACGCAATTTTTACAGCCCTGGTTTGAAGAGCTCAAAGCCGCGGGCGGCCTTGCCGCCATCGGCCTGCCGGTGGGCGACTATATGGTCACCTATCTCTATATCCTTGCACTTCTTACCTATCTGCCGCTGCCCGGCATTGTGTCCATTAAAATCGTGTCCTGCGTGGGGGACCTGGTGCTGGCGATCTATGGGATGCGGGCGGCAAAGCTGCTCACTAACAGCGAAAGCACGGCGAGAGCCGCCTATACCGTCCTTTTATTTTTGCCCACCGTACTGCTGAACAGCGGCGCTTGGGGGCAGTGCGATTCGCTTTACACAGCGGCGCTGCTTGCATGCTTTTATCATTCCCTGCAGCAATGCCCCAAAAAGTCCATGCTTGCCTTCGGGGCGGCGCTGGCATTTAAGCTGCAGGCAATTTTTCTGGCACCGTTTCTTTTCTATCTGTGGCTGCAGGGCCGGATAAAATTCCGCCATTTCTTTCTGGTACCCGCCGTTTATCTGCTGGCCATCCTTCCCGCCTTCCTGGCGGGCCGCCCGCTGGCTGATCTGCTCACCATCTACCTTCGCCAAACCGGCACCTATACCCAGCTTTCCATGGGGGCGCCAAACCCGTATGCCTGGCTTGGCTCGCTGCATGTTTCCTGGCTCACCGCTCTGGGCGTGGCGCTCGGCGCCGCGGCAGCCCTTGTCACCGTGTATCTGCTGTGTAAAAAAAGTACCGCACCCTCCCCGTTGCTTTTGATAAAAGCGGCATATCTTTTTTCGCTGATGCTCCCCTTCCTTCTGCCACGGATGCATGAACGCTATTTTTACCCTTCCGACGTTTTCTCGGTACTCTATTTTTATTCTGCCGATACACCGCAAAAGCGTGTGATCCCTCTGATCACAGTGTTCTGTTCATTTTTCTCAAGCTGCAGATTTTTATTTGGATGGACCTGGGTAAGCCCCGCGCTGCTTTCGCTGCCGCTGTTTTGCGCCCTGGTCCTTCTCTGCCGCGACACTCTGGCCGCTGCCCCATAGCCGTACTTCAAAAACAGAGCGCCCGCCGTTTACGGCGGGCGCTCTGTTTTTGAAGTAGTCAAGCTGCTTGCTTACTTCTGCCGTTTTGCAAACGCTTTCTTTGTTTCGCGGAACACCTTCGGCGAAAGCCAGAGGATTGCCAAAAGGTTTGGCAGCGCCATCAATCCGTTGAAGGTGTCCGAGATCTGCCACACCAGCTCCAGTTTTGCCACGCAGCCGATCACGATCACTACAACGAACACCGCCTTGTAAATCCCGCAGGCTCTGGGCCCCCACAGGTACTCCACCGCCTGTGCGCCATAAAAGCTCCAGCCCAGCAGGGTGGAAAAGGCAAACAGCACAAGCGACACCGCGACGAACGCCCCGCCAAAGGGCCCAAACACCTGGCGGAATGCGTTCGAGGTAAGGGCCGCGCCGTTGGGCAGCGCGTCAAAGCCGGGCGTGCCCAGCGCAGCGGCATAGCGGGCCGGGTCATAAGCGCCGCTGCACAGAATGGAGAAGCCGGTGAGGGTGCACATGAACAGGGTGTCCACCGCCACCTCAAAAATGCCCCACATGCCCTGCCCCACCGGGGTGCCGCCGGAGGCCGAGTTTGCCATGACCGAGCTGCCAAGGCCTGCCTCGTTGGAGCACACGCCCCGGGCAACGCCCACCCGCAGCGCGCGCGCCACCCCGTACCCGGCGGCTCCCCCCAGCCCCGCGCGCACCGAAAAGGCTTCCTCAAAAATCAGGGCCGTCACCGCGGGCAGGCTGCGCCAGTTGGCCGCGATAATGGCCACCGCCCCCACTGTGTAACCGATGGCCATGACCGGCACGATCTTTTCGGTCACCCTGCCCACCCGCTTGATCCCGCCCACAATGGTGAACGCAATGGCGCCCGCCACCACCAGGCCTGTCACAAGGGGCGGCACGCCGAACGAGTCCTGCATGCCGGAGGCGATGGAATTCGCCTGTGCCATGTTGCCCATGCCCAGGGACCCCAGGGTGCAGAAAAAGGCAAACAATACCGCCAGCGCGCGGCTGTGCAGGCCCTGTTCAATGTAGAACATCGCCCCGCCCACCGGTTCCCCGCGGGAATTTTTGCCCCGGTAAAGCCCTGCCAGCACATTTTCCGCATAAGCCGTCATGGTGCCCAGCAGCGCCGAAATCCACATCCAAAAAATGGCGCCCGGCCCGCCCGCCGCCAGGGCGGTGGCCACCCCCGCAATGTTGCCGGTACCCAGGGTGGCAGCCAGCGCCGTGCAGGCTGATTGGAATGCCGATATGCCTTTGCCGTCGCCGCTCTGCCCTCCTTTCAGCGCCGCGCCAAGGGTGGCTGCCAGCCAGGTCTTCCAGCGGCGCAGCTGAAAAAAGCCGGTCCCCACGCTGAACAGCAGCCCCGCCAGGGCCAGCAGAAAAATCGTGGCCGGCCCCCAGGCAAAGCGGTTCAGCCAATCGTTGAGCGTTCGGATCAGTTCAATCAAGCGTTCCATGTCCGTCCCCTTTTCCATGTGGTTCTGGGACATGTATATGAAATAAAAGAAAGGCGTATCCCCCCTCCGTGGGGGATACGCCTGAGAATAGAAAGCGGCTTTGCCTTATTCGTGCCGAATGGCCTCCAGGGCGCTGATCTTGGTGGCGCGGTGGGCGGGCCACAGGCCGGACAAAATTCCCACCAGGGTCGAAAAGCCGAGCCCCAGCAGCACCAGCCAGGGCGGGATGATCGAGATGGAGGCGTTTCCCCCCATGCCCATCATGCTGCCCATGCCGCCCATGATGCCGCTCAGATCCACACCCTCCTTGCCAAAAAAGGCCATGATGGTGTTGATGTTGTTCAGCACATACGAGGCCCCGTAACTCAAAGCCACGCCGATCACGCCGCCCAAAAGGCCAATGGCGCCCGCCTCCATGAGGAACATGTTGCGGATCTTGCGGATCTCGCACCCCAGTACCTTCATCACGCCGATCTCTTTTGTGCGCTCGTAAATCGACATCATCATGGTGTTGGCAATGTTCAGCGCCGCCACCAAAAGGGCCACGGCCGCCGTGCCGCCCAGGATCATCTGGCTTTTTGCCACCTGGGCCTGCATCTCCTCGCGGATCTGGGTCATGGAATAAGTTTCGTAGCCCAGCTCTTTAATGGCCGCCTCCACGGCGGACACATTGTCCACCTCGTCCACCTTCACGTACACGCTCTCGTAGCCGTTGTCCTTCTGCTTGAGCTGCTGGCCGTCCGAGGTGATCATATAGCTGCCGCCGTTGTTGGATTTGCCGCCGGAAAGCTTCTGATAAGCGGCTTCCAGCATTTTCATGTCTGCCACCCGCAGGGCCATGCCGCTGTTGGTAAAGTATTGCTTGCTGTCGTCCTGTTGGAACACGCCCACCACCACCAGCTGGAAATCCTGGGTCTTTTCGTTGCCGTTTTTGTCCCAGGCGGAAAGGCGCAGGACCATCTTGTCCTTCTGCGGGTCCACAAAGGGCGGCACCGGGTTGCCCATGGCGTCGGTCTCGCCCCAGTAGCGGTGGCGCTTGCCGCTGTTGTAGCTCTTGCGGGTATCCTCAAATTCGTAAGCCATGTGTTCGCCGATCAGCACGGGGATCTTCTTTTTGCCCAGGTTCATATCATCCGTGATAAAGCTGCCGCTGATCAACTGGTACTCCATCGCCTCCAGGGCCTGCATATCCACGCCGTACATGTTCCACACATAAGCGGAATAACGGTCATTCTTGCCGGCGTAGATCTGGGCGTTCAGCGATTGGGATTGGTACATGGGGGTCACCGCCACCACGTGCGGGAAGGTGCGGATCTGCTCCAGCATCTCGTCGTCCAGGGTGGGGATATCCCCGCTGGAAGCGCCCCACTGGTAGTTGTTGATCTGCACCTGGGTCAAGTCGCCCCAGCTCTGCAGCATCTGCTCATTGGCGGCGTTGCTGGCAATGCCAAGGCTGATCATCACAATGATGGCGAAGGTGCCCACCACCACCCCGATCACGGTCAGGGCGGTGCGGCCCTTGCGGCGGCGAAGATTATCCGTGCTGAGCTTCAGCAGGTCAGATATCTTCATCGTCGTCCTCCAGCTCCGCCAGCTTTTTGGCCTTTTTCTTTTTCAGAACCACCAACACCACCGCCGCGGCCACCGCGGCCACGCCCAGGGCGATCAGCAGCCAGCCCCACCAGGGCATACCGCTCTTCACATCGTCCCCCATGGTGGGATCCATCATGCCCGGGTCCATCATGCCCGGGTCCATCTCGGGCATGGCCTGCACCATGCAGGAAAACTCTTTTTCCAGGGTCACGATCTCGCCCTTGGCATCCTCGTAGCTCAAAAGCACCTTGCCGTTGATCGTGCCCTCGGCCGAGGCCATCACGCTGAAATCCACCGAGTTCTCGGTGCCGGCGGCGATGTTGCCCAAAAACTGGCTTTGGCCGGGGTTTGCCAGGTTCGTGCCCTCGATCTCGGCCGAGAGGTTGTTCACGGGGCTCTTGCCCTTGTTCACAAAGGTGACCGACAGGTAGCCCTCTTCGCCCAGCATAATGGTTTCCGGGGCCTCGATGCCGGTGATTTCGAAGCGGTCGGGCTGGGTCACGGGGATGGAAATGGGCGAGGAGTTTGGCTCGCCGTTTTTAGAGGTGAGCTGCACCGTAATGCCGATGGCCCCCGGCTCAATGGTGGCGTCGGTGATGATCTTGTAGGTGATGTGTTTGGTGGCGCCGGGCGCCAGGGTGCCAACGTATGTATTCATGCTGCCGCTGGCCAGCGACACGTTCTTGGCCTCGCCGAAGTTCAGCCCCACCATCACGTCTTCCAGGTTGGTGTTGCCGCTGGTGGTGAACAGGGTCAGGTCCAGGGTGAATTCCTTGCCGGCCTCCACGCTGGTGCCGCCGAACGAGAAGTCCTTCACCATCACCTTGGGCAGGTCCGGCTCGGCCGTGGGGGCCGGGGTCGGGCTTGGGGTCGGCTCAGCCGGAGCAGTGTCGTCGCACATGGAGAGGTTTTGGCTCAGGGTGACCATGGGGCTGCCGTCGCTGTAGATCATCTCGAACGAAAACGTAGTGCTTCCTCCCAAAAATTCCACGTTGCGGAAAAGAAAAGTATATTTTTTATCGCTGTCAGGCGCTATATCCTTTACAGTATTCTGCGAGAAAGCCGGGGTATTGATGCGCGCAGTAATTGTATTATCCCCCGTGCTATTTGCCGCCTGCTCATCCACCACCACCACGGTGATGTCGGCGCGCTCGCCGCGGCCATAATGCCCGCCGTCGTACCCGCTCACCGTGTAGGAGGCAATGTAGGCGGCAGGAGGCTCTGTGGGGGTGGAGGCATCCGCCGGATTTACCCCATTTGCCGCAGAAGTTTTTGTGGTCGGATCGCCGCTTCCCTCTTCAGCGAACACGTTCAGCCCCGCAAAAAGGCTCAGGGCAAGCGCCAGCACCAGGGCCACGCTCATAAATTTCGACACTTTTTTCATGAATGCTTCTCTCCTCAATCCTTGATACTGTTCGCCGGAACGCTTGTTTCGGGTTCCGGCGGGGCTTCCTGCTGGGTCTCCAGAATGTCCTTGAACAGTGCGGCCTGGTTGGCCGCCTTCTCCTGTTCATTCACCAAATGGTCGCTCTCCACCCTGCCGTCCTTGATGGTGATCACCCGGTCGGCGCAGCCGGAAAGATCCCGCTCGTGGGTCACCATCACAAAAGTGATGCCGTTGTCTTTTGCCATGTTCAGCATGCGGTACAGCACCTGGCGGGTGGTGGAGGAGTCCAGGTTTCCGGTGGGCTCGTCGGCAAAAATCACCTTGGGCTTTGCCACAAAGGCGCGGGCGATGCCCACGCGCTGCTGCTGGCCGCCGCTCATCTCGGTGGGCTTGTGGTTGGCGCGCTTGCCAAGCCCCATCCTTTTGAGCTCGTCTTTTGCCATGGCCAGCCGCTTTTTGCGGGGCACCCCCTTAAACATCAGGGGCAGGGCCACATTTTCGGCGGCTGTCATGCTGGGCAGCAGGTTATAGCTCTGGAAAATGAAACCCAGGTGCTCCTGCCGGAATTTTGCCAGCTCGTTTTCGGTCATGGAACTGATGGCATGCTTGCCAATGTATACCTCGCCCTTGGTGGGCTTTTCAAGGCCTGCCAGCTGGTTTAACAGGGTGGATTTGCCGCTGCCCGAGGGGCCCACGATACAGCAGATCTCCCCCGGCTCAATGGCAAGGTTGATATCGTTCAGCGCGATTACCTTTTCCTTGCCCACCCGGTATACCTTGCGCAGATGCTCCACGCGGATGATTGGCGCCATTGTTTCACCTCTCTATGTGTTTTATCCTTTTGCAATAAAAGCGCTTTGGGCTGCCGCGCCCCCGCTTTTTCAAAGCGTGCCAACAAAGCGCGCCATCCAGCCTGCCCGGCTGCTCTTGAACACCCAGTAATACAGCACGGCGAACGCCTCGCGCAGATAACAGGGCAAAACGGAATTCGCCCCAATCGAGGCGGGCACGCTTCGCACCTCTTCAAAGCCCACCAGCCGGGCATAGCCGCGGGCGCGGTAACAGTGGAACGCATTGCTCACCACCGCCACCGGCTGGCCCGCGTCCACGCCCCGCGCGGCCAGCAGCTCACGGGCAAAAAGCAGATTTTCCTCGGTGGAGGTGCTTTTTTGTTCCACCAGGATCTGGCTCTCCGGCACACCCTTTTGCTGTAAGTAGCGCGCCATGGCCACCCCCTCCGGAATGGTCTCGCCCCGGCCCTGCCCCCCGGTTACCACCACCAGCGCCTGCCGGTCCCGGCTCCAGGCGTCGAATGCGGCGTCCAGCCGGCGGCGCAGCAGATCCGAGGGCGTATCCCTCCGAAGGCCCGCCCCCAGAACAATAATCGCGCGTTCGCCCCCCGTGGGCTGCTGGGCATACCCGCTGGCCACCACAAAGGCCACCAGCGCAGCCAACACCCCTATTCCGCAGAAAAACAGGATCTTCAGCACACGGCCTGCCCCCGCCGCGCAAAAGGCGTCGATGGGCCTGTAAAACAAAGCGTACACCCACAGCCCGCCCGTGATCAGGTAAACCAGCAGCAGGCCGAAATTAAAATTCGAGCGTAGGCTGCGCAGGATGCTGTCCCCCAGAAAAAAGACCGCCAGCACCCACACAACAATGATTTTCAGCGGCATATGCAATTTCCCCATTCCGGCACACGACCTTCTTTTTGTCGCTTTACAATAAAAAGCGTATCCTGGCGGCCGTATTCTTCGCCCCCAGCGGGGCAGCCGGCGTCTCCCTGCAAAACCCGATACAAGCTGTAAACGAACCGCCCGCCCGGATTATTTCAAAACCTGCGCTCATTCCAAAATTTTGCCTGCCAGATCCTGCCCGTCCAGCCTGGCCGGAATTTCAAAATACGAGCAGATGGTGCAGGCGATGGCGCCAAACCCCAGCACAGTGCCCAGGCCGTTGTTCTTTTTCACCCCTGGGCCCGCCATCAGCAGGGGCACATACTCGCGGGTATGGTCGGTGGTCTTGGTGTAGCCGGGGTCGCAGCCGTGGTCGCCGGTAATCATGACCAGGTCGCCCGGGCGCAGCTTTTCCAGCAGCGTTCCAAGCCCCCGGTCAAACTCGGCCGCGGCCGCGGCGTAGCCGGGGATGTTGCGGCGGTGGCCGTAGACCATGTCAAAGTCCACCAAATTAATAAAGGCAAGCCCCTCGAACTCCCGGTCGGCCAGCTCCAGCATCATCTGAATGCCCTCGGCGTTGTTTTTGGTGCGCAGCTTTTCGGTAATGCCCTCGCCATCAAAGATATCATAAATTTTGCCCACGCCGATCACATCTTTGCCGGCCTCTTTCAAATAGTCCAGCATGGTCTTTGCGGGGGGCTTCAGCGAGTAATCGTGGCGGTTCGCGGTCCGCTTAAAGTCCTGCGGACCGGCCCCCAAAAACGGCCGGGCGATCACCCGCCCCACCCCGTGCTCGCCCACCAGCATATCGCGGGCGATCTGGCAGCAGCGGTACAGCTCCTCCACCGGCACCACCTCTTCGTGGGCCGCCACCTGAAACACGCTGTCGGCCGAGGTGTAAACGATCAGCCCCCCGGTGCGCATCTGCTCCTCCCCGTAATCCCGCAGCACCTCGGTGCCGGAATAGGGCTTGTTGCACAGCACCCTGCGGCCGGTGCGCTTCTCATACTCGGTGATCAGCTCGGGCGGAAACCCGTGCGGGTAGGTGGGCAGGGCGCGCGCACTCTCCACCCCGGCGATCTCCCAGTGGCCGATGGTGGTGTCTTTACCGTTGCTGGCCTCCCGCAGGCGGGCATAGCTCCCCACCACCTCGGGTTCCGGCGCGCCGCAGTCCACCCCATCCAGATTGAACAAGCCCAGCTTTTTCAGATTGGGCGTCACAAAGTGCTCATCAGCCGCAATCGACGCCAGGGTATTGGCCCCCACGTCGCCAAAGCGGTCGGCGTCCGGTTCATACCCCACGCCAAAACTATCTAAAACGATCAAAAAAACACGTTTTTTCAAAATGCATTGCCTCCCTTTCCGGTATTCGCCCTGCGATTGTGTCTATTATACTGTATTTTGTGCCATAAGTTAAGGGGTACCGGATATTTTGTGGCGCCGCCCGCTCCATTTGCACAGGGGCGGAAACTTTTGCTCAAAAACGGAAAAGCCGCTTTTCGCCGCGCCGGCAATCATGTATAATGGAGGGCAGAGAGATTTGAGTATTTTTAACAGGAGGCAACTTATGCGTAAAACAAAAATCGTTTGCACCCTTGGTCCTTCCACCGACCGGGAAGAAGTGCTGCGCGATATGATTCTGAGCGGCATGAACGTGGCCCGCTTCAACTTTTCCCACGGCAACTACGACGAACACCGCCGCCGGCTGGACGCTCTGAAAAAAATCCGCACTGAGCTGGGCGTGCCGGTGGCCGCCCTGCTGGATACCAAGGGCCCCGAGATCCGCTTAAAGCAGTTTGCGGGCGGCAAAGCGCATCTTAAAACAGGCCAGACCTTCACCCTCACCACCCGCGAGGTGGAGGGCAGCGCCGAAATGTGCTCCATCACCTACAAGGATCTGCCGGGCGACCTTGCCGTGGGCAGCACCGTTCTGCTGGCCGACGGCCTGATCAGCATGACCGTGACCTCTCTTTCCGACACAGACATCCAGTGCCGGGTGGACAACGGCGGCCCCATCAGCAACAACAAGGGCGTGAACGTGCCGGGCGTGCGCCTTTCGATGCCCTACATGAGCCAGCGCGATAAAGACGACATCCTGTTCGGCATTGAGCAGGGGTTCGATTTTGTGGCTGCCAGCTTCACCCGCAGCGCACAGGATATTCAGGAGATCCGCCGCCTGCTGAACGCGGGCGACTCCAAAATGCGCATCATCGCCAAGATCGAAAACCGCGAGGGCGTGGATAACATCGACGAGATCCTGGCCGCCGCCGACGCGGTCATGATCGCCCGGGGCGACATGGGCGTGGAGATCGACTTTACCGAGATCCCCATGATCCAGAAGAACATCATCTTTCACAGTTTTTCCAGCGGCAAGCCGGTCATCACCGCCACCCAGATGCTGGAGAGCATGATGGAGAACCCCCGCCCCACCCGGGCTGAGATCACCGACGTGGCCAACGCCATTTACGACGGCACCAGCGCCATCATGCTCAGTGGCGAAACCGCCGCCGGCAAGTACCCGGTGGAGGCGGTGCGCACCATGGCCGCTATCGCCGAGCGCACCGAGAATGATTCCAGCTATTTCGGCCACCTGCGCAAGGCCCCGGCCGACACCCGCATGAGCATTGCCGCCGCCACCGCCCATGCCGCCGCCACCACCGCGGCCGATATCAAGGCCGACGCGGTGGTCACCGTGAGCAAAAGCGGCGAAACCGCGCGCCTTTTGAGCAAGGTGCGGCCCGCTACCCCCATCATTGCCTGCGTGATGGAAGAGGCGGTGCAGCGGCATCTGGCGCTCTCTTGGGGTGTTACCCCGCTCATGATGCCCTATGCCCACGACACCGACGAATTGATCGACCTGTCGGTCAAGGCCGCCGAAGAAGCAGGCCTTGTGCAGAGCGGCGACCTGGTG
The DNA here is from genome assembly GCF_048388525.1 of Allofournierella sp. Classification (GTDB taxonomy): domain Bacteria; phylum Bacillota; class Clostridia; order Oscillospirales; family Ruminococcaceae; genus BQOK01. The sequence continues at coordinate 4,239 of NZ_DBGCTQ010000104.1, read as the reverse complement.
GTGGTAACCGCCGGCGTGCCGGTGGGTGTTTCGGGCACCACCAACATGATCAAGGTGCACCTGGTGGGCGACTCACTGCTCACCGGCGTGGGCGTGGGCGGCCAGAACGCCAAGGGCCGCGTGTGTGTGTGCCGCAACAACGATGAGGTGAATACCAAGTTCCAGCGGGGCGACGTGCTGGTGGTCCCCTACACCAACAACCGCATGCTGGACGCCATGAAGGAGGCCAGCGCCATCATTGTGGAGGAATCGGGCCTCAACAGCCACGCGGCCATTGTGGGCCTGGCGCTGGGCAAGGCCGTGATTGTGGGCGCCGCCGGCGCCACCCGCATCATGAAGGACGGCACCATGGTCTCGGTGGACTGCGAGCGCGGCATCGTGCAGAGCATGGCGCAGTAAATGCGCATAAATCAGGCCCATCACAGTCAAAAAACCGGAAGCTGAAACCAGCTTCCGGTTTTTCAGTATTCAGGGCAGATCGGCAGCCCGCTATTTCCCGGTTTTCCTCCCAATTCCTGCAAACCGCGCCCGCAGCGCTTCGCGGCGGTTTTGGCTCGCCGCTTCGTCCACCTGCCAGCCCTCTTCGGCGCGCAGCAGCACATCGCCCTCCCGGGCGCACGGCGGAAGTGCGGCCCGGGGCAGGCGCAGCCATTCGCCGCCCGCCTCCACCAGCGCGGCGTCCTCTTCAAACCGGTCCAGAATATATCGCATCAAGCCGCCTCCTGTTCACCGCCCGCGCTGCCGCCTTCCGGGGTGCGGGCCGTATAAAGCCTCAGGCCGTTTTCTTCTTCGGCCAGCACCACGCTGCCGTTTTCGTCGGTGCGCAGCACCTGCGCGCCCAGGGCGGCAAAACGCGCCATGGGCTCTTTGTGGGGGTGCCCGTAACTGTTGTTTGCCCCACAGCTCACCACCACGTAGCGCGGGCGCACCGCCCACAAAAAGTCCTCGGTGTTGGAGGTGTTGGACCCATGGTGCGCCGCCTTGAACACCTGCACATACGGCAGGCCGCCTGCGGCCAGCGCCGCTTTTTCCACCGCCTTCTCCCCGTCGCCGGTCAGCAGCACCGAAAGGCCGCCCGCCTCAAAGTGCAATACCTGCGACAGGTCGTTGTAGTTCTCGGTTTCCACGCCCGCATCCAGCACCTGCACCGCGCCGTTTCCCAGGGCAAAGCGCTGGCCCGGGGCTGCGGTAACAGCCGGGATTCCTTTGTCCAGAATGAGCTGCATCACCCGCTCAAAGGTGGCTGTGGTGGGGTAGGGCGCCTTGTCAAAATCCGGCAGCAGCACCTCGTCCACCGGAAACGCTTGCAGCACCGCCGCCATGCTGCCGATGTGGTCCGCATGCGGGTGGCTCATCACCAGCAGCCTGAGCCTCGAAACCCCCATGCCCCGCAGATAGGCAAGCAGGGCATCTTCGCTGTCCGGCTCGCCCGCGTCCACCAGGCAGTACTCGCCGCCGGATTGAAGCAGGGTGGCGTCCCCCTGCCCCACGTCGATAAAATGCACGGCGTTCGCCGCCGCGGCCAGCCCCTCCGCGGGCAGGGGCTGCGCCTCCAGCCCGACCCTGCTGAAAATCGACTCCCAGCTGGGCAGGCCCTCCCCCTCTGCCAGGCTCACCGCCAGCCCCAGCACAAGCGCCAGCCCCGTCAGGGCAAAAATAACCCACTGGCCGGGCGTCAGCGCCTGCGCTTTGGTGTGCCGCCGCCTTTTTCGTTTTGCCATTTTCCTGTTCCTTTATTGGTTTTTGCTTTGGGGGCAAAGCGCCCCTGCACCGCAGGGCGCACCTTTCCGGCCTGTTCCGAAGCGCGCGGGCCCCTGCCCTGCCCGGCCGCGGCCCTGGGTTTATACCCCGGCGCAAGCAGCGGGATCAGGTCCTCCCTGTGGGTCATATGCAGGGCTTTGACCACCTTTTCGGTGTTTCTCGGTTCATAATATTGCAGCAGCGCCCGCTGCAGAGCCTTGCCCTCGGCCGTTTTTTCCACAAATACCGGTTCCAGGGTATAGGGGTCGAGACCGGTATAAAACATACAGGTGGACACAGTGCCCGGCGTGGGGTAAAAATCCTGCACCTGCTCGGGCCGGATGTTGTGCCGGTACAGGTATTCCGCCAAAATAACCGCGTCCTTCAGGGTGCTGCCGGGGTGGCTGCTCATCAGGTAGGGCACCAGATACTGTTTTTTACCCGCCTGTTTTGTGAGCTCGTAAAAGCGCTTCGAAAATTTGTTGAACACCTCCACCGGCGGCTTGCCCATGTATTTCAGGGTATTGGGCGCGCAGTGTTCGGGGGCCACCTTGAGCTGCCCCGAAACATGATGCTCCACCAGCTCCCTGAAAAAGGTTTCGTCCTTATCCCAAATCAGGTAATCGTAGCGGATGCCGCTGCGGATGAACACTTTTTTCACCCCGGGCAGCGCCCGCAGGCGGCGCAGCATGGCCAGGTATTCCCTGTGGTCCACGATCAGGTGGGGGCAGGGGCTGGGGGCAAGGCACTTTTTGCCGCCCTGGCATATGCCCTTGGTCATCTGCCGCCCGCAGCTGGGCAGCCGAAAATTGGCCGTGGGGCCGCCCACATCGTGGATATAGCCCTTAAAGCCCGGCTGTTTTGTGAGCAGCTCGCCCTCCTGCACCACGCTGCCCACACTGCGGCTGGTCACGCGCCGCCCCTGGTGCAGGGTAATGGCGCAGAAATTGCAGCCCCCATAGCAGCCCCGGTTGTGGATGATGGAAAACTCCACCTCCTCAATGGCGGGCACGCCGCCCAGGGCCTCGTAGCTGGGGTGGTAACGGCGGGTAAAGGGCAGGGCCGCCACCGCGTCCAGCTCCCTGCGGGTCAGGGGTTTTGCGGGCGGGTTTTGCACAAGATACCCTGTTTTCTGCTTTTGCACCACAATCTGGCCGGTCACCGGGTCCTGCTCATCCATCTGGATGCGGCAGGCCCTGGCGTATGCTGTTTTGTCGGCGCTCACCCTGGCAAAGCCCGCGCACTCCACATACTTTGCGGGCAGGCGGGAAAAATCGGTCATATAGCAGGTGCCGGCCACGTCCCGGATGCTCTCCGCCCTTTCCCCCGCGGCAAGGCGGCGGGCAATCTCGGCGGTCTGGTGCTCGGCCATGCCAAAGCTGATCAGGTCCGCGCCAGAGTCCTCCGCAATGCTGGGCAGCACCGTGTCCAGCCAATAGTCGTAATGGGCAAAGCGCCGCAGCGAAGCTTCCAGCCCGCCCAGGATCACCGGCAGGTCCGGGTAGGCCTGCTTTGCCAGGCGGGTATACACGGTGGCGCTGCGGTCCGGCCGTTTGCCGGCCACGCCCCCGGGGGTGTACTCGTCCACCGTGCGGCGCACCTTTGCCACAGAATAATGGGCCACCATGCTGTCCACATTGCCGCCGCCGATAAAAAAGCCGAAGCGGGGCCTGCCCAGCGCTTTAAAGCTCTCGCAGGTGGTAAAATCGGGCTGGCTGATCACCCCCACCTTATACCCCTCCGCCTCCAGCACACGGCCGATGATGGCCGGGCCGAAGCTGGGGTGGTCCACATAGGCATCGCCGGTGACCAGAACAAAGTCCAGCTGCTCCCAGCCGCGGGCCAGCATCTCCTGCCGCGTAACGGGCAAAAACTCAGCGCCCTGCCGCATGGCCCGGGCCCCCTTTCCTTCCATCAAAGCTCTTCCGGCACCGGGCTGTCGGCCCGCATGCTCTTTTCGATCCATTGCTGGCGCGTGATGAGCACCTCCCGGGGCTTCGCGCCCTGATAAGGGCCGATCACCCCCAGCTGCTCCATCTCATCCATGATGCGGGCCGCACGGGCATACCCCAGCTTGCAGCGGCGCTGCAAAAGGCTGGTGGAAGCCTGCCCCGCGTCGATCACCACCATCACGGCCTGCTCCAGCATGGGGTCGCAGGCCTCGCCCTCCTCATCTGCGCCGCCCGCAGCCGCTTTTTCGGCCACGGCCAGCTTGTCCATCTGGGCGATCATGTCCTCGTCGTACTGGCTGGAGCTGTCTTTCTTGATAAAGTCCAGCACGGCGGTGATCTCCTCGTCCTTCACATAGGTGCCCTGAATGCGCACCGGCTTTGCGGCGCCCACCGGCATGAACAGCATATCGCCCATGCCCAGCAGCTTTTCGGCGCCGCCCGCGTCCAAAATGGTGCGGCTGTCCACCTGGCTGGACACCGCAAACGCAATGCGGCTGGGGATGTTCGCCTTGATCAGGCCGGTAATCACGTCCACACTGGGGCGCTG
>NZ_DBGCTQ010000103.1:0-12355 GCF_048388525.1 Allofournierella sp. | reverse complement strand
TTGCTGGTATAGACCTGATATTGCGGCGCGGCCGCCCCGTCAATGGCCGTCAGGCCCCAGTCGGTTTCGTCGGCCGCCAGTTCTTTTCCATCCTGCCGCACAAAGCGCACGCGCACCTGTTCCAGATCCATCATCCCACATCACCTGCCAATCCATAGGTTGTCTGCAGCCGAATGGCCCGGGCGGTCTCGTCCGGGGTTTCCACCGGCTGATAAAAATTGAAATTCTGCGTGTAACTCGCCGCGCCCGCCGCAGCGGCTTCCGTGGGTCCAGCCATGGCAAAAAGCCCGGCCTGCGGCATCGTGCGGGCGATCTGCGCGTGGTTCAGCTGAACGCCTGCCACCAGGCGCTGGGCCGCGCCCTGAATTCCGTCTTTCCCCAAAAGGCCCTTCTGCGCGGCGTTCTCCAACTTCTGCATCGTGTCGGTCACCCGCGCTGCAATGCCGTCCGCCTCGTCCTCCACACCCAGCCCAATGCCCAGTGCAAAGGGCCGGCCGATCTCCCGCCGCGTCTTGCGCGAGGGCGAATTGATCTCGGCCTCCCGCCTGGCCGCGTCCATCGCCGCCCGCACCGCGTCCCGGGCCGCGTTCACCACGTTGCTTTTTCCGGCGGCAATGCCATTTGTAATGCCGGCCATCATCTGGCTGCCCACAGTGGAAAACTGGCTTTCCTGCACCTGGGCGGTAGCAGCGTCTTTTGCATTTACAACAACTGCCTTGACCTCTTCCTCCACTTTTATCTGCGAATTGGCGATCCCTTCCGCTGCCGCCTCATTCACGCCCATAGCGGCGGACTCAATGTCTGTATAGCCCATTTGATAAGAGGCAATACCGGCGGCCGTGGCAGCCTCCACGCTGGCGGCATAAGCCGGAGCCAGCTCTTTCAACTGCGCATCGGAACTCTCCGCCAGCGCGGCCACATAAGCGATCCCTTCGGTCCCCATGTTCGCAAATTGTTCCAAAACAGCATCGTCGATCCCCAGTCCCCGGAAACGCTCTCTCAGCTCCTCCATGTTGGCAGAATAGTTTTCCATGGCCTCGCGGTTTTTTTGCAAATTTTCAAGCATCTTCGCAGCGCTGACATCGCTTTCAACGTTGATTGCCGAAAACATATTGGTAGCTGCCTCCGTAAAAGAGGCAATGGCTTCCTGCCGGCGCTGCATTTCTTCCTCCGCTGCTTGGGCGGCGGCCTCCGCGGCTTCCTGTTCCGCTTTGGTGTTCTCCAAAATTGTCTCTGAGGCCACAGTATCGATCTCCGCCAGCTTTTCGCCTACGATACTCAACCGCTCCGCGTTTTCCTCTCGGGCTGTCAGGTATCCTTCCTCGGCCTCATTCAATTCTTCCAGCAGCTTCAGGCGTTGCAAACCTCCGGTTTCCTTCTCCACCTCCTGCCGCCGCTGTTCAATGAGTTCCAGGTTTTCAGCAATCTCGGCCTGTTCCTTGTACAGCTCATTTTCTCGTTCCACATATGCTCCGGCCTTTGCCATGTCTTCCTTCGCGGCGATATACTTTTCAATTTCCGCTCCGGTCATAGACAACGCGCCCGTCTGCTCGTCGAACGTCAGGTTCAAACCTTCCTGCTCCTCGTTCAGCTTCGCCACAGCCGCCGCCATGCGCTGCTCGTCGCCCGCCGCCCGGTCATAGCCTTTCGAAAGCTCTCCCAACGTGGCCGCAAGCCTGCGGGAATCTTCGGCGGTGGCGCCAATGGAAGCAAGGCTTTTTTCCGCGGCTTCCTGGCTGCTTTTTGTCGTGTCTGCAAATTCCTTCTGCGCTTCGCTCAGTTCTTTCACCGCAGCGGACTGCTTTTTGTACGCAGGGTCACAGCTTCCGATTGCCGCCGCCAATGCAACGAGCGCTGCGATCGCCGCTGTTGCGGCCACTACCACAGCCCCAATTGGGTTTGCACTTACCGCCGCATTCCAAAGCCACTGGGCTGCCGTTACCAGGCCGATCTTACCCTGCAAAACGCCCATCAGCACTTCCTTTACGCCCAGCTGGCCATTTTCAAGCATTTGTGCAGTGACCACTCCGCCTATGGCTTTAACATATTCGTCCACCTGTGCTTTTGCTTTGTCAAAACTCGGGAAAAGCGAAAGCATATCGCTGCTCACCTTTCCCACTCTGCTGAAAGAATTCTGCAACTGCTCCACTTGTTTAAATACCAAAAAAATACCTTCCCCCAGCGATTTAAAGCCTCCTGAGGTCAGATCCTCCACTACCCCGCTCAGTTTACCCAGAGCCTGTTCAAAGCCGTTCAGCTCGATCTTCGCCTCAAATTCTATGGTGCCTTTATAACTCACGTCCTCACCTTCCTTTTTTGCCCCAGCCCTTTCAGGGCCGCCCCGCCTGTTTCTGTGCTTCCCTGAATCGCTGGCGCACCCGTTCCCTGCCCCGGCGCGCCGCCTCGTCCGCAGTCACAAGCGCCTCCTGCCGGCCCTTCAGGCCATACCGCGCTTTCAGTCCCGCGTAATAGGCGCGCTGGCTCTTGTCCTTGATTCCCTCCAGGTCCATCGTGCGCCAGGTCATAATCTGCCCCATCGCCGTTTCCTCCGGCAGGTTTTCCAGCAAAGCCAAAAACGCCCACCAGTGCAGGTATTCCACCTTCACCAGATCTATGCCGTAGGCCTGCAAAAAGGCCGCGTAAATGCGCCCGCCGTCCTGTTCAAAATCAAAGGCGCGCGCCGGCGCGGCCGTCCCGCCTCCTCCGGGGGCCTGTGCGTCGGGCGGGCTGCCCCGGAAATAAAACCACAGCAGCAGCCGCAGCGCCTCCTCGGTGCTGCCGGGCAGCTCTTCAAACAGTTGGTTCAGCCCCACCGAGAGCTTCTGCCAGTCGTTCAGGCTCTCATCCTGCAAGGCCAGCTCAAACCGGATCATATTCCGAAAATCCGGGTAAATGGGCACGCCCCCCAGCTGCTCGGGCAGGCCCGTTTCCAGCAGGTTCATCTCTTGGCCCGGCCCGTGGCCCGGTTGGGGGCATATTGCGCCAGCTTTGCGCCCACCTCGCTGCTCTGCCGCCCCACCGCCTCGCCAATGGCGTCGCACAGATCCAGCAGCCGTTCAAGGCTGGTTTTAGGGCCCAGCAGCCGGTCGCACACGCCCTGGCCGAAGGCGTCGTCAATAAAGTCGGTCACCAGCCTGCATTGCGCCTCCATAAATGCCACATACGCGTCAAAGCTGGCGTCGGTAAGCGCTTCGGCGGGTGGGTCGGGCAGCCCGGCGGCCGCTTGCCTCATCCGTTCGCCCGCCGCACGGTACCGCCGCAGGTCCTCAGGGGAAGTAATGTCAAAATCGACCTCGGTCCCATTGATTTTAAGCATGGTATGTCCTCCTTGAAAAATGCCCCGGCCTGCTCTCGCAGGCCGGGGAAGCTGTGTTATTCAGCCGCGGGCTGAGGCGCGGAATAGGTATAGGCAGTGGGCTCGCCGAACGCGGTCAGGGTCGCCGAGATGGTGGCGCTGGCGCCCGCCTCTCCGGCGGTGTCGTCCCCCACCATAATGGTCACCTTTCCCTGCTCACCCTTGCCGGTCAGCATGCAAAAGTACACATAGGGGCGCACCACCGCCGCGCCCTTGCCAAACTTCATCTCGTGGGCAAGCAGCGCCTCCTGGAACGCGTCCCCCAGGTACCGGTCGCCCGCCAGCGCAAAGGTGCGCTTGGTGGCGGTCTTGCTGGAGGTAGGCCCCTTGTGCAGGTAGGTCTTGTCCGAAGTGATCCCCTCCAGGGTGGCGGCGTGGCTGGTCATGCCGTCAATGGCCACCAGGTATTCCCCCACATTTTCCGCCGTGCCCGAAAAATCCACCGCCAGCACATAGTCGTCCGCATTGGCAATCCCCGCGTATTCCGGTTTCGGGGTCACACCTGTCATCAGTTCAGAAATAGTCATTCTTTTACATCCTCCTGTTCAGTTTGAAAATAAACAATCCGGCATAAAAGCTTCAATGTCCCCGCTTGCCCGCCGGTGTGGGCAAGCGGGCCCGGCACCTCTGCCGCCAGGCTCTGTGCGGTCATTCCCGCCGGCAGTCGCGGCAGCCGGCGTTCCCTGATCTGCTGCCTGATCCACGCTGCCAAATCCCCGCAAAACTTTCCACGCAAGACCTGCCGGGCCTGTGCCGTGGCTTGTTCTCCGGTATCCAGCACATAGGTACTCTGGCGCAGGCAGCCGCGGAAATACCGGCGCTCCGTGCCCGTCTCCGGGTTTCCAAGGATCCGCCAGGCAGCGCCGTGCACGGGTTCTTCGCCGCAGTGCAGGCGCCCCCCGGCCAGCATGGGACAAGCATCAAAATACGCACTCAGCGCTTCCAGAATGGGGTCCGTCACCTGATCACCTCCCAGCCTTTTCATTGGATCCCCTCGCCGCCGGGCCGCCAGGGGGGCGGCAGCAGTTTCTGTACCGGGCTTTTATCCTTTCCCTCTCCATAGAACCTCCTTTCTTTCCTGTGCCCTTTTGCGCGGGTCACATCCGCCGGCCGCAGTTTTATGCCGTGCCCGGGGCAGTTTCACAGCAAAAGGCCCGCCTTTTGGCAGGCTCTGTACTCCCCTCCTCCCGCTGTTTTTTATACCAATCGCTCTATGGTAAAGCAGCCGCTGGATACGCCACTGCCAACAGTACCGGTCGCCTGTATCCCGGTAAAGCTCACCGTCTGGCCGCTGCTTATGGTCTGCACACCGCTGCGCGTGGGGCTGAACCGGTACCCGCTGATCCGGTAAGTTCCGGCGGCCGTACAGGTCCAGGTCATGGACGCATTGTTATATCCACCAATACCGCCAGCCGTTATCATACTCCCATAGCGGGTGTCACCCCAGCCATACCACTGTCCGCTCTGCACATTGTTGCCGGAGCTGTCCGTCCGTCTGCACACGCCGTAATACCCCACCGCAACCACCTCATAGCCCCGCTGCAGCGCTCCCGTCACCCCAAAGATGCTCACCCCGGCCAGGATGTTCCCCGCCGCCAGGTTGGTGTCGCCTTTGATCGTCTGCGCGCCTTCCAGATACTGCCCCGCCGCCAGCACCTGGTCGCTGGTGCCTGGCGTGTAGGCAGCAGCCGCCTTGCGGGGGATCCCCCCCGCCACGGTCACGCCCCCGCTGCGGATCGTCATCCCATCCAGCAGATTGCCGGGCACGAGCTGTGCCTTGTCCGCCGCGCTCAGCCCGGCTCCGCTAAAATTTAGGGTGTTCCCCTCGCGCCAGCACACCACCGCCGCACCCTTGGCAAAAAAGCCGCCCCACAGCGCGTCGCCGGCCACGGTCCTGGCCTCGCAGGCCGTGCCGTTCACGGTCACCGTGTCCCCCTCGGCAAAGTCAGCCGTGGCCACAAACCGGATGTTGGCGCCGCTGCCGGTCAGCGCGTGCACCCTCCCGCTCTTTGCGTGGGTGTAGCTTGCCATGCCTCCCACCGCCTCCGGCGGGATCGCCAGCCGTGGCCGTCCCTCGTCGTCCAGCTCCAGCAGCAGGTTCACCGCCGCCGCCCCCAGCTTGTCCCCCTGCTGTAAAAGCGGGCTGCTCACCTCCACCGCCACGTCGTGCAGCGCCACCGTCCCGTCCCGGTTCAAAAGCGATACATACAGCCGCCCGTCCGCCTCGTCCGGGATCGTGTCACGATAAGATCGCGCCAAATGTTCCACCTCCCAATAAAAATGCCAGGTCCGGCAGGCTGTTTTCTATCGCCTGCAGGTCCCGGCCGATCTGCTCTTCCATTCCTTCAATGCGGTCCAGGTCCCGCCAGTCCCACACCGGCTTGCCCGCCGCAAAGCTGCGGGTCTCGTAGCCCGCCCGCGGGCACACCGCCGCGGCCACCGCGGCCAGGTTCTGCTCCACCCGGTTAAAAAACTCCGGGTAGGGCAGCCCGTCTATCTCTTCCTCCGGCATGGGGGCCAACTCGGTCCTGCGGGCGATCCGCCCGGCCCAGGCCTGCAAATGCTCCAGGTTCCCCCGGATCCGCTCATAGTCCGGTTCCAGCCGGAACTCGTCCGTCGCCGCCCAGCTCGTTTTCGGTGTTTGCCACATAAAAGCTCTCCTTATTTCGTTCTCAGAAACATCACAAGCAGCATAATCCCATACGGGCGTTGCCCATTGTTCCAACTGATATTGATTTTATCCCCCAGGTTAAAAACATGTTGTTCGCTTACTTTATCGCCGGAAGATGTGCTGGAAAAAGACAAATTTCCACTGGTTACGCTCACATTAAAGCTGCGGCTGCAGGATATCTGCACAACTCCCGTAAAAGCCGTTGTCACTGTGGTGCTATATGTCCTTGATCGTGCTCCATCCGGTGTTGTTTCAGCCGGGATTTGTGAAATGCAGCTTCCGGTAAAGGTCGGTCCGTAGGTGGACCATTTCCCACCGTATACATAGTCGGCATACCATTCACCGCCGCAAAGGCCGAAGATCCCCACAACTCCTGCAGCGGGCAATACTCCCGTCACCCCAAAGATGTTGGCCCCTCCGCGAATATTCTCAGGAATCAGCCCTGCATCCCCCCGGATGGTCTGCTCTCCGTTCAAATACAGCCCGGCCGGGATGGTCTGGTCGCTGGTGCCGGGTGTGATTGTGGCCGCTCCCCGGGCCGGGATGCTCCCCGCCACCCTGCCGCGCAAAATTTCATGACCTTCCACCATCCACTGCCTTGCTGTCTCTTTATCCGCCGCGCTCAAGCCCCCCACAGCTTTCAAAACCGCTTTCGCCATATCACACCTCCAAAAACACAGCGGTCAGCTCCACATTCGGGCAACTGTCCCCGCAGACCACCTTGACCTCTCCCTCCAGGCTCTCCGCCATGGTAATACACCCCAGCGCCTCCGCGATCGCCAGGTTATCCGCCGTGGTCGCCCCCGGCTGTGCCCGCACATCCCAGATCACCACGTCCGCCGTCATCCCCGTGCAGGCCACGGTCTGGGTGTAGCTCCCGTCCGCCTGCCGGCTCCAGCCCGCCGCCGGCAGCACCGCCGTGTATTTCCGGATACCAAGCCCCGCCGCCGTCACGTTCACCGTTTTCGCCGCGCTGCCGTCATACGCCCCCTGGCCCGCACCGTTCAGCTGGATCGTCAGCGCCGCGGGGTTTTTCAGCGCCGTCGGCAGCGCCTTCGCCCCCACCTTGCCGCCGCTGCTGTACAGCACATGCCCGTCCGTGAACCCGCTCGTGGTGGTCGCCGTGGTCACCGTGTTCGGCCCCGGCAGCCCGGTCTCCCCCCGCTCGCCCCTTTCACCCTGCGGGCCCGTGGCGCCGGTGTCCCCCTTCTCGCCTTTTTCCCCCTTCGGCCCCTGCGCGCCAAAGGGCAGCGTCAGGTCCAGCACCGCGGCCGTGCCCGTCTTGGTAATACTCGCCGAGGCCGTCGCTCCGCTCTGCACCGTGCCCACCTGCAGCGTCTGGATCGCCTCGCTCCACGCCTCCACCAGCGCCGCCGTCAGCCCGTCCAGCACGCCCTTGTTCCCGTGGCTGTGCCGCGCCGCCGTGTTCGCCGCCACCGTCGTCTTGGTGGCCGCCAGCTCCTCCGCCGCCGCCTTGCCCTTGTCCCCCGGGTAGGCCGTGCTCGCCGTCTCCCCCAGCGCCAGGCTCTTCGAGATCTCCACATACCCCGTCCCGCTCCACCGCCAGGTCAGGTTGTCCGCAAGGCTCACGTAGATCTTCCCGCTCTCCCCCGCGGCCGGGAAACTTTTTGCATCCGCAAACTCCAGCACGTCGTCCACATAGCTCGGCAGCTGCGCCGCCGGCACCTGCCCCTGCCCGTCCAGCGTCGCCACCCCGTTCGCTTTGCCCAGTTCGCTGCGCTTCACCTGCGCGTCGTTCGTCACGCTGCCCAGCCCCACCTGGGCCTTCGTCACTCCGTGGGGGTTCGCCCTGCTTGCCAGGTGCGCGATCAGCTCCGCCACCGCCGTTGCCAGCTTGCCCAGCGCCGCCGCCAGCTTCTCGCCGCTGGTCAAGGCCGTCAGGCTCGCCGCCGCCGTGTAGGTGGGCGTCTGGTCGTTGGTCGCCACGTTCGGCACATTCCCCAGCCCCACCTGCGCCTTCGTCACCCCGTGGGGGTTTGCCCGGTCCGCCTTGTGCGCCGCGAACTCGTCCATGCTCTGCCGCGCCCCGGCAAGGCTCGCCGCCGGCGTGTCGTTCCACTGCGCGGTCCCCTGCACCGCCGCCAGCTGCTCCCCCAAAAGCTCCAGCAGCCGCTGCAGCTTGTCCCGCACCCCGCCGATCCCGCGGCTCCCAAGCTTCTCGTCCGTCACGCTCCCGTCCGGGTGCGCAAGCACCGCCGCGCTGCTGTGCGCGTTCAGCTCTGCCTTCCCCGCCTTCAGCTTTTCCAGGTCCTCGTCCGCCTTCTTCTGCCGCCCCAGCTCCTTGTCGATCGCCTCCATGTCATACGTCAGGTCGTCGATGTCCGCCGGGTCGTTCCGCTCCGCCACCCGCTCCGGCAGCCGCAGATTATAGTTCTGGCTCTTCCTCAAATGGTATCCCCCCTTTTCAAGATCAGGCTGCCCTTCAGCCCTCCTCCGCTGTACTCCAGCTCGTTCTTCAAAACCTGCGCCGGCGCCGCCGCCGCAAACTCCGTGTCCAGCCGGATCCGGTCCAGCGGGTCCAGCTCCGGGTTCCCCCGCGTCGCGCAGCTGTAAGTGGACCGCCGCAGCAGGTAGTCCCGCACCCACGCGGCCACCGCCGCGCCCCGCTCCGCGTCCGTCACCAGCTCGTTGCTCAGCACCTCCACCGCGCCGCTCGGGTCCGCCTCCGCAACCTCGGCCGCCGCCGTCCGCGCGCTCGTCGCAAGGCCCCGCCCCGTCACCGTAAGCTCCACCGGCCCGCTGCCCCTCAGCGTGATGTCCCCCGCCGCCGCGTACAGCTCCGCCCGCGCAATGCTGCCCCCCGCCACCTCCAGCCGGATCTCCCCCGCCCGGCTCCAGCTCAGGTGCAGCGCCAGCTCCCCGTCCACCTGGTAGCTCGCCTTGTGCAGCTGCTTTTCCTTTTCCTCCAAAGCGTACCGCGTCACCGGGCACTCCACCCGCAAAAGGCTCGCCGTCTTCTCCACCTTCGGCGCCTTCTCCAAAATCTGCGAAAGCTCCAGCCGGTACTCCTCTTCTTCCCCAGGCCCCGGCTCCAGCCGGATGCGCCCCTCCCGGTCGCACCACAGCGCGCAGCACCCCGCGTGCGCGATCAGCTGCAGGCATTCCCGGTGCTTTTTCACCGGCAGCGGCGCCGTGGTGCGCAGCTCCTTCAGCCCCTCCCACAGCACCCAGGGCTCTGTCTCCTCATGCTCCCGCGGCAGCCCCGCGTCCTCCAGCACCGCCCGCGCAAGCTCCCACAGGCTGTGTTCTTCGCCGTCCCACACACCCTTATAATAGGTGCCGTCCAGCAGCCCCAGCGCGTCCGTCGCCGCAAACTTCGCCAGCAGACCGTCCGTCGCCGGCTGCCCCGTCAGGTAAAACCGGCCCCCCGGCAGCCACTCCACAAGCCCGCCTTCATATACCTCCTGCCAGCCCGTCAGCTCCAGGCTCCCCCAGTCCATCTGCGCCGCGTCTCCCCATTTCAGCCCTCGGCTGATCTCCTGCCCGTACTCCACACGGATCGGGCTCCGCTGCTCAAAATACCGCCAGATCCCCGCCGGGTCGTCCGGGTCATACCCCGCGCTCCCCGCGCCCGTCAGCCGGTTGATGTTCACCGCCGTCCACTCGAACTTCCCCGTCGGCAGCCGCCGCCCGATCGGGTCCACCTCCAGCGTCTGCTTCGCCCCCGAAAGGCTCGCGTCCTCAAACGTCAGCCCGATCCCGAACATCAGCTGCGACAGCCGCGCCCGCCGCCAAGGCCGCCCGCTGCGCAAAAATACCACCGTCAGCCGGTCGAACCGCTCCAGCGGCACGTCCAGCTGCCACGCGGCCCCCTCCGGCCGCTCCACCGCGTCGTACAGCACCTCGCCGCCCCGCCGGGCCGTCACCCGCAGCTCCGCCGGCCATTCCCCAGCCGCCCGGTCAAACCCGAAGGTCAGCCCCGCCACCGTGTGCGTCTTCGAAAATTGGATGTCCAGCGCCGGCGCCGGGTCGAACACCCCGTCCGCCCCGCTTAAGCCTCCGCTCACATATCCCTCCGCCGGCGCGCTGCCCCCAGGCCGCGGCGGAACCACCAGCCGCCCGTCCGCCTTCCACCGCCCCGGCTCAAAGCTCGCGCAGCTCACGCCCTGCGCCCCCTGCGCGGCCAGCGCCGCCCGCGGCGCAGACCACCAGGCCTGCCCTTCCTCCGCCACGCTGGCCGTCGCCGCCGCGTCCGCGTCGATCAGCCCAAGGCTCACCCGCAGGTGCGCCGCTCCCAGCACCGGCCGCTCCTGCTCCCGCTTATATGCCTCCGATATCCGCTGCACTTCACACCACCCCGCAATCGATCACGTTAAAGCTCGCGTCCCGCAGCAGCGCCGGCAGCCCGCTCCCAGGCTCCACCCGCGCTGGGCTGCACTTCACGTCGCTCAAATAGAACAGCCGCGTCTCCCAGCGCCCCAGGTTGAAGTTGAAGTAATGGCAGTAAAAGGTGAAGTGCCCGGCCTCAAACCACCGGTTCATCTCCCACCACACCTCCGGGCTGATCGCCGTCCACAGGAGCTCCTGCTTGTCCAGGCTCCGCCCCACCATCCGCCCCACCATGGTCCCCTGCGCGTTCCGCGCGCTGTCCACCAGCCGGCTCGTGGTAAAGGGCGCCGTGTCCGGGTAAGGCACCGCGATCGCGTGGTTCTGCCGGTCCGTGCCCGGCTCCGCCCCCAAATAGATAAATCCCAATCGCTCGCCCAAATCAGTAGGCATTTGCAAACGCACCCCCAATCTGCACTCCGCGCCCCGCGCGGATCCGCTCCATGGCCCGGTACAGCACCTCGCCGTCCAGGCTGATCTCGATCGGCACATCCGTCGCAAGCTCCTGCACGCCGCCCAGCTGCCCCAGCACCTCGGCCACCGCCTGCTTAATGGTTTCCAGCGGTGCTTCCACGTTCGTGCCCCGCCGCTGTTCCCCCACCATCGCCAAAAACGGCTTGTTCGCCGGCAGCACCGCTCCCTGCGCAAGTCGCGGGATGCTCGGGATGTTGGCCAGCCGGATGCTGCCCGCCGGGAACAGCTCCTTGCCCATGATGGTCAGGCCGTCCCAGCTGAAATGCAGCTTGTCGTTCAGCCAGCCGATAAACCGGTTCACCAGGTCGATCAGGGCATTCAGCCCGCCCTTGATGCTCTCGCCCAGATCGCTTCCGAAGATTTTTTCAAAAAAGCTCTTGATTGCCTCGATCGGCGCCATGGCAAGCTTCTTGATCCCCTCCCAGGCCTTTTTCCAGTCCCCGGTAAACACCCCGCTCAAAAAGGTCGTCAGCCCCTGAAAGATATTCTTGAAAAAGGTGAACAGCGCCGTAAAGTGCGCGGTCAGGGGCACGATCAGCACATTGTAAAACCAGTCCGCCGCCGTTGCAAACGCACTCTGAATGCTTTCCCAAACCGCCAGCGCCCCCGTCTGGATCCCCTGCCACAAAAACGAAAAGAACTCTCCCAGCGGCCCCAGCACAAACTCCTGGAACCACGCGGCCACCGCTCCCCAGATCTCCTGGATCCAAAGCCACACGTTCAGGGCCACCTCCTTCACGGTGTCCCAGTTCATGATCAACAGCACAATTGCCGCCACCAGCAAGCCAATCCCCAAAGACACGAATGCAATCTTTGATGAAAGAAAATCCGAAGCTACCCCTAATGCGTTTGTAACCGGCACGGCCGCTGTGCTGATCACCTGCCAAGTCGTCGCAGCCGCACCCGCCGCATTTTGTACCGCCGTCCAAGCCTTGTAAATCACAATCGCCGCGGCCAGTGCCGCAGAAAGTGAACCAATCACCACCGCCAAATTTTGCGTTGCGACCTGGTGCCCGTCGATCCACCCCGAAAGTTCCCTCAATCCATTGGTAATTCCTTGCAGCACCCCCACGATCCCTTCGCCTGTCCACTGTGCCAGCGGCTGCAAAAAGCTGTTCCAAAGCCAAAGCCCCAGCGGCTGCAGCGCTTGCAGCATGCTGGTCAGCACCCTGCACGCCGCTGCCAGCAGGTCCAAAAACGCCGGCAGCAAATTCTCGATCGTCCAGGCCGCCAGCGGCACAAAAAGGTTGTACCAGGCCCATTCCAGGCCCGCAAACAGCGTCCTGGTCAGGGGTTCCGCCGCCGCCTTCAACCGTCCAAACGCCTCCGCCAGCGGCCCAAAATCGATCGCCCGCAGCGGCTCCAGCAGCTGCCGTATCTTGTCCACGATCGCCTGCAATTGCGGCGTAAGCGTATCTTCCACCTGCGTTCCTGCGGTGGTGTCCAGCGCCGGAACCTTTCCGCCGCCCGCCTGTCCGCCTGTCTGCCCGCCCGTCTGCCCTCCTGCG
>NZ_DBGCTQ010000102.1:0-30175 GCF_048388525.1 Allofournierella sp. | reverse complement strand
CGATCTGGGAACAAGCAGGATTTCGATCGCATGCCCTGAGAAAAAGCTGTTCCGCCAGCAGGCAAACCTGCTGGCGATGGACGGGCGCAGCGGCAGGGTGTGCGCCATGGGGGACGAGGCTTTGGCAATGCTGGGCCGCACACCCCCCTGGATCGAGGTATACCAGCCGGTGGAAAAGGGGCTGGTCAGCCGGCCCGAGCTGGCGGCGCTGCTGCTGAAAAGCCAGTTCCGGGCGGTGCGCCCCAATAACCCGGTGGCGAGCTCCCGCCTGTGCCTGTGCACGCCGGTAAGCGCTACCGGCGTGGAGCGGGACACCCTGGTGGACGTGGCGATGAAGGCGGGCATAAAGCATGTGATGCTGATGGAACGGCCGATGGCCGCAGCCCTGGGCGCGGGGCTGGATATTTTTGCACCCCAGGGAAAAATGGTGATCGAGATCGGGGCGGGCACGACAGATATCGCCCTGTTCAGCATGGGAGGCATTGTGGAGGCGGAGAGCATTAAAATAGGAGGGGACGATTTCGACCAGGCCATCCGCCGGTTCTTAAAGGAGAAGTTTTCGCTGCTGGTGGGCCAGCAGACGGCAGAGGCCATTAAGATCCGGGCTGCAGGCTGCCTGCGGGAGGACTTTGACGAAACCCTGCGCATCAAGGGCAAGAACCTGCACACCGGCCTGCCCGAGGTGCACGAGGCAGACACGCTGGAGCTGTATCGGGCGGTGGAGGCGGTTGTGCGGCGCATTGTGCGGAGCGCAAACCAGGTGATGGAGCGGGCCGCGCCCGAACTGGCGGGGGATCTTCACACCCAGGGGATCGTGCTCACCGGCGGCGGCGCGCGCCTGCGCGGGCTGCCGGACTACCTGGCCGGTGCGCTGCGCGTGCCGGTGAGGCTGGAGGAGCACGCTTCGAGCTGCGCGGCGCGGGGCGCGGCACGGGGCGCGGCGCTGGAAAAGCGGCTGGAAAACGGCGTGCTGGTGTTCTGACAAAAAGCGCCCGCCCCAAAACGGGCGGGGCGAAAAAACGAAAAAGGCCTGCCGTGTGAGCGGCAGGCCTTTTTTGGGGGGGCACCGGCAGCGCGCCGGGGTTACAGCCCCAGGTAGGCGCGCAGCGCGGGCAGGCAGGCCTCGGCCCCGGCGCGGCCCTGGTCGTACAAGGCCTGGAGCTTTGCCTTGTCGCGCTCGGTGCGGCCCACCGTGACCGGGGTGGAGGGGCGGATCACGAAAACGCGGCCCTCTGCCTCGAGGCGGTCGATGCGCTCCATCTGGGCGTTGTATACCTCGGGCTGGGCCAGGCAGGCGGCCAGCAGCGCGGGGTAAGCGCCGTAGCGCCGGTGATACAGCCGCTGCACGGGGCGGGACTGGCCCGGCTTGCGAAACCCCTTTTGCCGGGTGAGCACCATCACCGCTTTGCCCGCGGAAAAGGGAAGGTCCCCGGGGATGGGGATGCAGTTGGCCACCCCGCCGTCGAGGCACACGTCGCGCCCCACCTTCACCATGCTGCCCAGCAGCGGCATGCTGGCGCTGGCCCGCACGGCGGTGAAAAAATCCGGCCCGAGGGCATGCTTTTCGTAAAAGAGGGCCCTGCCGGTGCGGCAGTCCGTCGCCACGGCCCACAGCCGCTGCCCCGAGGCCCAAAAGGTATCGAAATCAAAGGGCAGCAGGCTTTCGGCCATTTCGCCCAAGAGAAAATCAAAGTTGAAAAAACTGAACTCCTTCAAGAGATGGGCGGGGCCCATATAGCGGGGGTCATCGAGAAAATCGAGATTTGCCCGCAGCGAGCGCCCGGGCTGCCGGGCCACGTAGTTCACGCCGTTGAGCGCGCCCGCGCTGACCCCCACCACATTGGGCAGATACAGCCCCTGCTCCATAAAAACGTCCAGTACGCCGGAGGTATAAAGCCCCCGCATGGCGCCGCCCTCCAACAAAAGAGTGGTATCCTGTTCCAAACCGGCCACTTCCTTTCTTCCGCCTATTGCTTATTATAGGCGGAAAGGGCGGCCGTGTCACGCGACAGAGTGAGGATATTGTGCAAAACCGCGCCGACGGGGCCGGGGATCCATGTGTAAAACAGTGACGGCTTTCATTGGCGCGATGGGGCCCACACAATAAAAAGGAATCATTCCACAATCCGCATCTGTTCAATGAGAGAACTTTTCTCCTGTTTACGGATGGTCCAGATGGAGAGCAGCAGTTCCAGCACCACCAAGACGCCGATATAGAGCAGCATCTGCCTCATGGGGAACTGATAAGCCAGTACCTGCCCCATCATCGCTTCTCCCATCCAGCGGCAAATCCAGACCGCCACGGGGGTTCCCACCACCAGAGCAATACAGGTGCTAAAAAGGACATAGAACATTCCTTCGGATGTCAGCACTTGATAAAGCTGCCGCCTGGTCATGCCCACCGAGCGCATCATGCAGAGCTCCCTGCGCCGGGAAAGTTGGTTGGAGAGGATCATGTTTGTCAGATTGACCACCCCAAAGAGGAAGATCATCCAGGACAGGCCTTGAAGTCCACCGAAAATTGCTGTCTGCTGGAAGGTCAGAAAGTCCAATCCCTTGGCATAGGTGTAAAGCCCCATCCCGGAAGGGGCGTTGGCTGCGGCGGATTCCAGGGCTGCCGTTACGGAATCCTCCTTACCTGGGTCTGCGGAGATAACCCAGGTGTAATCGAAATTTTTTACGCTGGAAATCATTTCTTTGGCAAGACCCTCCGTAATCATAACCGAAGCTGCATCCAGGGCGTAGGATCCGTTACCCGAGCCGGCCCCGCCAAAGGTTCCTACCATTGTGACTGTCATGGTTTTTTCTTCTGTTTCCAGTTCAATTTCTTCCCCCAATTGAATGAAATTTTGTGAATCAGGGTTATTGGCATAAGCGTCTGCAATCAGGATTTCCCTGTCGTTTTCCGGCATCCGCCCCGAGGTCAAATGCTGCGCCACAAAGGCCCAATCGCCTTCCAGTGACAGGCCTTCTTTCGTAAGGATGTCGCACATTCCACCACCTTCTGCGGTTGCCGCTTTGAAATCGCAGCCGCCTACATTCCGGCGCAGAGTCTGCACCTGTTCCACACCGTCTATGCTTAAAAGCTCCTGCTTGAAGTCCTGCGTAAAGGGAGAATCTTTCATTTGCTCATAAGAGCTTCGCTCTGGGTCATCCAGATAAAGCCGGAAGTGCCCATAGGGAAATTCAATGTCCGCGTGCTGTTCCGGGGAGTAGGAACCGAATACCGAAGCGGACACCACCAGGAGCAGCCCTCCGAAGGTCAGGGACACCAACACACTGATGACCCGCTTCCGGTCACGCTCCAGGTTTCGGGCCGCCATCGCCAACGGGGTAAAACGGCGGGCTTTGCGGGCCTTAACGGCGGCTTTCTGGCAATCGGTCAACCGAAGGGCCTCCATCGGAGAGATATTGGCGGCAATTTTTACGGGCTTTCTGACCGAAAGGCTCACCATGCCATAGCTTACCAGCGCCGTCGCCAGCGCAACGGCCAGATCTGTCTTGAGGGAAAAGCCGCTGGCAAACAGGTTGGTAGCCAGCAAGGTCCCTATGGCGATTCCGGCCAGAACCCCAATGGGGATGCCAAGCAGGGAAAGAAACCGGCTTTCCCGGCGTACCAGCCGTTTAATCTGCCGCTTGGTCGCCCCCAATGTTCGAAGCTGGCCGTAACTCTGGATTTTTTCCAGAATCGAAATGCGGAAAATGCTGCGGATCACCATACTGCCGCCCAGCATCACCACCAGGACCACCGCCGTCAACTGGAGAATATTTTCCGGCTGAATTGTGCGGCTGACAGAGAAGTAAATGGAACTGTACGACACAGAGCGCAGCCCCAGCCTGTCCCGTATTTCCATTCCCAGATTTTTCAGATCGTCTGCATTGTAGCCATCGGCGCCCTTAAAATGGACATAGGCATTATAGCCGCTGGGGTCATAACCGGGCTGCTCTTTCAAGAACGATTGAGACACCAGCACACTGTATGCTTCCACGCCGGTATCCGGCGAGGACAGAATGGCACTGACAGTAAACGGATACTCTTTGCCTTCAAATGGGACGGTGATTTGATCGCCAACACCGCTGCCGGGGAAGAATTTTTTCAAATAAGCGGAACTGACCGCCGCCTCGTTGGATTTTTGAGGATAAGTTCCCTCCACAATCTGCGATTGATGCCGCCCGGCATAGAGGGCATCTTCATCCCCATAGATCACAGAAAGAAGCCCCCCGGTGTCATTGTTATTATCCGTTCCCAGAGAGTATTGCAGCCCGGCACGAGCAATTTCAGGCTGTTCGCGGAGGTTTTGTAAATCCCCCTCCATAATACCGGGATAGACGATTTCATAAGTATCTGTGGACATTTTTTTTTGCATGGCTCCGGTGGAAAAGATCGCTGTCCCCACGGTGGACATCAGGAATGCTGCCAGAGCGATGGTAAGAATCAGCAGGATATTACGCCGCTTTTCACTGGACAGGCTGCGCTTTGCCAACTGCTTTATTACTTGGGTCGTGTTGTTTTCAAATGGTAAAGTCATCAGGCCACCCCCTTATGCCTTGATTTTGCCGTCCTCAATGCGCACGATGCGGTCGGCAAGCTGGGCGATTTCGTTGTTATGGGTAATCATCACCAAGGTCTGATTGAACTCCCGGCTGGTGCGCTGGAGCAGGCCCAGCACATCGGCGCTGGTCTTACTGTCCAGGTTGCCGGTGGGTTCGTCGGCCAAAACAATGGCTGGTTTGGACACCAGGGCGCGGGCAATCGCCACGCGCTGTTGCTGGCCGCCAGACAGGTTGCCCGGCATATTCTGGAGTTTGTCCTGAAGGCCCAGCATCTTCACGACTTCATGCATGAAGTTCTTGTCTACGGTATCACCGTCCAGCTCAACAGGCAGAACGATGTTCTCATACACATTCAAAATCGGAACCAGATTGTAATTCTGGAATACAAAGCCGATGTTGCGGCGGCGGAAGATAGTAAGCTGCTCGTCGTTCATCTTTGCCAGTTCTTTGTCTCGCACCATAATACTGCCGGAAGTGGGGGTATCCAGCCCGCCCATTATGTGCAGCAGGGTGGATTTGCCGGAACCGGAGGTGCCTACCACCGCCACGAACTCTCCTTCCTCTACCGAAAAGGTCACGCCGTCCAGGGCGCGGGTGGTGTTCGACCCGGTGCCATAATATTTTTTCAGATCAGTTGTTTCCAAGATACTCATAAGAATAGCGCCTTTCTGTTTTTGTATAAAAGCAGTCTAAAGCTGAATTGTTGCAGAAATGTCCTAAAATCCATGTTGCGATGATTTTTTTGAAAAAAGCGGCAGCCTGCACAGGCCGCCGCTTGATTACTCTTGTGGCAGGAACACCGAAAAGGTGGAGCCTTTCCCAACCTCGGAGCTCACCAGAATATATCCGCCCTGCATGGTGATGATCTCACGGGCCAGATACAGGCCGATGCCGATACCATCCACCTCGTGCACCGCTTCTTCCCGGTAAAACCGCTTGAAAATGGCAGCGTGTTCACGCTCCGGGATGCCCCGTCCTGTGTCAGTGACATCAATTTTCCAGTACATTTCCCAATTCTGAACGGACACATGGATGCTGCCGCCAGCAGGCGTGTACTTCACCGCATTGTCCAGCAGATTAAACAGGGCCTCGGAAGTCCAGCGACTGTCATGGGAAACAGTTAGCCCCTCCGGGCAATCAACGGTCAGTTCAATGCCCTTCTTCTCCATCGGTGCCAGAACCCCGTTGATGGCATTTACCAGGGTTTCCTCCAGGGAAGCATCTTTTTTCTCCAGCGTAATCACACCGGACTCCAGCCGGGAGGTTTTCACCATCGCCTGAATGAGAAAGTCCAGCTTATCAAGCTGACTACCGGTTGCCTGCAAAAGCTCTTGACGCTGTTCCTCCGGGATCGGACGGGTCAGCATGGTTTCATTGAGCATTTTCAGATTGGCAATGGGAGTTTTGGTCTGGTGAGAAATGTCCGACAACAGAGATTGCAGATCGGCCTTTTCTTTTGCGACAGTGTTCCGGTCTTTCTGCATGATGTTGTAGAGCCGTTCCAAGCGGTGGCTAATTCTCGCCAGCAGCGTTTCCGCTTCATAGCCCGTTTCCGGCTGCGCGGCGCTGTCCATCATGTCATCCAGCGTCTGGCACAGGCTGTCGGTGAACAGGGTCAGCTTCTTTTGAAAGTAGTGCAGGAAAATCCCGCCCCATGCCAGAGGCACAGCGGTCAGCAGCCCGCCGTACAAAACCACCCGCAGGTTTTTTGTGACCAAAAACAGGCAGAGCAGCACCAGAAAAGAGGTGGCAAGAAGGCCGCCAATCATGAGCTGCAGAAACTTTTTTACAGACAGGTTTTCCAGTTTCATGCCTGCTCACCGCCGATCCATTGATAGCCCATGCCGTAGGCCGTCTTGATATACTTGTGCTCGTCCGTTTCGATTTTTTTGCGGATCCGGCTGATGATGGTGGTCAAGGTGTGCTCATCCACAAAATCCCCGTCAATGTCCCACAGCTTCTCTAAAATCTGCCGTTTGGTCAGGATGATCCCGGGGTTCTTCACGAACAGGAACAGGGTGCGGTATTCCTTCGGCGTAAAGTCCAGCGGTTCCCCGGCAAGGGAAGCCCGCTGCCCGGAAAAGTCGATCGTCAAAAAGCCATCGTCAAACAGGTCATGCCGAGGGGTGCGCAGCTCCAAATTGGCAAAGACCGCCGCCACTTTCCTGCACAGCACCGTCACCGAAAAGGGCTTTGTCACATAGTCCGCGCCGCCCGCCTCATAGCCTTTGAGCATATCGCTTTCCTTGTCGTTGGCGGTAATGAAAATGATGTAGGTGTGCTGACCGCGCCCCCGAATTTCTTCGCAAAGGTCAAGCCCGCTGCCATCCTGCAGATTGATGTCCAGGAGCGCAACATCAAACTCCGTTTCTTTCAAGCGGGAAACAGCATCCTTGTAGTGATAGGCTGCTGTGATTTGATATCCATCAGACGCCAGGTTATATCCCAGAGTCCGGTTCAGGAGGGGATCGTCCTCTACAATCAGTATCTTTCTCATGTACTCACTTCCTCACTTTTTTCGTATGCACGATTTACCTGAAAGCTGAGATGCTTCAGAAATGGCCTAAGAATCCAAAAAGTTTTTCGTTTTGTCCCCACATAAAACACTTACCGTTTTATCATACATTGTCCTTCTGCCCTCAACAAGTATTTTGTCTATGAATTGTGTGGAGATAATCGAGCGCTTGGGATTCAAGGCAGGGAAAGTGCAGTATCCTTTTGCAGAGAAACACTGAAATATACGTTCCCTGTGCTGCATACCGCCATCTTCTTTGCGGCGCTC
Source organism: Allofournierella sp. (assembly GCF_048388525.1). Classification (GTDB taxonomy): domain Bacteria; phylum Bacillota; class Clostridia; order Oscillospirales; family Ruminococcaceae; genus BQOK01. The sequence goes on along the minus strand of NZ_DBGCTQ010000102.1, from coordinate 22,839 downwards.
TGTGCAATCGCGGTGGTCTGTTCCGTTTTGGCGATCCGCTATTGCAGAAAATAATCGCTGGTAGAACGCATTAAGACAATGGAACAGGGAACTTATCGCCGCCGAAAATTGGCTGTTTTTATTGGTGCGCAATAAAAAACAGGGGGCCGGAGGGCCCCCTGTTTTTTCAGTGGTAATAGCGGCTGACGGCCTTGTCCAGGTCCAGCACGGCGCGCTCGGCGCCATGAGCGACCTTTTTGGCGACCTTTTTCATTTTGCGGCTGTTTTTGCTGGCGGCCAGGCCCACCGCGGCCACGGCGGCGGTGGCGGCGGTGACGCCTGCGGCCACCATCATGGGATGACTGTTTTTGTGCATGGTTTTTCCCCCCTGCTTGTGATTTTAGCGGGGCAGAAATTTGCCCCCGGTAGTGATAGTTTTGCACTAAAATCTTGCATTATACGTCTTTTTTTAACAGGGACGTTGTGATAGAATGATACAGTTGACCAAAAGAGGGGCGGCGTGCCCGCGAGGAGCCGGAGCCCGCCGTGCGGTCTAACTTTAAAAGGAGTGAGACGAGCTTGAAATACATAGCGCCCAAAACAGTTTTATGCATCCATGACCTGTCTGGCGCCGGGCGATGCAGCATGGCAGCGGCGGCGCCGGTGCTTGCCGCCATGGGGCACCAGCCCATCCTGCTGCCCACAGCCCTGTTTTCCACACACACGGGGGGGCTGGGGCAGCCCGCCGCCCAGATGTGCGGGGGTTACGGGCCCGCGGCGCTGCAGCATTACCGGGAGCTGGGGCTGCAGATCGACTGCATTTATTCGGGCTACCTTGCCGGCACGGGCGACCAGGAGCTGGTGCGCCGCGCCTTTGAGTTCTGGCCCGAGGCGTTAAAGATTGTGGACCCCGTGCTGGGGGATGGAGGCCGGTTTTACACCGGTATGGAGGACAAGCTGCCCGGCGTGCGGGAGCTGTGCCGTGGGGCGGACATGATTCTGCCCAACCTTACCGAGGCCTGCCTTTTGCTGGGCCTCCCCCAGCCGCAGCAGGAGCTGGACCAGGCCGGGGCCGGGGCCCTGGCCGAAGAGCTTGCCGGCCTTTGCGGCCAGACGGTGGTCACCGGCCTGCCCCAGGGCAGGCACCTGGCCTGCGCAGGCGGCGGCAAGGAACGCTTTGTGGTGCAGCGGCTGCGCATCGACCGCAGCTACCCCGGCACAGGCGATCTGTTTGCCAGCGTGCTGGTGGGGGCGCTTTTGCGGGGCAACGCCGTGAGCGCAGCGGCCGACGCGGCAGCGGGCTTTGTGGCGGAGGCCATTGAGAACACCGACCCTGCCGCAAACCCCGCGCTGGGCGTGTGGTTTGAGCCTTTGCTGGGGCGGCTGGCCGGGCGGGGTGTGTGAGATGGGCCGGTTGAACATTGTGCTGGTGGAGCCGCAGATCCCCGAGAATACCGGCAACATCGCCCGCACCTGCGCGGTGACCGGCGCCAGCCTGCATTTGGTAAAGCCCTTGGGCTTTGAGGTGACGGACAAGCATTTAAAACGCGCCGGGCTTGACTATTGGCACCTGCTTGATATAACATATTACGAGAGCCTTGTCGACTTTTTTGACAAAAATGCGGGTCCGTTCTACTTTTTTACCAGCAAGGGGCCGCACCGCCATACCGATGTGAACTACCCGGACGGTTCGTACCTTGTGTTTGGACGCGAGGATGCGGGCCTGCCGGAAAAGCTGCTTTACGACAACCAGGGGCAGTGCGTGCGCATCCCCATGCGAAAGGGTGCGCGATGCCTGAACCTTTCAAATTCGGTGGCGGTGGGCGTGTACGAGGCTTTGCGGCAGTGGGGCTTTCCGGAGCTGGAAGACCGGGGCCAGCTGCGCGACTATGAATGGAAATGAGGGAACCCCATGCGCAAGATCGCCGTTCTGACCGATTCGACCTGCGATATCCCCCCCGAGCTGCAGCAGAAATACGGCATTGACATTCTGCCGTTTGTGATCACGCTGGACGGCGTGAGCTACACCGAGCGCCAGGATTTTGATTTTGACGAGTATTACGGGATGCTGCGCGCGGCCCAGGGCGTGCCCAGCACCGCGCACATCACCGCCATGCAGTTCTGCGAGCAGTATGCGGGCTATGTGGACGCGGGCTATACCGACGTGCTGCATGTGACCATTAATTCCACCGGCAGCGCCACCTACGACGCGGCGGTGATGGCCCAGGGCCTTTTGCGCGAAGAGCGCCCGGAGCACAAGCTGCGGATCCACCTGGTGGACAGCCACACCTATTCGTTTGTATACGGCAAGCCGGTGTGCGAGGCGGCGCGCAAGCTGAAAAACGGCGCCGAGGTGGAATATGTGGTGGCCGAGCTGGAAAAGGAATTCGCCTGCCAGGAGATCGTATTGTCGGCATTCAGCCTGAAACAGATGAAAAAGAGCGGGCGCATCAGCGCGGCCGCGGCTTTTGCGGGCGAACTGCTGGGCCTGCGGCCGGTTATTACCCTGATCGACGGCGTGACCAAGGTGGAGAGCAAGGTGCGGGGCGACGCGGCGGTGCCCGCCGCCATGATCCGCCTGGTGCGCCAGCGCATGGCGGGACCGGACGAGGATTTTGAGTACATGTTGGGCACCACCGACATTGAAAATGTGAAAGACCTGGAAAAACTTTGCCGCAGGGAATTTGGGCACGGCCCCGCCGAGGTGTTTAAGCTGGGCGCGGCGGTGGCCAGCAATACCGGCCCCGACGCCATGGCCATTACCTACCGGGGGGCCCCCCGGCGCTGAAAAGGATGAGAATGGATTTTTCCGGCCCGCGAGGGCCGGTTTTTTTGTGTTTCCAGGAAATACAGCATTTCGCGGAAAAAATTTTGACGGAAAAGAGTGAAATAAAAGGAAAAATATCGCGATCCTGAAAAAACAGGCAATTTTGGGGGTGGAAATTGGATCGCTTTTTATGTAGAATAGAAAGGCAGCCCTAATCGTGGGAAAAATCTCTAAAATTGGAAGAAGAACGAACAAAAATTCGTGCGCCGGTAGAATACATTTTGGGCGGCGCAGCGAGAATGCCGGGAAAGCCCGGGAAAGGGAGGCACAGGATTTGTTCCGTATGATTGTGGTGGATGACAGCGAGTGCAGCCGCGAGCTGCTGCAGCAGTATTGCGGCGGGGTGGCGGAGCTGGAGGTGAGCGGCAGCTTTGGGGACCCGCTGGCGGCGCTGCGCTACGCGCAGGACAACCCTTTTGAGGTGGCGGCTTTGGACGTGATGATGCCGGGCATGAACGGGGTGGAGCTGGGCAAAAAGCTGCGGGAGCTTTACCCCGGGCTGGTGCTTATCTTTGTGACGGCCAGCAAGGAGTTCGCGTTTGAGGCATACCAGCTGGAAGCGAGTGGCTACCTGCTGAAGCCCTACGATGCCCAAAAGGCATATGCCGCGCTGGAGCGGGCCAAGCGCCTGTGCGGCGGCCCGGCAAAACGGGTATACCTGCGCACCTTCGGCCATTTTGACATGTTTGTGGATGGCAAACCCCTGTGCTTTTCGCGGCAGAAATCAAAAGAGATCCTGGCTTATTTGGTGGACCGGAGGGGCGGGCTTGCCACGGTGGATCAGATCGTGGCGGCTTTGTGGGAGGACCGCGCCGGGGAGGCCTGCGTGCGGGCGTGCTACCAGACCGCGTTCAAGGACCTGCGCAGGGATCTGGAGCGGGCCGGGGTGGGTGAGATCCTGGTGTCGAACCGGAACCAGAAGGCCATTGATATCGATGCGGTGGATTGCGATTACTATAAACTTTTGGCGGGGGACCGGCACGCGCTGGAGGCGTTCCCGGGCCAGTACATGACCGATTACAGCTGGGCTGAGCCCACCGCCGCCCATTGTGCGGCAATGAGGGAGAGCCATATCCACGGATGAGCGGATTTTCGCCGGCCCGCCGGCAATTTTATGGAATTTTTGTGAATTTTTTTTGAGTTTGTCCCTTTCTTGTCCCACATCTGTCTCAGATTTGTAGCCGGACCACTGTATAATGTGGCCTAGACACACAAAACACCAGATGTAGAAAGGAAGATGTACCAATGAAGCAGGGAAAGATCGCCCTGCCCGGGCAGATGTGGCAGTATGAGGCGGTGGAGGAACGCGTCACACGGCCGGATCTAGGCGAGTATGCAACCTGGGGGCTGCGGGTGCGCACCGCAGAGGGGAACGTGATCCTGCACGACGTTTCGGTGGAGCGCCATTTTGTGGAACAGCTGGCGGGGCTGCTGAACGACCAGCAGCTGGAGCCCGTTCACCTGGAAGAGATGGTGAATGAGTTTATGTCTTACCCGGAGGAGCTGGAAAAGGCCCTTGCAAAGGCGCAGGCAGAAAAGATATGATACCGGCCCTGGAAAAAGGCCGCGGACGATAGAATACGGCAAGAAGCGCTTTCCGGCACAAGGCTGCCGGGGGCGCTTTTTTCGTTTGCGCCGCAGGACGGAGCGGCGGCGCCTTTACACGTATGAAATATCCACATCGCACCCTGGCAAAAATTGTGCAGGTTGCGCTCTTGAATCCACAAAATATTGTGAGATAATAATTATTGTACACAACATTTAGGGCTGCACGCCCCAAAACCACAAGATAGGAGGGGCGGCCCGTGGCCTTGCAGGGGTTACAAAAGCTCACCTTGCTGGATTACCCCGGCAGGGTGGCCTGCACCGTGTTTTTTGGCGGGTGCAATTTTCGCTGCCCGTTCTGCCACAACGCCGGGCTTGTGAAGGGCAGCCTTGCGCCGGAGCTGGGCGAAGAAGAGCTGCTGGCGTATCTTAAAAAGCGGCGGGGCGTTCTGGAGGGAGTGTGCGTGAGCGGCGGCGAGCCGCTGCTGGAGCCGGGCCTTGCGGAATTGCTGGAGCGGATCAAGACGCTGGGGTACGCGGTGAAGCTGGACACAAACGGCAGTTTTCCACACAGGCTGCGGCAGCTTGTGGAAAAGGGCCTGGTGGACACAGTGGCCATGGACATTAAAAATTCGCCCGAGGGATACGCCCGCACGGCCGGGGTGCCGGGGCTGGACCTTGCGCCCATCCGGGAGAGCGCGGCGTTTTTGCTGGGCGGCGGGGCCGATTACGAGCTGCGCACCACGGTGGCGGCGGGGCTGCACACCGAGGCCGATTTTGTGGCCATTGGAGAGTGGCTGGCCGGGGCCAAGCGGTATTTTTTGCAGTGCTTTGTGGATTCCGGCGACGTGCTGGAGCCGGGGCTTTCGGCGCCCGGCGAAGAGGAGATGCGGCGGTATTTGGCCGCGCTGCAAAAAAACATCCCGGCGGCGCGCATCCGGGGCGGGTGAGCCGGCGGACAGCCGGGGAGGCTGCGGAAGAGCAGTTTTGGCGCAAACGATTTTAATTTTGAAACGCGGCGCGCCGTGCGGCGCACGGCAAAGAAGGAGCGAGGAACGTATGTACAGTGTAACCAAGCGGGACGGGCAGGTCGTGGAGTTCGATATCCAGAAGATCTGCAAGGCCATCACCAAGGCGTTTGACGCGGTGGAAAAACAGTATCACCCCAGCACCATCGACCTGCTGGCGCTCAAGGTCACGGCGGACTTTGAGCCCAAGATCCGGGACGGCAGGGTGCCGGTGGAGGACATTCAGGACAGCGTGGAAAACGTGCTGAGCGAGGCGGGCTACGCCGACGTGGCCAAGTGCTACATTTTGTACCGCAAGCAGCGGGAGAAGATGCGCAGCATGAAGTCCACCATTCTGGACTACAAGGAGCTGGTGGACAACTACCTGCACGTGAACGACTGGCGCGTGAAAGAGAACAGCACCGTGACCTACTCGGTGGGCGGGCTGATTTTGAGCAACAGCGGCGCCATTACCGCCAACTACTGGCTCAGCGAGGTGTACGACGAGGAGATCGGCGCGGCCCACCGCAATGCCGACCTTCACATCCACGATCTCTCGATGCTGACCGGCTACTGCGCGGGGTGGAGCTTAAAGCAACTGATCCAGGAGGGGCTGGGCGGCATTCCCGGCAAGATCACCAGCGCCCCGGCAAAGCATCTGGCCACCCTGTGCAACCAGATGGTGAACTTTTTGGGCATTATGCAGAACGAGTGGGCGGGCGCGCAGGCATTTTCGTCCTTCGACACCTACCTTGCCCCCTTTGTGAAGGCCGACAACCTGCCTTACGGGCAGGTGAAAAAGTGCGTGGAGTCGTTTATTTACGGTGTGAATACCCCCAGCCGCTGGGGCACCCAGGCGCCTTTCTCCAACATCACGCTGGACTGGGTGGTGCCGGGGGATCTGGCCGAGCTGCCCGCCATTGTGGGCGGCAAAGAGCAGGATTTCTGCTACAAGGACTGCCAGCAAGAGATGGACATGGTGAACAAGGCCTTCATCGAGGTGATGATCGAGGGCGACGCAAACGGCCGCGGGTTCCAGTACCCCATTCCCACCTATTCCATCACCCGGGACTTTGACTGGTCGGACACCGAGAACAACCGCCTTTTGTTTGAGATGACCGCCAAGTACGGCACCCCCTATTTTTCCAACTACATCAACAGCGACATGCAGCCCAGCGACGTGCGCAGCATGTGCTGCCGGCTGCGGCTGGACCTGCGGGAGCTGCGCAAAAAGAGCGGCGGCTTTTTTGGTTCGGGCGAGTCCACCGGCAGCGTGGGCGTGGTGACCATCAACCTGCCCCGCATTGCGTATCAGGCAAAGGACGAGGCCGACTTTTACAGGCGGCTGGATCACATGATGGATCTTGCGGCCCGGTCGCTGAAAATGAAGCGGGAGACCATTACCAAATTTTTGAACGAGGGGCTTTACCCCTATACCCGGCGGTACCTGGGCACCTTTGAAAACCACTTTTCCACCATTGGGCTGCTGGGCATGAACGAGGCGGGGCTGAACGCGGCCTGGCTGCGGCGCGATATGACCTGGCCCGAGACCCAGCGCTTTGCAAGGGACGTGCTGAACCACATGCGCACCCGCCTGGCGGATTACCAGGAGGAGTACGGCGACCTGTACAACCTGGAGGCCACCCCCGCCGAGAGCACCAGCTACCGGCTGGCAAAGCACGACGTGGCCCGCTGGCCGGACATCCGCACCGCCAACGACGGCGGCACCCCCTACTACACCAATTCCTCCAACCTGCCGGTGGGCTACACCGAGGATGTGTTCAGCGCGCTGGACGTGCAGGATGAATTGCAGACGCTGTATACCTCGGGTACGGTGTTCCACACCTTTTTGGGCGAAAAGCTGCCGGACTGGAGGGCGGCTGCGGCCCTGGTGCGCAAGATCGCCGAAAACTACCGGCTGCCCTATTACACCCTGTCGCCCACCTACTCGGTGTGCCGCGAGCACGGATACCTGGCGGGTGAGGAGTATACCTGCCCCATCTGCGGCCAAAAGACCGAGGTCTACAGCCGCATTACCGGCTATTACCGGCCGGTGCAGAACTGGAACGACGGCAAGGCCCAGGAATTCAAGGACCGCAAGACCTACGACATCGGCGCCAGCCGCCTGACCCATGGCCGCCCGGCGGCGGGCCAGGAGCCGCCCGCCGCGGCCGCGGCCCCGGCGGAGCACCGGGCGCTGCTGTTCACCACCAAGACCTGCCCGAACTGCCGCGTGGCGGCGGGCATGCTGGAACGGGCGGGCCTGCCCTTTGAGCGCACCGACGCCGAGGAAAACGCCGCGCTGGTGGCCCGCTACGGGGTGTGCCAGGCGCCCACCCTGGTGGTGGTGGAGGGCGAGAGCGTGCGCCGCTTTGCAAACCTTTCGGAGATCAAGAAATACACCCAGACGGCCAGCCTGTAAGGGTGCGGAAAGGGGCCTTTGCAGTTGGAATACGATGTGATTGTGGTGGGCGGCGGCCCGGCGGGCATGACCGCCGCCCTGTATGCCGCGCGGGCGGCGAAACGCGTGCTGCTGGCAGAGGGCGCGGGCTTTGGCGGGCAGATCAGCCACTCGCCCCGGGTGGAAAATTACCCCGGCGTGGAGCCCCAGAGCGGCAGCGCGCTGGCCGCCGCCATGGCGGACCAGCTGGCCGCGCAGGAGGTGGAGTTCGGCTTTGCCGCCGCCACCGGCGCGCGGGCCGTGCCCGGCGGCTTTGAGGTGCTGGCCGAGGGGGAAGCCTGGCGGGGCAAAAGCCTGGTGCTGGCGCCGGGCATGGAGCACCGCCGCCTGGGCCTTGCGGGCGAGGACGGGATCGCCGGTATTTCGTACTGCGCGGTGTGCGACGGCGCGTTTTACAAGGGCCGGGAGGTGGCCGTGGTGGGCGGCGGCGACACCGCGCTGCAGGACGCGCTGCTGCTGGCGGATCTGTGCGGGCATGTGACCCTGATCCACCGGCGGGGCGAGTTGCGCGGGGCGGCTGCCCTGGCAAAAAGGCTGCGCAGCCGCCCGAACGTGGAATTTTTGCTGAATACGGCCGTGACCGCGTTTGAGAGCGAGGCGGGCCGCCTGACCGGCCTTGCCGTGAAAAACACGGCGGACGCAGGCACCGGCAGCCTGGCGGTGGACGGCGTGTTTTTGGCGGTGGGGCAGACCCCCGGCACGGCGCCCTTTGCCGGCTTTGTGGCGCTGGATGAACAGGGCTTTGTGCTGGCGGGCGAGGACTGCCGCACCAGCCGGCCCGGAGTGTTTGCGGCGGGCGACTGCCGCACAAAGCAGGTGCGCCAGCTGGCCACAGCGGTGGGCGACGGGGCTGTTGCGGGCCTGGCCGCCAGCGAGTGGGCCGCCGGGGCGCAGCACTGAACGAAAAGGGCCGTTCCCGGGGAAGCGGCCCTTTTTTGGCGGACAATTTTATGGTATAATAACCGCAAAACGGTTATTATAGCTTATTTAAAGGGCGTTCGCCTCGCCGCCGGGGGCGGCAACCGGCGAAGCCGCCAATTATACCATGCGCGCTGTGCGCTTATGGTATAATAGAAAAAAGCGCCGAAAGGGGCGGAGGTGCCATGTATGCCATGGCGGAGACGCAGTTGACCGTGTACGATTTTGTGCACCCCTTTGGGGGCGCGCTGAACGAGGGTAACCGCTGGGTAAAGCTGGCGGCGGCCACGGACTGGGTGGGGCTGGAACGCCAATACGCCACCCACTTTCACAAGGGCGGGGCCCAGGCCCTGCCGGTGCGCATGGCCTTTGGCAGCCTGGTGATCCGGGCGGCGCTGGGGCTTTCGGACCGGCAGACGGTGGAGTTGATCCGCGAGGACCCCTATCTGCAATATTTCATTGGGCTGGCCGCGTTCCAGCACGAGGCGCCTTTTTCGGCCCACAGCATGGCGGCCTTCCGCAAGCGGGTACCGGAGCGGCAGGTGACCCGGGCCGTGAGACAGTTCAAAAAGCTATCCCGGGGCTGAAAGGCGGCCGGACTGAAAAACGAAAGGGGGCGGAACCAATGCCGCAGCCACCGGAAGAAAAGCATGTGTTCCGCGCTCAAGGCCCAGGGCAGCGCGGCGACCCGGCGCCCAGCGGGCGGCAGGTGTACCGCGCGGGCGGGGCAAAGGCCCCCCAACCCATCCGCCGGGCGGGCGGGGCGGCCCCAAAAACACCGCCCCGGAGCGGGCAGAGCCAGCCGCCGGCGGGCGGCAGCCCACGGCGCGCCGAAACGCAGGGGCGGACCCCCGCGCCGCCCCGGGCAGCGCGGCAGCGCGCTGCGCACCGCGGCGGTGTTGCCACAAAGCAGCGCGGCGCCCCCAAGCTGCCGCTCTGTTTGCTGGGGGGGCTGTTTGCCCTGCTGCTGGTGAGCCTGGCGGTGTGGGGCTTTGCGGGCGGCAGGCTGAAGGAACTTTTTGACGGCGGCCAGGCGGCGCCGGGCGCTGTTTCGGGGGCTGTTTCGGGCGCAGCGCCCGCGGAGGATGCACAGCTTGCGGTAAAGGCCGGGCAGGATTGGCCCGCCCAGGTGGGAGACCGGCTGGTGGGGCAAAAGCCCCAGCGGGTGGTGAGCCTTTCTCCCATGGTGACCGAGGCGCTGCTGAGCCTGCCGGGGCACGGGGCGCTGTGCGGCGTGACCGAATACTGCGACGACCGGGGCCGGGGGCTGGCCACGGTGGGCACCCCGCTTTTGCCCCGGCCTGAGGCCATTCTGGAGCTTGCGCCCGAGTATGTGCTGTGCCAGACCCCCCTTGCCGACGGAGTGAAAGAGCAGCTGGAACAGGGCGGGGCGCGGGTGATCCAGCTTTTGAGCCCCACCGACCTGGAAAGCCTGCGCCGCTTTTACGGCGAGCTGGGCGCGCTTTTGAACGGCAACGAGACCGGCCGGGCCCAGGGGCAGGGAGTGATTGACCGGCTGGCCGACACGCTTGCCAGCTATGACCGGGCGGCCGGGCAAAAGGCCACGGCGCTGCTGCTGCCGGACCTTTCGGGGCTGGCGGCCACGGCCGAGACCGCCGAGTGGGCTCTGCTGGGGCAGGTGTTCCGCCACCCGCTGGAAAGCGAGACCGGCTGGTTGGCCGGGGCCGGGTGCCTGACGGACGACGACCCCGACAACGACCTGGCCGAGGTGCGGGCGGCCGACCCGGACATTCTGCTGGTGCCGGACACCATTGCGCCCGAGCAGCTGGCAGAGGCCCTGGGGGGCCTGCGGGCGGTGGAGAGCGGCGCGGTGGTGTACATTGACTACGGGCTGGTGGAAGCCTTTTCGCCCCGGCTGATCTTTGCGGTGGCCGAGGCGGCAAACCTTGCCTACCCGGAGCTTCAGCCCGCGGCCCGGCCCGCCGACGAAAGCGGAAAAAAACCTTGACTTACCGCCAGTTTGGTGTATACTGGATACATAAGAAATATTCCTATTTAATGGGAAGATAAAATGAACAGTTGGAGGTTTTTACAATGGATTTGAAGGGTTCCAAGACCGAAGCCAACCTGATGGCTGCGTTTGCCGGCGAGAGCCAGGCCCGCAACAAGTATACCTACTATGCTTCCAAGGCCAAAAAGGACGGCTACAACGAGATCGCCTCGGTGTTCGAGGAGACCGCGAACAATGAAAAAGAGCACGCCAAGATTTGGTTCAAGCTGCTGCACGACGGCGCTGTGCCCGACACCCTGACCAACCTGGCCGACGCCGCCGCAGGCGAAAATTACGAGTGGACCGACATGTACGCCGGGTTTGCGGCAACCGCCAAGGAAGAGGGCTTTGACAAGATCGCCAGCCTGTTTACCATGGTGGGCGCCATTGAGAAAGAGCATGAGGCCCGCTATAAGGAAGTGGCGGAGCTGCTGAAGGAGGGCAAGTTGTTTGCCCGCGAGACCGAGCAGGTGTGGATCTGCACCAACTGCGGCCACATTCACATTGGCAAGCACGCCCCCGAAAAGTGCCCGGTGTGCGACCACCCGCAGGCCTATTTTGTGCTGCGCGCCGAGAATCACTGAAACGCCCAGCGCCAGCGGTTTAAACTGCATTTTACCGCAAAGGGCCGCCCCTCCCGGGGCGGCCCTTTGCGCTGCCCCGGCGGGCTGCCGCCGCGAAAGGGGCGGTGGGCAAAACAGGAAATACTCTTGCGAATGGCCCCCTGGGGCATTGCGCCTGGCCCGTTTTGCGGGTATACTAAAGCGTGCCGGTAAATTTTAAAAGGCGAGAGGAAAGGGAACACGAGCTTGTTCATGGATGTTTTGCTGGACGCACTGATCGACAGCCTGAAAATGCTGCCGTTCCTGTTTGCGGCCTATTTGATGATTGAATACATTGAGCGCCGCCAGGGCGAGCGGATCGAGGCCGCGCTGGCGGGCGGCGGGCACTGGGGCTTTGTGCCCGGCGCGCTGCTGGGCTGCGTGCCCCAGTGCGGTTTTTCGGCCATGGCCGCGAACTTTTACGGCAGCCGGGTGGTCACCCTGGGCACGCTGATGGCGGTGTTCCTGGCCACCAGCGACGAGGCGGTGCCCCTTTTGCTGGCCGTGCCCGAGCAATGGCCGCGGCTGGCGGCGCTGCTGGGCATTAAGGTGGTGCTTGCGCTGGCGGCGGGCTTTTGCCTGGACATTGCGCTGCGGCGCTTTTTGCCCGAAGGGGTGCGGGGCGGCTACACCGGCCACGCGGGCGAGGTGGACTGCCACGAGCAGCATGAGGCGCAGCAGGGCATTTTGCGGGCGGCTTTGGCCCACACCCTGAACATTTTTTTGTGGGTGTTTGGGTTCAGCCTTGCCATCGGCTTTGTGATGGAGTGGGTGGGCGCCGAGGCGTTCACCGGCTTTTTGGCGGCCATGGGGCCCTTGCAGCCCGTGTTTGCGGCGCTGATCGGCCTTACGCCCAACTGCGCGGCCAGCATTCTGCTGACGCAGCTGTACCTTTCGGGCTCGATCACCTTCAGTTCGGCGGTGGCGGGGCTTGCCAGCGGCGCGGGGGTGGGGCTGGTGGTGCTGTTCAAGGCAAACCCCAGCGTGAAGCAGAACCTGTTCATCACCGGCCTTTTGTGGGCCATCGGCGCGGCGGCAGGGCTTTTGCTGCAGCTGCTGGGGCTTTAAGAACCGGCGGCCGGTTTGGGGCGGAGCGATTAAAAACGGGCGGAAGCATGGGAATGCTTCCGCCCGTTTTTGTGGTTTGTGTCAGCACCGCCGCGCCGGGCACAAAAAAACGCCCTTCCCGTTTCCAGGAAGGGCACAAAAACCTTACGTTCAGGCCAGGCAGACGTTCACTGCGCGCAGCTTGTTGGGGTTCTTGGGATCGGTCTCGGTGTCGAACGTCACCTTCTGGCCGTCTTCCAGGGTCTTGTGGCCGGGCATCATGATGGCGGAGAAGTGCACAAACACGTCGTCGCCGCCGTTGTCGTTGGAGATGAAGCCGAAGCCCTTTTCGTTGTTAAACCATTTCACAGTACCGTTATTCATTCTGGTACCTCCTAAAAAATATTATATTCTTACGTTCAGAACATCGATCGACTGACAGTAAAAGGAAGCCGGGGCCGCCTTTTACGCACGCCGCCCGCTTGCCGGAAGGGCTTTGGCCGGGGTGCTTTTAGAGCAGTTTCTATTGCAGAGCAATAAAAAACTCACATGCTTTTGTAATTCATTCAAACGAGCAAATGACTTACAAAAACATGTGAGTTCAAATGTACATCGAGCAGAATACTTGTTTAGTATAGCACGCGGAGGGAGAAATAGCAAGGCTTTTTTAAAAAAAGGAAAATCTTTCTTGAGGCGGGCCGCAAAAGCGGCTTAAAAGGCATGGGAGAAGCCACAAAATTTGCACGATCATCTTTTTCGCTATTTAACAATTGTTCTCGCGAAGCCGCCGCGCTATAATGAAATCAACGAAAGTTTCCCTTTCTGAAAGGAGAGTTTTATTTATGATTCTAAAAAATGGACAGGTTTTTACCGCCTTGGGCCGCTTTTTGACCGCCGACGTGGAGCTTTGGGGCGACCGCATCAAGCAGGTGGCCCCCGCGGGTACCCTGCACGGCGCCGACGAGATCGACGCGGCCGGTAAATACGTGACCCCCGGCTTTGTGGACATCCACATTCACGGCGCGGCGGGCGCGGACTTCTGCGACAGCGTGGACGGCAGCCAGGAATATGTGAAGACCATGCAGAAATACCTGGGCAGCCAGGGCGTGACCAGCTTTATGGGCACCACCATGGCGTTCAGCGAGGAGATCCTGAACGATATCTTTGCGGCGGTGAAGCCGCTGTTTGGTCAGGAATCCGAGGGCGCGGTACTGCGGGGCGTGAATATGGAAGGGCCCTTCTTCAATAAGGCCAAAAAGGGCGCCCAGGCCGAGAAGTACATCATTGACCCGGATTGGGAGATGTTCCAGCGCCTGTGGGAGACCAGCGGCGGCAACATCCGGCTGGTGGATGTTGCCCCCGAGCTGCCCGGTGCGGTGGAGTTCATCCGCAAGGCGAGCGAAAAGTGCACGGTTTCCATTGCCCACACCTCGGCCACCTACGAGGAGGCCAAGGCGGCGTATGCAAACGGCGCCACCCACACCACCCACCTGTTCAACGCCATGCCCGCCTTTACCCACCGCGCCCCCGGCGTTGTGGGCGCGGCGGCCGACGACGCGGCCCATGTGGAAATGATCTCGGACGGCATCCACCTGCACCCGGCGGTGGTGCGCGCGGTGTTCGCCCTGTTCGGGGCCGAGCGGGTATGCCTGATCAGCGATTCCATGCGGGCCTGCGGCATGCCCAACGGCGAGTACAGCCTGGGCGGCCAGAAGGTGTTCATGAACGACGGCCTGGCCACCCTGGAGGACGGCACCATTGCGGGCAGCGCCACCTGCCTGGCCGAGTGCTTCCGCCGCGCCGTGAAGTTCGGCGTGCCCCTGGAGAGCGCCCTGCGCGCCGCCACCATCAACCCGGCCCAGGCCGTGGGCCTGTTTGACGAGCTGGGCAGCGTGACCGCCGGCAAGCGCGCCGACGTGCTGGTGCTGAACAAGGACCTGCAGCCGGAGCACATCTTCATCGGCGGCAGGGAGCTGTAAAATCATAGGATAAAAGGGCCTCTGCCGGATAGGCAGAGGCCCTTTTTAGTGCAGAGAATGAATATTCACCAGATTTTACCGCCGTTTGATAGTAAAATAATATTGCCTTTTTTTAATGTGATATTCTATTTGCAAGAAAATTATTAAAGAAAGGTCAAACATATGGATCGGTTCAAAATTTCCAAAAAAGCAAAACCGGCGATGCTCACAATTCGGATTGATCTATCAATTATGGAATTTTATGAGGAACTGGCGCGAAAGACGGATCGCAGCCGCAACGAGGTAATCGCTTTAGCGCTCGAGTATGCAAAAGACCAGTTATTGATCGAAGAGAAATGAAGCGCTAAAAAGAAGACATTGCATCGCACGGGGTTCAAGAGTACAATGAACGATAAGAGAAGCAAAGGAGAAAACAACGCATGAACACCTTTATCTGTTACGCAAAATGCACCACCTGCCAGAAGGCGCAGAAATGGCTGGACGAGCGGGGCGCGGCGTACGAGGCGCGGCCCATCAAGGAGCAGAACCCCACCGCCGCCGAGCTGGCCGCCTGGGCCGCGGCCAGCGGCCTGCCGGTGAAGCGCTTTGTGAACACCAGCGGCCTGTTGTATAAAGCCATGAATTTGAAGGACAAGCTGCCCGGCATGACCGACGCCGAGGTCTTTGCGCTGCTTGCCACCGACGGGATGCTGGTGAAGCGGCCGATCCTGGTGACGGAAAAGGGCGTGTGCCCGGGCTTTAAGCCGGAGGTTTGGGAAATGCTGCTGTAAAAGGGAAAGGAGCCGCCCGATGGAGTTTTTGAACTGTGAGATACCTGCCTTTTGCGTGATTGGCAAAGAGGGCCTCGCCACGGGCCAGGGCGATATCGCCCTGGCTATGTGGCAGGAGGCGAATACCCACTTTGCCGAGGTGGAGGCCCTGGCACTGCGGGATGAGACAGGGGCTTTGGCCGGGTTTTGGGGCGCGATGAGCGACTGCTCCCGCAGCTTTTTACCCTGGGAGGACGGCTTTTCCAAGGGGCTGTACCTGGCCGGGGTGCAGGCGCGCGAGGACGCGCAGCCGCCCGCAGGCTGGGTGAAGTGGACGGTGCCCGCCTTCCGCTATGTGTACACCAAGGTGGAGGGGGATTACGGGGAGGCTTTCCGCGCGGGGCTGGCGGCTTTGGAGGAACGGGGCCTTGCACTGGCAGGCGCGGTGCAGGAGTATAACTGCCCCCAGGAGAACGGCCAGCTGTATTTGTTTTTCCCGGTGGAGCGGCTGTAAAGAGAACAACAGGCCTCCTGGCCGAGGAGTATTTTTATATGCTGAGAAATACACCTGATTTCTACCGTGCGATGCTGCGAATCACAATAGTGTTTTTTGTTTTTTAAACGAGACGGTTTTATTTGTACTGTGAAAGGCTGATGGAATGTTTGAAGATTTTAAGTAATAAATTAGAAATATTATACTTTACAGATAAGAGAAATGGGGCTTGAGAAATGGAGCTGGAATCGGAAAAGAAAACACTTTTGATAGAAAAAGAATATGGGAAACGCAACACAGCGATTGATTTTCTGCGTCTGGTATTTGCGGTAGTAATTTTACTGTACCATTCTTCACATCTTTATGAGACAAACAACAAACCTGTTTTTCAGGGCGGATATTTGGCGGTGGAGTTTTTCTTCATTCTTTCAGGCGCTTTTATGGCAAAAGCTGCCCTGGCGGGGGGGGGGGGCATCGGGAATGATACGTATTTTTTTATGAAAAAGAAGATATCGGCGATATTTCCCGTCTACTGTACCGCATTCTGTGTCGCCTTTTTGGCAGAAGAATTTTTAATGAAAGCACCGTTGAAAAAGTTTATATCAAACGCGGTGAACTCTTTATGGCCTTTTTTGCTTGGTGAGATGTCCGGAGTAGATGGACCCGGCTTTAGCTTGACGGGAGCTTGGTATATTTCGGCTATGCTGATCGCTATGCTAATTTTATATCCATTGTTGCGCTGGAATTTTGAATTGACAAGTTATGTTTTGGCTCCTCTATGTATTCTTGCAATCTATGGGAATATCTATCAAAGTACAGGGCATCTTTCAATCGTAAGAACGTACACAGGCATTTTTTACGCAGGCGTTTTTCGGGCGGTTGCTGGGCTTTTTTTAGGAGTTATAACGTTTTGCATTGCCTGCAATTTACAGAAGCGAAGCTTCTCCGTAAAGAAAAAGCTGCTTTTTACCGCCGCTGAACTGGCCGGATACAATATAGTTTTGTGGGGGATGTATGTCAGAACCAGATCGGGACTCGATTTTTCGCTGGTAATTATTTTAGCGGGTACAATAGCACTTACCCTTAGCCGGAAAACATACAGCGGAAAGGTCACCAACAAAAGAGTTTCCCGAATATGCGCGGGGTTTAGTTTTACTCTCTATTTAATTCATCCAACCGTATATATATGGATTGCCCGGTTCCCTTTTGTTGGGGAGAGAGCTCGCCTGCTGGTGTACCTTGCCGTATCAATAGCGATGGCAGCGATTTTATATTTACTGAATTATTGCGCCATACCCTATATAAAAAAACGCAGATAAAGCAGGTGATTCACAAGTTCAGATGTGTGTTTACACAAACCAGCGGGGGCGCTTCAAAGAGCCCCCGCTGGTTTTAGTGCGCAGAACTTTCAGTTCCAAAAAATCAGCAGCTTTTCCACCAGAAACACGGTGCAGCAGGCGCAGGCCGCCACCGTGACAAGGCCCTTGCCCCGCAGGCCCACCAGAACTGCCACCACCAGCGCCGCCGCGGCGCTGACCGGGCTTTCGGTGGCCGACAGGATGGCGGGAAAGGTCATGGCCGCAAGGCAGGCGTAGGGAACGTAATATAAAAACGACCGCAGCCACACGTTCTCGATCTTTTTTTGCAGCAGGGTGAGGGGCAGCATGCGGATGAGGTAGGTCACACCCGCCATGACTGCGAGATACCAAAAAAGGCTCACGCGGCGCTCACCCCGCTTTCTTCGGGCGAAGCTGGCCCACCCTGCTGGATGTGCATGGGGAACAGCCAGGCCCCCACCGCCGCGGCGGCCAGGGTGCTGAGGATGATGGCAAAGCCGCCGGAAATGAGGCGGGCCAGGGGCGACCAGGCCAGCAGGCAGCTGACGGCCACCGCCGCGGCCACCACGCAGCGCACGCTTTTGAGCTGCCGCATGGGCGGCACCACGATGGCGATGAACATGCTGTAAAGCGCGACCCCAAGGGCGCTGCGCACCGCCGCGGTCAAAACGCCGCTGGCCACCGCGCCGGTGAGGGTGCCGCCGGTCCAGCCCAGGATGGGCAGGGTGGCAAGGCCGTACATGTAGGCCGGGGTAAGGGCGGCGCTGCGCCCCATGGCCACGGCAAAAATCTCGTCGGTGTTGGCGAAGGCCACGACCATGCGCCGGCGCGTGGTGAAGGCCGGGCCCAGGCGCTGGCTGAGCGAGAGGCTCATGAGGGCGTAGCGCAGGTTGATGACCAGCTGGGTGAGGGCCAGCTCGAACAGCGAGCCGTGGGCCAAAATGACCGTGAGGCCCGCGAACTGGCCGGCGCTGGTGAGGTTTGTGAGGCTGATGAGCCCGGCGGTAAGGGCCGAAAGGCCGCCGTTTACGGCCAGGATGCCGAAGGTGAAGCTGACCGAAAAATAGCCCACGCCGATGGCGAGGCCGTCTTTTAAGCCCGCCCGGTATTCGGATGCCATTGGGGGTCCCCCTTTTTTACAGGTTACTGCACCACAGTATACCACCAAAGCAAGGGCCGCGTAAAGCGGCGGTTTTTCCAAAGTTTTTGCTTGTAGCGGCGGGGGAAACCGTCTATAATACTTAGGCGGGAAGGAGTGCGCGGGGCAAAGGGTCCGCCCCGCGCGGGAAAGGGAGAGAAAGTATGCAGTATAAAGCGCTGATCCTGGATGTGGACGGCACCCTGGTGGCGCACGGCGAGCCCTCGGCCCGGCCGGAGGTGGCCGAGGCGGTGCAAAGGGTGCAGAGGCTGGGGGTGAAGATCGTGATCGCCACGGGGCGCACCTATTTTGCCATGACCCCGGAGATCCTGGGCGGCATCCGGCCGGACTACGCGGTGTGCGCCAACGGGGCCCAGGTGCTGGACGGGCGGGGCCGCCTGCTGGACAGCACGGATTTTACCCCCGAGGAGATGTATGCCCTGGTGGACTATTTTGAGGACTACGACCACCCCCTGGCCTTTTGCTTTGCCGACGACTACTACGTGTATGTGGAGTACGAGCGCATGAAGGCCTTTTACAAACAGGCCACCGGGCACGATGAGTATGTGAGGGACGGCGAGGACCAGACCCGCCACCTGCAAAGCATGCCCTTTGGGGCGTTCGGCATTCTGCCGCCCGCGGCACTGGCCGGGTTTGAAGCGCGGTACGGGCATTTGGGCCTGCAGTTCGTGCCCTACCGCCCCGGCTATTACGACATCAACCAGAAGGGCATGAACAAGGCCGTGGGCGCGGCGCATCTGGCGCGGCTGGCAGGCTGGCGGCCGGACGAGCTGGTGAGCGTGGGCGACAACGACAACGACGCGGCCCTGATGGAGTTCGTGGGGCTTTCGTACTGCATGGCCAGCGGATCGGCCAAAGCGCTGGCGGCGGCAAAGCGGGTGGCCCCGGGCGTTTTGGAAAACGGCGTGGCCGCCGTTGCGCGGGAGGTGTTTTTGCAGCCGTGAGTTTTGAACCTGTGTGGGGCCCGGGCAGCCGGGCGATCATTCTGGGCAGCTGGCCCAGCCCCAAAAGCTGGGAACAAGGCTTTTATTACAGCCACCCGCAGAACCGGTTCTGGCCGCTGCTGGCGGCGCTGGCCGGGGAAAAAACGCCGGGGAGCATCCCCGAGAAAAAGGCGCTGGTGCTGCGGCACGGCCTTGCCTTGTGGGACGTGCTGGAGGCCTGCGACATTGAGGGCGCCTCGGATGCAAGCATTAAAAACCCCGTGGCGGTGGACCTGCCCGGGCTGCTGGAAAAAGTGCCGGTGCGCGCGGTGTTCTGCAACGGCGCGGCCTCCCATAAATTGTACGGGAAGCTGCTGGAGCCCGCGACGGGCATCCCGGCGGTGAAGCTGCCCAGCACCAGCCCGGCCAACGCCTCGTTTTCGATGGAAAGGCTGCGGCGGATCTGGGGCCAGGCGCTGGCGCCCTGGCTGGATGCGGGAAACAATGGATAAATCGGCGTTTTTGGGCCGCCCGCATTGCTTTTTATCCTTTACTCTGCTAAAATAACTCTAAAGGCGCCGCCCGCGCCGCGCGCCGGGCGGCAATTTGCCTATTTTATCGTGAAAAGGTGGTGGCGGCCACGAGCAAGTGGATCGAGATCAAGCACAAACCCGTGATGCCCTGGTATTTCGCGGGGGCCGTGTGGCTGGTGGGGGCCCTGGCGCTGCCCATTTATCAGCTTTGGGCCCTGGGGCTGACGGCGGCTGCGTCGGCAGCGGTGTATTTTGTGATGGCGCACGTGTGCCCGCCGGTGGTGGAGCGCCGGGCGGTGCCGTTTTTAACCGGCCGCGAGGACGCGGACGAGATGCTGAACCTGATCGACCAAAAGCGGGCCGCGCTGCACGTTTTGAACGGGCGCATCCCGGACGACGCGCTGAGCGCCGCCATCCTGCGCATGGAAAAGGCCTGCGAGGGGATTTTGACCGAGGTGGAAAAGGACCCGGAAAAGGCCCCTCAGATCCGGCGGTTTGCGAACCACTACCTGCCGGACGCGGTGAAGCTGCTGGAGCTGTATGCCGATCTGGAGGAAAAAGGCGTGCGGGGCGAGAACGCGCGGGAGGTGCGCGGCGAGGTGGAAAAGAACGCGGCCACCATCGCAACCGCCTTTGAAAACCAGCTGGACAGCCTGTATGCGGCCGCCGCGCTGGAGATGGATACCGACCTGGAGGTATTGAAAGGCATGCTCAAAGGGCAGGGCCTTGTGGAATAACACCTGAATTGAAAGGAACGAGAACCGATGGAAGAAAATAAAACCATGCCCGAGCTGACCCTTGAAATGGACGCAGTGCCCACCCTGACCCTGGATCCCACGGCAGAAACGGCTGAGCAGCCCGCCCTGGCGGAAGAAAAAAAGGTGGAGCCGCTGATGATCGAGGAGACCCGCCTTTCGCCCGAGGAGCAGAAGGCGGTGGACGACTTTGCCGAAAAGATCGACGTGACCAACAGCCAGATGATCCTGCAGTACGGTGCGGCCACCCAGAAAAAGATCGGCGATTTCAGCGAGGCCGCACTGGGCAAGGTGCGCACCAAGGACCTGGGCGCCACCGGCGACATGATCGCCAGCCTTGTGACCGAGCTCAAGGGCTTTGACGCCCAGGAGGAATCCAAGGGGATCTTCGGCTTTTTCAAAAAGACCAGCAACAGCCTGGAAGCGCTGAAGGCAAAGTATGCCAAGGCCGAGACCAATGTGGAAAAGATCGAGGGCATGCTGGAGGGCCACCAGGTGCAGCTGCTCAAGGACATTGCCATGCTGGACAAAATGTACCAGATGAACATGGTGTATTTTAAAGAGCTGACCATGTACATTCTGGCGGGCAAGAAAAAACTGAAAAAGACCCGCGAGGTGGACCTGAAAGCCGCCATGGAAAAGGCAAAGGCCAGCGGCCTGCCCGAGGACGCACAGGCCGCCCGCGACCTGGCGGATATGTGCGACCGCTTTGAGAAGAAGCTGTACGACCTGGAGCTGACCCGCAATGTGTCGATCCAGATGGGGCCGCAGATCCGGCTGATCCAGAACAACGACACCATGATGGCCGAGAAGATCCAGACCAGCATTGTGAATACCATCCCCCTGTGGAAGAGCCAGATGGTGCTGGCTTTGGGCCTGGCCCACAGCCAGCAGGCCATTGAGGCGCAGCGCGCCGTGACCGACATGACCAACGAGCTGCTGAAAAAGAACGCCGCCGCACTGAAGACCGGCACCATTGAAGCCGCCAAGGAATCCGAGCGGGGCATTGTGGATATCGAGACCCTGCAGGCGACCAACAAGAGCCTGATCGAGACTTTGGACGAGCTGTCCAAGATCCAGAGCGAGGGCCGCGCCAAGCGCGCCGCCGCCGAGGTGGAGCTGGGCCGCATTGAGGGCGAACTGAAACAGAAACTGATGGAGCTGCATAACTGATATGAAAGGGCCTTGTAAACTGGAACAAAAACTGCCCGCCGCCCTGCGCCGCAAAGCGGTGGCCCCCGCGCTGGCCGCCGTGATGGCGCTGGCGGGGGTGTTCGGCATCGGCGGGGCGAAGCTGGCGGGGTATGCACAGCGCACGGCCGCCAGCTTTGACAGCGGGATGTACAGCATCGCGGCCGACCTGGACGCCCGGCTGAACGCGGCGGCGAACCTGGCCACGGTGGCCGGCAAGGTGGAGGGCGTGGACGGGGCCGCGCTGGCCGCGGTGGACGGAGCCATTGCCGCCGTGCAGGCGGCCGGCAGCCCGGCGGCCAAGGCGGGCGCGGACCGCACCCTGAGCGAGGCGGTGAACGCGCTGTACGACGCGGCAAACGCCACCGCGAACGAAAACCAGGCGGACCTGATGGCCGGCGAGCTGGCCGAGTTCAACAGCCGGGGCAACACCATCCACAACAACGACTACAACTCCAATGCCCGCAGGTTCAACCAGGACCTCGGCGGCCAGCCGGCCCGGCTGATCGGCGCGCTGTGGGGCATTGAACCTGCGGAGTATTACGAATGAAACAGATGAAAAAACGGCTGCTGGCGCTGGCGGCGCTGGCCTGCCTGCTGGCGGTGACCGCGCTTGCGGCGGGGATTCCCGCCGCGCCCCAGGGCAGCTGCGTGCTGGATGAGGCGAATGTGCTGAGCGCGGCCACCGAGCAGAAGGTGAATGAGCTGACCGTGGCGCTGGACGAGGCCTGCGGCGCGCAGCTGGCGGTGCTGACGGTGGATTTTACCGGCACCCTTTCGATGGAGGAGTACGCCTACCAGGTGTTCGACGCCTGGGGCGTGGGCGACAAAAAGAAGAACAACGGCGTGCTGCTGCTGCTTGTGACCGGCGACGAAAACTACTACTGCACGGTGGGCACGGGCCTGGAAAAGGAGCTGACCCCCAGTAAGATCGACGATCTTTTGTGGGATAACCTGGAGGATGGCTTTGCCGCCGGCGATTACGACAGGGGCGTGACCGCCTTTGCCGGGGCTGTGTACGACGAGCTGTGCAGGATCTACAACGTGCAGCCCGCGGTGGGCGGCGGCACCCCGGGATATGAGCCGCCCCGCCAGGCTGGGTTTGGCATGGGCTCGGCCCTGTTTGTGATCATTGTTGCGGCGGTATTGGTGCTGCTGATCGCGGTCTCCAGCGCGCTGCACCCGGTGCGGTATGTGCGCACGAGGTATTTTGGCTATGTGTACCCGCCCCGGCCCCCGCGCCGGTGGCACCGGCATTACCACAGGCCCCCGCCGCCCCCGCCCGGCCCGGGCTTTGGCCCCGGCTACGGCCCCGGGCCCCAC
>NZ_DBGCTQ010000101.1:0-43642 GCF_048388525.1 Allofournierella sp. | reverse complement strand
ACGTAATTAACGTTGATAAAAGAATTGAAATAATATTGCTTGCCAGTGTGTAGGAAAAATTTTTTATTGCTTTCATGTTTCCTCATATTATAACCTTTATTTCCAAAACCATTCACCATTAAACACAGGAGCTATAGTATATTCTGGTGAACTGTATATCGTAAAATCAAAAAGCGCCCACCCTAAACATAAAAATATCGTAAAAAGCATTATCATCCATCTTTGCTTTATTTTATTCTGACAAAAATATCCATTCGAGTATACAGCCAAATTGAAATAGAGCAAATTCCTAAGTAACCTGTAAAAAGTAAGATTCATCATAGTCAAAGGTACCGCCACCACAAAGCAACAATTTATCATTAGAACAATATTTCCAAATTTTATTGTTTCTTCATTAAAGGCTGTGGTATGCATTTGCCGTTTTATAAATAGCAGGCCCCAGATTCCTAAAATGTAAAGCCCTACAGGTCCCAAAAATCCCCGAGTAGTTACACTGGAAAAGTAATTTTGTGCCCGCTGCTCTTCACCTAGTAAAAAAGAAATTATTATCGAAATATAAGGAATGCGGTTTCCATTCAAATAGGTCAACAGGGCCATCCCTGCACCTAAGCCAAATAGCGCTTTCGTAAAAGTTTTTCTGCCCCGAATAAGTAATAAAACAAGAATAAAATAAAAAATACTTGCTGTATGAATACCACACGCTAAAATAATACATATACAATAATATATTAAATTTTTTGAAGTTTTTAACTCACACACAAACCGAATAGAAAAAACCCAAATACTCACAGCCAAAAAATTTCTTAATTGCCCTGAATCCATAAAGATCAAATGAAAGCAGTAAAAAAACAAAACAAACTCAACATTTCTCGTATACTTTTTCAAGGTGGATATAATTAAAACGTATCCGATAATGGAAACAGCCGCTCGAAACTGATAGAAATTGAGCTCCACTGCTTTCCCCATAACCTCTAAGAGATGGTATAAGGGTTCTCGATTAAATGTTTTTGTTGAGTTATAGCTTCGCACATAATTTATAATGTCGTTCCCTTGGCGATTCGCCGAAACAATCAGCACAATACAAAGCACTGTTATAATTACAGCAATTTGATTCGCAATTTTATCTTTTTGAATTTTTCTGGAAAAAGCGCATATCCCAGAAAACGCCAAAGTCCCCCAATAGAGCGGCTCTATCATTTCTATTCCTCGCTTTTAGCTATGTTTCTATTCTTTGTCATTATTCAGCCCACATTGTTTTAAGAATTCATGATATCCATTAAAAATCGGTTGGGATGCGTGAAACTTATGCAGGCTTACCTCTCTATTTCCGCCCAAAGATAAAATTTTATCATAACTATCTATTAACTTTATTTCAGTTGAGCGCTCTTCAAACAAAAAGAAAAAGTCCCGAAACAAATCTTTCGGGGGATTTGTTCCATATCTTATTTGATAGCTTTGCAACAATTCCTTTGCCTCATCAACCTGCAATTTTTTTCTTTTCAAAAAGAATTCTTGTAAAGAACAAATTTTTTTTGCAGGAACTCCCGCATACACTGCGTCGGAGTCCAAGTCTTTTGTAACTACCGAGCCGCTTCCTATTACTATATTGTCTCCTATTTCGACCCCTTCTAAAATGATTGCATTGATTCCCACAAACACATTGTTTCCAATATGTACGGCCCTGTTACAGCCCAGCACGTCTCCATTTAGCTGTTTTTGCACCGCCCACGCTAAATCATGGCATAAGACAACGACACCTTTTGTGATTTCAACATTATTTCCAATTTCAATAAGTGTCGGCTGCGTTATGTCAATAACCGTGTCTCTGGGATCATGAAAAGTAACGTTTTCTCCTATTCTTACGCCCTTTTTCCGTAAATAAGTTACATATTTTTCAGAAGATGAGCGCCAATACTCAAATTTTAAATTTCTAAAAATCTGCTTTATCAGATCAAACATTGTCTTCTCCAAAGCGGTTTATCCAATTTGCAACTTCATAGTAATCTAGTTCTGCTCTAATGGAACGGTCAAAGGGTTCTTCCAAAAGTTTCGGTAGCATTTTCCATTCATCTACACCAATAACAAACACATTTTTGGGACTGTAAAAAGGGCACTCCATAATTTTTTGATTATTCGTAATTAATTTTTTCTCCAAGAACATGGCTTCCATTGGTCGTAGCGTCAAACCAGTTTGGCCATTTCTCGAAATATCTAATGCCGCTTTGCTGCATTGAAGCTCATAAAGCGCCTGTTTGTAACAAAGGTTCTTTTTATAAATAACACCATTGCGAAAATCACTCGTTTTATCCGCAACAATATGTATTTCACTTTTTAAGCCTAGCTTTGCAAACGTTCTTGCTAGCTCCTGTAAATAAGTCGCACGATTTTTATCCCCACCTATAAACCAGACATCCCGTTTTAAAGGAGCCGGGCGATAAGTTACCCACGCACTATCAAAATATTGTGTATTAAATTTCATTCCATATTGTTTGCAATCATCCGGGTCAAAGCTCCACAATTCACATCCTGAACAAATTGGATCTTCAGGCAAAATTGAGTTTTTGAAAATTTTATTCCAATGCCATAGAATGATCCGCGTTCCACTGCACGCATGCTTTTTTACATACTGAATTAAAGGAATATTTGCAATTAATGCTTCTATAATAATCACATCATATTGCTGAACACTTTTTGACCATGCACCTAATGCAAATCTTGAAAATTTCTCTCCACACAAAAACAATTTTTGTTCAAGCTTTCGTCTCGCCCTATCTTTATGCTTCCATTTCGTATCAATGATCGCCTCTTTTTCAATGTGCTTGCAGTGTATCATGTCGCCCGAACCATTACATAAATATAAAATCATTTACTATCTTCCTTATTTGCTTAACTATTCCGATTTATCCACCCCACATAATCAAAGCAGTCATACTCCCGCCGAACCAGTGAACCTTTTTTGTAGGCAGTCATAATAGGCACGCAAGGTTTACATTCACAGTTTGGAACCACAACAGCGCATTTGATTTCAGGATGCGGAATATGGGTAAAAACAATTTTGTGGGGATACGGCAATGCATCAAATTCCTCTAAATCTTTTTGTGTACAACCATTTCTATCGTTAAAAATATAGAATACATTATTCCAATCGATTCGCTTTTTTCTGGCATTCCATTTTTCCTGTGCTTCTTCCACCGTTTGATAGTGGACTAAATGAAGTACGAGCTCCCCCCCCCGTTCCCAATTTTTGCCATTTTATAAAAATGAATTTCATCCTTCACTTCCTGCATTAGTAAATCCAAATACGCTTGGGGGGCCGAAATAAATTTTAAATAATCCGTTGCAGAAAAGAACATATTGATTGTTGGGCTATTAAAACATTCTTTTAAATCATGATAGATCATCCCGCCAACACAGTCGCTCGCTATAATTGTAAAGCTGTGGTTCTTCAATCTCGCCCGGTTGGGGCGATTGATCAAGTGATCCCGCATCGCATACCGCAACGTTTTTAGCGTCTCTTTAACAACCATTTTATTTTCCCCCTAAGTTTGATTGCCTAAGCGTTTCCTCTGCATGCTGCTGTATCGCTTGCTGCAAAATCTCTTCCAAACGCTTTACTTGAGTCTCTTTTCCACAGTTTTCTTCTGCAAATTTTTTTCCTTGCTGGCCCTTCCATTCCCAAGCTTCTCCTTTGGCCAACTCTTCTAACGCCTTTGCCATTTTCAATGGGCCATCACAAACTTGACCTCCGGGGAGATAACGAACAATTCCCACATCGCTAGAAATCCATGCGCAGCCTGCCGCCATACCTTCGACTAAGCTGACTGGGAATATTTCGCTAATGCTCGTAAGAAGATAGATTTTAGATTTTCGCACTAAGTTAATTGTTTCTTCTCTGGATACCCCCACCAAAATATCAACTTCCCGATGTCCATATTTCTTTTCCAACGCTTGTTGTTGTCGCACCACTTTTTCATAATATTTACTTTTTGATGATCCAATAAGAATTAGCTTCCACTCGGGCAAGTCGGCTTGATAAAAAGCAGTTAAACAGGCGATTTGATTTTTTCCTCTTGCATATGTCCCCACATTGATAATTTGGTTTTGCTTCTGATTCTCTTTTTCAAAAAAAGCATCGTCCACGGCGTTATAAAGAATTTCTTCTTTCTCCACCCCATGCTTTTTGAAATATTGCGCTGCAAAATCCTCTTCATGCAAGTGTGCTACAGCATCATACTGCTTAATGTTTTCCCAATTGCAGGCAAAGAAAAACGGCCACCGAATATCTCCCCAAATTTTACGTGCAATTCCGTATAGACTTTTATCATGAAAATTCCTCCACCGAAAATCATGAATCCCATGAACCATCATCATTTTGGCGCAAGGCAATTGCTGTACAATCGGAAGCGTCCAAGCTCCATTCCAGCTCGTAGGGCAAACATTGATAAGCACATCTATTTTAGATGTATATTTTTTTAATAATGATTGATATCCTCGTTTATCTCCAAAATTAATCATCCACTCTTTGTTTGCATCAATGCGTAGAATAGTAACTCCATTGTGGATTTCTTTTTTTGCTAAAGTACTTTTCCCAATATAATAGCTTGTTATTATGGTGACCTCATGTCCTAGCTTTACAAGCCCTTCGGCTTGATACTGTGTCACATTTTGCACACCGTCCACACATGGATAGTAAGTTGCAACCCCAATTAGGATTTTCAATTTATCCTATCCTCCATAACACCTGTACTGACCTTGTTTCCATCCAAAAAATTTTTTAACTTACAACTGCATCGCCTTTTCCATAATGATATCCCAAGAAAATGTTTTGCGTGCAAGCTCTCTCATTTCATGCGCCACCGTTGCACAATCTTCATTAGAAATATAAAGTTCTCATGTTTTAAGAAGGTAAAATTCAACGTACCTTTATCATCTCGCACTTGAAAATATAACCTTTCTTATTCAAACTCTTCTTTGTCAGCCTGTTGACGCCATTTAAGAACTTTAGCAGGCACACCTCCCACAATCGCGTTGGCAGGAACATTTTTAGTTACCACTGCATTGCATCCAATAATGCCCCCCCCACAGTAACATCTCCAATGACTTTGGCTCCGGCATATATGATAACGTTGTTTCCAATGGTTGGATATTTTCCTCGATTTTGTCCCAATGTAACATCATGATATATTGTCACATTATCGCCTATAGTACATCCGCTTCCTAACACAATATTTTGTGGATGAGGAATCCTTAAATTGCAACCAATTTTTAAAGCAGTATCTCCACCGCCCAGTGAAATTTTATACGCTGAAAACAAATGTTGATTAACCATTTTTCTAATTAATTTCATCCAGTGCTGTGGGTGGTTTAAAACAAAATAGATTAAGCGTATCACCCGTACATTTCGCTTGAATAAAAAATCAGTAATTTTTCTCATTTTGTTTCAACTCACTTCTTCAAAAACATCTTTCATAATTTTTTTCCACGAATAATTTTCTTTTGCAAATTTTCGCATTTGTTCGGCGTGATTTTGAATTTTTTCCACCTGCTTCCAAAAGCAAAATACTTGTTCAAAATCTATACTGCTTTCATCTGAAGGAACTTCCATAACAAATGGATAATTAGGGGGGATCAACCGTTCCTCTCCAGCATAAAAATACGGAATTCCTCTTGCAAAATATTCTTTTGTTTTTAGCCCTGTATCCTTTTTTCCGCCAACTCGGTGTTGGCCCAATGGACCCACCGCCATGTTGCATTTTTTATAGATATTATCCAATTCTTCTCCATGGTTTTTTCCACACAAAACAACTTGGTTTTCAAGCTTCAATTTTTTTACTAAATCTTTTGTTTTATCGCTTATTTCTCCAACTAAATATAACTTTACGCTGTAATCTCTTGGGTTCTTGTAGTAACAATAAATACTGTAAATTAATCGATCATATCCATGGTAAACGGTTTCGTTTGCTACAGAAATCAAATTCAACGCATTTGATTGCCCTAGGTATCTATGCTTTTCATAGTTATCAACAACAACTCCATTTCCAAACGGAATTGCTTTACAGCCAAACATCGTTTCATAAGATCCTTCTTCTAACACAAGATCTAAATATTTCCCCGCCTTTTTTCCATTTAAAATGGTAAAAATTCCGATATATGCCCAGCCTAAACTTCTTCCCCAAATTTTTGTCCCCGGAACCCAACTTAGCGATTCTAAAAGAATCACCATTTTTTGTTGTTTCATTTTTTTTAAAATTTTAATAAAGCTACCATCAAACCCAAGATATCTTAAATATCCTATATCAAAGGTTTCTTTTTTTAATTTTAAAAAATCATTAATAGTTTTTATTAACTCAAATCGTCGGAACTTTTTTATGTAATATGAATTTTTAATACTCCATGGTCTATGCCATAGTAATTCGTCATACTCATTCCAAATACAAACTCCATTTGATTCGTATGCACTATAAACTACCCGTGCTCCCATAGCACGTAATGTTTGAATTTCGCCTTCTATTTTTTTTGTTATTCCAACGCTTCTGTCGTTTTTTTCATAATTCACCACCATTAATATTTTTTTGCCTGAAATATCCATTTTTTAATTTTACCTCCTTCTCATGAAATGCAAACCATATTGGAAACTAGTTGTTATTCCAGCACTTCTTTCCACGCATCGTGTGGTTCAAATTTCCATTCCTCTGGAAAGAAAGTATTCTCCAGCGCAGTTGAATTTTCGCCGTTTATGGTTACCTTTGGTGATGTATAGGGAACAATGGCTTTACCGCCAGTTAGGTTCTTTATCAGCGGAATCCATGCAAAGTTAAATCCCATAAGTTTACAAAGTGTCGCATCAAAGGCGGCGGGATCCTCCCCGGCAATTACTATACCTGACTCTTTGGGAAATGGGCTTACCGGTCCATTACGCTGGCCGGCAATAATCATATCTCCGAAATTGAGCGTCACACGCTGCGGCTTTTCTTGCAGCGACCCGGTTTTATCTGCATAACAAACGATGTAATTCAAATCACAAATAGTGCGCCAAATCGTATCGTTACCATACCAACTGCCAATGTAATATGGATCTTTCCCAATCTTACACGCTGTCACCAGCGCAACACCGTAGACATATCGCAACAGTGTTGCATAAAAGAAATTGCCTGCATTCTCGGCACGAATCTTTCTTGTCAAGGCATCATCTGCCACACGTTTCAAGAAACTTTTATTTTGATAAGCATCCCCATGTTCTTCTACAGATCCGGCGGAACGATGCGGCAGGCACACTTTGTTATAGGTAATCCCCACCATGTTTTTCATGGAAGCCGTCAACCCAGCTAGCCGATGCGTCTTTGGTTTGCAGAAATTGACAACAACATCCGCTTCCAAAATTTCCTGAATGATTTCATAATTATGCACAGTGTTATGGTGAAACGCCGCAGTATCCGCCTTATCATAATCACTGACTTGATAGATTTGATTTGAGCCGGAACCAAAGTGTTGGGATTTCTCCCCCATGTGCACTATGACACCTTTAGTGGCATTCAGTCTCTTGCCAACAATAACCTTGTTGCCGTTGAACTTTGACTCATACTGTCGGAAATCCTTTAATTCCACTTCAATACCGTGCTGGCGGTAAAATGCCATTATCTTTGGCAGACCGCTCTTTTCAAGTAATGCATCAAAGTTGCATCCCTGCATGGGGGCATCTCCAACCAGCAAGCGCCCCTCCCCCTTCAGCGCAATCAGGCAGTAATCGCAAATCGCTCGTATACAGGATGGGTGGGTAATTAGGCATTCAAAACCATTTTCTTTGACCTGCCGGTTTTCATTTACGTGCATAACCAGATTGGGCTTGATAACGACAAAATCCCCTGGTTTAATATATATACCCAACGGATTCCAGGCCGAACTATCAAAGTGCTCTGTATCCAGCCCCATATGGAAAAGGCAATTCCTTATTAGTTCGTAGGCATCATTTCCGCTTGGATTGACTTCCATTTCGCCAAACTGATACTCAGGATAATTTTCCCCTGGATTAAAATCCCCAATAGGATATGTTGCGTTATTTTTATGCTCAATTGCAATAAGCGGTGTCATTGCTTCCTCGCTTTCGGCAGTTTGAACGCTTTCCCCATCAAAAAATCAAACTCGTCCGGGCCAAATTTCATATAGCCGCTGCCATCAAAAAAGGTTATTTCCCCAAACAGAATTTGCCCATCTTGATCATACAGGTCGATTCTCGCGTGGGGGAACGGTGCGGCCAGTGTTTCCGCACAGGTCAGCAGCTTAGCGTAGTTTGCAGGCTTTTCAATGGTGCGTTCCAACGGTTTCTCGTCCAAGCGGGTGTAGGGTAACAGTTCAAACTCCGGGGTATAGATCCCAAATCCTGCCTTTTGTCCCATCTTACGATCCGCTATGCCATAAACATAGGCGGCTTTTCCGTTAAAGCAGAAGAACTTGTAGTCGATCAGACCGCCTGTCGCAGGGTCAGAGGGGATATATTTTTCCACAATGATCCTGTTTTTCCCCTGATCGTAGACCCATTCGCGGCCCGGATGTTTCCCAGCAGTTGACTTGATCCATTGAGCCATTTTTTCAACAGTTTCAAGGATATTCAAACTGCTTTTATCCCTACAGATGATAACGCTGTTACCGCCGCCGCCAAGGGTATCTTTTAAAACGAACTGGTTCGGCAGCTCGTCAAAATCGATCTCTTTGGGATCATCGTATACTCCATATAATTCGTTCAAAATGCTGGCATATCCCTTTTCAGTCACATATTTACGCACTTCATATTTATCCACACATTGCGCCATTAGCGGATCACGGTAATTTAGTTTGTACCATTGCAGCTTTTCGGTGTAACGCTGGGGGTTATCCAAATTCAGTTTGCGTCCCATCTTAATTCGATACTGTAGCTTGAGCATCGTTTTATCCGGAATAAAACTAAGCGCCCGCATAATTTTCACCCGGGCCTGCCGGCTTTTAACAATTTTTTTATAGTCCACTTTTTACTGCCCCTACTGCCTTGCCTATTTCATCTAAGTAGGCATTCACCACGATCTGCCGGTCAAATTCTTTCTCCACTTTTCTGCGCCCCGCCAGCCCCATATCCCTGCGCTGCTCCCCGCTTAAAACAAGGAACTTTTCAATTTGCCGTATCAAATCCCCTGTGTCCTGCTGGCGGCACACAAATCCATTCACACCGTCTTCCACCACTTCCCGGCAGCCGCTGCGGTCGGTCGTTATGATCGGCCTGCCGCTGGCGGCGCTTTCCAGCAGCACATTGCTCAGCCCTTCCGGGTAATAAGTGGGGTGGATCGTGCAGCTGCTCATTGCCTGGAATGGCCGAACGTCCGGCTGCTGGCCATGATATACAATAATTCCCCGTTCTTCCATATCCTTTAGCCGTTCCAGATAGGCCGGGTCGTCGCATCCGCCGATCACATGGAACACCGTATTGGGGTAGTCGTTATGGATACACGCCGCTGCTTCCAGATATTGATCGATCCCTTTTTCTTTCATTATTCGCGAGATGAAAAGGAATTCTGTTGTGTCCCCTTGCGGATAAGGTAAAAGCTTAAACTGTTTCAGGCTCACCCCTGACCCCGGGATCAAGCGGTGATGCCCAGGGGCCATATGGCGCTCGTTGAAAAACGCCTCATTTTCGGTATTTTGAAAGAATACGCACCGCGCTTTTTTGACCCCTGCGCGGTACATCCTTACGGTCAGGTGTTGCAGCAGGCCGGGAACCTCCAAAGGGGTTCCCAAACCGCATACATTTACCAGATACGGGATTTTTTTGTGTGCGCAGGCAAGCCCTCCGTAAATATTCGGTTTGATGTTGTAGGTAAGTACCACGTCGGGTTTTTCTTTGTTCAAAAAAGCCAGGTATGTAAAAAGTATATTCAAATCTTTCATTGGGTTTTTACCGTGGCGCTCCACCCTGATTGCCAGCAGTTTGCAGCCCATTTCGCGCAGTTGCTGGGCGTGCTGCTTTTCTTCGCATACCACCACGACCGTATTGCCCTCTTCGATCAGCGCCTGCAGCAGCTCACGCCGCAAATTGTATACATAGGTGCTGTCATTGGCTAAAAGCATGACTTTTCGCTTCATTGACCTTCTCTTTCTCTCCATGCTTTTCCCACTCACTCCCCGCTGTCAAATGCTCTTCGCTTACCCCCGCCGTACTCTCCGGTAAGAAAAGGATCTTCACCGTCATCATCATGATCTTCAGATCGTTCGCCATCGACTGGTCGGCAATATACATCAAATCCATCTGCAGCTTGTCATACGGGGTGCTGTTGTAGCGGCCGTGCACCTGCGCGTAGCCGGTCAGGCCCGCCTTCACCTGCAGCCGCAGGTCGAATTCCGGCATCTGCTGCGCGTACTGCGCCGCGATCTCCGGGCGCTCGGGGCGGGGGCCCACCAGGCTCATGTCGCCCTTCAAAATGTTCAGCAGCTGGGGCAGCTCGTCGAACCGGATCATCCGTATCACCTTTCCAATGGGGGTGATGCGGTCGTCGTTCTCGCTGGCAAGGCGCGCCACGCCGTCCCGCTCCGCGTCCGGGCGCATGCTGCGGAACTTCAAAATCTCGAATTGTTTTCCGTCCTTGGTCAACCGGTATTGCTTATAAAACACCGGTCCCCTGTCGTACAGCTTGATGGCAATCGCCATCAAGACCATCAGCGGCCACAAAACCGCCAGCGTCGTCAGCGCGGCGCACAGATCCAGCGCCCGCTTTGCCGCCAGGTACCACATCGAAGCGTTGCTCCTGGCGCAGTAAAGGACCGGCACATTGAACATCTGCACCCGCTTTGCGCTGCTCACCAGCAGATCCCCCAGCTTGGGGCGCAGATACACCTGCACCCCCTGGCTCAAACAATCTTTCAAAATAACATTTCGGGTCGAACTTGCCACCCCGCACACGAACACCGCTTCGGCGGCCGTTGCCCGGATGGTCTGCAGCACCGCCTCCACGCCCCGGCCAATGGGCACTGTATCCACCACATAAAATTTCCACGGCATGCTGGCAATGCCCTCCAGCGGCGCGAGCGCCT
Organism: Allofournierella sp.; assembly: GCF_048388525.1. Lineage (GTDB taxonomy): Bacteria > Bacillota > Clostridia > Oscillospirales > Ruminococcaceae > BQOK01. The sequence goes on along the minus strand of NZ_DBGCTQ010000101.1, from coordinate 32,590 downwards.
CCTCCCCTTCGTACACGATCAGGGTGCGCTTGGGCGGGAAAAGGCGATTATTCAGCTTGTTGGCCACCCGGCTCCACAGAATGCCCAGCATAAAATTAAGCCCCGTGCACCCCAGCAGCGGCATGGGGTCCGGCAGGTGCCGCGTGAGCAGCCAGATCACCACATAGATCAGCCCGCCGGTCATCAGCAGGGCCACCCCCTGCGAATACACCAGCTCTGAGATGCGGGCCAGCCCCACCTGGAACCCCCCGTAAAGCCGGCATAAAACGATGAACAGCGCAAAGTACAGCCCGATCACCGCGATATTGCCCTTGCCATAAAAGGGCCTGTAGATCATCTGGGCGTAAAAGCCCTCCCAGGTGGCCGCGAAGATCGCGGTGGCAAGGCCCGCAAAGGCCAGCTTCACCACATGCAGCAGGGCGTTTTTATTGCGCGTCCTGCTGCTTGTTTTCGGGTCGGCCAACATACCAAAACGCCCCCCTTCCGCCTTCACCTTAGGCCAGATACAGGCTGTGATACTCGTTCAGCGTGAGCCCCTGCCCGTTCAAAAAGCGGGCCAGCTCGGCCCCCACATAGCGCCAGTGCCAGGGCTTCGGCTCCATGCCGGTCACCTCCTGCTTGCCCTCGGGGTATCGCAGAATGAACCCATACTCCGCCGCGTGCTCGGTCAGCCACTGGTACTCCGGCGTGCCCGCAAAGGCGGCTTGCCGCTGATCCGCCATCGCCACCAGATCCACCGCCAGGCCCGCGTTGTGCTCAGAATAGCCCGCCGGCTCCTCATAGCGCACGGCAGTGGCGTAAGCCTCCTCCGGCGCAAGGCCCTCGCCGCGCCAATAGGCCACCTCCTGCTCGTGCAGCTGGGTCTGGCGGGCGCGGCTGCGGAAGCCGGAATCGATCTTCAGCCGCATCCCCGCGTCGCTGGCGGCCTGCAGCATGTCCAGCAGCTCGGCCGAGGCGCGGGAATCAAAATAGTAGCCCACCGGGTCCACCAAGTCGGTCTCGGGGTCATAGCCCTCCGGCAGGGGGTGCTCCATATCCACCAAAATGGCAAACCAGTCGTCCGCGCTCACGGCCGGCCCCTCCGGGGTGGGCCCGGGGGTTGGTTCCGGCTCCGGCGTTGGCTCCGCCGGTGCCGCCGGCTGGCTCAAAGGCACCGAGACCGGCCCGGCCGCCGGCACGCCCTGGCTCCCCTTGCTTCTGCTCTTTGCCAGCAGCAGCACAGCAAACAGCGCGACCCCCGCCAGCAGCAGCCCCGCCACCCACACCACGGGCTTCACGCGCCGCCCGCCGCCTCTCCGGGCCGCTCCCGGTTGGGGCGGCTGGCCCGCGGCGGGGCTTCCTGCGGCCTGCTCGTGCTCGCGGCGCTCCTGGTCGGTAAAGAAATTCATCACATGCGGCATCTCTGCACACTCGCCCCTCCGGCTTTTGCCCTAAACTTCGTCCTCCTCCTGCATGCGGTACGCCTGCCGCCGCAGGGCCGCGCGGTAGCGCCTGCGCCCCCGCAGCCAGGCCACCAGCAGCACCGCCGCCGTCACCGCGCACAAAAGGCCAAAATACACAAAACTGAAAAGCACGCCGTCCACATACACCGCCAGCATATGCCGCAGGATGCGCGGCTCCAGGTTCAGCCGTTCCACCTCCAGCGTCAGGCCGGCGATGGCCGGAACAGCAAAGCTGAACACGGCCGCGGCGGAAAAGGGGTAGATGGTCCAGCGCAGCCGGGCGGGCCCGCTGCGCTGCAGGCCAAACAGCACCCCCAGCGCGGCCAGCGCCAAAAAGCCCAGCGCGGTCAGCACCATCCGGCTCAGGGTGTGCAGCTTCAGCAGATACGGTGCCAGCATGCCCGCCATGGGGATGCGCACGTAGTTCTCGTAATCCACCTGGCAGCCGTTCGCCAGGTCCTCAATGCCCGCGCGGATCTCGTCGTTCATCTCGATCCCCCGCTCGGCCAGGTTCTCTTCAATGGCGGCCAGCGCGGCGGCGGCCACCTCCGGGTGCGCCTGCGCGGTGCGCTCGCCCCTGTAAAAGCGCTCCACCTCGCTGAACAGGTCCTGCTGCACCTCATCCTCGGTAATAATGGCTCCCATCACGCTCTCGGGGATGCCCCCCGCGTTGCCGTAGCTTTTATAGTTCTGGTCCAGCTGATCCCACACATCCCGGTGGTACCCGCTCTCCAGGATCTGCGATTTCAAAAAGCTGGGGTTGTTCACGGTGCAGACCAGCACCCCCAACAGCACTGTCAGGCTCAGGGTAAGGCTCAGCAGCCAGCTTACCAGGGCGGTCAGGGCCGCGCGCATGTCCACTTTTTGTTTCATACCTTGCTTCCTCTCTCGCAGCCTTTCAGCGTGTGGGGTCCAGCACCGGGCCCGAGACGTATTCGCCGTACACGAAATAGCGCTGTGGGGTAAAGCCCAGCGCGTCGAAGGGGTAGCAGGTATATAGGATCAGGTTCTCGTCGGTGCGGGTGAAATCGTAGGTGGTGGTGTCCTGGTAATCCGCGATCTTCATTTCGGTCACCCGGTACACATACTCGCCGTAATGGGTCGAGATGTGCACCAGCGCCCCCTCCTGCACATCCTGCAGGCCGTTGAAAAAGGTGTTGTTATGGCCCGCCAAAAGAATGGTCTTCTGCTGGCCAGGAATGCCCGCGCCCGCCGAGTCGGCATAGGTGGCGGCGCCCCGGTTCAGCTGCTTTGTGGAATCGCCGTAATACAGCGGCGCGTCCACGCTGGTGCCCTCCACCGTGATCTGGCCGTACCGGTCGCCCTTTTGGGGGTAGGCGATCCCGCTCAAAGGGATCACCGCGGCCTCCTCCGGCTGCTCGCCGCTGTGGGCAATGCCCTCGGCAAGCCCCGCGTACAGGTCGGTGGGCTGGGGCTGCACCTGGTCGGAACACAGGTATTTCGCCAGCCCCACATAGGGGCTCAGGATCGGGCTTGCCACCAAAAACAGCAGCAGGCCGTTCAACAAAACAAAGCACAGCGGCGCCAGAAAAAAGCCCGCCGCCCTGCGTTCCTTGTGCGCGTGGTCCATCTTGAAAGCCCCCTTTGGAAACCCTTTTATAAAAACAGGCGCATGGGCGCCCGGTGATCTCAACGAAAGAAGAGGGGAGTTAGCACAATGGGTTCCTCCCCCCTGCCTTGCAAGGCCTTGACAATGCAAGGGGATGGTCTGCTAACAGGTTAACAGATCAGTCCAGTTTGCGAGCCTTCACGGTCGCCACGCCCAGCACGCCGGCAATGGCCAGAATGACCATCACCACAGCGGTGGTGTCAAAGCCGGTGGCCTTGATCACGCTGGAGGCTGCTGCGGCGGTGTTGCTGGTGGTGCTGCTGAAGCCGGAGCTGCCGCTGGTGTCCTTCACCTTCTGCGCAGTCGCATTGGCGGAAACATTCACGGAATTGCCACCATCCACGGTCACGGTGCCCTCAACGGTCACCTTGCCAGTCATGGGGTCCAGGCTCAGCTTGCTCACTGAAACGCTGATGCCGGTCACAGCGGCGTTCAGGCGGTCAACCGCATTGGTCAAAACCTGGTCCACAGTGCCCGCCGAAGCGGTGTTGTTCAACGCAGCCTCAACGTCGCTCCGAATCGCCTTCACAGCGTCGGTGTCCACAGTGATAGTGGCGCTACCCATAGCGCCCACCACCGCGTCAAACGCGCCCAGCAGTTCGCTGGGAACTTCGCCGCGCTTCGCAGCCAGCTGCGTCGCATTGTAGGTTGTCGTGCCTGCCGCCAACGCCGGCACGCACAAAGCGCAGGCCAGCACCAGCACCATCAGCAGTGCAAATACCTTTTTCATGGGAATCGTCCTCCTTTCCTCAAAAATTTATACAAAGCGGGCCCTTGCAGGCCTGCCTTATATAGCACGGTTAAAACCAGCGGCCAAACAGCTTTTTGGGCTGCCGGGGCTCGGGCAGGTCCGGTTCCAGGCCGTCAAACACGGCCTCCCCGGTCTGCACCAGCCGCTCCGCCGCCGCCTCGCCGCACCAGTCCCCCGCCTTGCGCAGGGCCTGGGGCAAAAGCGGGGGCCGCTTTTCCAGGGAATGTGTATCGGTGGCCAGGCAGTGCGCCAAATCCCACCGCAAAAGCTTTTGGATCATGGCGGCGCGGCTGCCGCCCTTCAGCAGGCTGCCCGCGTTCACCTGCAAAAGCACCCCCGCCTCGGCCAGCTCGTGCAGCCGCCGGGGGTCGCTCAGCATGTAAGGGTAGCGCTCTATATGCGCCAAAAGCGGGGTGATGCCCCGCAGCTGCAGCTCATAAAAAATGTCTTTGGCCCAGGCGGGGTAAAACGAGGGGTGGAACTCCACCAGCAGGTAGGGCGTGCCCGCAAGGCACAGGGGGTCAAGATCCAGGTCGGGCAGCTCCGGGCTGAAAAACACCTCGGCCCCCAGCTTCAGCCGCACCTGCAGCCCGGCCTCTGCCACCGCCGCCTCCAGCCGCTGGAACGCCTCGGCCCGCTTTTGGCAAAAGGCCTCCACCGTGGTGCGCTCGGCGTTGAAGTGCGGGGTCAGGGCAATGCGGTCCACCCCGCCCTCCAGCTGCGCGCGCAGCAGCGCCAGCGAATCTTCGGGCGTTTTGGCGCCGTCGTCCACCCCGGGCAGGATGTGGCTGTGCAGATCGACCATGGCCCTTCCCGCTCCTTACTTGTAATAGCCGTACTCGTACGAGTAGTAATATCCGGTATCCCGCGAGGTGCTCTTCAAATCGAACCCGTTCAGCACCGCGCCGATGATGTTCGTGTGGGTCGATTCCAGGTTCTTTTTCGCCAGCTGTGCCGACTCGATGGTGGCGTTGCCCTGGCTCACCACAAACAGCACGCCGTCCGCCAAGGTGCCCAACACCGCGGCGTCGGTCACCACCGAGGCGGGCGGTGTGTCCATAATGATATAATCGTATTGGCTCCCCAGGATCTGCAATATCTCCCCCATCCGGGCCGAGCCCAGCAGCTCGGCGGGGTTCGGCGGCACAATGCCCGCGGTGATCACATCGAAGTGCAGGTCGCTGAACCGCACCACCACGTCCGCCGGCGCCGCCTCGCCGCTCAGCAGGTTGCTCAGGCCCTGGGCGCGCCGGGTGATGCGCAGGTACTTGTGCAGCACCGGCTTGCGCAGGTCGCAGTCGATCAGCAGCACCTTCTTGCCGGTCTCGGCCAGCGACACACACAGGTTGATGGCCACGTTGCTCTTGCCCTCCCCGGGGATCGAGCTGGTCACCACGATCTTTTGGTATTTGTTGCTCACCGCCATGAAGTTCAGGTTGGTGCGCAGCGTCTTATACGCCTCCACATACTGAAAGGGCGCGGTCTTGGAGATGATCTGCAATTTGCGGGTGGAGCCCTGCTTTTTCTGGCTCTTTTTCCCAAACGAAAATCCTTTTAACTTCATGGCTCAGCCCTCCATCTCCACATGAGGGATGACCCCCAGCACGGTAAAGCCCAGATATTTCTGGATATCGTCGTCGGTCTTGAAGGTGTTGTTCAGCATCTCCCGCAAAAACACCACACCCACGCTCAGCACCAGCCCCAGCAGCCCGGCGATGGCCGTGTTCATCTTTTTGTTGGGCGAGACCGGCCTTTCCCCTGCCCGCGCCTCGCTGATTACCTTCACCGAGCCGGCTTCCACCTTGTCCTGGATGATGGGCGGGGCGATCTGTGTGATCGCCTCGGTAATGGCCTTGGCCTGGGCGGGGTTCTCATCCTGCACGGCGATCTTCATCACCTGGGTGGAATCCACCGCACTCACCGTCACCTTTTTTTCCAGCTGTTCATAGCTCAGCTCCAGCCCCAATTGGTCGATCACCTCGTCCAGCACCGTGTCGCTTTTTACGATGATGCTGTAGGTCGCCACCAGGTTTTTTGCCGTGGTGATCATGTCATTGGTCAGGTTGGCCGTTTGCTCCTGGCGCGAGTTCACGATCATCGTCGCGCTGGCCTCGTATTTCGGGGTGATCAAAAAGGTAGTCACGATAAATCCCAGCAGCGCACAGATCACCGTGCTGGCAACAATTGCCAGCAGATTGTTCTTAATTAAAAACAATATCTCGCGCAGATCGATCGTTTCATACTCCTGCTCCACTGTGGTTCCTCCCTGCGGCCAACTTCTTGGCGTTTTTGCCTTTAATTCCCATTGTTTTCCCCCTTAGGGGGAAAACAAAAAAGGGTACCCTTTTTTGGCATTTCTTCACATGTTCTTCATCAATATAACACAAATTGCCGGCGGATTCAAGAAGAGAGCCGCTTTCTCCCGCAAAAAGGGGAGAGCCTCCACCGTTCGGCAGAGGGCTCTCCCCTTTTACAGGCTATTTAAATTCCATGTTGGCGTAGATGCGCTGCATCCGTTCGTCCGGGTAATGTTCGTCCATGTAACTGCCCAGGGCCGTGGCCGGCGCGATGCTTTGGGTCCGCTCGACCCAGCGCTCCACCGCCACCGCGCTCATCACCGCGTTAAAGATCATAAACACCGTCAGCAGCCAGGTCAGGGGCTTGCCGATCTTGTTGGGGATCTTCAAAATCAGCCCCGTCAGCCTGGGGTACACGTCCTTCACCCAGGCGATGGCCAGAATGCCCCAAAACAGCGAATACAGCAGGTTGATGCGGCCGTTCAGGTTAAAGGGCATGGCCGAGTAATCCCACGAGGTCGAGCCGAACATCACCTCCTGCACCCAGCTGCACACATATTCCACCACGCTGCCCAGCACCGCGCCCCCCAGCAGGATCAGGGAGTCCCGCTTGCCCCGCAGCCAGTAAAGGCCTACACACAGGCTCAGCGCGCCGAACCCATATACCAGGTTAAAGGGCCCGTAAATCAAACCCACCCGGCTTTCGTAATGGCCGCGGGTCACAATGCACCAGATGGTCTCGATGACCACCCCCAAAAAGCAGCCGATGAAAAACACCCAAAACAACTTATAATAATTAAGCCCCCGGGCAAAATGCCGGGTCTTTTTTTCCTCACGCTCGATCTCTTTCAGGTCGGGCGCTCTGAGCCACCGCAAATCCATTTCTGTTTCCTCCCCAGTTGCGGGCGCCTGCCCGCAGCTTTTACACTAATATAACGAGGATACCATAAAAAGCCTTTCAGGGAAAGTGACAAATCCCTGTTTCAGGCAAAACCGCACCGTTCGGATAAGGTTTTTACTCAAAGCGTCAAACGCCGCCGGGCGTCCTGCGCAAAAACAGCGCCCCGGGGGCGAAAAACGCTCCGGGGCGCTGCCTGGGGCCGGCCTGGGCCGGCGGGAATCAATCCAAAAAGTCCTTGAGTTTTTTCGAGCGGCTGGGGTGGCGCAGCTTGCGCAGGGCTTTGGCCTCGATCTGCCGGATGCGCTCGCGGGTCACCTCGAACTCGTGCCCCACCTCTTCCAGGGTGCGGGGGCGGCCGTCCTCCAGGCCAAAGCGCAGGCGCAGAACCTTTTCTTCCCGGGGGGTCAGGGTGGACAGCACGCTGGAAAGCTGCTCTTTCAGCAGGGTATGGCTGGCGGCCTCGGCCGGCACAGGGGCGTCCTCATCCGGGATGAAGTCGCCCAGGTGGCTGTCCTCCTCTTCGCCGATGGGCGTTTCCAGGCTCACGGGCTCCTGCGCCACCCGCATGATCTCCCGCACCTTTTCCACCGGCATTTCCAGCGCGTCGCTGATCTCATCGGCCGTGGGCTCATGGCCGTTCTGGTGCAGCAGCTGGCTCGATACCTTTTTCACCTTGTTGATGGTCTCGACCATATGCACCGGAATGCGGATGGTGCGGGCCTGGTCGGCAATGGCGCGGGTGATGGCCTGCCGGATCCACCAGGTGGCATAGGTAGAGAACTTAAAGCCCTTTGTGTGGTCGAACTTTTCCACCGCCTTGATCAGGCCCAGGTTCCCCTCCTGAATCAGGTCCAGGAACTGCATCCCGCGGCCCACATACCGCTTGGCAATGGACACCACCAGCCGCAGGTTGGCCTCCGAAAGGCGCTGTTTTGCGCGCTCGCCCCGGCGGGCGGCGGTGTCCAGCCTGCCCAGCTCGGCCAGCTGTTCACGGGTGAGCACGGCGCGGGCCTGCTCCATCTGCTCCTTGCGCTCCACCACCGAAAGCGTCTGGTCCGCCTCGATGCGGCAGATCTCAGGGAACTGGGCGGTGCGCTTTTCCTGCGCCTCGCCCCCGGCCAGAATATCCAGCGCCAGCCGGATCTCCTCGTCGCTGCTCAGCAGGGGCACGCGGCCAATCTCTTTCAAATAGACCTTTACGGGGTCGTCGATGGCAACCCCCTCCGCCGACAGGGCGCTCTCGAACAAATCCACGCTCTCTTCGGTCAGGGTAAAGGTCTCGGCCTCGGGGTCGGGCTCCTCCACGATCTCAATTCCATGGCCCTCCATGGTTTCGTAGAGCTTGTCGATCTGCTCCACGTCAAACCCGCTCTCCTCGATAGCGTCGTTGATCTCTTTTGTGGTGAGCTTTCCGTTGCGCTTGCCGGTCTCGATGAGTTCGCGGATCACGTTTTTCTTTTCAGCCATAATGCTATACTTCCTCCTGATAGGTACTACTTTCCGGTCTCCCCTGCGGGGCTATGTTCAGGCCCAATGGGCAAAGGCGCGGGGGCGCTGTGCGCCTCGCGCCGCTCACTGCTTTTTTTCGCGCAGCCGCGCGAAATATTCTTCCAGCTCCTGTTCGCTCATGCGTCCGGCTTCCACGCTTTTGGGCACGCTCTGCTCAATGCGGTCCAGATACAGCTCCAGGTCCTTTTTGCCCAGCGCCACATCGTAATTGCGTGCCAAAAGCCGCGAGAGCAGGCTCACCGTATCTTCCGGCAGGCGGGTTGCCAGCACCGCCAGTTCGGGCGCCGCGCCCTCGTCGGCGCAGGCAAGCACGGCCCGGTAGGCGTCGGCCATATCCTGCATCAAAAAGCGCTCGGGCCCCACCCGTGCCCGGGCGACGGGGATGAGCGACGGGTCCTTGATCAGGGCTGTAACAAGCTGCTGCTCGGCGCTGGCCACCCCCAAAGCCTTTTCGCCCCCGGGGGCGTTGTAGGGCAGCTTGATGTCCGCCCCGGCGCCCTGGCCCAGCAGCCCCTGCTGGCGCTGGCGCTCGGCCCTGCGCCGGCCGGCTTTCACCGCCGCGTCCAGCTGCGCCAGAACAGCGCTTTTGGCCACATCGGTCTCCTCGGCCAACCGGCCCGCATACACGTCCCTCTCGGTGGGTGTCACCTTGCCCGCCAGCAGCTTGATGGCATCCTTGATGTATTCCACCCGGTCTGCCGGCCGGCCAAGGTCGTATTTCTCCCGCACCTTGGCAAGCTTGTACTCAATGGCATTGGCCGTGCCGTTCAGCAGGCTCTCAAACCGCTCTTTGCCGTACTTTTTGATGAATTCGTCCGGGTCCTTTGCGCCGGGGATGTTCAGCACCGAAACCTTAACCGGGCTCTCTGCAAAAAGGCCCAGGCTGCGGGCGGTGGCCTTTTGGCCCGCCTCGTCCGAATCGTAGCAGAGCACCACCTCGTCGGCGTATTCGCCCAACATGCGCACCTGGTCGGGGGTCAAAGCGGTGCCGCAGGCGGCCACCGCCGTGTTGAAACCCGCCTGGTGCAGGCTGATCACGTCCATATAGCCCTCGCACAGGATATATCTGCGGCTGGGCTCTTTTTTGGCAATGTTCAGCGCGAACATCGCCTTGCTCTTTTTGTACACCAGCGTTTCCGGGCTGTTGATGTATTTAGGCTTTTCATCGCCCAGCACGCGGCCGCCGAAGGCGATCACGTTCCCCCGCAAATCAAAGATGGGGGTCATCACCCGGCCCCGGAACGCGTCGTACACATTGCCCTTTTCGCTGCGCTTTACAATGCCGGAGGCCAGCATCTCCTCCTCGGAAAAGCCAAGGCCCCGCAAATGGCGCCGCATGGCCGAAAAGTCGTTGGGGGCGTACCCCAGGCCGAAGCGGCGGATGGTGGAATCGGACAGGCCGCGCCCCCGCCAATAAGCGCGGGCCGCCTTGGCTTCCTCGGTGTCGGCGTTGAGCTGCTCGTAAAAAAAGCGCGCCGCCGCCCGGTTGATGCCCAGCACCCGGCTGCGCAGCCGGCCCACCTTGTCGTCCTCTTCGGGCAGGGGCATGCCCGCCCGCCCGGCCAAAAGCTTCACCGCCTCCACATAGTCCAGGTTGCTGATCTTTTTGATGAAGGTGATCACGTCGCCCCCGGCCCCGCAGCCGAAGCAATAAAAACTCTGGGTCTCGGGGTAAACCACAAACGAGGGCGTTTTCTCGCTGTGAAACGGGCACAAACCGGTGTGAGTGCGGCCCCGGTGGCGCAGCTGCACATAGCTGCCCACCACGTCGGTGATGTCGTTGCGGCGCACCACCTCCTCCACATATTCGTGCGGGATCACGGCCCTGCCCCCTTCCGCCCGGCTGCTTTTGCCGGTTTAAAGTACGTGCCACTTTTGGGGCACAAAAAAGTCCTCGAAGGTGCGGATGGCGAACTCGTCGCTCATGCCGCTGATATAGTCGGTCACGGCCCGGTCGGTGCCCTGCTGGTACACGATCTGCAGAAAGCCGTCCGGCAAAAGGTTCGGATTGGTCACAAACCGCTCATACAGCTCTGCGATCACCTTTTCCACCTTTTGTTCCTCGCGCTTTGCCTGCTTGTCCACATACACGGTGGAATACATAAAATCGTGCAGCGCCTCGTACGCCTCGCCCACCTCGGGGCTGAACGCCAGGTCGGCAGGGGTGCTGTGCTCCACCAGGTCGGAGATCAGGGTGGTGATGCGCACGCCCTTGGTTGCGCCCAGCACCTGCACGATCTCCTTGGGCAGTGCGTCCGGGCGCAGCACGCCGGCGGTGATGGCGTCCTCAATGTCGTGGTTCATATAAGCAATGCGGTCTGCATAGCGCACCGCCCGCCCCTCCAGGGTGGCGGCCCACTTGCCGCGGGTGTGGCAGATAAAGCCGTTGCGCACCTCCCAGGTAAGGTTCAGGCCCTGAAAGTTCTTTTCCAGCTTGTCCACCACCCGCACGCTCTGCTGGTAGTGTTTAAAACCACCGGGGCACAAAGCGTTCAGCGCTCGCTCGCCCGCGTGGCCGAAGGGCGTGTGCCCCAGATCGTGCCCCAGGGCAATGGCCTCGGTCAGGTCCTCGTTCAGGCGCAGCGCCCGGGCGATGGTGCGGGCGATCTGGTTCACCTCCAGCGTGTGGGTGAGCCGGGTGCGGTAGTGGTCGCCCTCGGGCGAAAGGAACACCTGCGTTTTTTGTTTGAGCCGGCGGAAGGACTTGCAGTGGATGATCCGGTCCCGGTCGCGCTGGTAGCAGGTGCGCAGGGGGCAGGCCTCCTCCGGCCGCAGGCGGCCCCGGCTGTTTTCGCTCAGGGCAGCGCCGGGCGCCAGGGTCATGCGCTCGATCTCCTGGGTGCGCTCGCGCACTGTGGGCATAACCTTCACCTCCTGGGTCAAACGGGCGCGCCCCGCGCACCGGCAGGGCATGCCCCAATAATAAGACTGCATAAGTATATACGATACATTGCCCCAAAACCCTTTGGATAAACTGTAAATTTTTTGCGAAGTCACAAGTTTTGCCGCGCCCGCCCCGGCAAGGGGGGCGAAGCGCGGCGGCAAACGTCAAAAAGGCGCGTAAAAGGGCGGCGAAACCTGTGGCGCCGCCGCGCCGCGGGTCAGCTCGGCAAAGGCGGGCAGCAGCGGCGCCTCGGCCCCGGCAGGCAGGGTGGCGCGCAGGGTGACCAGCTGCCCGAATTGCGGCTCGGCCAGCTTTGCGCCCGCGCTGCGCAAAAGCAGCACCGCCCGCTCATACATCGAATATTCCAGCTCCAGGCTCAAGGTAACACAGGCCCGCACCGTGACCACCCGGGCGGCGGCCAGCGCGCGGGCCGCGCTTTCGGTGTAGGCGCGCACCAGGCCCCCTGTGCCCAGCAGCGTGCCCCCAAAATAGCGGGTCACCACCACGATGCAGTCGGTAAGGCCCGCATGCTGAATGGCCCCCAGCACCGGCAGGCCAGCCGTTTTGGCGGGCTCCCCGTCATCGGAATAGCGGGTTCGGGCGCCCTCGCGCAGCACATAGGCGTACACGTTGTGGCTGGCCGTGCGGTTGGCGGCGCGCACGGTCTCCAAAAACGCCAGCGCCGCCTCTTCCCCGCCGGCAAAAGCCGCCCGGGCAATAAAGCGGCTGCGTTTTTCTTCCAGCTCGGCGGCCGCCTCCCCCTGGATGGTGCGGTAATCCTGCATGGGCGTTTCCTCCCCTTTTGTACAACTCTCCCCGCGCGGCGGCGCACAGGGCGCTGAACACAACAAAAAAGGCGGTTTGAAATCAAACCGCCTTTTGGCTTTTGCGATGCTTACTTCTTCAGGCCGAAACGCTTGTTGAAGCGGTCCACGCGTCCGCCGGTGTCGACCAGCTTCTGCTTGCCGGTGTAGAAGGGATGGCATTTGGAGCAAACCTCCACGCGGATCTCGGGCCGGGTGGAGCGGGTGTGGATGACCTCGCCGCAAGCGCAGGTGATGGTGCAGTCCACGTACTTGGGATGGATACCCTCTTTCATTACGGTTCACCTCTTTCTGGTTTATGACTACGGGGGCCATGCTTGATACATGTGCCCATCACAACCTTCATTGGAGGCTACCAGCACGCGCCATCCTGTGCGCATGGAGCAGCCGTCGGAACGATTGCCAAAACAGTATAGCACAAGCGCCCACAGCCTGTCAACCATTCGCTTTGCAAGTCCCTGTCCGGCTCCCTAAGGCCGGCCCGATCAACAGAACCTCACAGATTTTTATCCAGCAGTCTGTTGGCGTAGGCGTTCAGCGCTTCGCAAGGCCCATATTGGGTCTTGTACCCAACGCCATCGATCACAAGAAATGGGTTATATGCCATAATCTCCGTCTGCGTCCCATCCGCCAGGGTGATCGCAAATGTCACTGCCTGACCGGCGTACTGCGTGTAAGAATTGTCTTCATGATAGATCACAACAGCGTCCAAATAGCTTGCCAGTTCTTCCAGGTCTGTAATCTGGACGGTTCGATCCGGGGGCGACAATCTCACAAAAGCGGACGTGATGTCTCCCGGCTCCAACCCTTTAAACGGCTTTTGGCCCGCCATGCGTGTAAAAAGCAGGATCCCGCCGACCACGGCCGCCAAACAAATTCCCGCTGCGGGCAAAAGCTTGCTTTTCCTCATAAAAACACCTCTCACGCAATGGCATGCGCGCCCACCTCATACGTCCAGCCGCCCGCCGCGCCCTTCGCGGCTCTGGCGGTGCAGTTCTGGAAAAAATAAGCGCCAAGGCCGCTGCGCCATTTCTGGGCGTCGAATTCAAAGCGGTCGGCGGCGGTCGGCGTGTTTTCCGCCGCATGAAAGGCAAAAAAGCAGCCCTCCGGCCATACCAGCCCCTCTTTTTGGATGTATCCCTGCTCTGCCAGCTCTTCCCAGGTGCCCTGTAAAGGGTTCTGCACGCCCCGCAGCTCCCCAAAGCGCCAGGCAATACCCGCCCGCTCCGCGGCATTCGGCACAAGGGCGGGGTCAATGTCCACCCCCAGCTCCACCACGCCGTCGTTCAGGCCCTCGTCGGTGTTCCACAGCTCATCGAATACCTCCAGCACCAGGCCGCAGCGGTCGTCCGCCCCCTGGCTTTGGGCGCGAATTTCACTCACACCGGAAAAGCCTGCGGGGTAGCTCTCCTGCACCTGGCCGTCAAAGTACACGGTCACCAGCATGCCGTCGGCAAGGTCTGCGGCCACGGCCGGCCGGTCGTCCAGGAACAGAGGCGTTTCGCCCACCCCCAACCGATACAGGCCCTCATCTTCCCCCTGGCCCGCCAGCAGCAGCACGCCGTCGGCCGCGCCGTCCACAATGCGGCAGGTGACCGCCACCGCGTCTCCCCCGGCCTCGCAGGGGTCCCAGGGATCCGGGGTGCCCGCCGGGCCGCTGCCCGGCGCGGCGCACCCCGCCAGCAGCGCAAGGCAGCCGGCTGCCAGCAGCGCAGCCAAACCTTTGTGTTTCATCCCATCCAGCCTCCTTTTTTGGTTCCTTTTACTCTGGATACGCTGCGCGCAAGCGTTTTATTGCACAGAACGCGAAAAGGGCGGCGCTGTTTTCCACAGCGCCGCCCGAATGCGGTTTAAAACGTCAGGCAAGCACAGGCCCCAGCGCCGCGGCCAGAGCTTCCTTTTGGGCCTCGGCGGCGGCAAGATCCTTGCCCAGGGTGGTGAAATAGGTCTTGATCTTGGGTTCGGTGCCGCTGGGGCGCACCACCACCGCGGCGCCCCCCTCCAGCGCGTAGATCAGCACGTTTGCGGCAGGCAGCCCGGTGGGCTGTGTGTTTCCGGTGGCCAGCTCGGTCACGGTGCCCTTTTCATAATCGGCCACCGTGAGCACCCTGTAGCCCGCAAATTCGCGGGGGGGCTGGCTGCGCAGCTTTTCCATGATGGCGGCCATTTTGTCCATGCCGGAAAGGCCCGGGAACTCGAAGGAGTCCACCTTGTTCAAATAGCGGCCGTACTGGGTGTAAATGCGTTCCAGCTTCTCCTTGATGGAGGAACCCTTGCTGCGGTAATAGGCGGCCATCTCGCAGATCAGCATGCTGCCGATCACCGCGTCCTTATCCCGCACATAGCTGCCCGCCAGGTAGCCGTAGCTCTCCTCGAAGCCAAAGATGAACCGCTCCACCTCGCCCGCAGCCTCCAGCTTTGCGATCTGGTCGCCGATCCACTTGAAACCGGTGAGCACGTTGCGGCACTCCACACCATAGTGGGCCGCAACCACATCCGCTAAAGGGGTGGACACGATGCTCTTTACCATCACCGGGTCCTCCGGCATGGTGCCGTTTTCCAGGCGGGCGGCGCAGATGTAATCCAGCAGCAGCACGCCCACCTCGTTGCCGCTGAGCAGCTCGTAGCTGCCGTTTTTGCAGCGCACCGCAATGCCCACACGGTCGGCGTCCGGGTCGGTGGCCAGCATCAGGTCGGCGCCGTTTTTCTCGGCCAGCTCCAGCCCCAGGCGCAGCGCCTCGAAGATCTCCGGGTTCGGGTAGGGGCAGGTGGGGAAATTGCCGTCCGGGTCCTTTTGCTCGGGCACAATGGTAATATCCGTGATGCCGATATCCCCCAGAACCCGCATCACCGGCACCAGGCCGCTGCCGTTCAGCGGGCTGTACACCAGCTTGAGCCCCGCGTTGGCGCACAGGCCGGGCCGCACCTGGCGGCTTTCGATGGCGGCGTACAGGGCCTCGCAGCAATCCTCGCCCACATACTGGATCAGCCCCTCGGCCAGCCCCTCTTCAAAGGGCATGGCCTTTGCGCCGGTCAGCACGTCGGTCTTCTGGATCTCGGCGTACACCACATCGGCCGCCTCGTCGGTCATCTGGCAGCCGTCCGGCCCATAGGCCTTATAGCCGTTGTATTTTGCCGGGTTGTGGCTGGCCGTTACCATGATGCCCGCATTGCAATTGTAATAACGGGTGGCAAAGCTCAGGGCCGGCACCGGCATCAGCGCGCTGTAAATGCGCACCTTAACCCCGTTTGCGGCCAGCACCTCGGCCGCGGCGCGGGCAAACACGTCGCTTTTGTTGCGGCTGTCGAAGCTGATGGCCACGGTCTGGCTGCCGCCCTGGGTCCTGACCCAGTTTGCCAGGCCCTGGGTTGCCTGGCGGATCACGTACACGTTCATCCGGTTGGTCCCGGCGCCGATCACGCCCCGCAGCCCGGCGGTGCCGAACTTCAGCGAAACGGCGAACCGGTCCTTGATGGCCTCGTCGTCGCCCGCCACGCTCTCCAGCTCGGGCTTCAGGTCAGGGTCGCTGAGCTCGTGGGCAAGCCAGCGCTCGTATTCTGCTTTATACATTGCACACACCTGCTTTTTGTGATGTCCGGCACTTTTTGTATAAAGTGTCCAGTTTCTTCTATTGTAAGGCAGGCGGGGGCGAATGTCAATCGAACCGGGTCGGTTTTGGCAAGGTTTGGCTTGCGGGCGCACCCGCCTGCGTGGTATGCTTATTCCAGTGCTTTATAAAGGGAAGTGGTTTTGCGTGCGGGACTATCTGGAGCTGTTCCTCACCTTTGCAAAGATCGGCAGCGTGACCTTTGGCGGCGGCTACGCCATGCTGCCCATTCTGGAGCGGGAGTGCGTTGAAAAGCGCGGCTGGGTCACCGAAGAGGACCTGGCCGACTATTTTGCCATCGGGCAGTGCACCCCCGGCATCATTGCGGTGAACGTGTCCACCTTTGTGGGCAACAAGCGCAAGGGGCCCCTGGGCGGGGTGGTGGCCACGGTGGGTTTTGCCTTTGTGCCCATCATCCTGCTGTCGCTCATTGCGGCGGGGCTGGGCTATCTGCTCACCTACCCCGTGGTGCGCAGCGCGTTCGCAGGCATCCGGGTGTGCGTGTGCGTGCTGATCCTGAACGCGGTGCTGCGCCTGTGGAAAAAGTCCGTTCTCGACAAAAAGACCTTTGCCATCTTTGCGGTGATCTTTGTTTTGTCCGTTTTCGGCGACCTGCTTCCCATCGGCGTCAGCCCCGCGGTTTACGTGGTGGCGGCTGCGGCGGCCGGCATCCTGCTGAAAAGGCCGGAAGGAGGGCGGTGAGGCATGCTGTGGACCTATCTGCGCCTGTTTTATGAATTTGCCAAGGCGGGCCTGTTCGCGGTGGGCGGCGGCCTTGCCACCCTGCCCTTTCTCTACAACATTGCCGACACCACCGGCTGGTACACCCACGCAGACGTTGCCAACATGATCGCGGTGAGCGAGTCCACCCCCGGCGCGCTGGGCATCAACATGGCCACCTATGCCGGCTACCTGACCGCAGGCGTGCCGGGCGGCGTGGTCGCCACGCTGGGGCTCATTTCGCCCTCCATCGTCATCATCCTTGTCATCGCCCGCATGCTGAAGCGCTTTCAGAACAGCCCGCTGGTACAGCGCGGCTTTTATGGGCTGCGCCCCGCCTCCATCGCGCTGGTGGCCGCGGCGGGAATGAGCGTGTTCAAGGTGACCATGCTGGACCTGCCCGCCTTCGCGGCCAGCGGCAGCCCGGGGGATCTGTTTGTATGGAAGGCGCTGGCATTGGGGGTATTTTTGTTCTGGGCCCAGCGCAAATTCAAAAAGATCCATCCCATCGCGTTCATTGCATTTGCCGGGCTGGTGGGCGCAGTATTCAGTTTTTAAAAGCAGGGAGGCATGGGCCATGTTCGCAAAGGTAAACAGCTTTGGCGTGAAAGGGCTGGCCGGCTTTGCGGTGACCGCCGAGGCGGACATCAGCGGCGGGCTGCCGCAGCTTGCCATTGTGGGCCTGCCGGACAGCGCCGTGAAAGAGGCCGCCGACCGGGTGCGCAGCGCGGCAAAAAACCTGGGCTACGCCTGGCCGCCCAGCCGCATCACGGTGAACCTGGCCCCGGCCGATGTGCGCAAGACCGGCCCGGTGTATGATCTGCCGGTGCTGCTGGCTTTGCTGTGCGCCAGCGGGCAGCTGCCCCGGCAAAACGGCGCGCGGGCTTTTGTGGGCGAGCTCTCGCTGGACGGGGCGCTGCGTCCGGTGGCGGGCATTCTGCCCATGGCGCTGGCGGCTGCGGGCTGCGGCGTGAACGAGCTGTTCGTACCCACCGAAAACGCGGCCGAGGCCGCAGCCGTGGAAGGTCTTTCCGTCTACGGTGCCGCCACCGCGGCCCAGGTAGTGCGGCATCTCACCGGCGAAGAGCCCCTCACCCCTGTCCCGGCGGCTCCCTTTTCCGGCGGCTGTGCCGACTCCGCGCTGGATTTTGCCGACGTGCGCGGCCAGCTTGCGGCCCGCCGCGCCATGGAGATCGCGGCCGCGGGCGGTCACAATCTTTTGCTCATCGGCAGCCCGGGCGCCGGAAAGTCCATGCTTGCAAAGCGCCTGCCGGGCATCCTGCCGCCCCTCACCCGCGAGGAGGCCATGGAGTGCACCGGCATCTACTCGGTGGCGGGGCTTTTGCCCGGCGGCGCCGGCCTGCTGGCGCGCCGGCCCTTCCGCAGCCCCCATCACAGCGTCAGCGCGGCGGCCCTGGCGGGCGGCGGCGCGGCGCTGCGCCCCGGCGAGGTGAGCCTGGCCCACAACGGGGTGCTTTTTCTGGACGAACTTCCCGAATTTCACCGCGACGCGCTGGAGGTGCTGCGCCAGCCGGTGGAGGACGGCGCGGTCACCGTCAGCCGCGCCAGCGGCACCGTGACCTACCCCAGCCGCTTTATGCTGGTGGCGGCCATGAACCCCTGTAAATGCGGCTATTTCGGCCACCCCACCCGGCCCTGCACCTGCACGCCCAGCGCCGTTGAGCGGTACCGCCAGCGCATCAGCGGCCCGCTTTTGGACCGCATCGACCTGCATGTGGAGGTTCCGCCCGTGGCCTACGGCGAGCTCAGCGGCCCTGCCGCCGGCGAGCCCAGCGCCGCCATCCGCGCCCGGGTGCTGGCGGCCCGCGAGGTGCAGCGGGCCCGCTACAAGGCGGCCGGGGTGCACTGCAACGCCCAGCTGCCCAGTGTGCTGCTGCGCGCGGCCTGCCCGCTGGACAAAGCGGCCGAGGCCACCCTGAAAGCCGCCTTCGACCGGCTGGGCCTCTCGGCCCGTGCCTACGACCGGGTTCTCAAAGTCAGCCGCACCATTGCCGACCTGGCCGGGCGCGAAACCATCGGCGCGGCCCAGGTGGCCGAGGCGCTGCAATACCGCACCCTGGACCGGAAATATTGGTACGATACCTGACGGAAAGGCGGGAAAACGATGATTAACTCCACCCTTTGCTACCTGGAACGGGGCGGCGAATACCTGATGCTGCACCGCACCAAAAAGCGGCGGGACGCAAACGCGGGCAAGTGGATCGGCGTGGGCGGCAAGTTTGAAGAGGGCGAAAGCCCGGACGAATGCCTGTGCCGCGAAGTCAAAGAGGAAACAGGCCTCACCCTGACAGGTTGGACCCCGCGGGGCATCGTGACCTTTGTTTCCAGCGAGTGGCCCACGGAATACATGCACCTTTTCACCTCCGATTCCTTTTCCGGCGTCCTCCGGCCGTGCAGCGAAGGCGAGCTTGCCTGGGTGCCCAGGGCCAAGGTGGCCGGGCTGCCCCTCTGGGCGGGCGACCGGCTGTTTTTGGACCTGCTGGAACGAAACGCCCCTTTCTTTTTCCTCAAGTTGGAATACGAAGGAGAACAGCTGGTGCGGGCGGCGCTGAACGGTGAGCCGTTTCCCCTGTGAGCCGCCGCTCCAGCGTCTTGCCTCTGCAAAAGGCCCGGATCACGCTGCCCAAATGGGGGCGGCTGATCCGGGCCTTTTCTTTTTAAAGCAGAGGCTCCGCACCGGGCGCAGCGCACAGCTCCGGCCCACGTTCCATCCGGGCCTTTTTTTCGTACATGCCCCGGTCAGCACGGGTGAATGCCTGGTCAATGGTTTCACCCGGCGCCGGGCGGCACCAGCCCCAGGCGGCTTTCAGGGGGTACGGCACGCTTCGGCCCCGTTCTTCCATGCCCGCTTCAAAGGCGGCCGTCCCCTCCTCAAAGGCCGCGTCCGCCCTGGCGCCATCTTCTGTGCAGAGCACGCAAAACTCGTCGCCGCCAATGCGGTACACCCTGCCTGCCGTTCCAAACGCCTCTTTCATGGCCGCGGCACAGTGAATGATCGCTTCATCGCCCGCAGCATGGCCAAAGCCGTCGTTGATGGCTTTCAGTCCGTTCAGGTCGGCCACCAGAATGATCGGCCTTCCCTGCCTTTGGCCCTGGCGATACGCTTCCATGCTCAGTTCAAACGCCGTCCGGTTTTCAAGCCCGGTAAGCGCGTCGGTGTAGGCCAGGCGGCGCAGGGCCTGCTGTTCCACAAAAGCCGCCCGCTCGGCGCTGGCCTGCTGCACAACCTGCCAGCCCAGCGCCCCTGCAAAGCATAAAAACCCCCAGCGGGTGAAGAGCACGTCGTCCTGCGTGTGGTCGCCCAGGTAAAAGCGCAGCATATCCACCATGCCAAAGCCCCCAAAGAGCAGGCAGGCGGCAAACAGGTGGGGCTGCAGGGCCGCGTTCGGGCCGCGGCCCTTTTTCAGCCAAACCGTCACAATGCCCCCCGCCGCCGCCAGCACCAGCAGGTGGACCCCCGTAATGGTGCGCAGATACGGCGCCCACCCCAGAAACTGGGCGGCCTGAATCCATACAAAATTCACCGCACTCAGCCAGTAGATCACGTGGAAGTAGCGAATTTGTTCAAAGTCCGGGTAGGTGAGCAAAAAGCCAAGCACACAAACCGGCACCAGCGCAAAGCTGGTGAATACCAGTGCATAGCACAGGGTCACATTGCCGCTGAAAAGCTGAAAGGAACGGGTTTCCAGCGCCGCCCAAATTCCGGCGGTCACGGCCAGGGCCCCCAGCCAGCGCAGCCGCGAAGCCGCCAGCCCCTCCCGGAACAAAAGGCTGGCGGCGAGCAGGGCCAGCCCCATTGCCACCGCCAGAAAGCAGGCCGCCAGGCCGGGCAGCGCAGTCCGGAACACCAGGGTAAGCAGTGCTGCCTTGGTCCCCAAATACACCATGTCCACAGCGCCGGCGCCGCCTGTAAACCGCAGGGTCAGGGCAGCGCCCTGCCAGCCGGCAGGCAGCCGCACAATGTGCTTGGAGGTTCCAAAGCCCACGTCCACCACCGCGCCCTGCTGGCCGCTGTATTCGTAAAGCAGTTTTCCGTTCAAAAACACCTGCACCGCCTGCTGGCTGGTGCGCAGCAAAATGGAGTTTCCCTGCGCCGCGTCCTCGGTGAGCACCCTGCTGATCTCAACCGCGCCGTCCGGCCCCGCCTCCAGCACGGCGGGCAGTTCGCAGGCGGCCCCTTCGGCCGTTGTCCAGCCGGTGCGCAGCGCCTCCGCCTGTTCCCCGGCGAGCCATACGTCCGGTGCCCCGGGCCGCAGCGCCAGGCCAAGCGCAAAGCAAAAACCAAAAAGCAGCAGCAGCGCAAAAACCGTGCCGCGCCCCCTGTTTTTTCCAAACGCCGCAAGGAATCGTTTCATTCCCACGCCCCCCGCCTGCATCGCGCAAAAAAATCACGGTCTATATAGTATATGTTATCATACTCTTTACGGCAGCGCAACGAAAAAAAGAAGCCCTCCTCTTTTCAAAGAGAAGGGCTTCTTTTCATTTCTTCTGCCCGAATTTGTACTCAGTTCCATTTTTGAGGCGCTGAATATTTGCCCGGTGCATCCAGATCACCAAAAGGCCCATGACCAGGGCGCACAGGGTGGTGAACCACACGCTGCGCCCCGTGTACCAGGACCAAAGCGCGGTAAACACCGGATACAGCGCCGCCACCGTGACCGAGGAAAGGCTCACGATGCGGGTGGCGAACGCCAGGGCAAAAAACACCACTGCCAGCGCCAGCAGCACCACCGGCTCGGTGGCCAGGATCGCTCCCGCGGCCACGGCCACGCCCTTACCGCCCTTAAAACCGAACCACACCGGCCACAAATGGCCGCACACCGCAAAAATGGCCGCCACATAGCCGCCGTACACCGCCCAGGCGGGGCTCACGGTGCACAGCCCAAAAAGCAGCCGGCCCAGCGCCACGGCCAGCACACCCTTGCCAAGGTCGCCCGCCAGGGTCAGGGCGGCCGCGGCCTTGCCATAGGTGCGAAGCATATTCGTGGCGCCCGCGTTGCCGCTGCCCTTGGAGCGCACGTCCTCCCGGTAAACCAGCCGGCTCACCACCACGCCAAAGTCAATGCTTCCCAGCAAATACGCCGCTGCGGCTGCCGCCGCCAGCAGCAGCGCCGCCAACAGGATGGGGTTCATAAAACGGCCTCCTTTTTATGTTCGGCCGCGCTGAAAGCCTGCGCGGCAGGGCCACTGCGGGCGGGGGCTCATTTGGTCTTTCCGTCGCCCCGCTCCCGCACGATCAGCCGGACGGGAGTGCCCTCCAGCCCAAAGGTCTCGCGGATCTGGTTTTCAATATAACGCTGGTACGAAAAATGGAACAGATCCCGCCGGTTCACAAAGCACACAAAGGTGGGCGGCCGGGTGGAGATCTGGGTCATATAAAAGATCTTGAGCCGTTTGCCCTTATCGCTGGGGGGCTGCACCCGGGCCGTGGCCCGGGCCAGCAGCTCGTTCAGCATACCGGTGGTCACCCGCAGGGCATTCTGCTCGTCCACATATTTGATGAGCTGGAACAGCCGGTCCACCCGCTGGCCGGTCTTTGCGCTGATGAAAATGATGGGGGCGTAGCTCATAAAGCTGAAATCGTTCACGAGCTTTTTGCGGGCCGCGTCCATGGTCTTGTCGTCCTTTTCCACCGCGTCCCACTTGTTCACCGCAATGATGCATCCCTTGCCCTGCTCGTGGGCATAGCCCGCCACCTTGCTGTCCTGCTCGGTAAAGCCCTCGGTGGCGTCGATCATGATCACGCACACCCGGCTGCGTTCCACTGCCGCCAGGCTGCGCAGCACGCTGTAGCGCTCAACCCCGCTCTCCACCCGGCCCTTTTTGCGCAGGCCCGCGGTGTCGGTAAAAATAAAGCTGCCGTACTGGTTGTCCACCTGGGTGTCGATGGCATCGCGGGTGGTGCCGGCCTCGTTTGCCACGATCATGCGCTGTTCGCCCAGCACATAGTTCACAAGGCTGGATTTTCCCACGTTGGGCCGGCCGATCACCGCCACGCTGATCCGCTCGTCCTCTTCCGCCCGCTCTTCGGCCGGTTTCAGGTGGCTGCACACCGCGTCCAGCAGATCGCCGGTGCCGTGCCCGTGCACGCTGGACACCGGGAACACCTCGCCCAGGCCCAGGCTGTAAAAGTCGTACAGCTCCAGCGGGGGCGCCCCCACCTTGTCCACCTTGTTCACCGCCAGCACCACCGGCTTGCCGCTGCGCATCAGCATGGCCGCCACATCCTGATCCTGCGCAGTCACGCCCGCGTGCAGGTCGGTGACCATAATGATGCAGTCGGCCGAGTCGATGGCCACCTGCGCCTGCTCGCGCATGTGCAGC
This sequence comes from Allofournierella sp., assembly GCF_048388525.1. Taxonomy (GTDB): domain Bacteria; phylum Bacillota; class Clostridia; order Oscillospirales; family Ruminococcaceae; genus BQOK01. The sequence continues at coordinate 9,679 of NZ_DBGCTQ010000101.1, read as the reverse complement.
AGAATGCCGTCGTCGATGCCCGGCTCGATCCCGCCGGTATCCACCAGCAAAAACCGGTGCTCCTGCCACTCGCAGTCGCCAAAAATGCGGTCCCGGGTCACACCGGGGGTGTCTTCCACAATGGCCAGGCGCTGGCCGATCAGCTTGTTGAACAGGGTGGATTTGCCCACATTGGGGCGGCCTACCACCGCTACGATGGGTTTTGCCATGCTCGGGGCCCCCTTTCTCACTTAGTCCTTAGTATTGCCCGCAAGGGCCGGGCTTCACCCAAGCCGGGGCGCAAGCAGGGCTTTCACAAGCTCTCCGCCCCCGCTGGGCAGAATATGGACCTTCACTTTCAGGGCCTTTTCCAGATCCTGGATGGTCCAATCGTCCAGAAACCGGTCCCGCTCGGCCCGCAGCATCACGTCCGGCACGCCCAGGTGGCGGCTTTTGAGCCGCCCCTTGCACTGAGCCACGATGTCGGTGGCGGTAACAAGTCCCGCCACGCTCACATTGCCCCCAAAAAAGTCGTTCCGGATGGGGTGCACCGCCACCTGCACGGTGGGGTGGCGCAGGGTCAACGCGCGCACCATCTCGGTGATCAGGGGCGCGGCCAGGGTGCCGGTCACCAGGTCGATGCGGCGGGGCACGGGCCAGCGCCGGCGGTAAAATTGCAGTTCGGCCATGAACTCATCGCGGAACAGCCGCCACATGCCCACGCCGTTTTCCAGCTGGGCGTAATCCTCGTAAAACGAGCCGGGCGGAATGGGCCTCCCCGCGCACAGATACCACTCGTCGCCCGGGTACACAATGCGCGCGCCATACTTTTTTTTGCAGGCGGCGCCCTGTTCCTCCAGAATATCCAGCACGGCGGCGCTGCTGGCTGCGTCGTAGGCCTCAAGCTTATAAAGGCCCTTGCGGTAACGGGTCAGCCCGCTGGGCACCGCGGCGATGCTCTGCACCGCCGGGTACATGCCGGTGAGCTTTTCCAGGCTTCGGCGCAAAGCGTCCCCATCGTTCACGCCCCGGCACAGCACCAGCTGGCAGTTCATCTGAATGCCCGCCCCGGCGAACTCGTCCAGATATTTCAGTGTTTCACCCGCGCGCTTATTTGCCATCATGCGCACCCGCAGCGCGGGGTCTGTGGTGTGCACCGAAATATTGATGGGCGAGATGTGCATCTTTTTGATGCGCTCCACCTCATGGTCGGAAAGGTTTGTGAGCGTGACGTAGTTGCCGAATAAAAACGAGAGCCGCTCGTCGTCGTCTTTGAAGTAAAGGGTGTCCCGCAGGCCGGGGGGCAGCTGGTCGATAAAGCAGAACATGCAATGGTTGGAGCAGGAGTGCTTCTGGTCGATCAGATACGTTTCAAACTCGCAGCCCAGGGGCTCATAATCGCCCTTTTCCACCTGCAGATAGTCCAGCTTGCCCTGTTTCATCACTGCCAGCTCAAACTTGGTTCCGGAGGTGTAGAACTGGTAGTCCAGCATGTCATTGATCTCGTTGCCGTCCGCCGAATAGAGCATCGAGCCCGCCGTAAGGCCCAGCCGTTCGGCCGCCGAGCCCTTCTGCACGTTTTTCACGCGCACCGCCATGTTCCCTCACCTGCCTTTCGCGCCCTGTGGGGCAAAGAAAAAGGGGAAGGCTGTGCCCTCCCCTTACTTTTGCGGAAAGCGGATCACGCTTCCTTTTTCACGATTTCCTTGCCCTTGTAGTAGCCGCAGTTGCCGCATACCTGATGGGGGAGCTTGTACTCGCCGCACTGGCTGCACTTCACCAGCGCAGGGGCTTCCAGCTTCCACACAGAGGAGCGACGCTTGTCGCGCCGTGCCTGGGAAACCTTTCTCTTGGGTACTGCCATGTTAAGCACCTCCTCTAATGTGAATCATTCGCTCAGCAGTTCTTTCAATATAGCAAGCCTTGCGTCTGCGGGGGCGCTCTGCCCTGCCGTACAGCAGGAACAGCCTGCCGCTTTTGGGGTTCCGCACACAGGGCATAGCCCTTCACAGTCCGGGCTGCACAGCAGCACCGGGGGTACCTCCAGCACCAGTTCCTCAAAGATCAGCTCGTCCAGATCAAGAGCGCCTTTTTCGCTGATGGGAAGCTCCAGCTCCTCGCTGAAAAGGTCTTGTTCGCGCACCTGCCATCGCCTGAAAAACGAATGATCCTGGCGCACAGGTTCAAGGCAGCGGGCGCACGCGGCGCTGATCCCGGCCGAAACGTTCAGCTGCAGCTCCGCCCCATTCTCACCGGGGACGGCCGAGAAACTGGCCTTCACCGGGCCGCAGGGGGCGTAACCGGGCCAATCCCACCCGGAAAGATCGCACGCAAATGCCGTTTCATAGGGTGTGCGACCGGTCTGCAAAAACTGTTTCAGGTCAAAAACCATAGTCCACCTCGAAAAGACCGCCTACCTAGTATATCGGATGCGGGGCGGTTTGTCAATAGCAAATTCAAGGCGGGGGCCAAAAAATTGGCCCCCGCCCGAAACACAAAGCAGTCCCAGCGCTTTACAGGTATTTCTGCACGTCGGCGGGCAGAACAGCCGCATCCGCGGAAATGGTCACGGTCACGTTCACGCTGGCGGCAATGGCGTCCACCTTGGCCAGGAACGCGCCCAGGCCGGCCAGGTCGTGGTCGCACACCTTCAAAATTCCATCGATATACAGCTCGGTGATGTCGTAGTTTCCGGCCAGCACGCCGGCCACAAAGCCGTACATCATCTCATAACCGTTCACCTTATATTCATCCAGATCAATCAGCCGGGCCGCGTGATCGATGTTGTAGGTCAGCTGCATGGACTTTTCCAGCACAACAACATTGCCGGAAGTGGTCTTGGTCACAGCGTTGATGCTCTCGATCATTGCCTTGGTCTTGCCGGAGCCTTTGGTGCCAACGATCAGTTTAATCATATAGGGGGTACCTCCTTTTATTTTAAGAGGCGGACAGCCGGGCCGCCGCGCCCCTTTCAGGCGTTTTTCGGGGTGCGGTCACCGCAGCTTTGCTTCCAGCTCGGCCTTGCGGTCCTCGTAGCCGGGCTTGCCCAGCAGCGCGAACATATTCTTTTTGTAGCTCTCCACGCCGGGCTGGTCAAAGGGGTTGACCCCCAGCATATAACCGCTCACGGCGCAGGCCTTTTCAAAGAAGTAGATCAGCCAGCCCAGATCGTATTCCGCAAGGCTGGGCACCTCCAGCAGGATGTTGGGCACGCTGCCGTCGGTGTGGGCCAGCACGGTGCCCTGCATGGCCTTTTGGTTCACCACGCTCATGGGCTGGCCGGCCAAAAAGTTCAGGCCGTCCAGGTCGGCGGCGTCCGGCTCGATGAACAGGTCGGCGGCGGGCTTGTGGATGTTCACCACCGTCTCAAACATCACCCGGCTGCCCTCCTGCACGAATTGGCCCATGCTGTGCAGGTCTGTGGAAAAGATGACGCTGGTGGGCATGAGGCCCTTGTTGTCCTTGCCCTCGCTCTCCCCGTAAAGCTGCTTGTACCACTCGTTCATCATGGCAAAATTCGGTTCATAGGCGGCCAGCAGCTCCACCGATTTTCCCTTGCGGTACAGGATATTGCGGGCGGCGGCGTACCTGTAGCAGTCATTTTCAGGGGTGCACTGGGCATACGCGGCGCGCGCGTCGGCCGCGCCCTGCATCAGCCGGTCAATGTCACACCCGGCGCAGGCGATGGGCAAAAGGCCCACGGCGGTAAGCACCGAATAGCGGCCGCCCACATCGTCCGGCACCACAAAGGTGGGCCAGCCCTCTTCGTCGGCCTCCTGCTTCAGGGTGCCGCGGGCCTTGTCGGTGGTGGCGTAGATGCGCTTTCCGGCTTCCTCAGCGCCATAGCGGTCTTCCAGATACTTTTTGAATACCCGGAACGCCAGCGCGGGCTCGGTGGTGGTGCCGGATTTGGAGATCACGTTCACGCTCACCCGCTTGCCCTCGCAGCAGGCCAGGATGTCGTTCAGGTAGGCGGGCGAGATGGAATTGCCCGCAAAAAAGATCTGCGGGCAATTCTTGCAGGTGCAGTTGTACATCTGGCCCTTAACAGCCTCGATGGCGGCCCGGGCGCCCAGGTAAGAACCCCCAATGCCGATGACCACCAGCACGTCGGAATCCTGCCGGATCTTTTCAGCGGCGGCCTTGATGCGCGCGAATTCCTGCTTGTCATAATCCACGGGCAGGTCCACCCAGCCCAAAAAGTCGCTTCCAGGGCCGGTGCGGCTCTCCAGCAGCTCGTGCGCCGCCCGCACCTGCGGCCAGATGGCACTGAACTCAGCCTCTTTCACAAAGCCCGCCAGGTGCTTGCCGTTGAATTGGATGCTCATTGCAAAACCCCCGTTCCCGGGCCCGCGCCGCGCCCGGAAAAGGGCGGGCGGGTCAAGGTATTTTCTTTGTAATAACTATACCGTTTTGAGGGGGCAAAGTCAAGGTATGTTGGGTCGAACCTCACAAAATATGCACGTCCTGCCTCAGTGGGTCAGCAGGGCCTGCCACAGCCGTTCAAAGCCCAGCGCCACGGTCATGCGGGGCACCTCGCCCCCCGCCGTGACCGGCCAGGAGCCAAGCTCCGTGTCGCCTGCCGTGACCGTAACGGTGCCCACCTCGGCGCCCTCGCTCACCGGCGCTTCCAGCTCCTCGGGCAGCTCCAGGGTGCTGGCAAGGCTCTGGCCCTCGCCTTTTTTTACCAGCAGATTCTCCGGCATGGCGTAGGCCAGCGGCACCGTTTCCTCGCTGCCGCGCTTCACCGGCAGCTCGGCGGGCGCGCCCTCCGGCATGGGGGCGCAGGCGCTCTCAAAATTGGCAAAGCCGTAGTCCAAAAGGGCAGTGGCGGCGTCGAACCGCTCGCCGCTGGAAGGGCTGCCCAGCACCACCGCAATCAGGGACAGGCCGTCCCGGGTGGCGCTGGCCGAAAGGCACACGCCGGCGCCGCTGGTGGTGCCGGTCTTGAGGCCGTTCACGCCGTTGTAGCGCTTGAGCAGCTTGTTGGTGTTGAGCAGCTGGGTTTCCCCGCCCCGCAGGGTGTCCATCCAAATGGTGGTGTAATGGGTGATGGAGGGGTGATGGGTAAGGATCTCGCGGCTCATGATGGCCACATCCCGCGCGGTGGACAGATGCCCCTCCTCGTCCAGGCCGCAGGCGTTTTTAAAATGGGTGTTCGCCATGCCCAGCTCCGCGGCCTTTTGGTTCATCAGCTCGGCAAAAGCGGGCTCGGAACCGCCGATGAACTCGGCCACCGCCACCGCCGCGTCGTTTGCGCTGGACACACAGATGGCCTTGAGCATCTCGTCCAGGGTAAAGGTTTCGCCCGGCTCCAGCCAGATCTGGCTGCCGCCCATGTTGTAGGCGTGCTCAGACACGGGCACCGTGTCCTGCAGGGTCACCTTGCCGCTGTCGAGCGCCTCCATGGTAAGCAGCAGGGTCATCACCTTGGTGATCGAGGCAATGGGCATCTGCTGGTCCGGCTGCTTTTCGTACAGCACCGTGCCGCTGTTCTGCTCGATCAGGATCGCGCCCTTGCAGGGCACATCGAAATCGGGCAGGGCAAACCGCCCGGCAGTGAGCTCCTCGGCCCCCGCGGGCAGGCAAAGCGCCGCCGCCAGCACCAGGCAAAGCGCCAGCGCAAACGCGCGTTTTTTGAACATACAGGCATCATCCTTCCCTTTTTGCTGTTGGAACACAGTTTGTCTATGGCATGTATATGCTGGCTTTTCGGGAATATAGCCCCGCCGCTTGCGATTTTGCCCCCTACCCTTTATAATAGGGCAGGAACAAGGCCGGCAAACGCCGGCTGCAAGGAGAAAAATAATGCGCGTAAGTTTTTATACCCTGGGGTGCAAGGTAAATCAAAATGAGACCGGCGCCCTGGAACAGCTGTTCTGCCGCAGCGGTTATACCCTGGCAGGGCCCGGCGAGGCGGCGGATGTATATGTGGTGAACAGCTGCACCGTCACCGCCGGGGGCGATAAAAAAAGCCGCCAGTGGCTGCGGCGCGCCAAGCGCGAGGCCCCGGGCGCGGTAACCGTGCTTGCCGGCTGCTACCCGCAGGCCTTTCCGGCCGAGGCGGCCGCGGTGGCCGAGGCCGACGTGGTGGTGGGCAACGCCGCCCGGCAGGAGATGCTCAGCGCGGTCGCCAGGGCGCTTGCCACCGGCGAGCGCGTGGTGGACATCCGCGCCCACGAAAAAGGCGAGGCCTTCGAGGAGCTGCCCATGGAGACCTTTGAGGGGCACACTCGCGCCTTTATCAAGGTACAGGACGGCTGCGACCGGCAGTGCGCCTACTGCGTGATCCCAAAAGCGCGGGGGCGCAGCCGCAGCCGCGCTCAGGGCAGCATCCTGGCCGAACTGCGGGCCCTGGGCGCGGCGGGCTACAAAGAGGTGGTGCTCAGCGGCATCAACCTGCCCAGCTACGGCAAAGACACCGGCGCCAATCTCACCGGCCTCATCGAGGCCTGCGCAGGGGTGGCCGGCATCGAGCGCATCCGGCTGGGCAGCCTGGAGCCCGACCTGCTCACCGACCGGGACATCGCCCGCATGGCCGCCTGCAAAAAGCTGTGCCCCCAGTTCCACCTTTCGCTGCAGAGCGGGTGCGAAACCACCCTGCGCCGCATGCGCCGCACCTACACCGCCGCGCAGTATGCCCTGGTGGTGGACAAGCTGCGGGCTGCCTACGGCGGCGCCGCAAGCTTCACCACCGACGTGATCGTGGGCTTTCCCGGCGAGACCGAGGCCGATTTTTGCGAGAGCATGGCTTTTGTGGAGCGCCAGCGCTTTTTAAAGGTGAATGTGTTCCCCTATTCCAGCCGGCCCGGCACCCCCGCGGCCTCGTTCCCGGGCCAGCTGCCGGAGGCGGAGAAAACCGCCCGGGTGCATCGGCTGCAAACCCTGGCGGACGGGGTGCGGGCCGGGCTGATCGAGGCGATGCTGGGCGTCCGGGACGAGGTCCTGCTGGAAAAACCGCTCAGTTCGAACCTTTTTACCGGCTACACCCGGCTGTATGTGCCGGTGGCGGTAAAAGCGCCGGGCGGCAGGCCCGGGCAGATCGTGACCGCCCGGCTCCAAAGCTGGGACGGCGAGCGCTGCCGGGCTGAGGCGCTGCCCGGCTGAGCCGGCCGTGCAGGTTTTCCCGCTGCGCTTGGCGCGGCGCTCTTCCTGTGATATAATTTTGACAGATCTTCTCTCCACTGCTGAAAGGAGCTATGAGCCATGAGCAATATGCGCGGCATTTACACCACCGTGACCGACATCCGGCGGCGCGTTTTCACCGAGGTCGCCCGCCTCTCCTACGAGGGGCAGGATTACGCCCACGAGATGGCGCGGCTGCCCTACAAAATCATTCCCGGCGAGGTGGGCACCCACCGCAACAGTATCTTTTTGGAGCGGGCCATCGTGTCCGAGCGGGTGCGGCTTGCCATGGGCCTGCCCCTGCGCCCCATCGACGAGCAGGCCCCCATCAACGCGGGCATCGAGAACAGTGTGATCGCGCAGAAGTATTACGACCCGCCGCTGGTGAACATCATCAAATTCGCCTGTTCGGCCTGCCCGCCCAAGCTTGTGGAGGTCACCGAAATGTGCCGCGGGTGTCTGGCGCACCCCTGCAACGACGTGTGCCCCAAAAATGCCATCCACTTTACCCCCGGCGGCCACTCGGTGATCGATCAGGACAAATGCATCAAATGCGGCAAGTGCGCGGAGGTGTGCCCCTACCACGCCATCGTAAAAATGGAGCGCCCCTGCGCCGCCGCCTGCGGCATGAACGCCATCGGCTCAGACGAGCTGGGCCGTGCCCGCATCGACTACGACAAGTGCGTCTCCTGCGGCATGTGCCTGGTGAACTGCCCCTTCGGCGCCATTGTGGACAAGGGCCAGATCTTCCAGCTCATCCAAAGCATCCGCCAGGGCGACAAGGTTTACGCCATCATGGCCCCCGCCTTTGTGAGCCAGTTTCCCGGCCTGACCCCCGCCAAGCTCCAGGCCGCCATGCGGCAGCTCGGCTTTGCCGACACGGTGGAAGTGGCGATCGGCGCCGACCTGTGCACCATTGAGGAAGCAAAGGACTTCATGCGCGAGGTGCCTGAGCATCAGCCCTTCATGGCCACCAGCTGCTGCCCCAGCTGGAGCATGATGGCCAAAAAGCTGTTCCCGGAGCTGGCCATGAACATCAGCATGGCCCTGACCCCCATGGTACTGACTGCCCGGCTTTTGAAAAAGCGGGTGGGCAGGGATGTAAAGGTGGCCTTTATCGGCCCCTGCGCCGCCAAAAAGCTGGAGGCCAGCCGCCGCACCATCCGCAGCGATGTGGACTTTGTGCTCACCTTTGAAGAGCTGATGGGCATGTTCGAGGCCCGCGAGGTGGATTTTGAAGCCCTGGAAGCCGCCGAGGGGGACGAATTCGACAAAGCCAGTGCCGACGGCCGGGGCTTTGCTGTGACCGGCGGCGTGGCCCAGGCGGTGGTGAACGCTATCCACGAGCTCGACCCCGCGCGGGAGGTAAAGGTGGCCAGCGCCCAAGGCCTGGCCGAATGCAAAAAGCTGCTCATGATGGCCCGGGCCGGCAAATACAACGGCTATCTGCTGGAGGGCATGGGCTGCCCCGGCGGCTGCATGGGCGGTGCCGGCACCCTGGCCGACCCGGCCAGGGCGGCGGCGGCCCTGGCCAAGTACAAGGCCGAGGCCCCCATGCAGCGCTCCACCGAAAGCCCTTACGAGATTGACCTGGGCTTTTTGAACTGAGCGCGCCGCCCTTTTAAAACGACGCAAAAACGTGCCCGCCGGGGTGTCCCGGCGGGCACGTTTGCTTTTTTGATCGGGCCGTATTTTACCCGGCGGGCCAGGCCGCCAGCTCGGCCACACCCCAGCCCTCGGCGGTCTTCACCCAGGCCCTGCCGCCGGTGGCGGTCTGCGCATCCAAAAAGGTCATGCTGGTCTTTTGGGTGCCCGCAAGGCTCACATAACCCCAGCCGGTGTCCGTCTGCACAGCGGCCAGGCCATTTTTATAGGGCCGCACCTGCCGGTACTGGCAGGGCACCATCTCCTCGCCGTCCGCAGCGCTCACAAAGCCCCAAAGGCCCCCCTGCTTCACCGGGAAAACGCTCTCGCTGGCGGCCCGGATCTCCTCGTACCGCACCGAGTTCAGGGGCGTACCGTCCGGCAAAAACAGCATCATGGCGCTGGCCTCGCTGATCTCCACCGGGTGCTCCTCGTCGCCGATGTGGTACCGGCTGCTGCCCGGGTCTTCCGGCCCGGTCAGCGCGGTGATCGTGACCACCTTCGCAATGATGGGTTCGGGGCTGTAGGTCATCTCCTGGCTCCAGGGCTGCAGGTAGCCCATCCAGTCCTCCAGATACAGGGTGCCGGAGGCTTCGTCGTAAAAAATGCCGCTCTCGCTGATGCCGTGGCCGCCGCTGCCCACCACCTCGCCCTGGGCGTTGTAAATCTCGGTCTCGCCCTCGTTGGTGATGCCGCAGACCGGGCACCAGTGCACGTTTTTTTCGGCGGGCACCACAATGTTGCCCGCCAGGTCGATCACGCCCGTGCCGCCGTTCTGGGTGAACAGCGCCAGCTGCTGGCGCTCGGCGGTGGTGAGATGATCCACCGGCAAAAACTCCGCCAGGCTCTGCACAATCTCCAGGTCACTGCGGGGCTCCACCACCCAGCCCGGGGCCGGGGTGGCGCTGGGCTTTGGGGCCTCGGTGGCTGC
>NZ_DBGCTQ010000100.1:0-26771 GCF_048388525.1 Allofournierella sp. | reverse complement strand
CAACCAGGCGAGAGGGGATGGAAGCTTTGTGACCGGACGGAGAGTGGCGGCCCGGGATCTTGAGTTTTCCGCTGCGGTGATGGACGCGGGCAGCAATGCGGTGCTGCGCAAAGCGGCGTTGAGCTTTTTTCGGCCCGGGGTGGAGTACAGGGTCTATTTGACCTATTTGGGGACGACCCGCTGGATCACAGGCGAACTGACCGCTTTTAAGGCGCCCAGCGGCCCGGTGGGGGAGGCGCAGACCTTTTCGGCCTATTTTTTGTGCACAAAGCCTTTTTGGCAATCGGTAGACGATTTTGGCCAGGATATCGCGGCCATCACGCCCTGCTGGGGCTGGCCCTACATGGACCACCCGATTTTTGGGGTGCGCGCGGCGGTGGCAAACTTTGCCCGGGAGGTGGTGTTTGACTACGACGGCGATGTGCCGAGCTATTTTAAGGCGACCATTACCTGCGACGGGCCGGTGACGAACCCGCGCCTTACGGGCGGCGACGGGTACGTGCGGATCCTCACCGGAATGCAGCCGGGAGACGTGCTCACGATCGACTTTGAGGCGGCACGGGTGCAGATGAACGGCGAGAATATTTTGGCAAAGGTGGATCGCGCCAGCAGTTTTTCAGCCATGAAAATGGGGCTGGGAGAAAACCGGGTCAGCTTTTCAGCGGATGTGGGGGAGAACGGCATGCACGTAGTGCTGTATTACAACAAACAATATCTGGGGGTGTGACGCATGCAGCTTTTGGCTTTGGACGCAGAGTTCCAACCGGTGGCGTATCTGCCTTACCTGAATTTGCAGTGGCAGCGGGAGTATTACAGCCCGGGGAAGTTTTCGGCGCAGCTTGCGGCGGAGGACTATGACCCGCGCATGGCGTATCTTTACACACCGGACCGGCCCGAGATGGGCATCATCCACAAACCAGAACTGACCGATACCGCCCAGGGGCGGTTCGTGCAGCTGACCGGTTTTTTTTTGGAGCACCTGCTGAACGACAAGGTGGTGTACCCGACCTGGTATGCCACCGGTGCAATGGATACTGCGGTGCTGCGCATGATCAGCACATACAAGGGGGATACCCCGAAGCTGGAGGTGGAGAGCGCAGCCGCCCCGCTGGCAGAGCAGGCGAGCTGGCAGGTGACGGGGGAGGCGCTTTGCACTGCGGCCTGTACTAAGCTGAAAACGGTGCAGATGGCCCTTCGATGCCGGTATGATTACGAGCAGGACAAGATATTTTGCAGTGCCTGGAAAGGCGTGGACCGCACACAGAACCAGAGGGAAAACAACTGGGTGGTATTCAGCGACGGCTTCAAAAACCTTGAAAAGGTGACCGCTTCGGCTGATTGGAGCGGTGCAAAAAATTATGCCATCGTGGCCGGAGCGGGGGAAGAGAGCGAGCGGGAGGTACAGATCGTGGACCAGAGCGCCGGAGGCTACAGCCGGCAGCTGTGGGTTGAGGCGAAAGACCTGCGGTTCAACGAGAAGAAACAGACCCTGGAGGAATACCAGGCAAGCCTGCGCCAACGGGGGGCTGAGAAGCTGCTGGAGCACCAGCCGATCCAGAACGTGGAAGTGGATGTGACCGCCGGCACCTTCCAGTACCTGCGGGACTTCGACCTGGGCGACAAGGTGGATGTGGCGGTGGGGGAGCTGGGCCTTGCCATGGAGGCTCGGATCGTTTCGGTGCGAGAGGTGTTTAAATCGAACGGGCACCAGGTCACCCTGACCCTGGGGGAGAAAAAACTTACTACATTACAGAAAGCGAGGATGATCTTTTGAAATCGTATCCTTTTACGAGCCAAGTGAGCTACGACGGCCAGGGATTGCCGCGGTATGACCGGGCAGTGGACTCGGAGTTTCTGCGCGCGGTATTCAAGCAATATTTTTCGGACGGTGTGTTTTACAACCCTGCCGACGCACTGCAGGTGACGGCGGACGCGGGAATGAATGTGCAGGTGGCGCCGGGCGCGTGCCACATCCAGGGAGCGATCGCCATTGAGGACAGCGCGCGAGTGCTGGCGGTGCAGGCCAGCGGGGAGCTGGACCGGATCGACACGGTGGTGGCGCGGCTGGATCTTTCGCTGGCGGTGCGCAGCATCGAGCTGTATGTGCTGAAGGGCACGCCTGGCGAGACCCCGGCCGCCCCGGCCCTGACCCGGAACAACACGGTTTGGGAGCTGGGGCTGGCGGATCTGTTCATCGCCAAAAACACCGCCGGTATCCCCCAGCAGCGCATCACCGACACGCGGCTGGATACTGCCCGCTGCGGGCAGGTGATCGCCCCGGCGGCGCCGGCGGATCTGGAGCCGTATTTTGCACAGCTGGAAGCGGCAATTGCCGCACACGATACTGCGGCGCAGGCGCAGATCGCGGAGCTGGAGCGGGTGATCCGGGGCGTGGAAAGCGGGAGCGAAGTGATGCTGAAGAGCGTGTATGACCCGCAGGGGGTGGAAGCGGACGCGATGGCCCATTGCTATAACGCAACCTTGCCGGCGGCGGACTGGGCGCAGCAGGCGGACGGAAGTTATACCCAAACGGCAGCCTGTGCCGGGATGACTGCCCAAGTGGTGACGCTGCCGCCGTATTTGATCCCCACCGGCGACCGGGAGACGGACATTGCCGCCCGGGAAGCGCTGGGCTTTATTTCGGTGGTGGAAACGCTGGACGGACAGATCGCCGTTACCTGCTGGGAGGACCGGCCGGAGGTGGATCTGACAATTCATTTGACGGAGGTGGGCTGATATGGCGAAATGCTATAGTGGGGCAGCCGGTGGCCTGAATGCGGCGGATAAGGCCCAGCTTGTGCCCGGCAATCTGCTGAGCGGAGTTTCGATCAACAGCGGAGGGGTCCATGTGACCGGTGGCATCCCCCGAAAGGCGGCGGCCACCTATACACCCGGAACCAGCGATCAGGTGCTGGCGGCGGGGCAGTATTTGGAGGACGAGCAGACCATACAAGGGGATGCAAACCTGGTGGCAGAGAATATTATGGCCGGGGTGAGCATCTTCGGAGTGACGGGGGCCCAACAGCGCGGGTACGAGGTGGTGGCGGTGGGCTATTACGGCGTATGTCGGCGGACGGACAGCTCGGGCAACGACGTGCAGAGCGGGCAATGGTATGGCTGGGTGGATACCACCTATGGAAGCATGGTAACGGAAGGCGGCATTGGCGGATATAACAATGCGTCCATGTCCTGGACCTGTGTGGCTGAGGGCACATACCGGATCAAAGGATACCGGTTTAGCCCCACGAGAAGCGGAGTACAGACCATGAGCAAAGGACAAACAGTGTCGTTTACCGGGATACAAGGGTCAGGGATTGTTGGCAGTGCCGTATCCAGCGGCTGTTTTACCATTGAGCGGCTGGTGTAGCTACCAAAAGATAGAAGGACTAAAATGGAACAGAAAGCACTGGATATATCCAAGCACCAGGGCACCTTTAGCCCGGCTGTGGCGCAGGCTGCGGGGGTACAAACGGTGATCCTGCGAGCGGCCTACGGCAACTTTATGGACGTGCGCTTTGCCCGCTTCGCGGCAGACTGCCGGGCGCGGGGCCTGCGCATGGGGGCCTACATATTTTTGACCCACCACTACCAGGGCAAAAACAACGGCGACCCGGCGCAGGCCCGGGAGATCCTGCGCAGCCATATGGCCACGCTGCTTGACATCCTGCAGGAGCAGGGCGTGACCAGCTGGGTGGCGCTGGATCAGGAGCTGGAGGGCGGCTGCCAGATGGGCCTGAATGCTGCCGACAATACCGAGTTACTCAACGAGGCCGCCGACATGCTGCGGGCGGCGGGCTACACCCCCTGCCTGTACTGCTCGGCTTCTTGGCTGCAGGGGCGGGTGCAGGTGGACAAGCTGGGTATGCCGGTATGGCTGGCCTACTATTACAAGGACCCGCACGATCCGGATTTCGACGGCTGCGCGAGCATTGAAGATGTGCAGACCAAATGGGGCCGGTACATGGCCAGCCTGGGGGACAAGCTGTGCGGCTGGCAGTTTGGGCGCATTGGACACGGCGGCAAATACGGCGTGGGCAACGCAAACGTGGACCGGGACTGGATCTATTTCCAGCCCGGAGAAAGTGAGGAAAAACCGATGGAATGGAAAACAATCGAAGGCAAGCAGCTGCGCTGCACGAGCGCGGAAAGGCCGACCTGCGAGGTGTTTGAGGCCCCCGCCGTAGACGCAAAGGTGCTGGGCCGGCTGGAGCTGGACGAGGCGTGCGAGGTATTGGCGCAGGGCGCCGCCGTGGCCCTGGCTGGGATGACCAGCATCTGGTACCAGATCGCGCGGGACGGCGCCGAGGTGTATTGCCTGGCGCTGCCCGACCGCTGTATCGTGGAGGACAAGCCTGCGCCCGCGCCGGAACAGTCCCCGGTAGAGGGGCCCAGCGGAAAGGTGATCACTCTGGCCGGCATGACCGCCCCGCAGGCGCAAATCATCGAGGGCCTGGCTGCGCTGTGGGGCGTGACTGTGACCGAATAAACCACATTTCAATGTAAAATAGGAGGATTAGCACGATGGACATCAATATCATGGGCATCACCGGCGTGGCCGGGATCACGGTGATCTGTTACTTACTGGCGCTGGCGGTGAAGCAGACGCCGCTGGCAACCAAGTGGCTGCCGACCCTGTGCGGGCTGATGGGCGGCGCGCTGGGGGTGGCGGGCATGTACACCATGCCGGAGTTCCCGGCGGGGGACATCATCACCGCGCTGGCGGTGGGCATTGTGAGCGGCCTTGCCGCCACCGGCGCCGACCAGATCGCAAAGCAGTGGCATAAATAACGGGGTGCGCCCCGGGAATGGCTGGAAAAACCAGCCGCCCGGGGCGCTTTTTGCTTTTGAAAAAAACGCGCAGGGAAGAGGGCGGCAAACGCTGGAGAGGGCAGAAAAAAGCCCTGAAAACGAATCGTTTTCAGGGCTTTCTCTGGCGGAGAAGGAGGGATTTGAACCCTCGCGCCGGTTTCCCGACCTACGCCCTTAGCAGGGGCGCCTCTTCGACCTCTTGAGTACTTCTCCAGAGCAAAGTGTGTGTAAATATTCGGTTGTAAAATGGCGGAGAGGGTGGGATTCGAACCCACGGCCCTTGCGGGTCACCGGTTTTCAAGACCGGCTCCTTAAACCACTCGGACACCTCTCCACGGTGGGCGCTCCGCCCCGCGGTGCCAGAGTGCGTTAATAATATTATCATATCCTGCGCGGTGTGTCAAGAGAAAAACAGACCTTACGCGGGGTTTCTTTTTGACGGAAAAGGAAAAAGAAGAACGATATAAAATGGGCGGCGCACCCTGAAGAGATGCGCCGCCGCGCAGAAACCGGGTCAGGACTCGTTACAGCTTGGAATAGCCGAAGCTGTTGACCAGCGCCTCGATGCGCTGCCCCGCCTTGCAGTAGGGGCATTCGTGCACGTCGTAGCTGGCATAGTCCGGCAGGTCGGCCGGTGTGAAGACCGAATGCACTGGCAGGCCGCCGGCCGTTTGGATGTTGCTGTACACGGCCGCCAGGCCCTCGACGGTGCCGCCGTAATACTGCACGCACTCGATGCTCTTGTTGATGGTCTTGCCGGTTGTGACCGAGGCCATGAGGATGAGCACGTGCTTGCCCTCGATCATTGGCTGGATGTTATCGCGGAAGAGCAGCTGGCTGTTGGAGTTGTATTCCGGCGTGACCACATAGATGGTGCGGTGGCTGTTGAGCGACATGAAGCCGCTGTGGGTCAGCTCGCTGGCCAGGCAGGTGCCGATGACCTCGGTACCGTCGAGACAGACGATCGTGTCGACCACCGCGCTGGAGAGATAATGGTGCACCAGCTCCTTGGCGACGCTCTCGGCCTCGCTGAAGCGGGTCTTGAGGGTGGTGATGTCGATGTAATAGTTGATGTGGCTGTGGTTGGTGGCAAAGTGCCCTTTTACCACTTTCAGGGGGACTGTGCCGCTTTTGGAATAGAGCTTCAGCATGCGTTTTTCCATGTTGGTGGCCTCCAAGCCCAAAGGCGCCTTGCGGCACCGCCGCAAAACGCCTTTTTTTTAGAATACTATATTTTGGAAGAGATTACAAGATGGATGTGAAAAAAACATCAGCTTTTTGGCGCGGCCGCCTGATCCGCGTCAAAAAACAAAAGAGGGGGTGCAGCGTGCGGCTGCGCCCCCTCTTTTGTTTTTGCAGTTTATTTTGCGTATTCCACCGCGCGGCTTTCGCGGATCACGTTCACCTTGATCTGGCCGGGGTAATCCAGCTCTTCCTCGATCTTTTTGGTGATGGACCGGGCCAGCAGCACCAGCTGGTCGTCGCCGATGGCCTCGGGCTTGACCATGATGCGCACCTCGCGGCCCGCCTGCACGGCGAAGGCGTTCTCGACGCCCTCGAAGCCGGCGCTGATCTCCTCGAGATTTTCCAGCCGCTTGATGTAGTTTTCGACGTTTTCACGGCGGGCACCCGGGCGGGCGGCGCTGATGGCGTCGGCCGCCATGACGATGAAGGCCAGCGGGGTCTTGGGCTCCACATCGCCGTGATGGGCCTCGATGGCGTGGATGACGGCGGGATTTTCTTTATACTTGCGGGCGATCTCGACGCCGATCTGGATATGGCTGCCCTCAATCTCGTGGTCGAGGGCCTTGCCGATGTCGTGCAGAAGGCCCGCGCGCTTGGCCTGGGTGACATTTACGCCCATCTCGCTGGCAAGCAGGCCGGAAATATAGGCTACCTCCAGCGAGTGGTTCAGCACGTTCTGACCGAAGCTGGTACGGAATTTGAGACGGCCCAGCAGCTTGACGATGTCCGGGTGGATACCGTGCACGCCCACCTCCATGACCGCGCGCTCACCCTCGCGCTTCATGCTGACTTCCAGCTCACGGCGGCACTTTTCCACCGTTTCCTCAATGCGGGCGGGGTGGATGCGGCCGTCGGCAATGAGGCGCTCCAGGGTCATGCGGGCCACCTCGCGGCGGGCCTGGTCGAAGCTGGAGAGGGTGATGGCCTCGGGGGTGTCGTCGATGATGAGGTCCACGCCGGTGGCGGTCTCGAGGGCGCGGATGTTGCGGCCCTCGCGGCCGATGATGCGGCCCTTCATCTCGTCGCTGGGGAGGGGAACCACGCTGACGGTGGCCTCGCTGGAATGATCGGCCGCGCAGCGGGCGATGGCCTGGCCGATGAGCTCTTTGGCCATGGTGTCGCACTGGTCCTTGAGGTTGGCCTCGTAGGCTGAGATGCGCATGGCCTTTTCGTGGGTGAGTTCCTGGTCCAGCCGGTTCAAAAGCAGCTGCTTTGCGTCGTCCTGGGTGAGGGCGGCGATGGTCTCGAGCTTTTCGATCTGGCGCAGCTTGAGCTGTTCCAGCTCGTCGAGCCTGGCTTCGACCAATTCGGCGCGCTGGCGCTGCTCCTCTTCCTTTTGCTCCATGGCGGAGACCTTTTTGTCCAGCGCCTCCTCTTTTTGGTCGAGACGGCGCTCCTGGCGGCTCAATTCGCCGCGGCGCTCTTTGATCTCCTTGTCGGCCTCGGTCTTCATGCGGAGGGCTTCGTCCTTGGCCTCGATGATGGATTCCTTGCGCTTTTGTTCGGCGGTCTTGATGGCGTCGTTCACGATGCGCTTGGCTTCTTCCTCGGCACTGCCAAGCTTCGCTTCAGCCGTTTTGCGGCGGTAGGCCACGCCCATAAAAAAACAGGCGGCCCCGCACACGACAGCTGCAACGACCGCCACCACCACAGTTACTGAGATGGGTAGCAATTGTTTCAACTCCTCAAATAAAATGGTATCTGAGATGACTGCCGTTCGGGCCGCCTGTGCCTAAAAAAGGGCAAGGCTATATTTATATAAAATGTTAGGGGTTTGGTGCGAAACTCTATATAAATTGTGCGCTGGGCGCACATTCCACAAAAGCGGGACCTGCCCGGGGGCAAATCATCTAATATACTTGACTTATATTTTAATAAAGAGTTTACAAATTGTCAAGAAATATTGACAGAACGCGGAAAGGGGTATATGATGATTCCAAACTCATCCCGCAAAGTGCCGATGCGGACACGGGCGGGTGGGCAGAACGCAAAAGAGAGGGCCGCCGCTTTGAAAGCGCGCTGAGAGCGGCCCGGCGCCATGCCGCCCAATGCCTACCACCGCGGAGCGCGGGGGCGAACCCCCGCCGGGCCGGGCCCGTTACAGCCCAAGCGAAGCGGCGCGCTTTTGAAGGCGCGCAATTCGGGTGGAACCGTGGAGCGAATGGATGCTTCACCCCGTGAATGTGTTACGGGGTGGGGCATTTTGTTTTTTGGAGGTTGGAAAAATGATCAAGGTGGATCTGAAGGGAAACAGCAAGGAGTTCGAGGCGGGCATTACCGCCGCCGAGGTGGCGAAGAGCATCGGCATGGGGCTGTACAAGAGCGCCTGCGCGGCGCGGATCGACGGCGAGGCCTGCGACCTGCGCACGCCTTTGACTGAGGACTGCGCGCTGGAGATTTTGACCTTTGAGGACCCGGACGGAAAGCATGCCTTCTGGCACACCGCCGCCCACGTGATGGCCCAGGCGGTGCAGCGCCTGTTCCCCGGGGCGAGGTTCGGCATTGGGCCCGCGCTGGAAAACGGCTGGTACTACGACATCAAGGCGGAGCGGCCGCTTTCCACCGCCGATTTTGAGGCGATCGAGGCCGAGATGAAAAAGATCGTGAAGGCCGACCTGCCGGTGGAAAAGCGCACCATTACGCTGGAAGAGGGGCGGGAGCTGTTCGCCGGGCAGGATTACAAGCTGGAGTTGCTGGAGGAGTATGCCGAGAAGGGCTGGAGCCTGAGCGTGTACCGGCAGGGCGATTTTACCGACCTGTGCGCCGGACCCCACCTGATGAGCACCGGCGCGCTGAAGGCGGTGAAGCTGCTGAAGGTGGCCGCGGCCTACTGGCGGGCGGACGCGACGCGGGACAGCCTGGACCGGCTGTACGGCATCGCCTTCCCCAAGGCGAGCCTGCTGGACGAGTACCTGGCGCTGCTGGAGGAGGCCCAAAAGCGGGATCACCGGCGGCTGGGCAAAGAGCTGGAGCTGTTTGCCATGCTGGACGAGGGGCCGGGCTTCCCGTTCTTTCTGCCCAAGGGCATGATCCTGAAGAACACGCTGATCGACTACTGGCGCGAGATCCACCACAGGGCGGGCTACCAGGAGATCAGCACGCCCGTGATGCTGAACCAAGACCTGTGGCTGCGCAGCGGTCACTGGGAGCACTACAAAAACAACATGTACACCACCGTGATTGACGAGACCAACTTTGCGGTGAAGCCCATGAACTGCCCCGGCGGCATGCTGGTGTACAAGACCCAGCCCCATTCCTACCGGGACCTGCCTTTGCGCATGGGCGAACTGGGCCTGGTGCACCGGCACGAGCTTTCGGGCGCGCTGCACGGGCTGATGCGGGTGCGCTGCTTTACACAGGACGACGCGCACATCTTTATGACCCAGGAGCAGATCAAGGACGAGATCAAGGGCGTGGTGCAGCTGATCGACCAGGTGTACAGCCTGTTTGGGTTTGAGTACCACATTGAGCTTTCGACCATGCCGGAGGATCACATCGGCGAGCTGGCCGACTGGGAGCGGGCAACCGACGCGCTGCGCGCCGCCATTGAGGAGCTGGGCCGGGAGTACACGGTGAACGAGGGCGACGGCGCCTTTTACGGGCCGAAGCTGGATTTCCACCTGGTGGACGCCATTGGGCGGACCTGGCAGTGCGGCACCATTCAGCTGGACATGCAGATGCCCGAGCGCTTTGAGCTGGAATACACCGGCGAGGACGGCCAGAAGCACCGGCCGGTGATGATCCACCGGGTGGTGTTCGGCAGCATCGAGCGCTTCATCGGCATTTTGATCGAGCATTTTGCGGGGGCGTTCCCCACCTGGCTGGCCCCGGTGCAGGTGATGGTGATCCCCATCACCGAGCGGGCCCACGATTATGCCAAGGCGCTGCAGCAGCGGCTGGACGAGGCCGGCGTGCGGGTGGAGAGCGATCTGCGCAGCGAGAAGATGGGCTACAAGATCCGGGAGGCCCAGATGAAAAAGATCCCCTACATGCTGGTGGTGGGCGACAAGGAAGTGGAAGAGGGCACGGTGTCGGTGCGGGCCCGCAAGGAGGAAAAGGGCGGCGTGATGACGGCGGACGCGTTTTTGGAGAGCATCCGGCGGGAGATCGACAGCCGCGAACAGTGAAGAGCACACAGAAAAAGATAACAAGCAGCCGCCCGGCCGCTACTCAGGGGACGGGCGGCTGCTTGTTTGCCTTTTTGCCCATTTTTTGGAAGCTATGCCAGCTGTGGAAATTTGCTGTTTTCAAATGGCCGGCGGGATTATATAATGGAGAAAATGCGAAAGCCCGCACCCCGCCCCGGCGGCGGGGCCGCCGCGGGGAAAAGGAGGCCCGGAATGCGCGCGTTTCATCTGTCGAAACTGGGGAAACACTGGGTGCTCTCGCTGACGGCGGGCTTTTTTGTGCTTTTTGTGTTGTTGTTCGTGGTGAGCCTGAAGGCCGTGGACATGATGAAGCAGAACAAGATCGAGGAGTACGGCGAGACCATCGCCTCGGTGCAGCGCAGCCTGGACCGCTACCTGCTGACCCTGGAGCAGACGGCGGTGGAGCTGATGCTCAACAACCAGAACATGGCCCTGCAGACCGCCGGGAGCAGAGCCGACTTTGTGAGCCCCGCCACCTATGGGTTTGCGGAGCTTTTGTACAACATCAAGATGGCGAACGCCTTTGTGGAGGACGTGTACCTGTATTACCCGGGGCAGGACTACGTGGTGGGTACCAAGGGCAGCTACTATTCCAAGGGGTATTACCTTTTGAGCAACGAGCTTTCCGGCGCGGGGTATGAGGCCTGGCGTGCCCAGGTGCTGGAGGCACCGCAGACCGGGTTCTTTTTTTACGAGGAGGGCCTGGGCGCGCCGAAGCTGTATCTGCGCCAGCAGATGCCCCTGGGGGCCGACACAGGGCATACCTCGGTGCTGCTGATCTGCGTGGACGGCCAGGAGTTCGCGCGGCTTTTGGAGATGGCCCGCCCCCGGGACAGGGGGACCACGGTGGCGGCCTTCAGCGGGAAGAACGAATTATACCAGATGGGCCAGGAAGAGGGGAGGCAGTTCCCAAAAGAGCTGCTGCCGCTGCTGGAGACGGCGGGCGGCAGCGCCCAGCAGCTGCAGAGCGGGAGCTGCATCGGGTGGCGCGCGCCCTCGGGCTACGGCTCGCTGTATTATGTGGTGGCCAGCGACCTGACCGCCCTTTTGGCCCCCATCACCCAGGTGCAGCGCCTGCTGCTGGCCGGGGTGGTGCTGTGCACGGCGGTGGGGGCGGCCTTCTCGATCTTTTTGAGCTGGAAGCACCACGCGCCCATTGAAAAGGCGGTGCGCCAGCTGGGGCGGGGCCCCGGCGGCGCGCAGATGGACTACTACGAGTTTGAGCAGCGGGTGAACGAGCTGATCCGGGAGAACGAAAGCGCAGCGCAGCTGAATGAGAAGATGCTCTGGTCGCTGAAAAAGAGCGTGCTGGCCGATATCCTGGGCCGCAGGCTCACCGACCCGGCCATCATTGAGACCCTGCTCCAGGCCAGCGGCATTACGCTGGATTATGTGTATTTTACCCTTTTAGTGGCGGACGTGGGGTTTGAAAAGGAGGAGGGCCGCGTTCTGCACTGGCTGTTCCGGGCCGGGCAGGTGCTGGAGCGGGAATGCAGCACGGTGGAGGTGATCCCCACGTTGTTGGGAAACAACGCGGTGTTTTTGCTGAATTACGAGACCGCAGGCGCCAGCCAGGCAAAGCGGCTGGGGGAGATCTTTGAGGCCGAGTGCGGGACCGAGCCCGCCCGCCGGCAGAGCGAGGAGTTTTTGACCGACGCGCAGCTTGTGCCGATCTACGAGCAGACGGCGGGGCGGCTGCGGGGAGAGGCCGGCGCGGAGGATTCGCCCAGAGAGCGGGCGGCCGCCCAGGGCCGGGAGGGCGTGATCGTGCTGGAGCGCTGGCAAAAGGCCCTGCGCCTGCAGGAGTACGCGGCGGCGGCGGAGGTACTGCCGGAGCTGTTCCAAAAATATGTGGAGGCCGCCGCCGACCCTTACCTGCGGATGAGCCGGCGCTACACGGTGGTGAACAGCGTGCTGCAGTGCGCGGAGGCGGAGGACGGCCGCCGCCGCACCGGACTTGCGGCGGCGCAGCTGGAGGCCGTGAAGGAGTGCACCACACCCGAGAGACTGGCCGCGTGCCTGCAAAAGGTCCTGGCCCAGCTGGAGCAGCTGGGCAGCCA
Source organism: Allofournierella sp. (assembly GCF_048388525.1). Classification (GTDB taxonomy): domain Bacteria; phylum Bacillota; class Clostridia; order Oscillospirales; family Ruminococcaceae; genus BQOK01. Next base: position 14,509 of record NZ_DBGCTQ010000100.1, on the reverse strand, counting down.
GTATGCCACCCGCCAGAAGGACAAGCTGGCCCAGAAGATCAAGAAGATCATCGAGGCCAACTACAGCCAGCCCTACCTGGGGCTTTACTATATTTCCGACCAGGTAAAGGTGAGCACCACCTATGTGTCGAAGGTGTTCAAGGAGGAGTACGGCATCGGCGTGGTGGAGTACATGAACCGGCTGCGCATCGACGGGGCGAAAAAGCTGCTGGAGACCCAGGACCTGACCATCAAGGAGATCGCGGAAAAGGTGGGGTTCACCAGCGACATCCACTTCATCCGCATCTTTAAAAAATACGAAAATACCACGCCGGGGGTATACCAAAAGCAGGGGCGATGACAGGAAATGTTAATGCGCCGGGGCACTGCAAGAAATGTTTGTGTGCAAGAAATGTTTGTTTTTGCGCCAAATGGGAGAATTATTTTGTGCATGATGCCCAATGGAGCGCGGCGAAGATTATGTAATCTTTCCACAGGGGGGCCTGGCAGGGCCCCCCTGTTCAATTTTTGTTGATTTTAAATTGCGGCGGCGGCAGGTACAATAAAAGCAGGAAGACCGGGCGCCGCGGAGCCCGGCGACAAACATGCTGAAGATCCAGATCGCATGGCTGCGAAAAAGGAAGGAGAACACTTTATGAAAAAGGCATTGGCGATGATCCTGAGCGCGGCGCTGGCCCTGGCGCTTTTTGCCGGCTGCGGGCAGAACGGCGGCAGCACCTCTGCGGCGTCGGGGGCGCAGGAGCCCGGACCGGCTGCGGGCAAGACCCTGAACGTGTGGCTGCCGCCCCTGAGCGCCAACCAGGACGACAAGGAAGTGTGGGACAAGATCATGGACCCCTTTGAAGAGGAGAACGGGGTCACGGTGAACGTGGAGATCGTGCCCTGGGGCAACTACGAGGAGAAATATCTGACCGGCATCACCTCCGGCCAGGGGCCCGACGTGGGTTACATGTATATGGAGATGATCACCGATTTTATCGACATGGGCGCGTTGGAGCCGATGGACGAATACCTGACCGACGCCGACAAGGACAACCTGCTTTACCTGGAGAACGGGATCATTCGGGGCAAGCAGTACTGCCTGCCCATCGTGGTGGGCAACGCCTGCGTGATGTGCTACAACAAGGACATCCTGGCGGCCAACGGAATCACCGAGATCCCTTCCACCTGGGACGAGTTCATCGAGACCTGCAAAAAGATCAAGGTGGACGCGAACGGAGGCACGGATGTGTACCCCTTTATCCAGCGGTGGGGCAACCCCTCCATCAGCACCCTGAACACCTCGTTCTACCCCTATGTGTGGCAGGGCGGCGGGCAGCTGTTCAATGAGGAGGGCACCGCCATGACCATTGACAGCGAGGCAGGACGCGACGCGGTGCAGTTTTTGTATGACCTGCGCTTTACCCACGGCATCCTGCCGGATATGGTGACCAGCCTGACCGAGGACGACTGCATGAGCTATTTCAGCGAGGGAAAGGCCGCCTTTGTGGAGATGGAGACCACCAACACCGCGAACTTTGACACGGCGGGCGTGAACTGGGGCTTCATTACCAGCCTGACCAAGGAGACCAAGGGCACCTTCGTGGCCTCGGACTCGCTGGTGCTGATGTCCGGCGCAGAGGACAAGGCGCTGGCCTACAAGCTGATCCAGCACATGCTCAGTGGGCCCTCCATGACCCAGTATCACGCCTCGGCAAAATTTGCGCCCATCGGAAAGGACGAGGAGTACCACGACAACCCCGCGTTTGAAAGCGTGTACTCGGAGGACGGCGCGGCCCTGCACAGCCTGCCCGCGGTGAAGGGCAGCTCCAAGATCTACGATACCCTGTATAAAAATTTGCAGCTGATGATGATGGGCGAGATGCAGCCCGACGACGTGATCAGCGAGACGGTGGCCTACGCGGGCACCATTCTGAACGAGTAAAAAACCGGCTGGAAAGCGCAGGCCTGCCCGGGGCGGCCTGCGCTTTTTGGACCGGGGCAAAGAAGGGGGATCCTTATGAGCCGACTGAACCGCGCGAGGAGGAGCAACGGCGGGATGAGCGGATACCTGTTTATCCTGCCGAGCCTTGTGCTGCTGATCGCGTTTCACATCATTCCCATTTTTATGACGGTGGGGTACAGCTTTTGTTCCTACAACGTGCTGCAGCCGCCGGAATTTGTGGGCCTTTTGAACTACCGGGCGCTGCTGAGCGACCCTTATATTTCATCGTCGCTGTTCAACACCGGTGTGTACACCCTGGTGGTGGTGCCGCTGCAGACCCTTATTTCCATGCTGATCGCCTATGTGCTGGCCCGCAAATGCGCGAACCGCTGGGGCAATTTTGTGCGCAGCGTGCTGTTTATCCCGGTGATCACCTCGATGATCCTGACTTCGGCGGTGTGGCGGCTGCTGCTTTCGAGCGACCCGGAAGGGGTGGTGAACTCGCTGATCGGGCTGGTGGGCCTGGGGCCGGTGAACTGGCTGGGGAGCCGTTGGCCCGCCCTGTTCTCGGTATGCCTGATCGGCATATGGAAAAACGTGGGGTACTTCATGGTGATCTTTTACGCGGGCATGATGGATATCCCCGCCTCGCTGTATGAGGCGGCCACCGTGGACGGCGCCGGCGCGGCGCGGCAGTTCTTTTCGATCACGCTGCCCATGCTGAAGCCCATTACATATCTGGTGGTGACGCTGGGGACCATCTGGTCGTTCCAGGTGTTCGATCTGGTGTACACCCTTACCAGCGGCGGGCCGGGACGCTCGACCATGACCCTGGTGCTGACCATTTACAACTCCGCCTTCAAGGATTACAAGATGGGCTACGCCAGCATGGTCTCGGTGCTGCTGCTGGTGATCGTTTTGGCGGTCTCGATGGTGCAAAAGCTGGCGTTTAGGCAAAAAGACGGAACGAAAGGAGGCTGACGAAGAATATGCAGCTTACAAAAAAACGGCTGGAGCTGAGCAAATGGGTCATCAACCTGATCCTGCTGGGGCTGGTGATCGTGAGCCTGTACCCCTTTGTGTTCATGATCCTGACCTCGTTTACCCAAAAGCGCATCATGTCGGCCTCGTTTGATTTTTCCGCCATGGACCTGCGCAACTACCAGAACCTGTTCTCGAACTTCGCGCTGCTGACCTATGTGAAGAACAGCCTGATCGTGGTGAGCTGCGCCTGCTTTTTCAATGTGGTGATCGCCTCGCTGGCGGGGTACGCCTTTGCGAAAAAGCAGTTCCCCCTGAAGGAGACCATCTTTTGGCTGTACCTGGCCACCCTGATGATGCCGGGGCAGGTCATTTTGATCCCGGTGTTCACCATTATGAAGGAGCTGGGGCTGCTGAACAGCTACCCGGCGCTCTTTTTGGTGATCCTGGACGCGTTCGGGGTGTTCTTGATGCGCCAGTTCATGGAGGGGATCCCGGACGAGCTGCTGGAGGCCGCGCGGATCGACGGCTGCGGCGAACTGGGCATCTTTGGCCGGGTGGTGCTGCCCCTTTCGCGGCCGGTGATCGTGTCGCTGGTGGTGTTTACCTTTATCACCTCCTGGAACGACTTTATCTGGCCGCTGATCCTGGTGACCCAGGACAAGATGAAGACATTGACGCTGGCGCTCTCGATGCTGCAGAGCAACTATGGCACCAACTACGGCCTGGTGATGGCGGGCGCGACCATGGCGTTTTTGTTCCCCTTTGTGCTGTACTGCTTTTTACAGAGGGAATTTGTGGAGGGTATCGCGCTGAGCGGTATCAAAGGCTGAAAGGAGATTTTTTATGGATCACGACCTGCGCATTATAAGCACGTTGGAAAAGGTGATGCCCCGGGGCGGCATGCTACACGCGCGGCCGCTGCGCCGGCTGACCGGATTTCGGGGGCAGCGGGTGGCGTTTCAGGCGGCGTATTGTTTCCATGGGGAGTATTACGTAAACCAGACCACCGAGCAAGCCACCCGGAATCCCTTTGCCCGGGTGCGGGTGGAGGGGGATTTTGAGGGCGAGGTGCGGCTGCGGCGGGTGGAGTGCGTGCCTGTGCTTTTCCCCTGCGAAAAAAAGCACGACTCGGAATACATCGGCGAGGCGCCGGGGCTCTACCCGGATCTGCTGACCCCCCTGGAGGAGGGCGTGCAGGTGGTTTTGGAGCAGTGGAGGGCTTTGTGGGTGGACTGTGAGATCCCCGACGATGCCCCCGGCGGCGACCGGCAGGTGGAGCTGGTGTTCACCGGCACCGACGGCGCCGAGCTGGCGCGGGCGGGCCTTACCCTGCACGTGGTGCCCGCGGCGCTGCCGCCGCAGCGGCTGCTGCACACCGAGTGGTTCTACCCCGACTGCCTGGCCCAGCAGTATGGCTGCGGGGTATTCAGCGAGCGGCATTGGGAGATCATGGAGCGCTTTCTGCGGCTGGCGGCAAAGCGCGGGGTGAACATGATCCTGACGCCGCTGTTCACCCCGGCGCTGGACACCCTGATCGGCGCCGAGCGGCCCACCACCCAATTGGTGGGGGTGGAAAAGCGGGGCGAAGAATACCGGTTTGACTACACAAACTTCCGGCGCTGGGTACGCCTTTGCAAGGCGGCGGGCTTTGCGTATTTTGAGATGGCCCACCTGTTCGCCCAGTGGGGGGCGAAATACCCGCCCAAGGTGGTGGCCCAGGTGGACGGCCGCGAGGAGACCATTTTCGGCTGGCACACGCCGGTGAGCGAGGGCGGCTACAAGCAGTTCCTGGACGCGTTTTTGCCCACCCTGCTGGCCGAGCTGCGGACCGAGGGCATTTTGGAGCGCACTTATTTTCATGTGTCGGACGAGCCGACCATCTACAACGCCGACACCTACCAGGCGGCGCTGGACATCGTGCAGCCCCACCTGGCGGGGCTGCCCATCATCGACGCGCTGAGCCACCTGGAGCTGTACGAGAAGGGGATCGTGAAAAAGCCGGTGCCCACGAACGACTCGATCCACGAATTTCTGGACGCGGGGCTGACCGACGCCTGGGTGTATTACTGCTGCGCGCAGGGGTACAAGGTAAGCAACCGCTACATCGCGATGCCCGCCTGGCGCAACCGGGTGCTGGGAGTACAGCTTTACAAGTACCGGATGGAAGGCTTTCTGCACTGGGGCTACAACTTTTGGAACTGCCAGTACTCGCTGCACCCCATCGACCCCTACCGGGTGAACGACGCGGAGGACTCGTTCCCCGCGGGAGACCCCTTTTTGGTATACCCCGGCAGGGACGGCGCGCCGGAGGAGTCGATGCGGCTGCCGGTGCTGGCCGACGCGATGGACGACGTGCGGCTGCTGGAGTGGCTGGAACGCCTGACCAGCCGGGAATTTGTGATGGACCTGGTGGAGGACGGCGGGCGGTTTGAGCTGCGGTTTGACCAGTACCCCAGCGGGCCGGACTATCTGCTGGAGCTGTGGGAGGCCGCCGCCGCCGAGGTGGAAAAGCGGATCGCCGGCCTGCCAAGGCCCCTTGACTGAAACGAGGACCTGCCAGAGCGGCAGCCCTGCCCCGGGAAAGACCCGGCGGGCAGGGCTGCCGCTTGTTTTGTTTGTGGCGCGCGGGGACGGCTGGCCTTTGGGAAGAGATATGGTACAATGAAAACAAAGTGCTGGTTCGACGCGATTCGACAAACGGGAGGGATATGTATGGTGTGGCTGCGCAGGGGAAAGATCACCTTTCGGCTGATGGTGGTGATGGTGGCGATCTGCATTGTGCCGGTGGCGGTCATCACGGTCTATTTTGAGAATTATTACAGCCGGGGGGCCGAGGCGCGGGCGGTGGAAAACAACAAAAAGCTGCTGAATGTGGTGGACAACATGGCCATTGAGGAGATGGACAAGATCCGCTACCTGGGCGACGCCATCGCCACCAGCGGCGCGCTGCAGGAAAGCCTTGCGGCCGGGGAGCCCGCCCGGCCCTTTGGCCAGGAGGAGGTGCTGCAGCTGAACGGGGTGATCAACAGCATGTACGCCATCAGCAGCATGGTGAAGAGCATCAGCGTGCTGTCGCTGGAGGGGGAGGTGCTGTTCAGCACGGGATATCACTTTTTTACCAGCGGAGAGTATGCCGCGTATGTGGAGAAGATCGAGCAGCGTGCGCCGCTGGAATACATCACCAGCGGCGCCTTGAGCCAGGGGGGAGAGTGCATCCTGGTATGCAGGACCGTGAACTCCAGCAAAACCTACAACAAACGCCTGGGCTATTTGATGATTGCGCTGAACGAGGATGTGTTCAGCAAAAAGGTGTTCGACGGCGTGGAGAGCGGCGAGGGGGATGTGCTGCTGGCCTATTCGCCCGAGGGAGTGATCGTGACCAGCAACGCGCCCGAACTGGTGGTGGGAACCCCCGTGCCGGGCGGCGTAGCCCGCGCGATCGGGGAGATGCAGGCGGCGGGAGAGGGACATTTCCAGATTTCCGAGGGGGGCAGAAGCCACATTGGAAGCATATGCCGCAATGCACAGGTGGGCTGGACAGAGGTGCTGCTGACCGACCTTGCGGCGGTGGACGCGGAGAAGGCGCAGGTGAGAAGGAACATTTTGTGGGCGGCGCTGCTGTGCGGGGCGTTTTCGGCGCTGTGTGTGGTGGCCGTGAGCCGCACCATCACCCGGCCGCTGGGGCGGATCGTGAATTTTGTAAAAAAGAGCGAGCAGGGCAAGGCCGCCGTGCTGGAGGACCCGGTGCAGGACGAGATCGGCTACCTTGCGCGCCACACCGAAAGGATGGTGGCCCAGCTGCGCCAGATGGAGGCCCAGCGGCTGCGCCAGGCCGAGGAGCGCCGTTTGCAGGAGCTGGAGCTGCTGCAGGCGCAGATCAGCCCGCACTTTTTATTCAACATCCTGAACAATTTCAAGTGGATCGCCGCCCTGAACGAGGTGCCGGCGCTGGAGAAGGGGATATCGGCGCTGGCGCTTTTGCTGCGCAGCACCATTATGAGCACCGACGAGATGATCCCCCTGGCGGGGGAGGTGGGCAACCTGGAGCACTATTTCTGCATCCAGTCGCTCATGCACCCGGACGAGGTGTTTTTTGAGACAGAGGCAAGCGAGGCGGCGCTTTCAGTGCCGGTGCCCAAGCTGATCCTGCAGCCCCTTTTGGAGAACAGCATCCTGCACGGCCTGCGGGCGGACGGCACGCCTTTGCACATCCGGCTGCGCGCGGCGTGCGCCGAGGGGACCTGCCGCATTGTGCTGAGCGACGACGGCGCCGGCTGTGCGGCGGGAGAGGCGCGAAAAAAGCAGGCCGGCGCCCGCATGAACCACATTGGGGTGGAGAACGTGCGCCAGCGCCTGGAGCTGACCTATCACGGCGCCGCGAAGTTCCGGTTTGAGAGCGCGGTGGGAAAGGGCACCACCGTGACCATGGAGCTGCCCTTGAAGGAGGAAGAACATGTATAAGGTGCTGGTGGCGGATGACGACAACATGGCGCGCCTGGCCATGAAGACCATGCTGGACTGGGAGAGCTGCGGCTTTTGCCTGTGCGGCGCGGCAGAGGGGGGCGAACAGGCGCTGCGCCTGGCCCGGGAGCTGCGGCCGGACCTGGTGATCACCGATGTGGATATGCCGGGCATGAACGGGCTGGAGCTGATCCGCCGGCTGCGCGCAGCCGGGCTGGGGTGCGAGGTACTGCTTTTGAGCAACTACAACGACTTTTCGTATGTGCGGGAGGGCCTGCGGGAGGGGGCGCTGGACTATATCCTGAAGGTGGAGCTGGACCAGACCACCCTGCTCAAAGCACTGGAAAAAGCGGCCGGGACGCTGCGCCGGCGGCGGGAACACGAGCCGGAGGGGCGCCCCGGGGAAGGCGCGCCCCTGCGGCTGGAAGAGCTGTTGGGAACGGCGGGCGGCCCGCAGGCGGCCCCGCCCTGGCAGGGAGCCGCGGACCTTTACTATATTCAAATTCTGCCCGGCGGGGCCCGGCCGCTCAAGCAGACGGCGATCCGGCGGGTGTGCGCGGGCGTGCTGAGCGGGGCGGGGCAGGCGCCCTTTGCGGCTTTGGGGGAGGACGCGTTTTTGGCGGCGGACACGGAGCGAGGCACCGCGCCCGGGCAGACCATGCGCCGGATCGAGACGCAGCTCAGGCTGTATCTGGGGTACGAGGCGGCCGTGCTGTGCGCACCCGGAGTGAGAGGGGAGCAGGCGCTGGCGGAGGCCAGGGAGCGGCTGGAAGCCGAGATGAGAGGCCGCCTTGGCACAAAGCGCCCCCCGGCGCCGGAAAGGCGGGAGCGGGCGGAGCGGCTGGTACAGAAGTTTGCCTTTGCCAGATACCGGAACAGCGAGGCGGAGCTTTTGGAGGCGGTGGACAGGCTGTTTGAGGCGCTGCCGCTGGCCTTCGCCGGCCCGGGCGAGGCCGCAGCGTATCTGCAGGAACAGATCACCCGCGCTTACTGGCTGGTGGCGGACCGGGAAAGGCTCTCGCTTCCGGGCTGGCTGAAAAGGCTGGAACAGGCGGGCAGCTACGAGGCGCTGCACCGGGAAACCGCCGCCTTTGCCCGGGAGTATACCCTTAGACCGGAGCTGCGCCCCGAGGTGCGCCGGGTGTGCGAATACATCCAGCAGCACCTGGAGCAAAAGATCACGCTGGACGAACTGGCCGCCGAGGCGGGGCTCAAAAAAAGCTACCTGTGCACCCTGTTCAAGGCGAGCCTTGGGCAGAGCATCGGCGAATACATGCTGGAGCAGCGGCTGCGGCGGGCGGAAGGCCTGCTGACCACCACGAGCCTGCGCATCTGGGAGATCGGGGAGAAGGTGGGCATTCCGGACCCGCTGTATTTCAGCAAGGTGTTCAAGCGCAGATACGGCGTGGCCCCCAGCCAGTTCAAAAGATAGACCGGTTTTTCGGAATTTTTTACAGGGGGATTGTGGGAAATGCACAAATCCGGCCCCGAAAATCCTGCAGGGGCGGCAAAGGAACGCCCATGTTTTTGAAAACCGCTCCATTGTGCCGCCCGGCCGCCTTTCGTACAATAAAGGCAGTAGAGCACAAGGCGCCTGTGCGGAGAACGCCCCCGGCCGCGGGCCGGGCACAAACCAAGTGAGATGGAGGACAGCAGCATGAAAAAACGGATCACGGCACTGGTTTTGGCGGCGGCGATGAGCCTTTCGCTGCTTGCGGGCTGCGGCAGCGCCGCAGGCCAGAGCGCCGCCCCTGCCCCGCAGGAGGGCGAGCAGCAGGTATTGGAGGTGGCCCTGTTTGAAGGGGGCCTGGGGGCGGAGTTCTGGCGGGAAATCATTGCCGAATTTGAAAAGGAGCACCCGGACATCCGGGTGGAGGCCACGATCAACCCCAAGGTGGGGGAGATCATCCGCCCGCGCATCGTGGCAGGCGACCCGCCCGATTTTATTGACCTGTCGGACACGGATGTGTCGGGCGTGCTGACCGCCATGATCAAGGACCGGCAGCTCACCGACCTGACCGAGGTGTTTGAGGGGCCGGCCTATGGGCAGGATGTGCCGCTGAAGGACCTGATCGCGGACGGGTTTTTGACCGGCCGCAAGTTTGCGCCCTACGGCGACGGCAAGACCTATATCGCCCCGAAATACTGCGGGCCCATCGGCCTTGTGTACGACGCGGCCCTGTTTGAGGAGAAGGGCTGGCAGCCCCCCGTGACCTGGGATGACTTTTTTGCCCTGGGCGACAAGGCCAAGGCCGAGGGGATGGCGCTGATCACCTTCCCCGGGATCTACCCCTATTACCTGGAGCACTTCATTCTGGCATCGCTGGCCAGCAGTGTGGGCACGGACGGGATGAACGACATCTTTGCCTTCAAGGAGGGTTCGTTCAGCACGCCGGAGGTGATGGCCGTGCTGGAGCAGCTGCAGAGGATCGGCGAGGGCGGCTACCTTTTGGAGGGCAGCGCGGCTTTGAACCACACCCAGTCCCAGACCGAGATGATGCTGGGCAACGCCCTGTTCGTGCCCACAGGCTCGTGGGTGGAGGGGGAGATGGAGGGCGCGCCCCGGCGGGAGGGGTTTGCGTTCGGCATGTGCACCGGCCCGGTGATGAGCGCCGGGGACGACAAGTACGTCTACAGCAATTACGGCCAGCTGTTTATCCCGAAGGACGCCAAAAACCCCGAGGCGGCCAAGGAGTTCCTGCGCTTTTACTACACAGAGGCGAGCGCCGTCTCGCTGGCGAAATACGGCAACGCGGTGATGCCCCTGAAGGACGGCAAGGAGGTCGTGAAGGACTATATCTCCGAGACCCAATACAACATGTTCGACCTGTTCAACCAGGGCACGGCCATCATGCCGGACTACGAGGCGCTGCCCGTGGGCTCCAAGATCGACGTGTATGAGCTGTTCTACGGCAAGGGCATCGCGCAGCTGGTCTATGGTGAAATGACGGCGGCACAGTGCGCCGAGGCGGTGGAGAAGGGGTTCGCACAGATCAATGAGGAAAAGGCTGCCGCGGGCTGAGCGGCAGCGCGCAGGGCACCGCGCGGCAGAACGCGGGGCCCTGCGCTTTTAAAGGGGTGTTTTGATTGAAAAAGAAAAAAGTCGGCGCCGCAGAGCGGCGCGCCCGCGCCTTTTCGCTTGTCTGCGCGGCGCCCGCGTTTTTTCTCACCATTGTATTTATGATCCTGCCCACCGCCAAGGTGTTTTACCTCTCGTTTTTCAGCTCCACGGGGCTGGGGAAAAATGAGCGGTTCGTGGGCTTTGAAAATTACAAGTACCTTTTGAAGGACGATGCGCTGCACCAGGCCCTGGGCAACACGGCGGTGCTGCTGGCGGTGGGCACCGTGGCCTGCCTGGGCCTTGCGCTGCTGATGGCGTTCATCTGCGCCCAGTCCGACCTGCGGGAAAAGAAGATTTACAAGATCATTCTGTTCACCCCCAGCATCCTCTCGGTCACGGTGGTGGGCATTTTGTGGAGCTTTATCTACCACCCCCGCATTGGCATTTTGAACGGCCTGCTGGATCTTTTGGGCCTTTCGGGGCTGAAGCACACCTGGCTGGGCGAGCCGGGAACGGTGCTGTACGCCATTGCGGCGGTGTTCATCTGGCTGAACGCCGGCTATTACATGGTCATGTACATCGCGGGGATCAACGGCATTTCGCCCTCGGTGTTCGAGGCGGCGACCATTGACGGGGCAAGCAAGCCCCAGCAGCTCATTTACATCACGCTGCCGCTCATGCGGGGGCTCATCGGCATTACCACGGTGCTTTGCATTTCGAACCTGCTGGCCAGCAGCTTTACGCTGGTGACCATCATGACCAACGGCCAGCCCTCGGGCGCCTCGTCGGTGATCTTGTTCTACATGTACCAGACCGCGTTCCGCAACTCGAATTTCGGGTATGCGATGGCCATCGCGGTGGTTACACTGGTGATTGCGTTCGTGCTGTCGCTGTTTTCAGGCAGGCTGTCGGCTACGGGCGGCGAGGCCTAGGAAAGGAGTGGTTCCCATGAAAAACAGAAGCTCCCGCAGCGCGGCCAACTGGGCGCTGCGGGCGGTGATGCTGCTGCTCGCGGCCATTGTGGTGTTTCCGCTGCTGTGGAACGTGATGACCTCGTTCAAGACCTCGGCCGAGATCATGGCCGACCCCTGGGCGCTGCCCGGAAGGGTCTACCTGGAAAACTACAGGAATGCCTACGAGACCTCGGACATGCGCCGGAACGCGCTGAACTCGGTGGTCGTGGTGGTGGGCTCGGTGGCGCTGCTGCTGGCCCTCAGCGTGCCCGCGGCCTATGGGCTGTCGCGGCACAAAAGCGGCATGAGCCGGTTTATCCACGCGGTGTATATGGCCTGTATCTTCATCCAGGCGCCCTATATCCTGGTGCCCTTATTTTTGCAGATGCAGAAGCTGCATATTCTGGACAGCCTGGGAGGCCTGTGCCTGGTGTACGCGGTGGTGCGCTTTCCGTTTACGATCTTTTTGCTGTGCGGCTTTTTCCAGGACATCCCCCGCGATTACGAGGAAGCGGCCATGATCGACGGCTGCAGCCCCTGGAAAACCATGACCAGGGTGATGATCCCGCTGGCAAAGCCGGGCGTTTTTACCTGCGGGCTGCTGGCCGTCATTGAGTATTGGAACGAGTACCCCATTGCCATGACCCTGCTTCAAAGCCCCGAAAAATACACGCTGCCGGTGGGGCTGGCGAACCTGTTTGAGGTGCAGCGCTACGCCACCGACTGGGGGGCGCTGTTCGCCGGGCTGGTGATCGTTTTGGTGCCCACGCTGCTGGTGTACATCGCGGCCCACGAAAAACTCACCACGGGCATGAACGTGGGCGGGGTGAAGGGGTGAAGGAAAGGATGACAGGCGTGAAATTCGGCGTGATCGCGGACCTGCACGCCGACATTGCCCACGACGCGCCCCGGCGCCTGGAAGCGTTTCTGGCGGCTTGCCGGGCCGAGAACGTGGATTTTGTGATCCAGCTGGGGGATTTTATTTACCCGGCCGAGGGCAGCCGGTGCAGCTGCGCAAAAAGGGACCGCCCGGTGAACATCCGGCTTGCCGACCAGCGCCCGGCCCCGGTGGACCGGGCGGGACTGCTGGCTTTGTACCGGGCGTTCCCAAGGCCCGGCTACCATGTGCTGGGCAACCACGACCTGGATTTTTGCACCAAACGGCAGATGGTGCGATACCTGGGCATGCCCGCCCCCCAGTACGCCTTTTCCCACGGCGGCGTGCGGTTTGCGGTGCTGGACTGCAACTTTTTTATGCGGGACGGCCGCTGCCGAAATTTTTGCAGGGGAAACTATTTCGGCAGCGGCGAACTGCCCTATCTCGCACCGCAAAATCTGGAATGGCTGCGGCGGGAGCTCTGGGCCCATGTGGGGGAGCCCTATGTGCTTTTTTCCCACCAGCGGCTGACGGAGCGGCCCTTTGGGATCAAAAACCATGAGGAATTGCGAACGCTTTTGAGCGAGTATCGGGCGGCGGGCGGCAGGGTGGCGCTGAGCATGAACGGGCACAACCACCTGGACGGCGCCGAGCAGCGGGAGGGCATCTGGTTTTTCGATTTGAACAGCGCCTCGAACCAGTGGCTGGGCGAGGAGTTCTGCTGCCCGCGCTTTGCGCCCCCCATCGAGGAGGCATTCCCCAGCCTGCGGTACACCGCGCCTTATCGGGACCCCCTGTTTGCCGTTGTGGAGATGGATCCGGTGCGGGTGCGCATCCGGGGCAGGAGATCGGCCTTTGTGCCCCCCGCCCCGGCGCAGCTGGGCTGCCGTGAGCCCTATACCGCGGAGGTGACGGACCTTGAGTTTCGATACTGAGGCGGGGCGCCTCCGGCCGGCGGAAGGCGGGATGGGGACCGTAAAGCGCATTCGGCCGGCCCATGTGCGGGCTTTTTCGGCGCTGTGCTGGCTCACCTATTTTTTTGCTTATTTTGGGCGCTACAGCTTCATCTCCGGGATGGGGGCCATGGTGGAGGAAGGCGCTTTGAGCAAGGCGCAGGGCGGGCTGATCGCCTCGCTTTTTTACCTGGCATATTCGGTTTTTCAGGTGCTGTGCGGCTTGCTGGGCGACCGGTGGAACGCCCGGCATTTGGTGCTGGCGGGGCTGGCGGCATCCGCCGTGTGCAACCTGGCGCTCCCGCTGTGCCCCGGGCCGGCGGCCATGGCATTGGTCTGGACGGTGAACGGCGCGGCCCAGGGAATGATCTGGCCGCCGCTCATGCGGCTGTGCGCGGCGCTGCTGGAGGGCAACCAGTGCGTGCGGGTGAGCGTGGACCTGGCGTCCTCTTCGCCGGCGGGCATGGTGGCGGTATACCTGCTGAGCGCCTGGAGCCTGCGCAGCTTTTCCTGGCGGCTTTTGTTCTGGCTGAGCGCCGCGGCGCTGGCCGGTGCGGCCCTGGTGTGGGGCGGGGCGGCGGGATGGATCGAGGCGCGGGCGGTCTGTGTGAGGGCGCCGGCGCCCCCGGCCGGCGCCGCGGCCTGCCAAAGGGAAAAGAGGAAAGGCTTTTTGCACACGGCTGCCTGCGCCGGGCTGCTGTGCGCGGGGCTGGCGGGGGTGACGAACGGCGCGCTGAAGGACGGCGTGTTCACCTGGGTGCCCACCTATCTGATGGAAAACTTCGGCCTTGCCGCCGACCGGTCGGCGCTGCTGACCACCGTGCTGCCGCTGGTGAACCTGGCGGGGGTCTATCTGGTGAAGGAGATCAACCGGCGGTGGCTGCAAAACGAGGCGCTGGCCTCCGCGCTGCTGTTCTTCCTTACCTTTCTCTCGCTTTTGGCCATGGCGGTGGGGGGCGGAGCGCCGGCGGCGGTGGCGCTGTTTGCGTTGAGCACCAGCCTGATGATGGGGGCCAACACGGCGCTGGTGGGGCTGATGCCCCTGCATTTCCGGCGGTACGGGCGCGTGGCGGCCGCCACCGGCCTGCTGAACGCATGCGTGCATGCGGGGGGCGCGGCGTCCGGGTATCTGTTCGGGCTGCTGTCGGAGCGGGCGGGCTGGGGGGTGCTGCGCGCCGCCTGGTGCCTTCTGGCACTGGCGGGGGCGGCGTGCTGCCTTGTGCAGGCGCGGCGGTGGGCCGCGTTCCGCAGCCGGGACCTTGTGTGAAAAGAGATAAAAACCGCCGCCCGGCTTCT
>NZ_DBGCTQ010000099.1:0-22464 GCF_048388525.1 Allofournierella sp. | reverse complement strand
TTCCTGGGGATTTTCGGCCAGAGCGGCGTCCAGGCCGAGATCCAGCTCCACATCGAGGACGCGGCTTTGGCAGGCGCTGAAGCGCTCGCCGGTCACGGCGTCCAGAGAGAAAGTGAAGCCGGGGTCCTGGGGGGTGCGGGAGGAGCCAAAGCGCACGTCGCCGGACCAGAACGCGCGGGGAAAGGTCTCGGTGCCGCTGCTGTAGCCCATGTAAATGGTGGCGCCGCTGAGATCCGCGCCATATACTTCCCAGAGCATCTGCGCGCCCAGCTCGGCCGCCTGCTCCATGGTGAGAGCCTGGCTGCCCGCCTGGTCGGGGCAGAGGGGATCGGCTGTGATGGTGTAATCCGCCTTTTGATAACCCGTGGGCGGGGTGAGCTCGGCCGGGGCGGCCGCATAGCTGGTGGGAATGGTCTGGGATCTGCCCAGATCGGCGGCGAGCACGCTTTGGGAGAAGTAGCCGAAGAGCAAAACGCTGGTGGCGATCATGGCCAGCGCGGCCAGCGCGGCCTTGCCGAAGCCTTTTTTGCGGGTGTGAGTGTGATCCATAACAATTACTCCTTTTCCTTGGCTTTATTTTGCGGCGGCAGGGGCGCCGCCGCTGTGAAAAAAGGATAACCCGGCGGGATCATGGAGTTATAAGCCGGATTTTAAGATGTTGTAAAACTTTAAAAAAACAGCCGGGCCTTTTAAGGGGAACAGGCGGGAAAACACAGGGTGACGGTGGTGCCCTGGCCCGGAGCGGAATCGAACACCAGCCCGGCCTCGTGGGCGGCGGCGATCTGCTCGCAGAGGGCGAGGCCGAGCCCCGCGCCCCCGGCCGCGCGGCTGCGGGCTTTGTCGACCCGGTAAAACGCCTCTTTTATGCGGGCGAGCTCCCCGCCGGTCATGCCGCGGCCGTTGTCCTGCACGCGCAGAAGGGCGCGGCCCCCCTCGCTGACCGCCTGCACAAGGATCCGGGGATGCCGGGAGCAGGCGTTGAGGGCGTTTTCGACCAGGTTGATCAGCAGGCTTTCCAGCAGGGCGGGGTCACCGCGAAGGGTGGGCAGCTGCGGGCAGAAGGTGATCTGAGCGCCCAGCTTTTCGGCCTTGGGCTGCAGGGTGCGCCGCACCGCGGCAAACAGGGCGGCGGTGTCGACCGGCTGCAGCGCGGCGCCGTCGGCGCGCACCACCGCCGTTTCCAGCAGCTGGGCCGCCAGGTTTTGCAGGCGCCTGCACTCGGAGAGGATGTAGCCGGTCGCGGCCTGGCGGTCGGTCTCGGTGAGGGCCGCTTTTTGCAGGTACTCGGCATAGCCGTAAATGGCGGTGAGAGGGGTGCGCAGCTCGTGGGCCAGGTTGTCGGCAAACTGCTGCTTTTGAGCGGCCGCCTGGTTCAAGGCGGCCATCTGCGCCTCGATCTCGGCTGCCATGTGGTTGAAGCTTTGGGCGACCCCGGCCAGTTCATCCCGGCCGCGCACCGTCAGCCGCCTGCCGTATTCGCCCCGGGCGATCTGCTGCGAGGCGGCGTGGATCTGTTCCAGCGGGCGGAACAGCCGGCTTACAAGCAGCAGCAGGCAGAGCGCCAGAAGCAGCGAACACACGGCCCCCGCCAGATACAAAAGCCTGCAGAGCCGCCGCCAGGCGTGGATGGTCTGGGAAAGGCGGGATTGGTAGACCAGCACGTAATCCTCGAACGGGGGGGCCAATCGCCCGGCGACGCTGAGATAAAAAGGATCGGTCTGCTGGACGGTGAGGAGCCGGTCCTGCCCCGCGGCCGGAGCGGCGGGATCGGCGAGGGGGGCCTCTGGATCCGAGACGCTGGAATAGAGGCACTCCTGCCCGCGATAGACCAAGAAACCGCCGCCGTGTTTTGTGTAAAATTGGCCATAGGGGCGCATGAGCTGGGCCAGGGAGGCAGCAGGGTCCGCGCCGCGGCCGTGCAGGGCCTGCATGTCCTGCAACAGGGCGGAGGCGACCACATAGTGCTCGGCGAGACGCTGCTCCTTTGCCGTGCCCAAGCTGCTTTTCAGAGAGAATATGGTGACCGCGCAGATGGCGCCGTTGAAAAACAGCAAGAACAACACCAGGGTGGTCAAAAAGGTGCGCGTTTTCATGGGGCGGCCTCCAGCCGGTAGCCCAGCTTGTAGACGGTCTTGATCCGGCCTTCCAGCTCCAGCTTTTTGCGCAGTTTTTGGATGTGCACGTCCACCGTGCGGGTATCGCCCTCGAAATCGTAGCCCCAGACCAGTTCCAGCAGCCGCTCGCGGGAGAGCGCAATGTTCCGGTTGTTCACCAGGGTTTCCAGCAGCGCGTATTCCTTGGGGGTGCAATCCACCGCGCTTCCCCGAAGAAAGACCTGCCGGCTGTCGAAATCGATCTTCATGCCGTCCAGCTCAAAACAGGCGCGGCTTTTCATGGTGCGCCGCAGGACAGCTTCCACCCGGGCCAGGAGTTCCAGCATCTCGAAGGGCTTTGAGATGTAGTCGTCCGCGCCCATGGTGAGGCCGCGTACCCGGTCGGGCAGGCCGCTTTTTGCCGTGAGAAAAATGGTGGGGGTCTGCCTGGCCTGTTCGTATACCTCAAAGCCGCTGAGCCCCGGCAGCATCACGTCCAGCAGCATCAGATCCACCGGTTCGCGGCTGAGCCGTTCCAGCGCCGCGGGGCCGCTGAACACGCTGGAGCAGGCATGGCCCACGAGCTGCAGATTGCGGCGGATCAGTTCGTTGATGGAAATCTCGTCTTCCACGATCAGGATCTTTGCCAAGGTGACCACCTCGCTTTTCTGCGGCGGAAGGTCCGGATCCTGCGGCCGCCGCGGTACTTTTGCCTACTATATTACATGTTTATGATGAAGTTGTTAAGGGGGCGGAAAAAAGAGGAACGTATTTTGCAGGAAAAGCGAAGCGGGGAAAAGACAAAAAACCTTGACATAACAGTTTATGTTATGATATACTTGCGGCAACAACATAACAAAAAATGTTATGAACGGCTTAGGGGAGGAAGAGACGATGGAGATCACCGAAAAGAACGGCCGCAAACAGATCTGGCTGCAGACCGAGAAGGAGCTGCGCGCCTATGTGCACCCTTTGCGCCAGCGCATTTTGCAGCTGCTGGCGCTGGCCCCGGCGGGCATGACCGCAAAGCAGCTGGCCGACAGGCTGCAGATCGCGCCCTCCAGCGCGGGGCACCACCTGGCGGCGCTGGAAAGGATCGGACTGGTGCGGCTGGCGCGCACCGAGCTGGTGCACGGCCTGACCGCGAAGTATTACGAGGCCGCGCCGGCGGACATCTGCCTGCGGGACACCGAGCCCGCGGCGGCTGAGATGAAAAACGCCCTGATGCAGGATGCGGTGAATGGGATCTACGGCCGCATGATGCGCGCCGTGCGGGAGTTGGAGGAGCGGGGAGAGGCCCCCGGCCCGGGTGACGGCGACACCATGACCGGCGTGATCCACCTGACAAAGGCAGAGGCGGCCGGGCTGCAGGAAACGCTGCTGGCGTTTTTTGCCGCGCACGACCGGCCGCGGGAGGGCACCGTTCCCTACGAATACGCGGTGATCGCCTATGCGGCGGGGGAGACGACATGAGACCCGGCAGGGCGCTTGCGGCTGTTGGGCTGGACGCCCTGGCGCGCGGGGTGCTGGTGCCGGTGATGAGCCTGCTGGCGCTGGAAAAGGGATTGACCCTGGCACAGCTGGCGGCCGGGCTGGCACTGTATTCCGCCGCCGCCTTTTTGCTGGAGGTGCCCAGCGGGGTCCTGGCGGACCTGCTGGGGCGCAAGCGGGTGTTTTTGCTGGCACAGTGCAGCTATGCGTTTGCTCTGACGCTGTTTTGGGCGGCGCGGGGAACGGCGCCGCTGTATGGGGCGCTGGTGCTGTACGGTGTGGCAAAGGCGCTGGCCAGCGGCAGTATGGACGCGCTGTACATCGACACGTGCCTGGCCGCACACGCGGCGGGCGGCCTGCCCCGGGCAGCCATGCGGCTGAATTTGTGGGGAACGGCGGGCTATGCGGTGGGCTCGCTGCTGGGCGGAGGACTCAATTGGGCCGGGCAGGCTTTCGCGGGCCGGGGCGGCGGCGCGGTGCTGCCCGCCGCCCTGCTGCTGACCCTGGCGGCGCTGGGGGCGGGGGCCTCGACCCGGGAAGCGCGGCCAGCCGGAACAAAGGGGGAGGGCGCGGGCCCCAGGCGCCCCATGGCCGCCCTGCGCCGGGCCTGCGCGGCCAGCCCCGCCCTGCCGGTGCTGCTGGGCTCGACCCTCTTCACGGGCGTGGTGCTGGCGCTGATCGAAACCTTTTGGCAGCCGCGCTTTGCGGCGCTGCTGCCCGGCGAACGCTTTTCCTGGCTTTTGGGGGTGCTGGGGTTTGCGTATTTTGCTGTGTCGGCACTGGGCAGCGTTCTGGCGGAGCGGCTGCTGGCGCGGCGCAGCCCGCGCGGGGTCTACCTGGCTTTTGCGGGGCTGTTCGGCCTGGCGGTGGCGGCGCTGAGCCTTGCGGGCGGCCCGGTGCTGTTTGCGGGGGCGTACCTTGCGGCTTACCTTGTGTTCGGCGTGGCGACCACGGCCCAGAGCGTGGCCATTAACGCCGCGGCGCCCCCCGAGATGCGGGCCACCCTGCTGAGCGGCCAGGGCTTTGCGCTGCAGATCGGAGGCTTTGCGGGGAGCCTGTTTGCCAGCCTGTCTGCCGACCGGCTGGGCGTGCCCGCGCTCTGGCAATGGGGGGCCGGGCTGTTTTTGGCGGGCATGGCCCTGACCGGCGCAGTGCTGCGGCGCACGGCGCGCAAAACAGAATAAGGGAAGTGGGCGGGCGTGTTTTGCGCCCGCCCATGGGGTTGCAGGAGGGGTTTTGTGAGTTTGTCACAGTAAATAGTTATTATTATTGATAATATACAGGCAGAGTGTTGGAAAACGGAACGGCGAATATAAAAAGGCGGTGAACTGAATTTTGAAAAAGTATGTTTGTTCCATCTGCGGGTATGTGTACGACGAGGCGGAGCAGGGCCCCTGGGAAGCGCTGCCCGAGGGGTGGACCTGCCCGCTGTGCCACGCGCCGAAAAGCGCATTTAAGGCGCAGGGCGGCGCGCCCGCGGCCCCTGCTTCTGCCGCGGCACCCCCCGCCCCGGAGGCGGAGGAGCTGCGCCCCATGAGCGCGGCCGAGCTGCACGCGCTGTGCGTGAACTTGGCAAAGGGCTGTGAAAAACAGTACAGGGCCCGGGAGGCGGAGTTGTTCCGCGAGCTGGCCGAATGGTATGCGGGCCGGATGGAGCCGGCGGCCGGGGGTGATTTTGACGAGCTGCTGGGCATGGTGCAGCAGGACCTGGAGCGGGGCTACCCGGCGGCGAACGACGGCGCCGCGGCGGCGGGGGACCGGGGCGCCAAGCGCGCGCTGGTGTGGAGCGAAAAGGTGACCCGGATGCTGGAATCGCTTTTGCAGCAGTACCGCGAGCAGAGCGATGGGCTGACCCAAAGCACCAATGTATATGTGTGCGAGATCTGCGGGTTTGTGTACGTGGGAGAAACGCCGCCGGCCGTCTGCCCGGTGTGCAAGGTGCCCAGCTTCAAGCTGGCAAAAGTGGAAAGGGGCTGAAGAGACGATGCATGCTGTGCGGAATATCCGGCTGTGCACCAAGGACTGCCTGTGCCTGTATGTGTGCCCCACCGGGGCCACGGACACCGAGAACGGGCAGATCGATTTTTCCAAGTGCGTGCGGGGCTGCCGCGCCTGTGTGGACGCCTGCCCCAGCGGCGCGATCTCGCTGGTGCCGGAGACCCTGCCGCCCCAGCAGAACAAGACCGGCGAGGTGAAGGCCCGCCTGCGTGCGCTGGCCGCCGCCAAGGCGCGCCAGCAGACGCTGGTCCAGGGGCTGGCCGACCGGGCCGAAAGCCCTGTGCAGCGGCAGTTTGCCCGGGCGCTGGCGCAATCGAACCAGCTGATGGCGGAGGATCTGCTGCGCGAGGCGGGCTACATGGTGCCCCAGAGCGGCGAGGCAAAGGCCTTTTTGGAGGGCCTGCTGGCCGAGCCGCAGCCAGGGGACTTCCCGGCCGGCGCGGCCCGGAAGCTGCTGGAGCTGCTGTAAGGCGTTTATAGAAATCAATCAAGGGCGCGGGGCTTTCCCCGCGCCCTTGATTTTTGAGATGAAAACTTGAAGCAAGGTTGAAAAAAACTCGGTTTGGTTTGAACGAGCCTCCATTGTGCGGGCGGGAAAAGCGTGGTATCATGGAAATAATGAAGGGCGGTGGAGCATGTGGAACAGACCGTGGGCAGGACCGTGCAGCGGCTGCGCAAGGCAAAGGGGATGACCCAGGGGCAGCTTGCGGGCCGGCTGGGGATCAGCAGCGCGGCGGTGAGCAAGTGGGAGACCGGCGGCGCGCTGCCGGATGTGGCGCTGCTGTGCCCGCTGGCCCGGGCGCTGGGCTGTACTGCAAACGATCTGCTGAATTTCCGGCCGGAGCTCACGGCCGAGGAGATCGACACCCTGTGCACGGCGGCCCGCCGCCGCTTTGAGGAGGGAGAGAGGGAACAGGCGGCCGCCCTGTGCGAGGAGCGGCTGCGCCAATACCCCACCGACCTGACCCTGGCATTTCGGGTGGGCTTTTTGTATGCCCGGTACGGCGGGCGGGAGGAAGGGCTTTTGGAACGGGCGGCGGGGCTGTTTCGCAGTGCCACGGCCCTGCCGGACGAGGAGCAGCGCCGCAGTGCCTGGCAGATGCTGGCCCGGCTTTATGCAGAGCAGGGGAAGTATGAGCCCGCCATGGAGGCGCTGGGCCACCTGCCCAGCTGCAACCAGGAGGGGATGAGCCTGCGGGCGGCTGTGCTGCGGCAGATGGGGCGGCTTGCACAGGCGGAACAGCTGGAGCGCGGCACCCTGGCGGCCCAGAGCAAGGCACTGCGGGCCACCCTGCTGAGCCTGGCCGAGACCCTGCGCCGGCAGGCGCGGCGGGAGGAAGCGCGGCGGATGCAGGACAAGGCGGACGCCGTGCAGGCGCTGTTTGGGCCCATTGCGCCGCCCGCCTGCTGCCCGGAGGCACCGCGGGAAAACGGCGGAGTATAGAGCGGGCGCCCGCAGAGAAAACTAAACAGGGCGGAAAAACCGCCGCTTTTGCCCGGGCGGGCAGCGGCGGGGGAAAGGCCGAAAGAGGAGAGAGCATGAAGCAAAAATTTGACGTGACGGGCATGAGCTGCGCGGCCTGTTCGGCGGCGGTGGAGCGGGCCGTGAACAAGCTGGAGGGCGTGGAAAGCGCCCAGGTGAACCTGCTGGCGAACTCGATGCAGGTGGAATACGACGGCGCGGCGGTGGACGAAAACGCCATCTGCCGGGCGGTGGAGGGCGCGGGCTACGGCGCAAGGCCTGTGGGGACGAAGGGCGCCGCGCCCGCCGGAGGGGCGCCGGAACAGGACCCGGCGCAGGCGGAACTGAAGAGCATGAGGACCCGGCTGATCGTGTCGGTGGCGTTTCTGGCGCCGCTGATGTATGTTTCGATGGGGCATATGATGGGGCTGCCGGCGCCGCACTTTTTGCACGGGCGGGCGGGGGCGATCCCCTTTGCGCTCACCCAGCTGCTTTTGGTGCTGCCCATCCTTTATATGGACCGCAAGTTTTTTATCGTGGGATTTAAAAGCCTGGCAAAGCGCAGCCCCAATATGGACAGCCTGATCGCTTTGGGCAGCGGCGCGGCGGTGGTGTACGGTGTTTTTGCCCTGTATCGCATGGGTTGGGGCTTCGGCATCGGCGATATGGAGCTGGTGGACCGCTACCGGATGGATCTGTACTTTGAATCGGCGGGGACCATATTGACCCTGATCACGGTGGGCAAGTACCTGGAGGCCCGGGCCAAGGGCCGCACCGGGGCTGCCATCAAGTCGCTGATGGACCTTGCGCCCAAGACCGCGCTGGTGCGCCGGGGCGGCGCCGAGGTGGAGGTGCCGGTGGAGGAGGTGGCCATCGGGGACACGGTGGTCATCAAGCCCGGTATGCGCATCCCGGTGGACGGCACGGTGCTGGAGGGTATGTCCAGCGTGGACGAGGCGGCCCTTACCGGCGAGAGCATTCCGGTGGAAAAGGGGCCGGGCGACCGGGTGATCGCGGCCGCCATCAACAAGGCGGGCAGCTTTGCCTTCAAAGCTGAAAAGGTGGGGCAGGACACCACCCTGGCCCAGATCATCGCCCTGGTGCAGGACGCCGGCGCCACCAAGGCGCCCATCGCAAAGCTTGCCGACAAGGTGAGCGGCGTGTTCGTGCCGGTGGTGATGGTGATCGCGGCGGCGGCGTTTGTGGTGTGGCTGGCGCTGGGGCAGACCCTGGAATTTGCGCTGGCACGGGCCATTGCGGTGCTGGTGATCAGCTGCCCCTGCGCGCTGGGGCTGGCGACCCCGGTGGCGATCATGGTGGGCACCGGCAAGGGCGCGAAGCTGGGCATTCTGTACAAGAACGCCGAGGCGCTGGAGAACGCCCACAAGGTGGATACCATCGTGCTGGACAAGACCGGCACCATCACCGAGGGGCGGCCGGTGCTGACCGACCTGATCCCGCTGGCCGGCCAGACCGAGGCCGAGCTGCTGGAGCTGGCGGCCGCGCTGGAAAAGCCCAGCGAGCACCCGCTGGCCGAGGCGATCCTGGCGGCCGCGGGCGAAAAAGAGCTGCCCGCGGTGGAGCGGTTCGAGGCGCTGCCCGGCCGGGGCCTGAAGGCGACCCTTTTGGGTAAGACCTACTATGCGGGCAACGCCCGCCTGATGGAAGAAAAGGGGATCCCGCTGGAAGGGGTGGGCGATACGCCCCACACGCTGGCAAACCAGGGCAAGACCCCCCTGTATTTTGGCAGCGGGCGCACCCTGCTGGGGATCGTGGCCGCGGCCGACCCGGTGAAGCCCACCAGCGGGGCGGCGATCAAGGAGCTGCAGGCCATGGGCCTTGCGGTGGTGATGCTGACGGGCGACAACGCCCGCACGGCGGCCGCCATCCAGCGGCAGCTGGAAATTGGGCAGGTGGTGGCCGAGGTGCTGCCCCAGGACAAGGAGGCGCAGGTGCGGCAGCTGCAGGCCGGGGGCCATAAGGTGGCCATGGTGGGCGACGGCATCAACGACGCGCCGGCCCTTGCCAGGGCGGACATCGGCATTGCGATTGGCGCGGGTACCGATGTGGCGATCGACAGCGCGGACGTGGTGCTGATGAAGAGCGATTTGTGGGATCTGGTGAATGCGCTGCGCCTGTCGCAGGCGACGATCCGCAACATCAAGGAAAACCTGTTCTGGGCGTTTTTCTACAACACCGTAGGCATCCCGGTGGCGGCCGGCGCGCTGTACGGCTTCGGCCTGGTGCTGAACCCGATGCTGGGCGCTGCGGCCATGAGCCTTTCCAGCGTGTGCGTGGTGAGCAACGCGCTGCGGCTGAACTTTTTCAAGGCAAAGCAGGCACACGGGGCCCCTGCCCCCGCGCCTGTGGAAAATAAGAACGCGGATCCGGCCCCCGTGCCGGTGAAAGGAGAAACGAATATGCAAAAAACGATCCACATTGAGGGAATGGCCTGCGGGCACTGCACGGCCCGGGTGGAAAAGGCCCTGCGGGGCGTGCCCGGCGTGACCGAGGCGCTCGCCGACCTGGAGGCAAAGAGCGCCACCGTGACCCTGAACACACCCGTGGACGACGAGGTGCTCAAGGCCACCGTGGAGGCCGAGGGCTACCAGGTGACCGGGGTGCAGTGAGGCGGCGCCAGGCATATAAAAGAGGGGGCTCCTTTTAAAAGGAGCCCCCTCTTTTATATGCCCGGTGTTCAAAACCCCTTCCGCCGCCCCAAAGCGAGCATCAGATCGGCGCCAAAGCAAAAGGCGCCCAGCAAAAGGCAGGAGACAAGGTTGATGAGAAAATCGCTGGAGGAGCCCTGGCCCGGAAGAACGCGCTCGATCAGGCCGTTGACGGCCATATTAAGCGGAGGGGCCAGCACCACCAAAATACCGCCCGCCGTCCACCGGTGACCGGGCAGCTTTTTGAACAGCAGAAAGGCCAGCCACAAATACGCCAGCGAGAGGGGGCCGATGGCGGCGCCCAGCTTGAAAACGGCGGGCTGGCCCAGCACAAGGCTCAGGCTGCCGAGATAGGGTAGAAGGAGGAGGGTGAGCGCAAGCATCGCCTTAAGGATCCGCCCCCTGCGGGCTGCCAGCAGCGGAGCGGATACCGCCCAGCCCAGCACCAGCGAGGAAAGCACGATGAACGACCAGCTCAAGCGTTCGCTGGTGGCAAAGTCGCAGATGAAGCAGATGAACGCGGCCGCCAGACAGGAAAAGGTAAGCCCCACAAACCCATACCAGCGCGCCCGAGCCCAGCGTTGCCCGGCCACCGAGGCAGAATAGGTGAGGGCGGTCTGGACCTGAGCCTCCGCCTCGGGCACGGGAGCGGCTTGAGGTTCGCCCGCCAAAAGCTCGGTAACCGCGACACCCAGCGCCCCGGCCAGGGGGGTGAGCAGCGAGATATCGGGGCAGCTCACCCCGCGCTCCCATTTGCTGACGGCCTTATCGGTGACGCCCAGGGCCTCGGCGAGCTGTTTTTGGGTGAGCCCCCTGGCCTTGCGCGCCCCGCAGATAAACGCGCCGATCTTTTGGTTTTCCATGTGTTTCCTCCCACTTCCTGTTTGATGACCTTATTATACAGGCAAGCGGCCCTGCAGGCAATCGAAGGTTTGGCGAACAGGCGGGTAAACCGCTGGTAGAATGCCCAAAAAACGGGCCGTGCCGGCGTGAAGCACCCCAAAACCGGACAACAGGAAATACGCAACATCGATGGGAGCGCGGCTTGCCGGAGCAGCCCGTTTTTTAAAGGATATATTCGTTTAACGCCCGGGCAAGAACCTGGGCTGAATTGGCGGCCAGAACGGTGCTGTGGGCATCGGCAGAAAACGGCTTGCCGGAAAGATCGCAGATGCAGCCGCCGGCTTCGGCCAGAATGATGCGCGCGGCGTTGTGGTCCCAGGGGGAAGAGCACAGGGTCACAAACAGATCGGCCTGACCGGCGGCCACGGCGCAGAGCTCCAGCGCCACGGAGCCGAGGCTGCGCACACAGCGCACCGCTTCGGCCAGGCGAACAAGGCCCCCACGGGCGGGATGCTGTGCCAAAAAGGTGCGCAGGACATCGGGCGTGTAGAGCAGAAGCTCGGGAATCCGGGTGTGGGGCGCCACATGGATCGGTTCATTGTTGCAGAATGCGCCGCCGCCGCTGCGGCCAGTATAGAGCAGCTGACGTTCCACGTCCAGCACCAGCCCGAAAAGCGGCGCACCGTTTTGGTAGCACCCGATGGAAACGGCGTAATTGCTGTGTTGGTTGACGAAGTTGGTGGTGCCGTCGATGGGGTCGAGATACCACACCGCCCCCCGGGTGCTGTGCAGAGCGGGCGGATATTCCTCACCCACAATGGTGTCGCCGGGGCAGGCGGACAGAAGCCCCTGGCGCAGAAATTGCTCGGTTTCTTTGTCCCACCGGGTGACCAGGTCCTGGTGGCCTGTTTTCTGCCAGACGGCCCCGCTTTCCAGATGACTTTGGCGAAGCGCGGCCCCCGCCTGTAAAATAAGTTTTTGCGCAAGTTCGAACCGGTCCATACAGCGCTTCCTCTCTAAAGCTGGAATCTACCTTATCAAACCACGGCGCCGCGGGTTTGTCAAGCCTGCCACACGACCTCCAGGTCAGCGTTATGAAGGGGGGGCAGAGGGCTGTGGGCCTGGATATAGCGCGCGACCAGCTCGGGCATTTCGGTGCTTCCGCGCCACAGCACCGGGCAATCGCGAAGGGCCTCGTAGCCCCCGGTACCGGTGGCCCGGTAATTGCTGGTGCAAAGGCTAAAGGGGCCGGGGCCCAGGGGCGCGCCGCCCAGCCTGGCAAGGCGCGTTACCCGGCTGCCCACCGGCCGGCGCAGATCGAAGGTATAGGCAAGGCCCGCGAAAAAGTCGTAGTTGTAGTGCTCGATCTTGGGAAGAAGAAATGCTTCCGACACCGCGGGCCGGCCGTTTTTTAAGGTGAAATACGCGGCGCACCGCTCCAGCGCGGCCCGCAGAACCGGCTCGGTGACCTGCAGCACCACCAGTGTGTTGGAAAAAAGATAGGCCGAGGTCACCCCGCGCATGGTCACAGGGGAGGCAAGGCCCACCGGGGCGTTGCCCAGGCTGGTGCAGGAAAAATCTGCGCCGGTGGCGGCCAGCTGGACCTGGTTGAACAGGGCAGCCACCTGGCTGCCATAGAGGGCGGAGGAAAGCTTTTCTTCAGGGGGGATGGGGGCGTGCAGCGTGCCGATGGGCTGGTCCAGCCAAGCCTGGACTTTTTCTTCCAGACCGAGCAGATCCTGATAAGGCTGGGCAGGATGGCGCCGCCCGACGGGTAGCAGAGCAGAGGAAAAACGGCAGGCGCCGCCGCTGTAAACACCCTTTACACGCAGGTATTGGCCGGCGCCCGCGGGGGGCTGCGCGGCATAGGTACCGCCAAGCCGCACCCCCTCCACAGCCATGTGCTGGTGGCCGGTCAAAAGAAGATCGAAATTGAGCTCACGGGCCATTTTGCAGGCAATATTTTCGCCGCTGGAGGAGAGGGTGCGCCCGGTGGCGAGATCCTTTTCAAAGCCGCCGTGGTAGATGCACACGCACACCTCGCACAAAGGGCGCAGGCGGGCAAGCGCGGCTTTGGCGGCCTGGAACGTGTCCGTGACGCGCAGATGCTCCAGGTTTTGGGGCTGTTCCCACACGTTCACATGGTCGGTCACAACGCCGGTGATCCCCACCCGCAGGCCGCTTGCCAGAGTGTGGACCGCTTCGGCGCGTAGGGGAAGCTCACCCTTTAGGTCCTGCAGGTTTGCACACAGGCACACGGCGTTCATGGCGCAGAGATAGCTTTTTAAAGCTTCATAGCCGAAATTGAAATCATGATTGCCCAAGGTGAAATAGTCCAGCCCCAGCGCGTTGAAGGCCGCGGCAATGGGATGGACCGCGCAGGCTGCGGAATGATCGAGATAGTACTGGGAAAGAGGGGTGCCCTGCAGGGAATCACCGCCGTCCAGAAGCAGGGTGTCGCCGTCCTTTCCAACCTGGCAGGCAAGGTTCAGCAGGCCGGAGGCCTCGGGGGAATGGGCGGCGTAGTTGACGGGGAAGACATGACCGTGGGTGTCGGAGGTGTAGCAGATCTGAAAAGTTTGTTTCATCGTTTACCCCCGGGCCAGCTTTACGCGGATCTTGGTGGAGATCCATTCCACGATCAGCACCAGCACGATCAGCCCGGCCAGAATGGCGCCCGCCTCGTTCCAGCGGTAGCTGTTCATAGCGAAGATGAGGGGAGCGCCGATGCCCCCCGCGCCCACCAGGCCTAAAACGGTGGCGTCGCGAAGGTTGATGTCGAACCGATAGATGGCCGTGGAGGCGAAATTTGGCAACAGTTGGGGCAGGATGCCGTAGCGGATCTTCTGCCAGGAGGTGCAGCCTGCGGCGTCCAGCGATTCCAGGACCCGGACATCCAGATCCTCGATAGCCTCGATGTACATTTTGCTGACCATGCCCACGGAGCAGAGCGACATGGTGAGCAGGCCCGCAAAAGCGCCGGGCCCTGTGACGCGGATGAACATAAGACCATACACGAAAGCAGGCACGGTGCGCACGGCCATGATGATCATGCGGCCCAAAAAGGCCACCGGCCGGGGTGTGAGGTTGGAGGCAGAGAGAAACGCCAGAGGAATGGAGATGACGGCGCCCACCACCGTGCCCAGGAAAGCGATGCAGATGGTTTCCAGCAGCAGATAGGGGACCCCCTGGGTGGTGAAGCTGAACAGCAGACGTGTGTCGGGATGGAAAATGCCGGAAAGAATGTTCAGCGCGATCTTGGAGCCGCTTTGGGTGGTGCCGCTGGTTTCGAGTGCGGTGCAGCTCCAGACGAGCAGGGCGGCCACCACCAGCGCGGTGCAGAGCTCGAACACCCATTTGCGGGGGCGCTGTGCATAAGCGCGTTCAATTCGTTCGTTCATGGCAGCCCCCTTACACCAGCCGTTTGCGCGCGGCGCGGCTGATGGATTCGATCACAAATACGGTTGCGAACAGGGCCAGCAGGATCATGCCCACGCTGGAGTACTCGCGCCAGCCGATTTTTTCGTTCAAAAGCAGACCCAGGCCGCCGGCCCCCACATAGCCCAGAATGGAGGCGTACCGCACATTCCCCTCGAAGCAGAACAAGCAGTTGGAGAGGTAGGAGGGCAGCACCTGGGGCACGATGGAGCTGACAAAGGCCCGAAGCTTGGTGGCGCCCATGGCCTCCATGGCCTCGAACGCGCCCATGTCCACCGTTTCGATCTCCTCGTACAGGATCTTGCCGATGTAGGCAAAGGTAAAGATGGCAATGGCGGTGGTGCCTGCCAGTGTGCCAAGACCAAACATATAGGTGGCGATGAGAGCGCACACCAGGGTGGGCAGAGTGCGGATGATGCTGAGCAGCAGCCGCATGGCGCCGACCACTACCCGATTGTGGATGATATTGGTGGAGGCGAGCATGGCAAAGGGGATCACCAGCAACGAGCCGATCACCGAGCCCAGCAAAGACATTTTGATGGTGTCGAACAGGGGCTGCCAGATCTGGGGCATATAACTCCATTCCGGAGGGACCATCTGACCCAGTATCACAAAAAATTCCTTGATACGGCTCACCAGCACCTGCATGTCAAACCCGGTGACCCGGATCGAAAGCACCGAGAGCGCCAGCAGGACCAGAATTGCCAAGGGCGCGCGGGAGCGGGGTTTGGAAGCCTGCTTGCCGTTTGGCAGGGGAATGACCTTTGGCGGAAAGAGCTTATCGTACAGGCTCATGACGGTTCCTCCTGTTTGCCCTGATAGATGGCGTCCAGAGCCGCCTGATCCACCTGGCCGGCAGGGCCGTCGTACACGATCTCACCGGCACGGATGCCCACCACGCGGGTGGCGTACTGCAAAGCCAGATCCACATGGTGGATGTTCAACAGAACGGTGATCTTGAGCTCGCGATTGATGCGCAAGAAATCATCCATGACCTGCTTTGCCGTTACGGGGTCAAGCGAGGCCACCGGCTCATCGGCCAAGATGATCTGGGGGTTTTGGGCAAGGGTGCGCGCCAGGGCGACCCGCTGCTGCTGACCGCCCGAGAGCTGGTCGGCGCGCACAAAGGCCTTGTCCAGAATGCCCACCTTATCGAGCGCTTCCAGGGCCCGGGTTTTTTCGGCGCGCGTAAAAATGCCGAGGACGGCGCGCCACCAGGGCAGGTCGGGAACAAAGGCGGTGAGCACGTTTTTGAGGACCGTGGTGCGGGTGATCAGGTTGAAGGACTGAAAGATCATGCCGATGCGGCGGCGGAACGCGCGCAGGCTGCGGCCGTGCAGATCCATCACGTTGATGCCGTCCACCGCAAGAGTTCCCCCGGAAATATCGTGCATTCGGTTGATGGTGCGGATCAGGGTGGACTTGCCCGCGCCGGAAAGGCCGATGATCGCCACAAATTCCCCCTGTTCGATGGTCAGGTCGATGTGCCGCAGCGCCTCAAAGCCGTTGGGGTAACGCTTGCTTACGTTGTCGAATTGAATCATCTGTTCCATCTCCATTCCAAAAGAGGGAGAAAGCGGCCTGCTTCCTCCCTCTTCCAGATCATTCTATTTGGCGGATTAGCCGGCGCTGTTCAGGCTCTGGATCATTTTCTGGGCGGCGCGCTCGGAGTCGTAGTCAGCGGAGTTGGCCGTCATGTAGCCCTTGTGGCTGTAGATGGCGATGACCGCCTTGCCTTCCTCGGTGTTGCCGATGTTGATGAAGGCCTGGGAAAGGGCAGCCTTGAAGGCGTCGTCCATGATGGGCGAGGACTTGCTGACGCTGATGGTGTCGTTGTAAATGGCGGGAGTCACACCGATGACGGCGGTGTCTTCCCAGATGCTGGCCGTCATGGAGTACTCGCTGGTCCACTTATCCTCGTAGTCGCGGCGGGCGTCGGCGTAGGTGCAGAGCACGTCTACCTGGCCGGAGGCAAGGCGGGCAAAGGCGCTGCCGTAAGAATCGGACTGCACGGCGTGGGGCAGGTCAGTGATGTTTTTTTCATACTTTTCCTGCAGCCACAGAGACGGATAAATGTAACCGGCCGGGGAGGAGGAGTTGGCAACGCTCCAGTTTACGCCGCTCACATCTTCCCAGGTGAGATCTTCGCCGGCGTTGACCTTGGCGGCCAGGGCCTTGCCCTTTTCGGAGGGGCCGGCAATCATGAGCGCGCGGTAGCTGGTGACCTGGTTGGTGGTGGGCTGGGTAGGCGCATTGTCGTTCCAGTCCTTAGCGCTGTCAGAGTCGATGGACAGGCCGTCGCGGGTGGCGGTGAGCAGAACGTCGCAGCCGTCATCGTATAGCACATAAGTGCCGCCGGGGATCAGGCCCACATCGGCGGTACCGGCAGACAGGGCCTCGCCCACAGCCTCGTAGCTGGTGCCTACGGTGATGTCCACGGTCTTGACGTCGTACCCCAGGGCCGCCAGCTCGCCGGTGAGCATTTCCTTGAGAGGCTCGGTGGCGGTGATGATCTCCTCGGGCTCGCGGGAGGGAACGAAAGCAATGCTGAGTTTTTCGATCGCCTGATTGGCGGCCTGCGAGGGAGCGCCGGCGGGGGTGGAGCCGGTGCTCTGCGGGACGCTGGCCGGCTGGCTGCAGCCAGCCAACAGACCGGCGCACAGCGCGCCGGCCAGCAGGAGAGATACGGTCTTTTTCATCTGATGTTCCTCCTAGTCATTTATAACATGATCGAACAAGGAATTGCGCTGTATTGTAAGGAAAGACTTCCTTGCAAACGAGGGGATCAGGCGGTATCGCCGATCTTGATGCGGGTGGGCACCGTAACAGTGACGGCCTGCACCCGGCGCTGATGGATGCGGCTGAACAAAAGCTCCAATGCATTTTCCCACACATAGTCGGGGAACATCTCGATGCAGGTGCCGGTGGGCCATTTGCTCTCGAGGGTCTGGAGATCCTGGTAAATGATCACGGCCACGTCTTTGGGAACGCGGAACCCGCGCTCGCGAAAGGCCTCGAGCGCGCCCTCGGCCACCTGGTCGCTGCCCAGCAGCATGGCTTCGGCCAGGGCGTTTTCCCGTGCGGCCTTTTTGGCCAGTTCATAGCCGCTGTCGCGGCTGATCTCGCCCAGGTGGAAGGTGCGGGGATCATAGATCCCGCGCCTTTCCAGCACACGCCGCAGCCCGGCGACGCGGTGCAGACCGATCTTTCCGTTTTTGCCGTCGTATACCCCGCCGATGTAGCCAATGCCGGTGTAACGCTTTTGGTCCAACAGATAGGCGGCCATCTCTTCCAGGCCGCGGTCAAAATCCACCTGCACCTGGTCGAACTCGTAATTGTGCTGGTCGGAGTTAACAAACACAATGGCAAAGGAGAGGGTGCGCAAAAAATCCAGTTCGGCAGCGCTGAAGACCCCAAAGGCGATCACGCCGTCCACCGTTTGGGGCTGGCCGAACGTAAGGCGAACAAAAGCGACTTCGTATTGATCGGTCATCATTTGCACAAGGCAGGAGAGCGAGGACAAACGCACATTCGGCCGGTCGGGCCGGATGATCCGCCAGTCCGCCACGCCGATGGTAAGATGAGTTTTGTGCTGGGCGGCCCGGCGCTGCCGGGGCGACACATACCCCAGCGTGTGCGCCGCCTGGAAAATGCGGGCGCGCACCTCGGGACTGACCGAGATGCGATCGTCTTTATTTAAAACCCGGGAGACGGCGGCGGCCGATACGCGGGCCGCCTGCGCAACATCGTTAATGGTGGCCATGTGTGCATGCCTCCCTAAAATTCTTCTTGATTCGATTATATCATCGGTGATTTGCAAGTCAATATTATTTACTTAAAATTTACTAAAATATAAACTTTTTAAAAGTGCAGAGCGCAGAAAAAAGGCAGGCGGCCCTTTGGAGGCCGCCTGCCTTGCATAGGCGCGGGACGATCAGTGAAACTGCAGTGTTTCGAGCTTTTGAATCTTATTTTTGTAGGTGTGGCGGAAAAAGCCCAGCGCCAGCAGGATGCTGGTGGCCTCGGCGATGAAAAAGCTGAACCACACCGCGACCAGGCTGCCGGTAAAGGAGAGCAGCCATGCCGCGGGCAGCAGCACCACCAGCTGGCGGAACACGCTCATGGCAAGGCTTAAAAGCCCCTCGCCCAGGGCCTGGAACAGGCTGCTGAACACGATGGCCACGCCCGCCAGCAAAAAGCTGAGGCTGATGATGCGCAGCGCGGGCTCGCCGATGCGGGCGAGATCGCCCCCGCTGCCGAACATGGACAGCAGCGCGCCGGGAAATACCTGAAAGATCAAGGTGCCCACCGCCATGATGATCGTCATGATAACAAGGCTCACCTTGATGCTTTTTTTGATGCGCTCTTTGTTGCGGGCGCCGTAATTGTAGCCCACGATGGGCACGAGGGCGTTGGTAAGGCCAAAGCCAGGCATGAACACAAAGCTTTGCAGCTTGAAGTATACCCCCAGCACCGACACGGCGGTTTCGGAAAAGGTGATGAGGATTTTGTTCATGCCGAAGTTCATCACGCTGCCGATGCTTTGCATGATGATGCTGGGCAGGCCCACATCGTAGATGCCCCGCACGCTGGGCCAGTCGAATTTCAGGCCGCGCCAGTGCAGCCGCACCTCGGTGTTGTATTTGAGGTTCAGCACAAAGCACACGATGCAGCCCAGGGTCTGCCCCAGCACGGTGGCAACGGCGGCCCCCAGCACGCCCATGCGGGGCGCGCCCAGCAGGCCGAAGATGAGGATGGGGTCCAGCACGATGTTGGCAACCGCGCCCGAGAGCTGGCTGAGCATCTGGAACACGGTGCGGCCGGTGACCTGGATCAGGCGTTCCAGGCAGATCTGCAAAAACATGCCCAGGCTGAACACCAGGCAGGTGCGCAGGTAGGCCGCACCGTCCACCGCGATGGCCGGGTTATCGGTGAAAAAGCTGAAAAACAGCCCGGAGCCCAGCAGGCCGAACACCGCGAACACGGCCCAGCTGACAAACATTAGCAGAATGCCGTTGTGGGCCACCTTTTCGGCGGCCCCGCGGTTGCCCTCGCCCAGGCGGCGGCTCAAGAGGGCGTTGACGCCCACGCTGGTGCCCACCGACACGGCGATGGTAAGCATCTGCACCGGATAGGCAAAGCTCACCGCGGTGAGGGCGGCGTCTGACAGGCGGGCGACAAAGATGCTGTCGACCACGTTGTAAAGGGCCTGCACCAGCATGCTGATCATAATGGGAAAGGACATGCCCAGCAAAAGGGGCGTGATGGGCTTTGTGCCCATGATGTTTTGCTCGGAAATTTCCATATAATTCCTTTCTTCGCTCAAAACAAAAGAAACGCCGGACGGCGTTTCTTTTTATGATGGCGCGTTACGGGTGGAGCAGGGGGCGGATGTCGTCGCCCAGAAAGAGCACCGGCTCACAGCTGCCGGCCAGGCGGCTGGCAATTTTTTCGGTGTAGCGGGCCTCGAACTTTTGCCCGTCCACAATGTTGGAGGTGTAGATGGTGGGGCGGCGCTCCAGCATGCGGGTGTTCAGAATGTCGTAAAAGCAGCTGAGCATATAGGGGTTGACGTGCTCGGTGCCGAGATCGTCCAGCACCAGCAGGTCGGCCTCGCGCACCGCCTCCAGCAGGGAGCAATTGTCTGAAAAGCGCTCGCGCTCCAGCTGGCTGAAAAGGTTCTGCGCGCTGATATAAATGGCGTCCCACTGCTTTTTCAGCACCCGGTCCACGATGGAAAGGGAAGCGTGGGTCTTGCCCAGGCCCGCATTGCCGGTGATGAGCAGGTTGGCGCTTTTGAGATCGAAGGCATCGGCGTATTCCCCCAGGGCGGCCAGGGTCTCGCCCATGTACGCACGGATGTTGACGCCCGTGTCGGGGTCCTGCCGGTCGGGATAATAGCGCAGCTGCATGGTCCCGAAGGTGCACAGGGCCAAGGGAGACCCGGCGCTGATTTCCTCCCGGCGGAGATCGCGGGCCGCCCGGCCCACACATTCGCACAGCCGCCCTTTTGCAAGGCCGGTGTCCTGGCAAAAGGGACAGGTGAATTTTGGCGCCAGGCTGCCCGGGCCATAGCCATGGGCGGCCAGCAGGCGGTCGAGCTCGGCCTGGGCCAGCGCCCGGGTGGACTGGGCGTCCGTCACCGCGCCCTCGCCGGCGCCCTGGGCGGCAAGCTGCACCGCCTTGAGCCCCAGCAGGCGGACCTGCTGCTCGGCGGATTCCAGACCGGGAATGGCTGCCAGTGCGGCCGCGCGGCGCGCAACGGCTTCGGTCACGGCCTGCTGGCGGCGGCTTTCGACCCGGCGTTTGGCCTCGCGGTAAAGTTCAGTCTTGGTGCGCATGGCGTTATTCCTCCCGTTTTAAGCGCAGGGGCCGGTTCACGGCGCGGCGCAGGATGTCGTTGCCGCTGGGGGCGGCGCGGTCCACACGGATGTTGCTGCCCTCCAGCTGGCCGGCGCCGCGCGCGTCGGCCGGGGTGCGCCAGCCCTTGGCGTGCCAGCTTTTTAAAATGCCATTTACATATTTTGCGTCCTTGTTTGCGCCGGCGTGCAGCACCGCCTCCTCCACCATGGCGTCGGTGTAACGGTATTCCTCGTACCAGCGGCGGATGCAGCGCTTGTCCGCCATGGTCAGGTCGGCCGGGTCAACGCCCAGAAGACCCGCGGCCGCCTTTTCACGCTTTTCGCGCTGGGCCAGCAGCTGCAGGTACTGCTCGGCCTCCTGGCCGCCGGTGACCCCGGCCTCGGCCCAGCGGTCCAACTCACGCTCGAGCTGCCCCACCGAGTGGCGCCCCTTTGAGGCGATGTGCGCGGCACAGAGCAAAATGACCTCGGGCTGGATGCTCTCGTTCACGTACAGCGACACAAGGCGCTGGATATCCTTTTGACCCAGCGCCTTGCCCAGGTAGTTCTGGGCCTCGGTGGCGAGCATGCTTACCACAGGGTCGTGCATGGCGGCCAGCCGCAGCTCCTCGGCGGTGAGGGGGGCGGCCTTTTCCGGCTCGGGGGCCGGCCCCCGGACCGGCTGCTCGGGCTCCAAAAGGCCCGCGCCGAACCAGAAGTCCAGCGCTTTTTGCGCGGCCTGCGCATTTTTCAGGCCAAGGGCGTGGGCGATATCCTTGGGGTCGGTGCTGTGGGTGGCGAGGATATAAAGGGCCACCCGCACCAGTTCGCCGCCCGCCCGGGGCAGGGCGGCGAACACCAGCTGGGGCACCGGCACGGTATCGCCGTTTTGCGGGATCAAACGATAGGTCATGAAAAAAGCCGCGCTCCTTTGGCGCCGTTCAGCGCATAAAAATACAGCATAATTATAGCACATGCCCCGCGGCAATGCCAGCGCTTTTTTGGGGGCCGCGCCCCGCGCCCGGGAAGGGCTGCGTTTGACAAACGCAGCCCTGAATGATACCATACTTCTTGAACACACAGAGTACGGGCGCTGCGGCCGCCCTGGCAGGCAGAAGGATGGGGCTACAAGATGAAGATCGCCGTGGTGACCGACAGCAACAGCGGGATTTTTGAAAAACAGGCGAAGAAGCTGGGGGTGTACACCCTGCCCATGCCGTTCTGCATCGACGGCAGATGGCTGTACGAGGGGGTGGACCTGAGCGCCGCTGAGTTTTACGCAAGACAGGCCGCCGGGGCCGGGATCACCACCAGCCAGCCCAGCCCCGGTGAGGTGACAGGCCTGTGGGAGGAGCTGCTGAAGACCCACGATGAGATCGTGCACATCCCCATGACCAGCGCCCTTTCCAGCGGGTGCGCCACGGCCCGCAGCCTGGCGGGTGAATATGGCGGCCGGGTGGAGGTGGCGGACAACCGGCGCATCTCGCTCACACAACGGCAGGCGGTGAAGGACGCGGTGCTGTTGGCGGGCAGAGGGTTTACCGCGGCCGAGATCCGCCGGCGGCTGGAAGAGCACGCGCTGGACGCCAGCATTTATGTGACGGCCGACACCCTGAAATACCTGAAACAGGGCGGCCGGGTCACGCCGGGCGCGGCCGCCATCGGCACGGTGCTGAACATTAAACCGGTGCTGCAGATCCAGGGCGGCCAGGTGGACGCCTACGCCAAGGTGCGGGGCATGCGCCAGGCGGCTGAAAAAATGCTGGACGCGCTGTGCGCGGACCTGACCGGGCGGTTTGAGGGCAAGCCCATGCACCTGGGCGTGGCGTGGACCGGCAGCGAGGAGCTGGGCCGCAAATGGCACCGGTACGTGCAGACACGGTTTCCAAAATGCAATGTGCAGGCCGCGCCCCTGGCGCTGAGCATCGCCTGCCACACCGGCCCCGGCGCGGTGGGGGTCGGCTGCTTTTATTACGAGGAATAGGCCAGTGAAAAGCCCGGCGCAAAAACGTGAAGTGGTAAAAAGATGGTAGACACGAAAGTGCCTACCATCTTTTTGTGTTAGTATAAAGGAAAAGGAGAGAGAAAATATGCGACGAAAATATATCATGCGAAGCAAAGAAGAAAAG
>NZ_DBGCTQ010000098.1:0-60311 GCF_048388525.1 Allofournierella sp. | reverse complement strand
CGGGCCGCACACCAGGATCACGTTGCGCGCCCCCTCGCCCTCGGTCCCCATCACGAAGGGCCGCTGAAACGCCCCCAGCAGGCTTGTCACAAATTCCTTTTGCCCCAAAATGCGGCCGGCGGCCTCCTCCGCCGCCTGGCGGAACAGCTCCTGTGCCTCGCCGGGGCCGGGGATCTTCTGGGTTTTGCGGGCCTCCTGGGGCGAAAGCAGGCCGTCCTGCTGCATGTTGTGGGTCAGATCACGGCCCATCTCGCTGATCTCCCGGGCCTGGCGCTTGAGCTGCTCGTCCAGCGCCGCGCTGTTTTTCAGCAGCTGCTCGCCGCTCACCGCGTCTGCCGCAGTCTTTGCACTTCTCTGGCGTTCCAGGGTGGCTTCCAGCTCTTTTTGCGCCTGGGCCAGGGCGTCCTGGGCCTGCTTTGCCCGGTCCCTGCCCTCGGCGCCGGCAAAGTTCAGCTTCCCGCCCGAGCCGAACACCCCGCTCATCAGGTCTTCCCAATCACTGCCCATCGGTCGTTTCCTCCCGCTCTGTGCCGTCGCCCAGCGCGGCCAGCACCGCCTTTGTGTTGATGGCCGCGCCGCCGCGGAACTCTTTGGCGCTGCAGCCCGCCCGGCCGCCGCCCGCGCAGGCGCACGCGCACGCGCAGGACACACAGGCGCAGGCACAGCCGCCCGAATGGCCGCCGCCGGATCGCCGCCCGGCGCCCGCCCCGCGGGAGGCGCCGCCGCCAAAGCCGCCGAAGCCGCCGCCCGGTGCCCCCGGGCCGCCCGGACCGGGGCCTGGGCCGGGCCCGTGGTGATGGTGGTGGGGCCAGAACCAGCCCCCAAAGCCTCCCAGCCAGTAGTCGCCCGAAAAACGGCGGCACAGCAGCCAGATGATCAATATCGTAAACAGCAGCCCGAACAGGATCTCGCCCGCGCCCGATTCCCCGCCGCCGTCCTGCGCGTAAGAGCGCCCCAGCTCCGGGTCCAGGGGAGCGGCTGCAAAGCCGCTCTGGTCCGCATAGTCCGCCGTCAGGGTCATGCGCGCGCCGGCGGGCAGGTCCCGCCAAACAATGTGCGCGCCGCCCGGCACGGTTTCCGCCTCCGGCTCCGAGCGGTCGCCGCCCCGATAGCTCAGGCCGTACTCGCCCGTTTCATTGCCCGCGGCCCAGGTGAGCTCCAGCACGCCGGTCTCGGCCGCGTCGAACCAGCCCGGGGTGAACTCATAGTTCACCGAGCCGTCCTCGTTCACCTCGTACAGGTGGGTGGCATGCAGGCTGAACTGCAGCTGCACGGTCTCGCCCGCGTAATAGCTGCGGTCCAGATCCAGCCGCACGTAGCTGCCCCCCTCGTCGTAGGGGCGGATGCGGCGGATGCTGCCCGACAGGGCGGTGAGCTCGTCGATGTTCTGGTTCGGCACGCCCACCTTGGCCCATTCAAGGGGCCCCTCGCTGCTGGAATCCAGCACCTTCCAGCGGATGTCGTACACAAGGTCCGCGCTGCCGTCGTCCCGCAGGGTCACGGCCACGCTGTAGCTCTCGATCTCGTCCAGATACGCCGCCGCGCCTGCGGCCGGGGTCAGCGCCAGGGCCAGCAGGCAGACCGCCGCCAGCAGGCAAAAAAACTTCTTTTTCACTTCGCGCCGCCCCCTTCCCCGCCGCGCAGCTGGCAAGTGTGCTCCAGCTTTGCGCTCTCGGCCCGGATCCTCGCGCAAGCCGGGCTGTTCCAGATCGTTTTCCAATCCCCCGTCAGCAGGCTGCCCAGCGCCGGGCCGCTCAGCCAGCTCTGGCAGGGCACCACCCCGCCGTCCGGCGCCACGGCCATGTTGGAAAGGCATGCCCCGCAGGTGGGCGCAAAGCTGAGCCCCATGCCCAGCAGCGTTTCCTCCGCCAGCCAGCCCGGGCTGGTAAAGTCCACCTCCATGCCGTTCTCATGGCAATATTCCACCGCGCCGCGCAGCACCTGCTCCAGCTCTTCGGCCCCCAGGCGGGTGGCCGCCGAGCCCTCGGTCAGCGCGCCCCCCGCCGGGATCAGCCCCGAGCAGGTGGCATACCGCACCCCCAGTGTTTTCAAAAACGCCAGGGTGGCGGCGTAATCCCGGTTCAGGCTGCACAGCGGCGTGTTCACGCTCACCGAAAGGCCCGCCTTCACCGCGTTGCGGATGCCGGCCACGGTGTCGGCAAAGCCGGGCGCGCCCACCAGTGCGTTGTGCACCGCCTCGTCGGCGGAATACAGGGTGATCTGCACACTGTCCAGGCTGGCCTCATACAGCGCCGCGCACAGCTCTTTTGTGAGCAGGCGCCCGTTGGTGTTCAGCCTCGTCACAAACCACTGGGCCGCTTCCACCAGCTCCACAAGATCCGGCCGCAGGGTGGGTTCGCCCCCGGTAAAGGTCACCTGGGGCACGCCGGCTTTCTGCAGCTTTTCCAGGATCTCCTTCCACTGGGGGGTGGTCAGTTCCTTGGTTTCGCCCTGGGGCTGGCCCGCGGCATAGCAGTGCAGGCACTTTTGGTTGCAGTTCCAGCGCCCTTCCTTTTGCATGGCGCTCACCAGCAGGTCCATCCGGTGGGGCGCGGGCATCTGGGGCGCGTAGTCGGCCAGGCTCATCACCCCCACCGGCTCGGGCGGCTCTTCGCCCTGGGCCAGGGCGGTGAAGCTCTGCAGCATCCGGGCAAGCTCCTCCTCCATCCGCTCGCGCCGCACCCGGGGATACACCAGCCGCGCGGCCGCCACGGCCCGCCCGGTAATGGCGCCCCAGTCGGCCTCGGCCACCTCTTTGCCCTCAAAGGGGGCCAGCGAGTCCATCAGGCAGGCCAGCAGCACCGCCCAGGAGAGATTCAGCGGCAGCACGTCGTGCCCGTTCAGGATCACCACATAGGGCACCTTGCGCCGCAGCAGGGTTTTGGGCGGCACCATGTGCAGCCGCACCACGCCGGGTCCCTTGGGATCCAGCGTGATGTGGCGCACCTGCCGCAAATATTTTTGGCGGAAGCGCAGCTCCCGCAAAGTAACGATATCCACGCGCCTTTACACCTCTTTCGTTTGCAGTATGTTGCCCTTATTGTACCACGGCAGCCCCGCCGCGAACAGCCCTGATCTTATAAAAACAGCCCGGGCCTTTTTCATGGCCCGGGCCGCATGTTATTCGTTGGTACCGAACTCGCTCAGCAAAAGCCCCGCGTTGTGCTGCTCGGCCCAGGTGATGGCCCAGGGCGAGGTGAACAGCAGCAGCTTGTTGCCCCGCAGGTCCTCGATGCGCTTGGTGTCGCTGGTCAGGTCCAGGGTCTTGGGATCCAGGTCCTCGTTTTCGATCCAGCGGATGTGCTCGTAAGGCAGCTTTTCCAGGCGGATGTCCACATTGTACTCGTTGTTCAGGCGGTATTCCAGCACCTCGAACTGCAAAACGCCCACCACGCCCACAATCACTTCCTCCATGCCGGCGCCCAGCTCGCGGAAGATCTGAATGGCGCCCTCCTGGGCCACCTGCTCCATTCCTTTTACAAACTGCTTGCGCTTCATGGTGTCCACCTGGGTGATACGGGCAAAATGCTCCGGCGCAAAGGTGGGGATGCCCGCATACTGGATCTTTTCCCTGCCGGTGCACAGGGTATCGCCGATGGAAAAGATACCCGGGTCGAACAGGCCGATGATGTCGCCCGCGTAGGCCACATCCACCACCGCCCGGTCCTGGGCCATCAGCTGGGTGGACTGGGCGAGCTTGATCTTTTTGCCGCCCTGTACGTGGGTGACCTCCATGCCGCGCTCAAAGCGGCCCGAACAGATGCGCATGAACGCGATCCGGTCCCGGTGGGCCTTGTTCATGTTGGCCTGAATCTTGAAAACAAACCCCGAAAAGGTTTCCTGGGTGGGCTCCACCCGGCCTCCCAGGCTCTCGCGGGGCAGGGGCGGGGGCGCCAGGCGCAAAAATTCCTTTAAAAAGGGCTCCACCCCAAAATTCGTGAGCGCCGAACCGAAAAACACGGGGCTCAGCGCCCCGCAGCCGATGGCGTCCAGGTCAAAGTCGTAGCTGGCGCCGTCCAGCAGCTCAATGTCCTCGGTGAGCTTTTCGTGCAGGGGCGCGCCCAGCAGCTCGTCCAGCCGGGCGTCGCCCAGCTCCGCCTCGATCTTGTCCAGGATCTTCACGCCGTTGGCCTTGCCGTCGCTCTGAAAGGCAAGGATATGGCGGCTGCCCCGGTCGAATACGCCCTTGAACTCCTTGCCGCAGCCGATGGGCCAGTTCATGGGGTAGGTGCGGATGCCCAGCACCGTTTCGATTTCCTCCATCAGGTCAAAGGGGTCGCGGGCCTCCCGGTCCATCTTGTTTACAAAGGTAAAAATGGGGATGTGCCGCAGGGTGCACACCTTGAACAGCTTAATGGTCTGCGCCTCCACGCCCTTGGCCGCGTCGATGACCATGACGGCGGAGTCGGCGGCCATCAGGGTGCGGTAGGTGTCCTCTGAAAAATCCTGGTGGCCCGGGGTGTCCAGAATGTTCACGCACTTGCCCGCGTATTCAAATTGCAGCACCGAGCTGGTCACCGAAATGCCGCGCTGCTTTTCGATCTCCATCCAGTCGCTCACCGCGTGGCGGGCGCTCTGCTTGCCCTTCACGCTGCCCGCCTGCTGGATCGCCCCGCCGTACAGCAGCAGCTTTTCGGTGAGCGTGGTCTTGCCCGCGTCCGGGTGGCTGATGATGGCAAAGGTGCGCCGGCGCTGTATCTCCTGCCGTAGATCGGCCATAATTGTTCTTCCTCCTCTATCCTGGGCCCCTGGGGCCCCTGGCAAAAATCCATAATACTTTAATATTATACACTGCCGGGCGCTTTGGCAAGAGAAAAGCGCAAAAAATGGCCTTAAACCTGCGCAAAACCGCCCCGGCAGGCCCTTTTTGGCCCGCCGGGGCGGCGTGCAGGGTTTCTTTGGGGCCCGGCCGCTGTGTCGGGCTGTTTCCTGCGCTGTTTCAGGCGTTTTTTCCCATCCGGTAAGCGGCCTGCATGTGGGCGGTGCCCTTCACTTCGCCCTTCTCCCACACGCCGCAGCCGGTGCAGTAGCCGATCGTTTGATCCCGCAAAAACACCTTCTCACAGCGGTGCCCCCCTCGGCGGCACCCCGTATGAACTCGTCGCACAAAATATCCGAGTTGCCGCCCTGGCGCGGGCTGGCCGACAGGACCAGTATCCTTTTCCCCATTGCGTTTTCTCCTTTTCCTGAGGGCGCGCAAAGCGCCCCTGTTTTCGTCCCGCTTCCAGCCTGCACCCTGGAGTGCGCTCCAAGTCAAGCTTTTTTTCTCAAACCCCCGGTGCCTGCAAAAAAAACGCCCGGCGGGGCTTTTCCCGCCGGGCAAAGGGGGCGCTGCCCCCCTATTTTTTGTGGTTGAGCTTCCAGTCTTTCCAGGCCAGGTACCCGCCAACGGCCACCATGGCTGCGCCTGCAAACAGCACCACGGTGGGCACCAGCAGCATCACGCTCTGCATTGCCCCAAAGGGCGATCCGCCTTCCGCAAGCGGCGAAAAGCCGGCGGGAACCTGGGCGCTTGCGCGGAAAAAGCCCCCCAACATGGCCCGGCCCACCAGGCCGAACACCACCGCCCCGGCGCCGTACGCCATCAGCACATACCCGCCCTTGCGCCAGTGCTTTTTTACCATGCGGGTGCCCTTGTCCAGCGGGTCCTGCGGGTCCGGCCGGCTGGGGGGCGGCGCTTCGCCCAAAAGGTGGCTCACGGTGGTGCCCAGCGCCCCGGCCAGCGTTTTCAGGTTTTCCAGATCCGGCGCAGCCTGGCCGCTCTCCCATTTGTAAATGGTCTGGCGCGAAAGTCCGGTGCGCTCGGCCAGCTGCTCCTGCGAAAGGCCCTTTTCCCTGCGCAGCTCGCGAATGGTTTCTCCCAATGTCATTTGAATGCCCTCCTTTTCTGGTTTCAGTATCCCACCGCCGGGCAAAATGCGCCAGAAAGGCTGCTTTGTAAATCTGTAAACTCTGGTTTGCATTTTTAAAAACACGCATTTTTTTGCGGGGCGGGGCCGCCCGTGCCCTTACTTTTTCAGCACAAAACAGGGCAGCGGCGCAGTGGGAGCCCAGTTGGCAAACTCGCACACCAGCAGGGTATACCCAGCCGGGGGCAGCCCCCGGAAATATTCCAGCAGGGCCCGCTTTTCCCCGCTGCCGTTGGGCCCGCCGCTGTACAGGCAGGCGGCCAGCACCCCGCCCGGCTTCAGTGCCTCCAGCGCGGCCTCCACCGCCGGCAGGCTGCTTTGGGGCACGGTGAACAGCGCATGATCCGCGCCCGGCAGGTAGCCGAAGTTGAACACCACGCAGTCGGCGCTGCCCCTATGCACCAGCTGCCCCAGGCGGGCGTGGTCCGCCCGCACCGCGCGGCCCACCTCTGCCAGGCCCGCGGCGGCAAGCCGGGCGTTGGTGGCGTCCACCGCTTTTTGCTGCACGTCCAGCGCCAGCACCCGCCCCCCGGGCCCGGCCAGGCGGCACAAAAACTCGGTGTCGTTTCCGTTGCCGCAGGTGGCGTCCACAAAAAAGCCCCCCAAAGCCAGGGTACGCTCCAAAAAAGCGTGGGTCAGGCCCACGGCGGTGGGGT
This sequence comes from Allofournierella sp., assembly GCF_048388525.1. Classification (GTDB taxonomy): domain Bacteria; phylum Bacillota; class Clostridia; order Oscillospirales; family Ruminococcaceae; genus BQOK01. Next base: position 53,746 of record NZ_DBGCTQ010000098.1, on the reverse strand, counting down.
CCGCCGCCCGTCTGCGTGCCCAGCAGGCGCCCCGCGGCGCAAAGCCGAACTTTTTCAGCAGCGTCTGCGCCGCCGCGTTTTCGGGGGCGGGGGCGGTGTGAAGGCTCCTGGGTCCGTAGCCGCCGGTGGCCCGCAGCACCTCTTTTAAAAGATAGCTGCCGTAGCCTTTGCGGCGCCATTCGGGCAGCACGCTCAGCTCCAGCAGCTCTGTACCGCCGCCCTCTGCGCGGCACGCGCAGCCGCCCACAACCAGCGCTTCCTTATATAAAACAAAGCGTGTCAGGCCGTTTTCCTGCCGCTGCTCCACCCGCATCCGGTTGCCCCCTTTGCTGAAATGTGGTATGGTAATAGCATCCGGCAGAAACCGCCGGAATACATGTATTATACAAGATTTTCACAGTTTTTTCACCCCGCCATGAAAGGTTTTTCACGATTGAACGGTATACTAGCCTCAGAACAAAAGCACAGGGCCTGTAAACGGGGGCACAGCGGCGCCCCGGGCCCCTTCGCATAGAGAAAGGATGATAAAGCATGGAAAACAAGTGGGAATACGATTATTCCGGCCTGTATCACAACGGCTATACCCCGGCTCCCAGCCCCTATCAGCCCCTTCCCCCCGAAATGGGCGAGCAGGGCCCCCTGGGCTCCGAACCGCCCCGCAGGAAAAAAGGCAGGGGCAAAAAGATCTTCTCCGGGGCGCTGGCCCTGGTTCTGGTTGCAGGCGTGAGCTTCGGCGGCGGCTACGCGGGCTTTAAGGCGGCCAGCGCCGGCCAGACCGACCGCATCGTGTACCAGGCTCCCACCTCCACCCCGGCCTCCGGCACCGGCACCACTGCCGCCAACCTGGTGGGCGTGATCAACGCCGTGAACCCCAGCGTGGTGGCAGTCACCACCGAGCAGATGGTCACCAGCAACTTCTGGGGCGGCCAGCAGGTGGTCAGCGGCGCCGGCAGCGGCGTGATCTTTACCGCCGACGGCTACATCATCACAAACAACCACGTGATCGAGGGCGCCCAGCAGATCAAGGTCAAGCTCTCGGACGACACCGAATACACCGCCAAGCTCATCGGCACAGACAGCCAGAGCGACATCGCGGTGCTCAAGGTTGATGCCACCGGCCTGACCCCCGCGGTGCTCGGCGATTCCGACAGTGTGCAGGTGGGCGAATTGTCCATCGCGGTGGGCAACCCCCTGGGCACCCTCAGCAACACCGCCACCGACGGCATCATTTCCGGCCTGGACCGCGAGGTCACCGTGCAGGGCAACACCATGCGCCTTATGCAGACCAGCGCGGCCGTGAGCCCCGGCAACTCCGGCGGCGGCCTGTTTAATGCAAACGGCGAGCTGGTCGGCATCGTGAATGCCAAATCCACCGGCGAGTACGCCGAGGGCCTGGGCTTCGCCATTCCCATCAACACCGCAAAACAGGTGGCGCAGGACCTGATTGAGAACGGCTACGTGACCGGCCGGCCCGCCCTGGGCATCACGGTCATCTCCATCTCGGACGCGCAGACCGCCATGCAGTACGGCGTGAGCAGCTTTGGCGTGTACGTGCAAAGCGTCACCAGCGGTTCGGGGGCCGACAAGGCGGGCATGAAGGTGGGCGACCGGATCGTCAGCGTGGGCAGCCAGCTGGTCGAAAGCACCGGCGACGTGACCAACGCCCTGAAAGACCTCAACGCGGGCGACGTGGTGGAGGTCCAGGTAGACCGTAACCGCGAGCTCATGACCCTGAATATTACCCTGGGCGAGCGCACCCAGGCCTGACCCTTTTTCCCATAAACCGCGGGGCTGCTGCAAACAGAAGGTTTTGCAGCAGCCCCTTTTTGTGTGCCCTGCCGGGCAAAAAGCAGCGCTCCCCCGGCGCCCTTTCTGAAGCCCGGCAGCCAAAAAACAACGGCCGGCGAAGCCTGTACTCTCAGGCTTCGCCGGCCGTTGTGCGCTGCATGGGGCCCCTGGCAGCCCGCGCGGCCGCTCACAGCTTTTTCAGCAGAATGGTTTTGGCAAGGTCCTCCTTCAGCTGCGAAACAACCTCGGAATGCCTTGCCGTGTATTCCCGTTTCAGGTGGTCCAGCACGAACATCTGGCTGATCAGCCCGGTGATGCGGCCGCCGTTTATAATCTCTTCTTTTGCCGAAGTCTGCAAAACAATGTCCGAAATTTTTGCCAGTTGGGAATTGCGGTAGCTCGTGATGGAAATGATTTTTACCCCGCGAAGCTTTGCCGCGGCGGCCGCCTCACAGGTGTCTTTTGTATTGCCGGTGAGCGAAAATACCACCAGCGCATTGTCCGCAGACATGGCCGAGGCGGTAAGCATCTGCATGTGCCCCTCCTCGATCGCCTGGGAGGATTTCCCCATGCGCAGAAAGCTGTTTTCGCCCATGCGGGCGGCAATCCCGCTCACAGAAATGCCAAAAAAGTAAATATGCCGCCGCTGTTCGATGATATCCACGGCCTGCTCGATCTGTGCAGGCGAGATCAGCGAGGCCGTGTTGTGAATGATCTCTGCAAATTCATTTTCCAGCGCAGAACCCAGGGCATTGGCTCGTTCGTTTTCCTTGGCGGAAATTTTTGCGATACATATTTTCAGGTCGATCAGCTTTTTGATGCCCAGCTTGTTGCAGAAGCGGATCACGCTTCCCTCCGAGACCTTAGCGCCCTCTGCAATGTCCGCCAGGGTCATGTTGGTGACGCCCTCTTTTTCGCGCAAAATGTACGACGCCACTTTTTTGTCCGCATTGGTATACTGCGGATAATTGGCCTCGATCACGTGAAAGATGTTGTCCATTTGCTGCCTCCCTGCAAGTCTATGTTCAGGTATGATGAATCAGCCCGCGGTATCGCTTTCCGCTTTACGGTCGTGTGAGCGGTGGAACAGAACAGATGGCCAGCCACAGAAAAAGGGCGGCAGGCACAGCTGGTCAAGCGAAGTGTCTTGAGAAAAAACAGCAATTACTTCCTCCTAAATATAATACATCCCGGCGCAGAATTTCAAGTGCCCGGCCAATGATTTGCAAAAAGAGTGAAAGATGACCCCGCAAAAGAAATTGCACAATTCTATGATCCTAGTCTCAATTTTTTTGTAATTTATCCAAAAAACTATTTACAATCGACAAAAAAAGTGGTAGTGTAAGCATGAAAGAAGTAAAACTTCTTTTTTAATCAAAAAATGGAGTGTTACTCAATATGGAAAAGAGCGAACTTCTTCACAAGCTGTCCCACGGCCTGATCGTCTCCTGCCAGGCGCTGCCTGGGGAGCCTTTGTACCGGCCGCAGGGGGGGGTGATGGCGCTGATGGCGAAGGCGGCGTGCCAGGCGGGCGCCGTGGGGATACGGGCAAACGGCGTGCAGGACATCCGGGACATCATGCGCGAGGTGCCGCTGCCGGTCATCGGGATCATAAAAAAAGATTACGCCGGCAGCAGCGTATACATCACCCCCACACTGGCCGAGGTGGACGCACTGGTGGAAACAGGCTGCGACATCATTGCGCTGGATTTTACCCGCAGCCGCAGGCCCCACGGCGAGAGCGCAAAGGAATTTTTGGAACAGGTAAAACGCAGATACCCTCACCAGCCCATCATGGCGGATTGCTCTTCCCTGCAGGACGCGCTCGCGGCGCAAAACGCCGGAGCAGATTTTGTGGGCACCACCCTGAACGGGTATGTGCGGGGAGACCCCCCCATGGCCGGGCCGAACTTTGAGCTGGTCGGCCGGATCGCGGCGCAGGTGCAGGTGCCCGTGATCGCCGAGGGGCGCATCCAGGAGCCCTGGCAGGCCCGCAGAATGCTGGAGCTGGGCGCCACGGCGGTGGTGGTGGGGGCCGCCATCACCCGCCCTCTGGAGATCGCGAGGCATTTCGTGAACGAAATAAGGCTCCCCTGCGGCGGCTGACCGCGGCCCCCTAAACCGTTTGAAAAGCTGGCAAGCTTGAATACAACACATTTATTAAGGAGGACAAAAAAATGAAAACAAGGCTTCTCAGTGTGATCCTGGCAGCGTCTTTTACGCTTTCCCTGGCCGGCTGTGCGGGCGGGGGCGGCTCGCCCGCATCTGGCAGCGGCGGCAGCTCGCCGGCCCAAAGCGCCGGCGAGCTGGTGATCTATACCCCAAACCCGGATGCAGAAATCCAAACCGTGATCCCGGCCTTCGAGCAGGCCACCGGCATCAAGGTGATCGTTCAGTCCATGGCCACCGGCGACGTGCTGGCCCGGCTGGACGCGGAAAAGGAAAATCCGCAGGCGGACGTGAACTGGGGCGCGGTGAACTACAACTTCTACATGCAAAAGCCGGACCTCTACATGGAATATGTTTCGCCAAACGATAAAAATCTCCCAAAGCAGTTCCAAAACACCACCGGCAACTACACAAATTCCAAGCTGTCCGGCAGCGGCGCCATGCTCCTGAACCTGGATGTCTTTAAAGAGCTTGGGCTCGACCCCGATGAATTTACCGGCTACAAAGACCTTCTCCGCCCCGAGCTGAAGGGCCGCATCGTCATGGCGGACCCCACCATCGCATCCAGCGCCTGGGCCGAGCTCACCAACATGCTCCTGGTAATGGGCGACGAACCCTACGACGAAAAAGCCTGGCAGTTTGTGGAGGCCTACGCGGACCAGGTCACGATTTCTTCCGGCGCGATCGACCGGCAGACGGCGGATGGTGAATACGCGGTGTGCGTGACCTACGAGGGTGCCTGCGTGGCCCTGCTGGACGATGGCGCAACCAACCTGAAGCTGGTTTATCCTGAAGAAGGCGCCGTTTGGCTGCCGTCCGGCGTCGCCATTGTGGACAACTGCAAAAACGCCGAAAACGCCAAAAAGTTTGTGGACTTTTTGATCTCGGAAGAAGGCCAGAATTGCTACGCGCAGACCTCGATCCGCCCGATTTTGGACGGCGTGCAGAACACCAGCCCCAACATCCCCCCGTTCTCTGAGCTGAACGTGGCCATTGAGGACATTGAATATTGCAGCAGCATGAAGGCCGAGTGGCTTGCGCGCTGGACCGACCTGGTCACCCAGTGACCGCGGCCCTCCATGATGCTTCACAGGATGGAGAACAAACATGAGTGTTACAATCGGGATCAAAAACGCGGTGAAGCGTTACGGAGAGAACACTGTGATCAAAAATCTTTCGCTGGACATCAAGGAGAGTGAATTTTTCACTCTCCTTGGTCCTTCGGGCTGCGGCAAAACCACGCTGCTGCGAATGATCGCGGGGTTCAACTCCATTGAAGGCGGAGATTTCTTTTTTGGTGACCGGCGGGTGAACGACATGGACCCCGCCAAGCGCAACATTGGCATGGTGTTCCAGAACTATGCGATCTTCCCCAACATGACCGTGCGGGAAAATGTGGAGTTCGGCCTGAAAAACCGAAAGATCGACAAAAAGCAGCGCGAAGAGGAAACCGAAAAATTCCTCCGGCTGATGCAGATCGAAGAATACCGCGACCGCCGGCCGGACCGGCTGTCCGGCGGGCAGCAGCAGCGCGTTGCGCTGGCGCGGGCGCTGGTCATCCAGCCGGATGTTCTTTTAATGGACGAGCCCCTCAGCAACCTGGACGCCAAGCTGCGGGTTGAAATGCGCACGGTGATCAAGGAGATCCAAAACCGCATCGGCATCACCACCGTATACGTCACCCACGACCAGGAAGAGGCCATGGCGGTATCCGACCGCATTGCGGTCATGAACGGCGGCGTGATCCAGCAGGTCGGGGCGCCCCGGGCGCTGTATCAGCGGCCCTGCAATATTTTTGTGGCCACCTTTATCGGCAGGACCAATATACTGGACGCCCAGCTGCACCAGGAGGGCGGGCGCTACAGCCTGGCGTTCGGCGGCGGCTACACCGTGGAAGCGCCGCACATCCGCCCCGGTACGGCGGAGCAGCCGGTAAAGGTGTCGGTGCGGCCGGAAGAATTTGTGCTGCACCCGCACCCCGGCGGCGCAGGCTTGCCCGCCTGTGTGGACGACAGCGTTTTCCTGGGCCTGAACACCCACTACTTCGCTCATTTAGAAAGCGGGAAGAAGGTCGAGATCGTGGAGGAATCCGAGATCGGGAAGGTGATCGAAAAGGGCACGGCGATCCGCCTGGAGGTAAAAAAGCAAAAGATCAATGTCTTTTCGCAGGGCGGCGAAACTTCGCTGATGGAGGATGAAGGCGGGGTGGCACCATGAAAAGGGCAATGGGCGGAAAAACTGCCCGCAGCAGGCGCGATGTCTGGCTGCTCATCTCCATCGTCATCCTGTGCCTTTATGCGCTGTTTTTGATCTACCCGCTGTTTATGGTGCTGCGCAACGCGGTGGTGAGCGAGAGCGGCGCGTTTACCCTTTCCCATTTTGTCAAATTCTTCTCCAAGCGGTACTACATTTCCACCATGGCAAACTCGTTCGCCCTCAGCGTGAGCGTAACGGTCTTTTCGCTGCTCCTGGGCCTGCCGCTGGCCTATTTTTATAATCTGTACGAGATCAAGGGCGCGCGGGTTTTGCAGATCTTCATTATTTTGTGCAGCATGTCGGCGCCGTTTGTGGGCGCGTATTCCTGGATTTTGCTGCTGGGCCGCAACGGGGTGATCACCAATCTGTTCAAAAACCTTCTGGGCGTCACCATTCCCAGCATCTACGGGTTCCACGGCATCGTGCTTGTGCTCTGTTCGCAGATGTTCCCGCTGGTGTTTTTGTATGTGTCCGGCGCGCTGCGCAATGTGGACAACACCCTTCTGGAAGCCAGCGAAAACATGGGCTGCAGCGGGGCCAAGCGCTTTTTCACGGTGGTCATTCCCCTGTGCGCGCCTTCGGTCATTGCGGCAATGCTGATGGTCTTTATGCGCGCCTTTGCAGATTTTGGAACGCCCATGTTCATCGGCGAGGGCTACCGCACCTTCCCGGTGGAGCTGTACAACTCGTTTATCAGCGAAACAGGCGGCGACACGCATTTTGCGGCGGCCTTGGCGGTAATTGCGATCGTGATAACGGCCCTGGTCTTTTTGATCCAGCGCTATGTGAACAACCGTTTTCAGTTCACCATGAGCGCCCTGCACCCCATCGAGCGCAGAAAGGCCAAAGGGCTGCACAATGTTCTCATCCACGCCTTCTGCTATCTGGTGGTCCTGTTCGGGTATGCGCCGCAGCTGTATGTGATCTACACCTCGTTCCAAAACACTTCGGGCAAGATCTTTGTGCAGGGCTACTCGCTGAACAGCTACAGGGAGGCGCTGGCGCAGCTTCAAAACGCGATCCCCAACACCTTCCTGATCGGCGGCGTGGCGCTGCTTTTCATCGTGGCGACCTCGGTGCTGGTGGCGTATCTTGTGGTGCGAAGAAACAATTTTGTCAACCGGTTTATTGATACGCTGTCCATGATCCCCTACGTGATCCCCGGCGCGGTGATCGGCATTGCAATGATCATCTCCTTCAACAAAAAGCCGCTGGTCCTGGTGGGCACGGCCGCCATCATGATCATTGCGCTGGTGATCCGCCGCAACGCCTATACCATCCGCTCCTCGGTGGCGATTTTGCAGCAGATCCCCCTCTCTGTGGAAGAGGCGGCCAGCTCGCTGGGCAGCAGCAAGCTCAAGACCTTTTTCCGGGTCACAATGCCCATGATGGGCAACGGCATCATCTCGGGCGCGCTGCTCAGCTGGATCGCCATCATCACCGAGCTGGCCACCGGCATCCTTCTGTATAACTACCGCACCACCACGCTGACCATCGAAATTTTCACCGCGGTGCTGCGCGGCAATTACGGGATCGCCGCGGCAATGGCGTGCATCCTTACCGTGATGACCACCATCTCCCTGCTGCTGTTCATGAAGATCTCCAACAACAAGGACATCACATTCTGATGCCCGCGCGGCTTCACCCGCGCCGAACAGACGATCAGGAAGGAACGACAGATGAAAAAAGTGATTCTGGTGTCGCTGGACGCCCTTGCCGGAAGCGAGTACGAGCTGATCCGCCAGCTTCCGGGCTTTTCAAAGCTGCTGGCGCGGGGCGCCTGCTGCGCCCAGGAGGAATCGGTTTACCCCACGCTCACCTACCCCTGCCACGCAAGCATGGTAACGGGCTGCACCCCCGGGGTGCATGGCATCGTGAACAACCACGCGTTTCATCCCGGCGCCCGCATTCCCCACTGGAACTTCTACGCCACCCGCCTGAAAAAACCCGCGCTCTGGGATTATGCGAACCGCGCCGGCAAAAAGACCCTGTCCATTTCCTGGCCGGTCAGCGCGGGCGGCGCCATCCGCTGGTCCATGCCGGAAATGACCCCGGCAAAGCCCAAAATATGGAACGCCGACAGCTTCCTCAAGCAGCTGTGGGTATTTGCCAGATACGGAACGCCCCTGTTCGCCATCCGAACCCTTTTGGGCCGCCGCGGGCTGCCGAAGGCCTGGTTTTTGGGCAGGCAGCCGCAGCTGGACGAATGTATGCTGGCGGCCTTTTTGCAGGCGCTGGAGCGTTACCCCTTTGATATCGCGCTGCTCCACGTCTACGGAATGGACGACGCCAAGCACCAGCACGGGACCGACAGCCCGCAGGCGCACGCCTTTTTAAAAAAGTACGATGCATTTGTGGAAAAGCTGCTGGCATATGCGGACGCCCAGCGGGAAAAAGGAAACAGCGTTCTGCTGCTGATCACGGGCGACCACTCGCAGCGAAACGCCCACAGCATGATCCACGGAAATTTCCTTCTGGAACAAATGGGCCTGTGCAAGGTGGAAAACGGAACGCCTGTGTCCTGGAAGGCCTGGGTGGACAGCGGCGACGGTATGGCCTATGTCTACCTGTCCCCCGCCCTGGATGAAGTGGAAAAAACGCAGCTTGTGGCCCGGATCCGGGAAAGGTTCCTCGCCCACCCCGGCGTCGCCGCCGTCATGGAGCCGGAAGAATTTATCCCTCTGGGCTGCGACCCGGCCGCCGCCCTGGTGCTGGAAGGCGCCGATGGTTATGGGTTTGCCAAGGGGGCCCCAGCCCCGGGGAACGAGCCCGACCGCGACGGCGTTTCCCATAACGCGCCCCGCGCGCTGCACGGCTACCTGCCCTCGCGCGGGGATTACCGCACCATGTTGCTGGCCTGCGGCGACGGCGTTCGCCACGGGACCATCCCGCGCATGAGCATTATGGACCTTCTGCCCACCATCTGCAAATGGATGGACATCCCTCTGGACGGACAAGTGCAGGGGCGGGTGGTTGAGGAACTGTTCCGCGAACCGTAAGCGAAAAAAAGAAAACAGGGCCGCTGCAAAATTTTCTTTTTGCAGCGGCCCTGTTGCCCCGCTTGCTTTTTACCCTATGGCGCGTTTATAATATGGGCAGGCCGGAACGCTCAAAGCGGGAAACCCTCCGGGCTGGCGAAACAAAACGGAAGAGGTGTTTGCATGGCCCGTCCAGTCGATATCAGCGATGAAGCGATCATCGATATCGCCCAGGAACTTTTTTTCGAACAGGGCATCGCGGCCACGGAAATGAAGGATATCGCGCAGAGAGCGGGGATCGGCCGCAGCTCGCTGTACCGCCATTTTGAATCTAAAGAGAGCATTGCCTTCAGCATTGCTGCGCGCATCCTTACACAGCTCACGGCGGTGCTGGAAACGCCTGGCCCACAGGCGGAAACAGGGGCGCAGGCGCTGCTGGAGATTTTGAAGCGCTATGTGCAAAAGCTGGTCGAAAATCCCGCCTGGGTGCGCTTTCTGGATGAATTCGACCAATTCTTCAGCGACGTTTACCCCGAGAGCAAAGCGGCGCTGGATTACATTTCTTTCAACAGGCAGCTGTCGAACGGCATGGTGGACGCCGCGCTCGAAAGGGGGGCGCAGGACGGCTCGCTTCACCTCCATGGCTCCAGCAAGTTCATGGGCCGTTTCCTTCTGAACACGCTGCTGGCCCTCGCGCAGCGCATCCTCCCCCGTGCGCAGCATTACGACCAAGAGCAGGGATACAGCTTGGAGTACCTTACGCTTCTGCCACAGGTCTTGGCGGATGGGCTTTCAGGAAAATAGACAAATACAGCGGCCAAATATAGGGCGGTTTGTCGATTGACAAACCGCCCTTTTGTATGTAAAGTTAAATTAACAATTATGATACACGCGTCTCATAATATGCAAAGGAGAATACATATGAGCATGACCGATGTCGAAACCCTCCTTGCGGAGATGACTTTGGAGGAAAAAGCAGGCCTTTGTTCCGGCGCCGGCTGTTGGGCAACAAAGGCGTTGAAACGCCTGGGCATCCCGGCCGTGATGATGGCGGATGGCCCGCACGGCCTGCGAAAGCAAAATGGGGCCACCGACCATTTAGGAGTGGGCGAAAGCGCAAAGGCCGTGTGCTTCCCAACCGGGGCGGCCCTCGGCGCCAGCTTTGACCGGGAGCTGCTCGAGCAGCTCGGAGGCCATTTGGGCAGGGCTGCGGCGGCCGAGCGGCTTCATACGGTGCTGGGGCCCGCGGTAAACATCAAGCGCGGCCCCCTGTGCGGGCGCAACTTCGAATATCTCTCGGAGGACCCGTATCTCACCGGGGAGCTGGGCGCCGCCTACGTAACAGGTGTACAGCGGGAACAAACGGGTGTGAGCGTAAAGCACTTCGCGGCCAACAACCAAGAACAGCACCGCATGAGTGTCGATGTGCAGGTCAGCGAACGGGCCCTGCGGGAGATTTATCTGGCCGGCTTTGAAACGATCGTAAAACAGGCGCGGCCCTGGGCGGTGATGTGTTCTTACAACCTGATCAACGGGACCTACAGTTGCGAGAACCCCTGGCTGCTGGACGAGATGCTCCGAAAGGAATGGGGCTTTGACGGCATCGTCATGACGGATTGGGGCGCTATGAACGACCGGAGCAGGGCGCTGGAGGCGGGCCTGGAACTGGAAATGCCCTCGAGCCATGGGGAAAGCGACCGGCAGCTCGTCCAAGCCGTAAAAGAGGGCAAATTGCCGGAGACGGTCCTGGACCGCGCAGCGGGGCGGCTGCTGACCTGGGTGCAAAAAGGGCGCCCCTGTGCGCCCGCAGAGCCTTACGACACAGGGGCACAACATGCGTTTGCCCGCCGCGCAGCCGGTGAGTGTGCTGTTTTGCTCAAGAACAACGGCGTACTGCCGCTGAAAAAAGGGGCAAGGGTGGCCTTTATCGGCGAATTCGCGGCTGCCCCGCGTTATCAGGGGGGCGGTTCCAGCCACGTGAACAGCACGCGGGTGTCCTGCGCGCTCCAGGCTGCCGGCCCGCTCGCGGAGATCCGGTACGCACAGGGCTTTTCCGCCCAGGGCGGGGCGCTGGGTGAGGGCGCGTTCCAAGCGGCCGTACAGGCGGCCGCACAGGCGGAGTGTGCCGTTGTGTTTGCCGGCCTGCCCGACAGCTGGGAATCGGAGGGCTACGACCGGGCAGACCTGGAGCTGCCGCCCGAGCAGAATGCCCTGATCGCCGCAGTGGCGGCCGCACAGCCCAAAACCGTGGTGGTACTGCACAATGGCAGCCCGGTGGCGATGCCCTGGCTCCAGGATGTGGCGGCGGTGCTTGAGATGTACCTGGCCGGCGAAGCGGTGGGCGAGGCCACCGCGGACCTGCTGTTCGGGGCTGTGAACCCTTCCGGCAAGCTGGCAGAGACCTTCCCCTTGCGCTTACAGGACACGCCCTGTTATCTGAACTTCCCCGGAGACGGAAAAACAGTGGACTACCACGAGGATATCTACGTGGGCTATCGCTGGTATGACGCGCGGGAGATGCCAGTGCTCTTCCCGTTTGGGCACGGCCTGTCCTATACAAGCTTCACGTATACGGGCATAGCACTGGATAAAGCGCACATGGACGACAGCGAGACGCTGACCGCAACCGTCCGGGTAAAGAACACAGGAGGCCGAACAGGCAAGGAGGTCGTACAGCTGTATGTCCACCCAGGGCCCGACACCGGGCCCGCCCTGCGCGCGCGCCAAGAACTGAAAGGCTTTGCAAAGGTGGAGCTGGCCCCCGGCGAGGAAAAGGCGGTGCAGTTCCGGCTAAATGGGCGCAGCTTTGCCTACTATGAGCCGCGGCTCGCCGGGTGGCACGTTCCCAGCGGCATCTATACGGTATCGGCGGGCGGCAGCAGCCACAGCCTGCCCCTGCACGCACAGGTGCGGGTCGGCTCCCGGCAAAAGCTACCACTCGCCGCACAGGAAACGACCACCGTGGGGGATGTGCTCGCGCTGGGCAGCGAGGCCCAGATTGCACAGCTCAACACGCTGCTCAAAAAAACTTCATTTTATACACCGGAGAGCGGGTCGGCAGACCCGCTCGGCTCCGGCACCCGGCAGTTTTTGGGGGCCATGGCAAGCGGTCTGCCGCTGCATGCGCTGCGCAGCTTTGGCGATGTATGCAACGAGGAGATCGAGCGGCTGCTCGGCGCCCTGTCCACACCCGCGCAGAAAGGGGGGAAATAAGTACCGCACTCTATAAAAAAGCGCAGCAAAACCGGTATGCGAACCAACCAACGCTTGAAATGAGGAGGAACAAAATGAGCAGGTTCACGCAAAAGCTTAAAAAGGTCACGGCCAGAACGGTTCTCTTCATCGCTCTGGGCTGCATGATCGTCAGCATGCTGGGCACCTGGATGCTGGCAACAGATTTTTTCACCGCAAAGGAGAAAGTATACAATGTCACCATGGCGGAGCTGGCGGAGATGATCGATGCGAACAACGCCGCCTATGGAAAGGACATTCCTGTGGATTTCACCCGAAATGCCAACCACTGGTACAATTTCAGCTTTATCGTCTACCAGCCGAAAAACGCCACGCCCGAGACCCCCGCGCCTCTGGTGGTCTGTTCCCATGGGGGTTCCTCGCGCAAAGAGCTCCAGCAGCCGTTCTATCTTGAGCTCGTGCGGCGCGGCTTTGTGGTGATCTCCATCGACAAGGGCGGCAACGGCGCCACCGACACTGGCATAAGCAGCGCGGAGGTATCCGGTGACGGGCACGGGGTACTGCCCGCTGTCCAATTCGGCATGAGCCTGCCCTATGTGGACGAGACGCGGGTGGGCGTCACGGGCCACAGCGCCGGCAACAACGCCATTGTCAATACCCTTCTCATCACGAACGCGGAGGGCTCGGCCCACCGTATCCGCGCGTATGTCTCCGGCGATGGCACCGACTGGGGCCGCCTCACCGAGACCGAGACGCGCGACCTGGTACTGACGGTAGGCGAATGCCGCTACGGCGAATTCAACAACGGCCTGCATGTCGGCACAAGTGATCAGGGCAAGACCCTTATGCGTCTGTTCTACCCGGAGTACAACGAGGCCGCGATCCCCAACGGCCAATGGTTCACCGCGCAGGGCCCGGTCCCTGTGCCAGCGCCCGGCCAGGTCATCCAGGCCGAGAACGCCGTTGTGGTGTATGAGCCGCCCATCATTCACGTGAGCTGGTACTTCAACCAGACAGCGGTGGCCGCCGTGATCGACGGCATGTACGCAGGCCTTGGCACGCCTGCGGGCGCGCAGGTGCTGCCCAGCGGCAACACAGTGTGGCAGCTCGCGGCGGCGCTGGGTCTGCTGGGGATGATCGGCTTCTTCATGCTGCCCTTCGCCCTGGTGCCCCTGCTGCTCAAGCGGAAGGTGTTCAGCGGCGTTGTGCGCCCGCTGCCCGCGGACGAAACGCTGGGCGAGCTTAAAAAGCCCTCCACCTGGATCCCCATGGCCGCGTTCTTCGTGCCGATGATGTTCATTACATACCATGTATACAGGCACTATACCTCCACGGCTTCGCGCTATATGAACACACAGGTATACGCGGCGGCCATGGGCACAAACGGCGCGGCCATGAACGGGCTCATCATGGGCATCGTGCTGATCGGCCTGCTGATGGTGGTCTGGTTTTTACAGAGCATGTTCGCACGCGTGAACAAGACCACCCTCTCCGGCAGCCCGTTTACCAACGCCCGGCTCGACAGCGGCTCCCAATTCCTTAAAACGGCGCTGCTGGCCTTCACCGTCGTGTTCCTCATGTATACCCTGGTGTGGTTCGCTTTCTACGTGTTCAATGTGGATTTCCACTTCTGGGACTGGACCATCACCGTGACGGACCTCGACCATCTTTACATCATTATCGTCAAGTATTTCCCTATCTTCGCGATGTTCTACACGGTGTGCGCCCTCTTCAACGCCAACACCCGCTTCAGGGATGTGCCGGAGTGGCTCTCCACCCTGATCTGTGCGCTCTTCGGCGTGCTTCCCACCGCGTATCTCGCGTGGGAGCAGTATTCCACCGTCTTCACGCTGGAGCGCGTGCGCTTCCTCGACGACGTCTGGGTAAACCTGGCGGCCTGCGGCGCGTGGAAGGGCATCCCGCTGACGATCCTCACCACCTATCTGGCAAGATACATTTATAAAAAGACGGGGAACGTCTGGCTTGCGGGCTTCACGAACGCACTCATCATGCTCTGCTATACCTCCTTCGTAATGAATTTCTATACAGATTTCATGCTCCCGTCCTAAACGAAACACGAATGTCAAAAGGCGGCCGCCGCGGTTGTTTCCGCGGCGGCCGCCTTATTTTTTTCGCGGCGGCGCTCAGCCTTCACCGCCCATAAAGTCCTTCAGGTACACGGCGGCGCTGCGGCTCATCTCCCGCGAAAATCCGCTCTCATATTTGCGTTTTGCAAACGCCTGCACCCAGGCCTCAAACCGAAAGGCCTTCTTCCCCTCCCGTGCCGCCCGCTGTGCAAGGGCGGCGCGGTGCTCTTCGTCGGTCTTTTCCCGGTAAACATTCTTGCACACGATGTATTCCGGCGCAAACCGGGCGGGTTTCGGCCGCTCCTGCTGCTGCCGGGTGGGGCGGCCCATCACCAGCATGGCGGCGGGCAGCACGTGGGCGGGCAGGGCAAGCGCCGCCCGCATCTCTTCGCAATGTTCCAGCACGTCCCCGATATAGCAGCTGCCCAGGCCCAGGCTCCCGGCAGCCGTAACCGCGTTTTGGGCGGCAATGCAGGCGTCGGCCACCGCCAGCAGCGCGTCCCCCGCACCTGGCCGGCGCACCTTGCAGCCAGCTGCGCGATATACCTCGGGCCAGCGGTGGCAGTCGGCCAAAAACACCAGCACCACCGGCGCGGTGGCAATAAAGGGCTGGTGGTCGCACAGTTCGGCCAGCCGTTCCTTCAGCGCCGGGTCGGTCACGTCCAAAATGGTGTAAAGCTGCTGGCAGCCCGCGGTGGGCGCCTCAAAGGCGGCGCCCAGCACCGCCTGCTTTTCCGCCTCACTCACCGGCTCCTCCGTGAATACCCGCACGCTTTTGCGCGCGGCAAGCTCCCGCAGAATTTCGTTCATCACACTTCGCTTCCTTTCCGCTGGGGCGCCCGCCGCGCCCCCTGCCTTTTATCAGCTTACCACAAGGTGAATTTTTTGAAAAGAGCGCCTTTTCCCCGCTGACAAAACCCGCCGCTTGTGCTATGATAAAAACGCAGTGACCTGCTAGGAAACGTGGCATTTTATGGTATTTTTGTTTTTCCTGTGTTTTCCGCCCGCCGCTGCTTCAAACTGAATAAAGGGGGCCCCCGCCGGGCCCCGGGAGAGGAGATCACCCACCATGAAAACGCTCAAACTGCGGGACGGCTTTTACTGGACCGGCATCATCGACGATCAGCTGCGCGTGTTCGACATTGTAATGTACACCGAATTCGGCACCACCTACAACTCCTACGCGCTCACCACCGGCGGCAAGACCGTGCTCTTCGAGACCGCCAAGGTCAAATTTTTCGACGAATACCTGGACAAGCTGCGCCAGGTCATCGACGTTGGCTCCATCGACTACCTGGTCATGAGCCACACCGAGCCGGACCATGCGGGCAGCGTGGAAAAGCTGCTGGACTACAGCCCCCAGATGAAAATCCTTGCCACCCCCTGCGCCGTCGGCTTTTTAAAGGAGATCGTGAACCGCGATTTTGTAAGCCTGCCGGTCAAGGACGGCCAGCAGATGAAGATTGGCGAGCGTACCCTGCGCTTTATGGCGGTGCCCAACCTGCACTGGCCCGACACCATGTACACCTTTATTGAAGAGGAGCAGATCCTTGTTACCTGCGATTCCTTCGGCGCGCACTACTGCCTGCCCGAAGTGCTGCGCAGCAAGGTGCAGAACGAGCAGGATTACCAAAAGGCCCTGAAATATTATTTCGACTGCATCATCGGCCCCTTCAAGCCTTTCATGCTGCGGGCGCTGGACCGGGTGGAGCCGCTGGACGTGACCCTGGTGTGCACCGGCCACGGCCCCGTGCTGGACAGCCGCATCCGCGAGACCTTCGCCCAGTACCGCCAGTGGTCCACCGTTAAAAACCCCAACGGCAAAAAGACCGTGATCATTCCCTACGTCAGCGCCTACGGCTACACCGGCCAGCTGGCCGAGGCCATTGCCCAGGGCATCGCCGCCAGCGGCGACGTGGCGGTGCGCCGCTACGATATGGTGGAGGCCGACCCCGCCAAGGTGGAAGAGGAACTCCTGTTTGCCGACGGCTTTCTGCTGGGCACCCCCACCATTGTGGGGCAGGCTTTGCGCCCCATCTGGGAGCTCACGCTGGAAATGTTCCCCGCCACCCACGGCGGCAAGCTGGCGGGCGCCTTCGGCAGCTACGGTTGGAGCGGCGAGGGCGTGCCCAACATCACCGAGCGGCTGCGCCAGCTTAAGCTCAAGGTGGTCGACGGCTTCCGGGTGCGCTTCAAGCCCAGCGAGGCCGACCTGGTGGGTGCCTACGAATACGGCTACCAGTTCGGCTGCCGCCTGCTGGACAAGCCCCTGGCCCCTCCCGAGAAAACGGGCGGCCGCAAGCTGGTCAAGTGCCTTGTGTGCGGCGAAATTTTCGACGCCTCGCTGGATGTGTGCCCGGTGTGCGGCGTGGGCCGCGAAAACTTTGTTCCTGTGGAGGACGCCGCCACCGGCTACCGGCGCGACAGCCAGGAGTACTATCTGATCCTGGGCGGCGGCGCGGCGGCGCTGAACGCGGCCCGGGCCATCCGCCAGCGGGACGCCACCGGCAGCATCGTCATGGTGTCGGAAGAGCCGTACGCCCCCTACAACCGGCCCATGCTCACCAAGGCCCTGCTGGCCGGGCTCACCCCCGAACAGCTGGCCATGGAGAGCCCGGAATGGTACCAGGAAAACCGCATTTACCAGGTGCTGGGCAAGCGGGCACAGCAGGTGGATCTTGCAAAGCGCGAGGTCACGCTTTCGGGCGGTGAGGTGCTGCAATTCACAAAGCTGATCTACGCCCTGGGCAGCGAGTGCTTTGTGCCGCCCATGCCCGGCAGCGAGCTGGAGGGCGTGGTGGCCGTGCGCCGCCTGGCAGACGTGCGCAGGGTCGAAGCCCTGATGAAGCAGGCCAAACATGCCGTGGTCATCGGCGGCGGCGTGCTGGGCCTGGAGGCCGCCTGGGAACTGAAAAAGGCCGGCCTTGCCGTTACCGTGCTGGAGGTGGCTCCCCGGCTGATGCCCCGCCAGCTGGACGAAACCGCCGCCGCCCTGCTCACCGCCGCCGCCGAAAAGGCGGGCATTGCGGTGCGCACCGGCGCAGCGGTAAAGGCCATCCAGGGCAGCGGCCGGGCCGAGGCCGTTGTGCTGGAAAACGGCGAGCGGTTCCAGGCCGGGCTGGTGATCGTGTCGGCCGGGGTGCGGGCAAACACTGCCCTTGCCGGCGCCATGGGCCTGCAAACAGGCCGCGCCGTGCTGGTGAACGAGCGCATGGAAACCAGCGCCCCGGGCGTGTACGCCTGCGGCGACTGCGCCGAATACCAGGGCATGAACCTTGCCAACTGGGCGCAGGCTGTGGACCAGGGCAAGGTGGCCGGTGCCAACGCCGCGGGCGAGGCGCTCGCCTACGCCCCCACCCTGATGGGGCTGACCTTCCAGGGCATGAACACCGCACTGTTCGCCGCGGGCGACAACGGCTCGAACCCCGCGCTTTTGTACAAAACCCTGGAATTCCGCGACGCGGGCAAGGGCCAGTACCGCAAGTTCTACTTTTTGAACGACCGGCTGTGCGGCGGCATCCTTCTGGGCGACACCAGCGCCATGGCCGCCCTCACCGCCGCGCTGCAAAGCCACGCCACCTACAAGCAGATGCGCGAGAGCGAACTCATGGGCTGAGGCGCTTTCCTCTCGGCAGCCGATCCGTGTTAAAACGCCCGGGGCAGACAAATCGTCTGCCCCGGGCGTTCCCTTTGCCCAAACGCAAGGCGTATTTTCGGCTGAAATAGGATACGCTTCATATTATAGCCGAAGTTTAGACTGGCCCTATAAACGCGTGCGTTTTCAAAAACGCCTCAATCTGTCTGCGGCGGAGCTCCGCTTTCTCCATCGCTGTATCGCTCATTTCATCGCTCAACATTGGTGCGCCGCCTCCCCTGAAAATCTGCAAAGCGCCCCCGGAAAAGCAGCAGCTTTTCCGGGGGCGCTTTTAAACCTGTCTACAGGGGGCGGCACTCACAGCTGTTCCAACGTGCCGATGGAGGCGACGCACGCCTCGCACACCGCGCTTTCCCCGTGGCTGTGCAGGTTTTCGGTGGAGCCGCAAAGGGCACACTGGGGCGTTTCCTTTTCCAGCGCCACCCGCCCGCCGTCCAGCGTAAGGCGCACCGAGGTGCCCTCGGCAATGCCCAGCGCGTTCCGTATCTCTTCGGGCAGCACCACCCTGCCCAGGGCGTCGGCCCTTCTTACCATACTGATCTTCATGCTAACCTCCCAATTTTGTTGTGCTGTATTCTTTGCCAGCGGCTGAAAACCGCTATTCATAAAGCGGCTCGGCAAGGCTTTTGTATTCCGGAAACTTCTCAATGTAGGGGCGCAGCCGCCGCTGCACCTCGGCCCGCTCCTCGGCGTCGGCCTTGTCGGTATCATGCCCTTTCCCCGAAAAGTTTATCACGTCGTAAAAAATCTCGGTGAACAGCCGCTCGCAAAGCATTCTGCGTTTTCGATCAGTTCGGGCTCTGATTCAACCCGGAACCCATCCTCGCTTTCCGGGTTGAGCGGCAGCAAAACATAGCCCACCTTATCCGACCACAGCAGGTCAATGTAACCGCTGTTTTGGATATAGTCCTGAAAGGCTGCACGGACCTTTTCAATTTTAGATTGTTGTGCTTCGGAATATGGTTGTTTCATTTTCATTGACCTTTAGCTGTATTCTTTGTCAACCATTACGTTGATAACACGAAAAATTCGTTCCCGTTCTTCCCGCGGCAAATTTTGCAATTTATCATCCAATTCTGTTTCACGAATTTTAAAGCCGCATTCCAAAACATCCTGCAGCACCAAGTCTGCGGACGTTCCCAATGTTTCTAAAATATTGACCAGGACTTCCAGGCTGGGTGCCCGAACACCGCGTTCAATTGTTGAAATGGTACTCACGGTCACATTAATGGCCTCTGCCAATTCACTTTGACTGAATCCCACTTTTTGCCGGGCCTCTTTTATTCTTCTGCCTATTTTCTTTTTGTCCATATTTCTGCCCATACCTACGTATTGTTCTAGTAAAATACTTACAGTATGAGTATAAAGAAAACCGGGAAATCATCACAGGCACTGTAAGTTTTTTGTCACACTCAAAGTATGATTTCTAAAAATTTCTCTGAGAAAATTTTAGAAAAACATCTTTTTTACTGTCCACAGCACCTTGTGTATAGCAAAGCCGCCCCAGGCGGTTTCATGTTATCATTATATTTTTTTCGCAGAAAATCATGGCCTTTGAATTTCGCAAGAAACGGCTTTTTCCTTTGCCTGTTTATTTCCGCCCGTCATCTCCATCATTCTTTTCAAGCAATTTCTTGTATGTCAGATCGGCCCCAATGGCTCCAACGGGCGCAGTAATCAAAATAGCCACCACAGCCACCGTCAGGATCATATTTCCTGCGGGAATGCCAAGCGCCAGGGGAATGCCGCCGATCGCCGCCTGTACGGTTGCTTTCGGCAAATAAGATATCGCGGTAAACAGCCTTTCCTTTCGATTTAATTTTGTCTTTACCAAACATAAAGCAACCCCAACCATACGAAAAGCAAGGGCGATTGCAATCAGCGCGGCCGCTGCCGCCCCCACACTTGCAAGGCTGCGGACATCTACCGCCGCTCCAACAAGAACGAACAGCAAAAGCTCAGCGCCGATCCACACTTTTTCATATTTCACCGAGAGCCGCTTCGCCAAATTGCCATATTGCCTGTAAATTGTACCGCCGAGCGCCATAACGGCCAGCAATCCAGACAAAGGCACAGCCTCTTTTATTTCGCTTTCCAAGCTGACAAACAAAAAAGCTGTTCCCATAAGAATAAGGATTTTCACCGTATCGCGCATGTGGATTTTGCGAAACAGCCTTACAATAATCAGGCCGCACAAGATGCCGAGGGCCAAGCCCAATACAATCGAAACCGGCACTTTTAGTAACCCGGCGGTGTTAAATGCCTGCCCCTGATACATTCCTGTAAAAGAGGTAAACAGAACAATCACATACACATCATCTACCGAGGCTCCTGCCATAATCAGTTGCGGGATCCCTTTTTTTACGCCGTAGCCATTTTTTATAAGGTTCAGCATACGGGGAACCACAACGGCCGGAGAAACCGCTGCAAGAACGGCGCCCATAATGGCCGCCTCCAGGTAGGAAATGCCAAACAACATGGGGCCAAAGATCGTTACGGCTGCCATTTCCATCGTTGCCGGAACAAAACACATAAGAACCGCCGGGCGGCCTACCTTTTTTAAATCTTTCAGATCCAACGCAAGACCGGCCCGGATTAAAATAACGATCAGGGCAATCTGCCGAAGGTCAGCGGATATCTCTAAGATAGAAGCATCTATGAGGTTCAGCACAAAAGGCCCCAGGATAATTCCGGTCATCATCATTCCAAGCAACGCGGGCAATTTCAGCTTTTGCATAATGCCGCCGAGTGCGAATCCACAGAATAAAATCAACGTTAAGCTCAATAACACAGCAATTCCTCCCTGTTCGCAAAAAAGCTGATAACTTCTGCGAACATAAACAATTTCGCAGAAGTCATCAGCTTTGCAAGCGGTTTGGAATAAGGGCCGGCCTTACTCGCAGGGAGAACTTCATTCCCTTTATTGCTTTTTAGTATACCACACTGGCTCATACCATTCAAGCTGCTGGAAACTTTTTTAACCGGCTGCCTCTCCCTGCGGGAGAAGCGGCTTTTTCCTTTGCCCGTTTATTTCCCTCCGCCACGGCCCATCCTGTGGGTGAGGTGGTAACAAACATGACTTCGATTTGGGGAAACAGTCTTTCCGGCATGGCCCAGGGGCCTCTGCAGCAGGACCTTCAAACCCAGGTGCTGATTATCGGCGCGGGCATGGCCGGCATCCTGCTTGCAGACAGCCTGCGCCAGCGGGGCGTGCCGGTGGTGCTGGTGGACGCGGGCCTGCCCGCCAGCGGCCAGACCTGCCGCACCACGGCCAAGATCACGGCGCAGCACGGCGCGCTTTACAGCACGCTGGAAGAAACGCTGGGCGCGCAGCAGGCGGCCCAGTACGCCGCCGCAAACCGGCAGGCCGTCGAGCGCTATACCCAGCTTGTTCGGCAGCGCGGCATTTCCTGCGGGCTTGTGCGCTGCCCGGCCTATCTGTATTCTGTGGCGGACGCCGGCGCCATGCGGCGCGAGGCGGCGGCCCAGCAGCGCGCCGGGCTCGGCGCCCGCTTCACCACCGGCACTGAGCTTCCCTTCCCGGTGGCCGGCGCGGTGGAGGTAAGGGGCCAGGCCCGCTTCCATCCGCTCCAGTTTTTATCCGCGCTGGCCCAGCCCCTCACCATTTACAGCCACAGCCGGGTGCTCCGGGTCCAGGGCTGCTGTGCCCAGCTGGAAAACGGCCACACCATCACCGCCCGGCAGATCGTGTTCGCCTGCCACTACCCCTTTGTGAATGCGCCGGGATTTTATTTTGCCCGCATGCACCAGGAGCGCAGCTATGTGCTGGCTTTAAAAAACGCTCTGCAGCCCCGGGGCATGTACCTGGGCGTGGATCCCGAAAACGGGTGGTCGCTGCGCACCGCCGGGGAGTTTTTGCTGTTCGGCGGCGCCGGCCACCGCACCGGCGAAAACCGGGCGGGCGGCCGCTATGAGATCCTTCTCCAAAAAGCCCGCGAGCTTTGGCCCGGCTGCACCCCGGCGGCCCGTTGGTCCGCGCAGGACTGCATCACGCTGGACGGAATGCCCTACATCGGCATTTTTGCCCCCTCCCAGCCAAACTGGTACGTTGCCACCGGCTTTGGCAAGTGGGGCATGACCGGCTCCATGGTGGCGGCCATGGTTCTGGCGCCGCTGCTGTGCGGCGAAGCCCCGCCCTTCGGCGGGCTGTTCTCTCCCTCGCGCTTTACGCCGGCGGCCAGCGCCGGCGCCTTTGCCCACGACGCCGCCCATGCGGTGCGCGACCTTTCCCGGCAGTGGTTCGGCGCGGCCCGGGCGGCTGCCGACGCGCTGCCTCCCGGGCACGGCGGCGTGGTGGAGGTGGAAGGCGAAAAGGTGGGCGCTTACCGCGCGCCGGGCGGCGAATTTTATTTTGTTTCCACCCGCTGCCCGCACCTGGGCTGCCAGCTGGAATGGAACCCGGACGAAAAAAGCTGGGATTGCCCCTGCCACGGCTCGCGCTTTGATTTTCGCGGCCAGCTGCTCGACGGCCCTGCCCAAAGCTCCATCCGGCTGGAGGGCCCGGTGACCGGGCCGTGACCTCGCCCACACTCCCGCCCGCACTCCAGGCGGCCCCTTTCGAAGCCGGCAAAAACCGCCCCGGGCCAAACGGCCCGGGGCGGTGAACATTTCACCCCCATTTTGGGCAGCGAATGCCGGATAGGCTACTCCCGCAGCCAGAAGTCCTCGGGGAGCGCGCGCAGCCATTCCACGGCGGAATCTTCCCCGATGCGGGCACAACCCTTTTGTATGGCATCCATCGTTACCTCCAGGGAGGATGCTCCTGAAAACTTCAGTTTGATGGAATCGCCCACAATCGCTTTAATGATAGCGGGGTCACAACAGAATTTAATATAATCTGCCCCTGAGCGTGCAATCAACTCTGCGATCCGCTTGGTCTCATCGGATGTTAGAAAAGGATTTTGTCCATAAGGAGCGTACATGATAATTTTGATGATTGTCTGTGGCCGCGCCTCGCGGATGGAACCGATAAAACGGCGGTGTTCTTCCGCCAAAAGTTTATCAGCGCCATTGCGCAAAAGAGAAAAATTTGTTACCAGGTCCAGATCCGTCGCTCCATTGGCCACCGCCTCAAGCCCTTCTGCAACTTTTGTTGCAATTGTGTTTGCGCCGCAAGGAAAGCCCACCACACAGCTCACGCCGCTGCGCCCTTGTAGGTAGTTTGCCGCCCATTCAACTTGGTCTGGGTTCACGCAAACAGAGGCAAAGCCGAATTCAATCGCTTCATCACAAAATCGCCGCACGATTTCACGTGGGCACACCCAGCCCAGGCACGAATGATCCATACGCGAACAAAAATCCTTTTTTGTAATCATATAAATAAAACCACGTTCCTTTCTATTTTACATGATCTCGTTTTAGAACGACGCATGTAAAATATCTTCCAAATCTTTTCGTGTTGGCGCTTTTGCATACTCCGTAAGCACAGGCGACGAAAGCCCCACGTGTTCCTCCACATAGTCTAAAATACATGGTATATCGCTTTTCTTTACCCCATAATCCCCCAACCGGCCGCCGATATCCGTCTTCTTTTTAAGCTCACGCAAAAGCTCTGGCAGCCGGGCGGCTTGCTGCGCAGCGGATACCCCGCCCAGGGCAGGACACAACGCCGCCGCCACCCGCGCCAGCTTTTCTGTTGCAGTCGGCAGCAGCCATTCCACAATGGAATCCAGTGTTACGGCAAGCGTTGCGCCGTGCACCATATGAAACAAGGCGCTGAGGGGCTGGCCCAATACATGCCCTACAGAGGTATCCGTAAGGGCAATATTCATACCGGCCAGGGTGCTGGCGTTAGCCATCTTTTCCCGCACGGCCAAATCGCCGCCATTTTGCACAGCGGCAACAAAACTCTCTCCCAAAAAGCGAATGGATTGCAGTGCCAGTGCTTCTGAAAAATAGGTGGTCGTGTTAAGCATGTAAGACTCAAAAGCATGGGAAAAGGCGTCGAAGCCTGTGTATGCAGTCTGCCGGGGCGGAAGCCCTGTCATAAGGCAGGGGTCCACAATTGCCACGCGTGGGAAAAGGCAGTCGCTCCCTATTCCGCTTTTTACCCGCAATGCTCGGTTGGAGATCACGCAGCCCTTATTTGCTTCGCTGCCTGAACCCGCCGTGGTGGGAAGAGCCGCCAACGGCAAAGCTCCCTTTTCCGGCCGCCGCATTACGCCATTTGAACCATCCGGAAAAACCTGGCCGCAGTATTCCCAACATTCTCCGCCATTCTGTGCCGTCAACGCAGCTGCTTTTGCAGTATCGATACAACTGCCGCCACCCAAGGCTATAAGGAAGTCGCAGGCTTCCTGCTTTATAAACGCCACACACTTATCCACCTCCGTACAGTCCGGGTCGGAGTGAAAATCAAAAAAGCAAACCGAGCTGATGCCTTGTTTGGAAAGAGCGTTCTGAATCTCCTTCAGCGTACCGCTGTCTTGAAAAAACGGGTCTGCAATCATACAGGCGCGCCTGCCCAGCGGGCGGCAAAGTACCCCAGTCTCTTTTGCTTTTCCGGCTCCAAAGTGGACGTTTGCAAACAACGAATACTGTCCCATATACGGGCTCCTTTCTACTGCTTCACCGCACCTGCGGTCATGCCGCTGACGAGATGCCTTTGCAAAAACACAAACAACACAAGAACCGGCAGTGTAATAATGGTCGCTCCGGCCATAACCGCCGCCCAATCGGTGGAATACTGCCCCACAAAACTGGCGAGCCCTACGGTAATGGTCCATTTATTATATCGCTGCACCAATACGCTGGCATACAGATATTCATTCCAGCCACTAATAAAGGAAAACAAACCTGTTGCCAATAGGCCGGACCGGGCCAGGGGCAGCACAACACGCCAATAAGCACCCACATGCCCGCAACCATCCACCCTCCCCGCTTCGTCCAGCGTTCGTGGGATGGTGTCGAAAAAGCCTTTCATCATCCATGTGCAGAAGGGGACCGAAAACGTGGTATACGCCAGGATTAGCGCCCAAAGAGTGTTGATCAGGTGCAGCGCATTCATAATAATATACAATGGGATGATAAGCAGTGAGCCCGGCAGGACCTGGGTCATTAAAATAACATACGCGAGGGCTTTTCGTCCGCGAAAGCGAAAACGGGAAATGCCGTACCCTCCCAGGCTCGCGATAACAAGGGAAAACAGGGTTGTGCAAAGAGATACAAAAACGCTGTTGAACAGCCACTCTCTGAAATTAAACTGCTTGGCCTCGCCAAAGAGCATATTGGCATATCCGTCCAGAGTGGGTGCCTTGGGAATGAGCGACGGGGCGGTATATATCTCCCTGGCGGGCTTAAACGATGTTGAGAGGATCCAGGCAAAGGGAAATACCGCCCACAGGCAAACGACAACTGCGAGCAATATGGCGAGGACCGTAAAAAACTTTTTCCGCACGATTTAAGCGCATCCTTTCTATTCGTCCTCTTCCTTCACTTTGTTAAGATAAACCAGTGTAAACACCACTGAAAAAAGCAGCATAAACATGCCGCTGGCTGCCGCCCGGCCAAAATCAAAGTTGGAAAAACCCATTTGGTAAGTATAGATGGGTAACAGCTGCGTGGCACGTGAGGGTCCGCCTTTTGCCAGAAGATAAATGATCCCGAAATCTTTGATTGTCCAGATCACCAGCAAAAGGAATACCACAACCGAGACCGGCTTAAGCGAGGGAAGGGTAACAAAGCGAAATTGCCCCAGCGCATTGGCTCCATCGATCCGCGCCGCTTCATACAGCTCGCCGGGAACGCTCTGCAGGCCGGACAGCAGCATGATAGCGACAAAGGGGAATCCCTTCCAAATCGCCACTGCGTCGGCGGCCCAAAGGGCAAATCTTGTATCCGTAAGAAACCCCAGGGGCTGAGAGATAAACTGAAAGTTCGTGAATAGATAATTGATAATGCCAAAGTCCTTGTCATACATCAATATCCACACAAGGCTTGCCACCACTTCGGGTACGGCCCAGGGAATGATGACGAGTGCGCGCGCCACAACGCGCCCGGGAAATTTCTGATTAAGAAGCACCGCCGTCCCCAAGCCCAGCAGATAGCGCGCCACAATGGTGACGCCCATGTATGAAAGCGTCGTACGGATCGACTTCCAGAAATAATCGTCCTGCAGCACACCGGTAAAATTATCGGTTCCCACAAAGTAGTTCCCTTGGGTGGAGGCCTTGGGCAGATACCAATATTGTACGCTCATCAAAGCAGCTTTGGCGATTGGATAAACAAGAAATACAAGGATAACCGCGGTAAGGGGCAGCACAAACCAGTATCCGGCGTGTCGCGGGGAATTGTGGGGCTTGCGCTTGCACAACCCCCCCTTTGCTTTTCCCATAACTTCATCTCCTTCCGGGAGATCGGCCGTACAAAGCGGGAGAAGGGGTATCTCTCCTCCCGCTTTGTATCCTCTTTTTATTGTTCCATAATCTCACGGCAGGCCCCGGCCGCTTCGTCCAGTGTCGTATTCACATTGCTGCCTGCCGCAAACATTGCCTGGGTCGCATCGATCATAACCTGTTCCAGCGCCTGCAATTGGGGAATGGGCGGGTCGCTCACGCAGGATTCATAGCGCTCTTCCATAAAAGCAGTGAACATGCTGTTAAGGGGATATGCATCCGTGTATTCTTCACTGCCGGAATATTCTCGGTTCGTTGGAATCGAGCCGCAATCTGCAATGATGCGCTGTGCCTCTGTCCCGGACATCCAAAAAAGAAAATCCATTGCCGCGTCCACATTCTCGCAATTTTTCGATACAGAACAAACAACGGGATAGTGCCAGGGATTCGCCTTGTAGGTTTTTCCCTCGTATACCACATTCGGTATTGCTATTAGGCCGATATCCTCCATCAGCTCAGGATACGAGGCTTGTGTCATACCCACAAACCAGGGGCCGTCGTGGTTAAACGCACAGATGCCGTGCCAAAAATATTCTCTTGAATCCTTTTTGTCCGCAGCCGGCTTTCCATACTTGTCCACCAGCAAATAGTCCTGCCACTCCTGTGCCGCCCATTTTACAGCGTCGCTGTTTACATTGATACGCTCTGCCGTGTAAGGGCCGGATTCCCCATCCGGGAAATAAACGCCGCCGGAAGGGATGCGCGCGAGCTGTCGTACCCATTCGGAAACCACAAAGGAATGCGAGGAGGTTAGGATCCCCATCGCATACTGCTGATCGTGCGTCACCGCGGCGGAAGCCGCTTTGAAATCCTCCCAGGTGCGGATGTCCGCCGGATCTACACCCGCTTGTTCCAGCATCGATTTGCGGTAATAAATGCCCGTAGTGCCATAAGCATAACTGGCAAGGGCCAGCGTTGCGCCGTCAAACACACAGGCATCCTGTCCAATCAATTTCTCCTCCAGTCCTGTGCCCTCGAGATAAGGCCCCATATCCACAAAAACGCCGCCGTCACGCAGGGAATTGAACGCAACGACGTTTTCCGGATACATCTGCATAATGTCGGCCTCGTTGCCGGCCATGATCTCCACCGTTACATTGTTCCAGTAATCGGCATATCCAGCGCCGTAAATTTCGATCGTCACGTTGGGCGCTACCTCTTTGTATCGTTCAAGAAGTTTATCGATGACCACTTGATGCGATTCCTCCACATAAAGAGAGGTGGCAAAGGAAAGCGTGAGGGGCTCCTCTTGCAACTCGGGCTGGGTGCCGGAGGCGGCAGCGCTCCCCACTGCGGGCTGAGAAGCAGGCGATGTTCCTGCACAGCCGCCCAGGGTAAGCAGCAAAGCAATCGCCATAAGTACTGACAAATACCTTTTCATATTTAACCTCCTTAATTCGAATATCCGGAAATCCATACACAAATATTTTTTATAGTATAAAAAATATTGTGCTTTCTATTTAAAATTTTACCCATTGAAAAGCCACAAGTCACTATCATATCACATACAAAGCTGACATATCACACTGAATCATGCACGCCGTTTTCCTCCAATACGGCCATGTGTTGTCTATATGCGGTAGGGGTAAAGCCGGTTCGCTGTTTGAACTGCCGCATAAAATGTGTGTCGCTGTTGTATCCGCACAACTCCGCAATGTATGCAATGGAGCTGTCGCTCTGAAGCAGAATCTTTTTGGCGTAATCGATCCGGCTGTTCACAAAGTCTTCCTGAAAGGTAACGCCAAATATCTCCCGATAATTATGCTGGAACCAGGTTTTACTCATATTCACCGAACGCGCCGCCTCGTCCAGGCTCCAATTCTGATAAGGGAAACTGCGCATGCGTGACCGCAGCTGAGCAAAGGGCTGGTAATAAATATGTTCTTGCAGGCAAAGCTGTGAAGCTTCGCAAAGCATGTCCGATAGTTTGAGAAAAAAGCAGACCATCAATTTGGCAATCACCTCTGTGCTGTGTTCCGCCGGGTCGCTGTATTCAAATGCCAGCAGCCGAATTAAATCCGATAAGATAAAAGGGTTCGAGGGGGAGAGCGGCTTTCCAAAGGTGATCCCCAGTGAGCGAAGGCGGGAATCTTCCTGCTGGGTCATATCAAAATGAAACCAATCGTGCACAAAGTCCTCGCCCGCGCTGAAAAAAAGCTGCGGTTGCTTTTTGGCGTAAATAAACAATTGGTGTTTGCGCAGCAGATACTGCGTTCCGTCCGCGCAGAAATAGGCCGGAGTGTGTGCAAGAATCAAGACATATTCATTGAGGCCGTGCGGGCGGCAGTAATAATATTCCTCCGCAGTATTCCTCGTCTGATAATGGATGTGTTTAATCCACATGCGTTTCCACCCTTTCCTCTTTTGAAATTTTTGTTCCGCGGCGGCGCTAAAACCACCCCTGCAAATTCAGCCACGCCAATTTTAAATACGCCCTTCTTTAACCCCTATCATAAACCGTTTGAAAAATTTATTCTGCAAATTTAATCACATTCCATTATTTCCCTATTTGAAAAGCTGGGGCATCTGTACCCCCTCCGCAGGCATTCGCTTTCATTCAAACCAAAGGAAAACCGCCCCGGGCCAAATGGCCCGGGGCGGTGCTGTTTGCAGCTGCTCTGGTGTTATTCGTACCGCAGCGCCTCAATGGGGTCCAGCTTGGCGGCCTTGTTCGCCGGGTAGTACCCAAAGAACACGCCGATCGCCATGGAAAAGCCCACCGCGCCCAGAATGGTGCTCAGGCTAACCTTTGCGGGCGCGCCCAAAAAGCTTGCGCCCACGCTGCCAAGCCCCATGCCCACCAGAATGCCCAGCACACCGCCGATGGCGCATATGATGATAGACTCCACGATGAACTGGGTGCGGATGGCGCTGTTCTTGGCGCCCAGCGCCTTGCGAACGCCGATCTCGCGGGTGCGCTCGGTAATGCTCACCAGCATGATGTTCATCACGCCGATGCCGCCCACCAAAAGGCTGATGCCCGCAATGATGCCGATTGCGATCGAGATGGTGTCCAGCACGCTGGTGATCGAGGCCATCTCGTTTTGCAGGTTGTAGGCCCGCACCATAAAATTTTCGTTGTTTTTATAGTAGGTGTCGTCAAAATAGGCCTCGATGCGCCTTGCCAGCTCGTCGCCGTCCACCCCCTGCTGGGGCACCAGCTCCACCGAGAAATACCGGTCGCCCCACTCCTCTTTCATGGTTACGCTGGGCACATACATCTCGGTGGTGGTGTCCTTGCTGGTGGTGGGGCCCGCGCCCCCCAAAAAGATGCCCTGCAGCTCATAGTGGTACACGCCCACAATGGCGTACTCGTTCACCTCATTGCCGCTGGCCAGCGAGATGGTTTTGCCCAGCGCGGCGTTCGCGTCGCCGCCGAACATGTTGTCCACCACCAGATCGCTCACCACAGCCACCTTGCGCGCGCCCTCCATGTCGCTCTCGCGCAGCGCACGGCCCGCCACCATATCCACCTTGTCGGCCACAAAAAAGTCCGGGTTCACGCCCACGGTCTGCAGGTTCGCGTACAGGCGGCCGTCCTGGGCCTTGCCGCTGCCGCCGTAGTTGGCAATGATCAGCGCCTTGATCTGCTGCGAAAAGCGCTGCCGCAGCGAGTCCAGCATCTCATCGCTCAGCAGGTCCTCCTCGTAATAGCTCACCGAGTTGGAATAATTGCCGTTTTCGTCCGGGCGCTGGTTCACGGCCACCTGCAGGTTGTTGCCGCCCAGGCTCACCAGGCTGTCGCTCACCGAGCTGGTGAGCGAATTGCCCACCGTGACGATGGCGATCACCGACCCGATGCCGATGATGATGCCCAGCATGGTGAGCAGGGCCCGCATTTTGTTGGTCATCAGGCCCGAAAGGGCCAGTTTTATGTTTTCCCAGATCATTCGGCCGCGCCCCCCTTCCGTTCACTCACGATCTCGCCGTCCAGCAGGGTCACGATGCGCTCGCACTCAGCGGCCAGTTCCTGGCTGTGGGTGATCAGCAGGATGGTTTTCCCCTGTTCCCTGTGCAGCTTGTGGAAAATATCCATCACCACCCGGCCGGTGGCCGAATCCAGCGCGCCGGTGGGCTCGTCGGCCAGCAGCACAGCCGGGTCGTTGGCCATGGCGCGGGCAATGGCCACCCGCTGCTTCTGCCCGCCCGAAAGCTCGCTGGGCTGGTGGTTCATCCGGTCCCCCATGCCCACAAGCTCCAAAAGCTCTTTGGCCCGGGCGGCGCGCCGGGCGGCGGGTACGCCCGCGTACAGCATGGGAAGCTCCACATTTTTGAGCGCGCTCACCCGGGCGATCAGGTTAAAGGTCTGGAACACAAAGCCTATTTTTTTGCAGCGCAGGGCCGAAAGCTCGTTGTCCCTTGCGGCGGTCATGTCCACCCCGTCCAGGATATAGCGCCCCTCGGTGGGTTTGTCCAGCGCGCCGATGATGTTCATCATGGTGGATTTGCCGCTGCCCGATTCGCCCACAATGGCCATGAATTCCCCCTCCTGCACGGTCAGGTCGATGCCGTGCAGGATCTCCAGCTCGTTGGGGTGGCCGATGTAAAACCGCTTTACGATGCCCTCCATTTGAATGAGAGGGGCTTTTTGCTCCGCCATGGCTTAACCCTCCGCCATGGCGCCCGCGGCCATTGCCGCGCCCATGCCGCCGGCCTCGGCCAGGCTGCGCAGCTCCATGCCTTCTTCCAGGCCCTCGCCGCTGATCTCCACCGCCAGGTCGGTTTCCATGCCGGTGGTCACGGGAATGGGCTCAAAGGTGGTGGCGCCGTCGGCGCCCGTGCGCTTGGCGTACACCACGGCGCCGCCCTCGGCGCTGGTGCCCACCGCGTCCAGGGGCACGCTGAACACGCCTTTCTTTTCTTCCAGAATGATCTTGGCCCGGGCGGTCATGCCCAGGCGCAGCGCGCCGCTGGCGTCCTCCACGCTGAACTTCACCTGGTAAGTAGCCTCGCCCGAGGCGCTGAGCTCGGCCTTGGGCGCAATAAAGGTTACCTTGCCGTGGAACACATCCTTGGCGCCGCTGGTAAAGGTGGCCGCCTGGCCCAGCTGGATCTGGTTCACATCGTACTCGCGTACCTGGGCCATGATCTCCAGGGCGGCCGGGTCCTCAATGGAGGCAATGTTGGTGGCAGGCGCGCCGGCCACCGCCTGGATCTCGGTAATCACCCCGGCGGCCGGCGCGGTGATCTCGCACTGGCTGCGCTGGCGTTTCAGATCCTTCAGGTTCTGCGCGGTGGCGCTGGGCGTGCTCTGGGCCAGCATGGCGCTGCGCAGCGCGTCCTGCGCGTCCTCAATCGAAAGGCTTGCCTGGCGCATCAGGTCGTCCCAGGCGTCCTTGCCCATGTCGCCGTCGCCCCGGTCCTCGTAGACCTTTTTCTGGTTGCGGGCGTCCTCCACCCGGCGCTGCGCCTGCGCCACCGCCAGATCGCTCTGCTGCTTTTCAGCCGAGAGGGCGGCCTGCAGATTTTTGATCTGTTCGTCCAGGTCGGTGGTGTCCAGCCGGGCCACCACGTCGCCCTCGGCCACGGTGTCGCCCACCTTTACCAGCACCTCGCTCACCGGGTAGGTAAGCTTGGTGGCGGCCTGCGCCGCGTTGCCGGACTGCACGCTGCCGTTCGCAGACAGGGTGCGGGCCAGATCTCCCCGCTGCAGGGTCAGGGTCTGCACGTTTGCCTGCATGGCCTGGGCCGCCGCTGCCTGGGCGCGGCCGGCATACACCTGCCACACCACCACGGCCACAGCCAGCACGGCCAGCACGATCAGCAGCTTTTTGCGTTCGCTTATAAATCCAACGATCTTCTTCATTGCGTTCCACTCCTCTTTTGTGGGGCTGCCTGCCCCGGTTTTCCAAAACATTACACCCTCCATCTGGTGGAAAGTCAAGGCTTTTTTGAAAAAAGCTCCGCTCCCTTACTGTTCGTCGCCGCCGCGGCAAAGGTTCGGCTTTTTTCTTTTTGCGGCATATTGGCATGATACCGGCAAAGGGTAAAGGCCCCGGTAAAGAAAAGGGTAAAGAAATCGTATGGATTTTCCGCCCTTTTGCCCGCGGCACCCTTTTTTATAACGAGGCCTGTGGGCCTTTCTTTTCAAAAAAACACAAAAAACAGCCGCCGGGGCGGCAATTTTTATTCCCGGGCGGCGCGCCGGCGGTTTCCGCCCTTTGCCGGGGCCCGGCGCGCCGGGGCCCGCAGCACAAACGCCGGAGCCCGCAAAACCGCGTGCTCCGGCGTTTCGGCCTCTTTTATCTCTTTCGGTTTGACCGGCGGCGGGGCAGGCAGGCCGCCAGATTGGCCGCCGACGCCGCGCAGATGATTCCCACCGCAATGGCGCCCGCCTCGGTGAGCACCAGCCGGGCATACTCGGCAAAGCGGTCCAGCTGCGCCCGCACCAAAAAGCTCATCATGCGGTAAAGGTCGCCCCCGGGGATCAGCGGGATCAGCATCGGCACCAGCAGCAGAATCACCGGCGCGCGCACGGCGCGGGCCAGCGCCTCGCTTGCCAGCGCGGCCGCCGCAGTGGCGCACAGCAGCGCCGTGAACACGCCCTGGCCGTGGCAGGTGCAAACCAGATACACCGCCCACGAGAGCGCGCCGCCCAGCGCGGTCCAAACAAGGCGGCTGCCCCGGATGTTGAACAGCACGGCAAACCCCGCCGCGCCCACGGCCGCCATGGCCGTTTGGATGCAGTACCAGCCCATTGCCTTATCCCCCCGCCCGCAGCAGCACCACCGCAAAGCCCGCGGCCACCGCCAGCGCCTTGAGCACCGCCTCACACAGGCCCAGCAGCCCCGAAATGGTGTCGCCGCTGATCATATCCCGCAGCGACACGGTCAGCCCCAGCCCCGGTATAAGCAGCATGATGTTGCCGATGATGATCTTTTCCGGGCTCACGCCCACCCCCAGCGCCACAAGGGCGGCGGCGGCCAGCGCGGCAAAGGCGCTGCACAGAAGGTTCAGCAGCAGTTCGCCCAGCGGCAGCCGGCGGCCCAGTGCCAGCGCCCCGGCCAGCAGCGCGCCCGAAAGGGCGGCGGCCAGCGCATCCCGCGCCGCGCCCCCAAAAAACACCGTGAAAGCGGCCGAAACCACCCCGTAGGCGGCACACTGTACCCAGGGCGGGTAGGCCCTGCCCTGCCGCACTTGCTCCACCGCGCGGCGCAGCCCGGCCAGTTCAAGCGGCTGGGCGCACAGCCTGCGCGAAAGGCCGTTCACCCGCTCCACACAGCCCAGGTCGGTGCGGCGCTCACGGATGCGGCGGGTCTGGGTGAGCACCCGGCCGCCGGGGGCCGCCGCGGTGAGCACAATGCTGGAGGTAATGGTAAACACATCCGCCCGCTCAAAGCCGTACGCCGCGCACAGGCGGGTGAGGGTGTCTTCCACCCGGCGCACCTCTGCGCCGCTCACCAGCAGCAGCTCCCCCATATCCAGAATGCAGGCCAGCAGCGCTTCGCCCTGCGCGCCCCCGGCCCCTGTTTGCAGCGCCATCGCTTTCCCCTTTCCCGCTCACAAGATCACAAAAAGCGCGGTGCCGCGCGCCGCGCTTTTTGTGTGGCCGGCCTGCCTCAGTCGGTCAGCTCCAGCACCAGGTGCTCAATGGCCGTGTGCCGGTTCATGTAAATCACGTTCAGCCGCCCGTCCCGGTCTTTGCACATGGCGGGCTGGCATTTGTTGCCCGGGGCCGGGGCCAGCTCGATCAGGTTCTGCCAGGTCCTGCCCTCATCCTTCGAGCAGGCCAGGGTGAGCGGGCTGCGCTCGTGCCAGTCGGCCACCGGGGTGTTGTTGTAGGCCATCAGAATGGTGTTTTCGTCCCAGCTGATCACGTCAATCTTCGACTCGTTGTTCACGATGGTGGTGGGCCGGGGCTGGCTCCAGGTCCGGCCGCCGTCCCGGCTTTCCGCCGTATACGACACCAGCGATTTCACCCCCGCGCCCCAGCCGGTGCTGCCCGGGCAGGTGCGGGTGAACATGCGGATGGTCCCGTCCGGCCGCAGGCACAGCGCGGGCTCCCGGATCAGGCTGCCGTCGTTTGCCGCCAGCAGGGGGCCCTGCTCCCAGCTCTCGCCGTCATCGTGGGAGAGGTAGATGCGCACCGCGCCGAAGTATTTGTCCGGGATCTCGCTGCTGGTGGAAGCGAACACAATGGTGCCGTCCGGCAAAAGCACGCTGTCGTTGGAGGCATGGCCGCTCTGAATGCCCGCCGGCTTTGCCGGCTCCCAGGTGCGGCCGCCGTCCTTTGTTTTGCGGGTCCAAAGCTCGTCGCGGCCGTTGCACCAGGTGGTAAAGTTCACCTCGGTGTCCAAAAACTTTGCGAACAGCAGAATGATCTCGCCCTTTTTGTTCTTTAAAAACACCGGGTCATGGCAGCAATAGCGGATGTCGTTGCCCACCGCGTCCGGGTTGCCCCACTGGGAGGCGCCGTATTCCAGCACCGATACCCAGTCCTTGGCGTCGCGGCCCATGGGGTCGCCGTTCCACTGCAAAAAGCCGCCGTTCCACACGGCCAGCAGGTTGCCGTTGCCGGCAAGGGTAAGGCTGGGCATGTGGTAGCACTGGCGCTCGTCGAACCATTCCACAACCCACTTGCGGTCAATGATCTCAGCTTTCATTTTGTACGCTCCTCTCCGCGAAACGCGGCGCTTTATAAAAGAACTTCTACACGGCGCCCTGCCGGTCTTTCGGTGCGGCGGCCATGGCCCTGCCGCACAGCAGCACCGTGCCGGTCTGGGTCAGGGTGAGCAGCAAAAGGCTCCACACCTGCACCCGGATGCTCTCGCCCACCCACAGGTTCATGGCAAGGAAAAAGCCCAGCCCCAGGCAGCGGCCTATCTCCAGCGCCGTGTCGTTGATGGCCAGCAGCTCGGGCCAGTGGTCGTCCAGCTCGGGCACCAGCTGCATCATGTCCAAAAACGTGCTGTAGGTCGAGTTTTCCAAAAAACCCGCAAAAAAGGCGTTCACCACCGTGTACACGATCACCATCACCGGGCTTAAATGGAAGATGCACACCGCCGCAATGCCGGTAAGCACCGCCACCGCCAGGCCCATATAGCGCACCCGGTTGGTCAGCGACAGGATGCGGCTGGCGATCACAAACGACGCAATGGCCGCCGCGGCCGACAAAAAGGTGTTGAACCCCACCAGCAGCTCATTGCTCACCATCTGGTACAGCACAATGCTCAGGATAAAGGTGAACGCCCCCTCGCGCACGCCCTTGCAGCTCTGGGCGGCAAGGCCGTATAAAAGGTGCCGGTTGCGGGCGATGGCGCGGAAGGTAAAGGGGTAGTCCACGTGATGTTCAGTTTTGGTATGGCGCTTGGGCAGCCGCAGCGCCAGCGCGCAGGTCACCAGTGAAACCGCAAATGCCATGGCGAACACCGTGATATACCCTTTGGTGCCGCCCACCCGGTCGATCACAAAGCTGGCCAGCAGCGGCACCGTGAGGTTCACCAGGTTTGCAAAAATGCTGATGATGGCAATGCCGCTGTCCCGGTTGGAAAGGTCGGTGGCATCGGCCAACAGGTGCCCGTAGCTCAGCCAGTAGCAGCCGTCGGCCAGGCCGGTCAGCAGGCCCAGCAGCAGGTGCCAGCGGGCCGCCCCGCCGCCCAGCAGGATCAGCAAAAGATACAGCAGGTTATAGCCCACAATGCCCGCCACCGCCGTGGCGCCGGGGCTGGTGCGGTGCAGAAACTCCGCCGCCGCCGCCATGGCCACGGCGCTGCCCACAAAAAAGGTGACGTTGTACATCACCACCACCTTCACGTCGTTGCTCTGGCCCAGCAGCATGGTGTTGATGAACACATAGGGCAGCCGGTTGAACACCATAAAACTGGTATGCACCAGCAAAAACCGGTAGTACCCGGGCGAAAGGGCCTCGCCGCCCATCAATCGCTTCAGGGCGGCAAAAAGGCCGGTCAGTTGCTTCATGTAGGGCCCTCCTGTAAGGGGGATGACGAAAAGGTGAGCAGCGCCGTTTCCATGCTGGGCAGCGCCAGCGGCACCCAAACGCCGCCGCTGTGGGCACGGCAGGGCAAATGCTCGGCCCCGCCCCGGTGCGAGCAAAAGGCCCGCACCTGCTCCGGTGCATTCCGCACGGCAAGCGCCGCCCCGTCCACCGGGTCGGTGGCCGCGTTCACAAGGTAAAGGTGCAGCCCTGCGCCGTCGCAAAAACAGTAGGGTTCCAGGTAGGGCTGCCCCACCACCATGGGGAAAGGCGCGTTTGCCGCGTGCAGCACGTCCTGCAGCACGGCCTGGCGCACGCTGTTCAGCAGCATGGGGGGAATGGCCGGCGGCTCGGGCAGGTGCCCGAAAGGGTAGATCAGCACCCGGCCGTCCACCACCGCCTGGCAGGGCGCGGCGCGGCGCCGGTACGAATCGTACAGCGCGGTGTATTCCTCCACCTGCGCGCCGGGCGCATAGCGCACCTCCAGCGCGTCCCCCGCCACCAAAACGGCCGAAGCCCTGGCGTGCCGGCGGCCGCAGTATTCCCGCCCGCCGCTCACCTGCTCGTAGGCAAAGGCGCCGCTGTCCTGCAAAAGCCACCGGGCGCCCTCCACCCCGGCCAATCCGCCCAGGCCCCTGTCGCACAGGGTCTCCAGCGCGTCGCCGGTCAGCAGCACAAAATTATTCCGGAACAGCCGCTCCAGCGTTTCGGCGTTCCAGTTGCGCAGCACCTGCCCGGCCGCGGCCACCACCTGGCCCGCCAGGGGTGCCGGGTCGCTGCAATAGGCGTAGGGCACACCCATGGCGGGCAGCAGCCCCGCCCAAAAGGCTTCATTGGGGTACAGTTCTTCCATGCGCCGCCCCTCCGGGGTGTGAAGGGTGTAGGCAGATTGGGGGCTGCACAGCACCCGCACGCCCTGCCGCTCACCCTTGAACACACCCCCTTTTGTCAGGGCGTTCAGGTAATCCTTGGTATCCCGCAGCATCTGCTGGTAGCCGTCCTCCCACACGATGCCGTTGCCGTTCAGGTCGTACAGGTCGATGGTCATGCCCGCCAGGTCCAGCGGCAGGGCGCTCAGCAGCTGGAAGCGGGTGAACCGCCGCGACTTGGAAAACCGCGAAAACGGAAAATTTTCCAGCTCAGGGTACACCTCGGTCTCGGGGGGCAAAAAGGCCCGGGTCAGCATGGAAACCATGTTGAAGCCCTGCATATACCCGGCGGGCGAAGCCTCCTGATAGCCGGGCAGATGCACCCGGTCCACCGGGGGCCGCCCGGCGGCCAGGGTGTGCAGCAGGGCGTGCCAGTCGCGCCCCTCGGCCGCGTGGATGTGGGGCGCGCTGCTCATCAGGCCCACCTTGGCCTTTGCCGAAACGGCCCGCACCGCGCCGCCAATGGCCGCAGCCGCGCGCAGCATGGTGTCGCGGCTCACGTCCAGCCAGATCTTGCGGTAGGGGTGGGGCTCGCCGGGCTGCAATACCCCCCGCACGAACTCCTCGCGGGTAAGCGTTTTGCCGGCGGCGGCACTGTAAAGCGCCATGTGCCGCTCGCAGAAGCAGCCGCCCCAGGCAAGGGGCGCGTGGTTGTGCAGGCGGAAGTCGTCCTCTACCCACAGGATCGAGGGCTCCAGCGCGGCGTACCGCGCGTACAGCCGGCTGATGTAGGCCTGCCAGTTCTCACACAGGGGGCACACGCACAGCTCCGAGGCGCGGCCCTCCGGATCCACCATGGGGCGGAAGTTCTGGCCGGGGGCAAAGCGCTTGCCCAGGTCCGCGTGCATCACGCTGTGCCACTGGTTTACCGACAGGCTCACCCCTTTTTCCGCCAGCAGGCGGGTGAGGGTGCGCATCAGCTCCAGATATACATCCTGCTCTTCAAAGGCCATATGGCCAGTGTTCAGCTCCTCCACATTGGCGAACACGGCCACGTCGTCGATGCGCGCCTCGTCCACATACCGCAGCAGTGCGGGCACTTCGGTGCCGTCGTTGAAGCCGGGGTCGCAGCAAAAGCGGAAAATATACTGAAAGGGATCGTGTTTCATGGGCAGGGGCCTCCTGTTTTATTGTGTGGCCGTGCCCGCGTTCGGGGCCTGGCGCGCGGGCACGCCGTAGAACGACAGCATGGCGATGCGCATGCAGTCGCAGGGCACGGCAATGCCTGGGTTCATGCGCCAGGCACCGTGCAGCCGCACCTTGCCCGCAAGCGGCCGCTCAAAGGTGATGGCAAGGCCGTCGCGGCTCACCGTATAGGCCGCGGGTGCGGCAAGGCCCGCGTCGTCCTCGGCCTCGAAGGGCAGCAGCGCCGGGGGCACCTCGAAGGCGTTGATCCAGTTGCGGATGCGCGAAAAATGCACCTCGATCATGTCCGGCGCGGTCTGCACCACGGTTTCGGGCTCGGGGGCCCTCCAGTCGGTATCGCGGCCGTAGCACACCGCCAGGGCCGCCAGCGCGCAGCGCTCGCCGATCACCAGGTTGGACTGCGAGGCGTTGTGAATCGAGTCGTAGAGCGCCTGGTCCGCGGCGGGCACCACGGTCACCCGGTCCAGCACATGGGCTGCCTGGCGCTGCGCCTCGCGCACCATGCCCCACTGGCGGTCCCGCGCCTCAAAGGCGGGCTCCAGGCTGCGGTTGAGCTGTACGGTGATGAAGGGCAGCTCCGGCTGGGCCAGCGCCTCGCGGGTGCGGCGTACCAGCGCGGTGAACCGCTCAAGATAGGTCCCGGCGCTGCCCTCGTAGCCCTCGGCTTCGCCCTGGTACCAGAGCACTGCCCGGGGGTGCAGCTCGTAATCGGCCAGCATCTCCAGCATATTGGCAAACAGCGCCCCGTTCTCCTCCGGGTTCCACCAGCGCAGCGGCGCGCCGCCATAGGCGCAGGGCACCAGCCCAATGGGGTACCCCAGCTCCCGTTTCAGGCGCTTGGCAAAGTGCAGCCAAGGGCTGTGCCCGGGGTTGTGGTTCTCGTAGTGGCCCAGGTGCACCGCGCCGGTGGTCTCGCCCAGCGGGTGGGTGGCCAGCTCCCACCGGGCGCTCGCGCGCAGCACGTGCACCCCCAGCTCGGGGTCGTCGGCAACGGGGTTTTTTGCCCGGCCGGCCGCGTTGCTCTGCCCCGCGATCACGAACACGTCCCCCACGCCGATGTTGTGCACCATGTCGCCCCTGGTGCAGGACAGGCCGTCCCACCCTTCGTATTCCATATAGGTCTCGATGCGGTACAGCCCGCCCGCGGGTACGCGGTCGAAACATACGCTCCAGTGCTCGCCGTCGGGTACCTCGCACACCGTCCAGGGGATCACCGACTCGCCGGTGCTCTCCAGCGCCACCCGGGCCTTCACCACCGCGGGCCGTGCATCCACCTGCTCGAATTGGAGCGGCAGCTCCTGCGAAAGGTGCACAAGGTGGTAAGCGCCCTCCAGCCGGATCGCCGCGGTGCCGTCCGCCCCCTGCTGAAAGATCTGCCAGGGCACAGCGCCCTTTGTAATGGTAACGCCAAAGTTCATAACGGTCTTCCTTTCCGCGGGCGCTTTATTCATACCAGTCGCCGCCCGCCATCACCTTTACCCCAGCCAGGGGCCTGGGCGCGTGCACACTGTGGATCCATT
Source organism: Allofournierella sp. (assembly GCF_048388525.1). GTDB lineage: Bacteria > Bacillota > Clostridia > Oscillospirales > Ruminococcaceae > BQOK01. The sequence goes on along the minus strand of NZ_DBGCTQ010000098.1, from coordinate 13,678 downwards.
TGTACCGCCCGCCGTCCTTGTACAGCGCGCCGCACCGGGCAAGGCGCTGCACGGCCTCGGGCGCGAGCAGTCCCTCGGGCAGCAGCTCGCCGTCGCCCGGCAGGGCCGCCAGGGCCTCCAGCGCGCCGGGGAACCGCTCCACAAACCCCGGCGAGAGGTACAGCACGCCGCCGGCAAAGTACGCGTCGTAGGGGTACGGGGTGCGGCGGCGGGGCGTCAGGGCCAGCACGGTCATCTGGGGGCCCCGGCAGGGGCGCACCGCGCCGTCGCCGGGGCACACCACATCCACGTTGTAGGCCAGGTGGATGTCGGCCACGCCGTCGTACCAGCCGGCCGCGGCCACCGCCCGGCCTGTCTCGTCGGTGCGCACGCGCTGGCGGCGGGGCGCGTTTTGCTGAGCCGTGGTGTTCACGCTGCCGTCCTCGTTCCAGTAGGTGTTGAAGCGGAACTCCACCTCCTGCCCGGCCAGCGGCCGCCCGCCCTCGGTAAGGCGGGCGCAGAACCGGTTTTCGTAACGGCTTTGGTCGGGCGACAGCATGCGCTCCAGCGAAAGCCGCGCGGCCTTTGGCAGGTCCGCCGCACAATCGGGCCGGAACACCTGGGCGCAGATGACCATATCCTTTTCGCCAAAGGCGTTATCGCCGCCCACATGCCCGTAAAGGCCCAGACGGCCGTCCGGCAGGGCAAGCAGGCAGGGCTGGTAAAGAAAGTCGAAGCAAAAGCCCGGCTCGATGCGGGTCCAGTTCTCGCCATAATCGTTCGAGAGGGAAAAGCACTTGTTGCGGCGGTAGCCCACAAGGCACCCATGCCGCTCGTCCCACGCGATGGTCTCAGGCACGTAGCCGCCCTGGGGGTCCCGCGCCGGGTCCTCGGGCGCGCCCGCGCCGATGGGGTACAGGGTGCCGTTGAGCCAGCCGTCCGGCGAGGGGGCGACGAATTGCCGCCCCACCAGCGTGCCCTGCACGTCCCCTGCCAGAAAGAGCAGGCGGCCGTCGGGCAGCTCAGCAAAATCGAACTCGTGGGCGCCGATGCCCGGCAATATGTAGTGCGGGCCGCTGAAATTGCGGCCGTTTTCGCTGGTGAGGAAGAACGGCTGTATCTTGCTTTCGTATGTTTCGCCCGGCAGCATGGTGTTGCGGGTGGCGCGCTCGCGGCCCGGGCCCCAGGGCGTGCCGTACAGGCTTGCCAGCACCACGATGGTGCCGCTACGCAGGCGGCGCACCCGCCACAGATAGGGCGCGGTGCCCTGCAGCAGACGGCGCAGGTCGGTCCAGGTCTTTCCGCCGTCCCGGCTTTCCCGCACGCGTAACCAGTCGCTCCAGCCGGTGCCCTCGTTGTTGTGGCGGGGCACGTCGAACCCCACGATGCGCCCATCGGGAAAGCCCACGTTGCAGAACGAGCCCTCCTGGCGCGGGCAGCGGCCCGTTTCGGTAAAGTTCACCCCGTCCGCAGAGCGCATGTACACCCGGTAGGAGCGCTGGTGCGCGCTGCCGCTTTCCACCGAGCAATAGGAGACCGGCACGCCCGCGGCCTCGGCATATTCCAGCCGGGGCGGGGTGAAGTATGGGTTTTCAGCCTCCAGCGTTTCATCGAAGGAAAGGCCCACCGAGCCGTCGCCGTAAGAAAAGGCCGTGGCCCAGGCCACAAAGCCGGGGCGCTTGGCGGGCGCGTATACGAGGGTTTGCTCAAATTCCCCGCGCCAAAAAATCTTGTCCACCGAAGTTTGGGCCATCACGAGCACCTTCCTTTTTCCGTTTTACAGTGCGGAGTTTTTGCTGCGCGGCCGCAGAGGACCGGGGGGCGGGCTTACTCCACCGCGCCCACCGCCTCGTCGATCTGCGCCTTCCGCTTTACGCCCACCAGGGCGCTGACAACCCCGGGCTGGGCCAGCGCCCAGCGCAGCGCGTACTGGGTCATGGTGACACCTGCGGCCTGAGCGCCGGCGGCGCACCGCTCGATCACCTCGTAGGTCTCGTCGGTAAAGGGCTTGAGCCATTCCGGCTTTTCGGCCAGGCGGCTGCCCTCGGGCGCGGGCTGGCCCTTGCGGTATTTGCCGGTGAGCATGCCGCCCTGCAGGATCTGGTAGGGCACCACGCCGATGTTTTCGCGGGCGCACAGGGGCAGCAGCTCGGTCAGCGCGCCGGTGTTCAAAAGGCTCAGGGCGGGCTGGCACAGCGCCGGGGCGGGCACGCCCTCGTCCCTTGCCGCGGCCAGCAGCGCGGCGAGCTGGGGCGCGGTGTAGTTGCTCACGCCCCAGGCCCGCACGGTACCGGCCTTCAGCTCCGCGCCCATGGCGCGGGCAATGGCGTGGGGCTCGGTGTTCGCATCGTAGCGGTGCAGGTAATAAATATCCACATAATCCGTTTTCATGCGGGCAAGGCTGCGGCGCAGCTGCTCCCGAATGGCCGCGGGGCTGGTGTTTTCATCCTCGGGGGCGTCGCCCACCTTCATGCCCACCTTGGTGGCCACGATGTAATCGGCCCGGCGGCAGGCCACGGCCTCGCCTACGATCTCCTCCGCCACGCCGCCCGCGCTGCCTGCGGTGCGGTTGTAGCCCTCGTACATATTGGCGGTGTCGATAAAGTTGACGCCCCCGGCGGCCAGGGCGTAACGCACCAGCCGCACCGCGTCGGTGCGCTCCACCGGGCTGCCAAATGTCATGGTGCCAAGGCACACCCGGCTCACCTGCATATCGGTGCCGGGAATGTTCACATATTGCATGGGTCGGCTCCTTTCTGCGGCTTACAGCGCCGCAGCCATCGCTTCCAGGGTCTCCAGGTGAGCCAGCAGCTCCGCCTGCACGGTTTGGGGCAGCTTGCCCGGCTGCCAGGTACTGGGCCGCCGGAAGCACCGCTGCACGTAGCCCTTGGCCAGCATGAGTTCCTCAAAGGTATCCAGGATGCCCCCGTTCCAGCCAAGGGCCAAAAAGGCGGTAAACTCGTCCATGAGCGGCTTCAGGCTGTCGGCCCGGCCCTCGCGCACCCGCGCGTAAACCTTGGCGTACATTTCGGGCAGAAGGTTTGCCCAGGTGCCGATGCAGCCGTCCGCGCCGTACAAAAGGCCGGGCACCAGCATTTCGTCAAATCCAGAATACACCACTTTATCGGGATATTCCAGCACAACGCTACGCAAAAGGAAAATATTCCAGTCGCTCATCTTGATGCCCGCCACGCCGGGAATGTCCAGCAGCAGGCGCAGCTCGGGCATACCGGCCGTCATGCCGGTCACTCCGGGGATATAATACACGATCACCGGCGCGCCGGTGGCGGCCAGCGCCTTGTAATATTCCACGATTTGGGGCCATGCTTTTTTCGGGGGGATGCTTGCCACGGCGTGGGCGCCCAGCGCCACCGCCTGGCGCGCCAGTTCCACCGCCTCGCGCTGGCTGGTCTGGCCCACATGCACGATGGCCAGCTTGCCCGCCGCCAGCACCTGCGGCACCACCAGCGCCGCGGTCTCCAACCGCTCGGCCTGGGTCAGGTTCGCGGCGTCGCCCGTGCCGCCGTTGATGTACAGCCCCGCCACGTCGGCGGCCAAAAGCCGCGCAAGGTTTGCCTTGAGCGCGGGAACGTCCAGCTCGTCGGCCTGGCCACAGGGGTTCACCAGGGGAACCACCACCCCCTGGAAACGGGTCTTGTCAAAGCTCATAAAACAGTCCTTTCCGCCGCGGGGCCGGCCCCGGACAAAACGAAACCGAAAAGGCCGGTACCCCGGCGCCCCGCATGGGACGCCGCTGGCCCGTCGTCTTTTCGGCCGTTTCCCTGCTTTTAGAAAAAGGGAGAAGACGCAGCCCGCCCCGGCATTTTCTTTGTTTTGCTTTTTGCGCTCAGCCGCGCAGGGTCTTTACCGCGTCGATGAGCCCCTCGCACATGATGCGCATGCTCTCGTCGTCGATGCCGCACCACCAGGGGAAGGAGAAGCTGTTGTCCCACCAGGCGTCCAGCACCGGGCAATCGTAGGCGCCAAAGCCCTTTTTCTGAAACAAGGGGTAGCGGTAAAGCGGGTAATACTGCACGATGGCCCGCACACCGTAGGTTTTGGTGAGCAGGTCCAGCAGATCGTCGCGGGTCTTGCCGTACTGGCTGCCGTCGTAATGCATGATGTACTGGTGCACCACATAGCGCCCGCCGGGCACGACGCCGGGGAAGCTGATCTCGGGCACGTCCTGAAGCCATTCGCGTATCTTGCGGTCCTGCTCGATGAGGATCTCGTTGTTGGCGACGATGCTTTTGAGCTGCTCGGAGCCCAGCGCGCACTGCGCCTCGCCCAGGCAGAAGTTCTGGGGCCAGCGGTCCTGTAAAAATTCGTCCACGTTGCTCATGGCCGGCAGCCAATAGCGCTCGCGCTCGCCCTGGAACGCGCACAGCCCGTTGTGGCGGATGCCCGGCACGTTTTGGGCGATCTGGTCGTCGGAGCACACGAACATGCCGCCCTCGCCCAGGGTGGTCATGGTCTTGGCGGCGTGGAAGCTGAAGCAGCCAAAATCGCCGAAGGTGCCCACGTGCTGGCCGTCGATGCGGCAGTCCAGCGCCTGGGCGCAGTCCTCCACCACCTTGATGCCGTGGCGGCGGGCAATGGCCACGATGCGCTTCATATCACAGGGGATGCCCAGCAGGTGCACGGCCACCACGACCTTGGTGTTCGAGGTGATCTTGCGCTCAAAATCGTCCGGGTCGATGGTCCAGGTGTCCTTGTTGATGTCGGCCCAGACCAGCTTTGCGCCCAAATCGCCAAAGGGGATGGCCGAGGCGCAGTAGGTGTAGGCGGGCATGATCACCTCGTCGCCCGGCTGGATGTGGCAGAAGATGGCCGCCAGCTTTAAGGCGTTGGTGCAGTTGTTCACGCCAAAGGCGTATTTTGCGCCCACAAAGGCCGCGAAGTCTTTTTCAAATTTTTCCAGATATTTGCCCTGGGTCTGCCCCTCGGCGTTGCGCATCACATCCACCACCGCCTGGATCTCGGCCTCGGTGTAGGGGTGCTGCATCTGCGGAAAGATCACCTTGTAGCCCGCCACCCTGCCGCGGCCGGAAGGATCAGACAACTTTGCCTGCGCCATACTTATACCCTCCTATAGATCGTTTGTTGTTGTTTCCGCGCAGCAAAGCGCGGCGTTTGTTTTTTGTGTGCCCCGGGCGCCGTCATGCCGAAGCCCCGGGCATGGAGCCGCGCCCCCGAAAGGGCGCGGCGGTGTTGCATAAGGTCCTGGTAAAGCTTAGGCGGCGGCGCGGGCGGCGGCAATGGCTTCGTTCACCATGGTCTCCAGCTCGGCTGCGCCGGCAGCTTCGTACTCGGCCACATACTTGGGCCAGCCGGTCTCCACGTCCAGTTGACCGCCCACCATCTGGGTGAGGTACTGGTTGGAGATGTCCTGCAGCTTGGTGCGAATGTCGGCCGCCTCGGCGGGCAGGCTGATCATGTTGTAGTACATGGGCAGGTATTCCACCACGTCGTCCACGAAGCCGGAGACAACGCCCTTGGCGTAATCCACCAGCGCGGCGTCCTCTTCGGTGGCCCACTCGTTGCTGTTGTCGATGGGGTGGGACACGGCGGTCCACCAGTCGTTGTCGGCAAAGTTCACTTCATATTCGGTGCCGCTGAACATGTAGCTGAACCACACGTACTTGCAGCGGCCGTCGTTGTAGCCGTAGGGCGCGGTGGCCGCCTGCCAGAAGTCGGGGCCCTGGTCGTTGCGGTAAACATAGTTGGTGGTGTTGTGCACCAGATCCTGGCCCTCGGTGCTGGCCAGATATTCCACCAGATCCAGCACGCGGTCGGGGTGCTCGCAGCTGGTGGGGATGAAGTAATGGGCACCGATCCAGGTGCCGGTGGTGTAGGCTTTGCCGTAGTTGCCGCCCGAGGTCAGGGCGGTGCCCAGGGTCAAATCGCTCATTTTGGCGTCCGGGTTGGCGGCCGCCCAAGCGGTCTTATAGAAATCGCGGAACTGGCCGGGGTAGCCAAAGCCAAAGTCCGCCGCGCCGATCTTGCCGGCGCCGAAATCGGAGTACGCGTCGTCAAAGTCGCCCTTCACGCCAATGCCGGAGTCCAGACCGCCGGCAGCGTACATTTCGGCGAGCTGCTTTACAACTTCCTTGGATTTGTCGCTCACGGTAGCCAGGGTCCAGTGCTCGCTGTCGGTGCCAATGGTGCCGGAGGGGACAAAGCCGCCCCACGCGTCGCCCTTGGGCGCCTGGATGGTGGTGCCCTGCGGGGCGCCCAGGGTCATGTCGATCTGGCCCCAGTTGGTCAGCTTGTCGTTGCGGGGCCACCAGCCCACATAGCCGGCAGCGCCGGCTGCCTTGGTGTAGGCGATGAACTCTTCCACGGTGGCGGGCACCTTGCCCCCGTTCACCTCGTCCAGGATGGCCTGGTTGTAAGCGGGCACGCCCGAGAAGCTGGGGTCGGCAAAGGCGGCCACGGCGTAAATGGCGTAGGCGGCATTTTCGTCGCCGGTGTACAGGGCGTTATAGGCCTTGTATTCGTCGCTGTTGATCATTTTGTACAGGGTGGGGTAACGGTCCGGCTCGGCGTTCACGATCTCAGCGATGTTTACGACCAGATCCTCCTTGGACCACTGGGCGATCTTTTCGCTCTCGCCCCAGGTGGGGAACAGGTCGGCCGCGCCGCCGGTGAACAGCTCGGTCTGCATGCGGTCATCGAAGCCGTCGGTGCCGGTGTCGTACTCCAGCGTAATGTTCACGGCTTCCTCAATGGCCTTTTTGATGGGGTCATTCTCCATGCCGGTCACATCGTCGGTGCTGTTGCCGAACTGGGCAAAGCGGATGTTGATGGTTTCGCGGGCGGCATTGGGGTTCACGTCTGTGGGTTCACCCACAGACGTGCTCGACCCCGTAGGGGTGGAGCTGCCGGTGTTGCCGCAGCCCGCCAGCGCGGACGCCAGCACAACCGCCACCAGCACAAGTGCCAGAACGTGCAAATGCTTTTTCATGGTAATCCTCCTTGTTTCATGTGTATGTCTATTTTTCGCCCCGCCGGTGCGGCACAATGACATCATTCTTTTACTGCGCCCAGCGTGACCCCGCTCGTAAAGTATTTTTGCAGGAAGGGGTACACGCACATAATGGGCACCATGGCGCAGATGATGGTGCTCATTCGCAAGGCCATGGGCGGCGGCAGCTGCATGCCCAGCCCCACGGCGCCGTTGCGCACCTGGTTCATCATCGTTTGGTCCACCAGCATTCGCCGCAGCACCCAGGCAAAAGGCTGCAGGTTGGTTTTGTTCGAGATGAACATCATGTAGTTGTAGTAATCGTTCCAGTTGATGACCGCGATGAACAGGCTGATGGCCGCCAGCATACTGCGGCTCACCGGTATGACGACCCGGAAGAACACCCCGATGTCGGTGCAGCCGTCCAGCAGGGCCGCTTCCTCCAGCGATTTCGGCACCGAGTAGGAATAGTAGTTGCGCATGATGATGAAATATGTAATGTTGAGCGCGCCCGGTATCACCATGACCCAGTAGCTGCGCAAAAGGCCCAGGTCTTTGTACAGGATGTACTGGGGGATAAGGCCGCCGGTGAAGAACAGGTTGAACACCACCAGCGCGTTGATGAGCTTCATGCCTTTGATGTGTATCTTGCTCACACCATAGGCCATGCTGGCAGTAACCAGCACGCTGAGCACGGTGGCCAGCACCGTTTTGGTGACCGAGATCCACATGCTGTTGGTAAAGCTCTTGGTGCTGAAAATGGCTTTGTAATATTGCAGATCCACCCCGCCGCTGGGCCACAGCATCAGCCCGCCTTTTACAAACTCCTCGTAAGGCGTGACCGACGCCACCAGCACATACCACATCGGGTAGACGCATATCAGCGCAAAGCCGATGCAGAAGAGGAATACGAACACGTCGTAAAAGTTGAACCCCAGCACCTGGCGCATGCCCCGGCGGTAGCCGCCGTTTCTGCCTAGCTTGTTGAACTCCATTCGTAAGGCCCTCCTTTCGGCTTAGAATATGCCCTGAACGTCCAGCTTTTCCACGAACTTGTTGGCGCCTAGAACCACGATCAGACCCATGGTGTTCAGCACCAGGTTCATGGCTGTGGAAAGCTCAAAGTTCGTTCCCGAGCCGCCGAGGCTGATGCGGTAAATATAGGTGGACAGCACGTCGCCCGTACTGATGACGTAGTTGTTGTACAGGTTGTACACCTGGTCAAAGTTCGAAATAAACAGGCTGGCAAGCTGCAAAATGAGCATGATCATAACGCTGGGCAGGATGCGGGGGATGGTGATGTGCAGAAGCATGTCCTTGCGGTTCGCCCCGTCGATGGCGGCGCTTTCGTACAGCGCCGGGTCGATGCCCGAGATGGCCGCCAGATACACGATGGTGGAATAGCCCGCCGTCTTTATAATGTTGGTGACCACCAGGATCGTTCGGAACAGCTCCGGCCGTTTCAGAAAGTCCACCGGCTGCCCGCCCAGCGCGGCGACCACCTGGTTCACCACGCCGCCGATGTCGGCGGTGGAGGGGTATTCCAAAAACACCTGCACAAGGCCCGCAAAAATAACCCAGGAAAGGAAGTAGGGCAGGTACACGCAGGTCTGCACGATGGGCTTTATCTTTTTCATCTTGAGTTCGTTGATCATGAGCGCCAGGAACACATTAAAGGTAAAGCCGAACACCAGATTGTACAGGTTGATGACGACGGTGTTTTTGAACGCCCGGATAAAGTTCGGGTCGTCCAGCATTTCCTTGAAATGCGAAAGCCCCGCCCACGGGCTGCCCCAAACGCCCAGGCGTGGAGAATAATCTTTGAACGCGAGCTGGATGCCGTACATGGGCCCGTAATTGAACACGATCATAAAGACGAGCCCCGGCAGAACCAGCATATACACAAACCAATATTTGCGCATATAGGCCACAAAACGGTCAAAGCGGCTTTTCCCCTTGCGGCTCCGCAGAGCTTGTGTTTTCTGCTTCATTGAAAATCCTCCCGGGACACGAATTTATTAGTAATAATTTTGTTCAAATTTGCGGATAAAAACTTTATTATGTGCGCTTGACTTTAGTGGGTGTCTGTGGCACAATAGCGTTGAAGCCACTTGATTTCACTTAAACTATATCAGCAATTACCGGGGTTGTCAAGCAATTCCCCTTTCAAAAAGTTAATGCTTTCTTTAGTAAAATTTCACAATAAAAACAGCCAAAATCCACTAATAATAATGTTTTATTAGCTCCGCCAAACCGGCCAGGGCAGGCGGCAGGCCGGTTTGGCGGTGGCAGGGCTTTTTGCAGTTAATATGTAATATATACACGAAACGGAGGAACCGGCATGAAAAAAATCGGTTTTATCGGCTACGGCCTGCGCTCGGAAACCATGATGAAAGCCTTCCGCGCGCTGGAGGCGGAGGTCTGTGTGGCGGCCGTGGCGGACCCCCGGCGGGAAGAGATCGCCCGCCAGATGGCGCAGGACCCCTATTTTGCCTCCACCGCCTACTACGACGACGCGGATGAAATGCTGCTGCGCGAGGAGCTGGACGGCGTGTTCATCGGCACCCGCTGCTCGCTGCACACCCCTTATGCCTGCAAGGTGCTGAAGCTGGGGCTGCCGCTGTTTCTGGAAAAGCCGGTATGCATCACCCGTGCCCAGTACGAAGCCCTGCGCGCCGCGGCCGAGGGGCAGGAAAAGCGGGTGGTGGTGTCGTTTCCGCTGCGGCTGTCGGCCATCACGCTGGAGATGAAGCGCCTCGTGGCCAGCGGCGTGCTGGGCCGGCTCACTATGGTGCAGGCCGTCAACAACGTGCCCTACGGCAGCGTGTACTATCACAGCTGGTACCGCGACCCGGCCGAAACAGGCGGCCTGTTTCTGCAAAAGGCCACCCATGATGTGGACTACATTCATTTTCTCACCGGTGAGCGGCCGGCCTCGGTGTGCGCCAAAACCGCCAAGCTGCATTTCACCGGCGACCGGCCCGCGGGCCTGCGCTGCCCGGATTGCCCCGAGTACCGCACCTGCGCTGAGAGCAGCTATGTGGTGAAAAACATTCTCAAAGAGGACGTTCAGGGCGACTGGTGCTGCTTTGCCAAAGATACCGGCAACCAGGACGGCGCCAGCGTCATCTTCACCACCGCCAGCGGCATGCTGGTGAGCTACAACCAGAACTTTGTGGTAAAAAAGAACGCCGGGCGGCGGGGCGCGCGGCTCATCGGCACAAAGGGCAGCGCTGAGTTCGATTTTTACACCGCCGAGATCCGGCGCGACGATTATCTCTCCCCCCAGACCGTGACCCACAAATTCACCTTCCCCGCGGGCATGCACTTTGGCGGCGACGAACAGCTGGCGCTGGACTTTCTGCGGGTGCTTAGCGGTGGCGAGGCGCAGTCCGACCTTGCGGCGGGCCTGGTGAGCGCGGCAAGCTGCCTGGCGGCCCGTAAGGCGGCTGAGGAGGGGCGTTTTGTGCCCGTTGAATATTAACCCGAAATCTGAAGGAGGCTGACCCCATGCTGACCGATCTCAAAACCATTCTGGCCGACACCCGCGAAAAGCACTACGCGGTGGGGCTGTTCAACTGCGTGACCCTGGAAATGACCAAGGGCATTCTGGCCGCCGCCGAGGAGCTGCGCTCCCCGGTTATCATCGGCCCGGCCGAAAGCCTGCTGCCCGGCGCGTCCCTGGCGGAATACGCCGACCTGATGCTGGGCATGGCGCGGCGGGCCAGCGTGCCCGTGGCGCTGCACTTTGACCACGGCTTCACCCCCGAATTGGTGGAACAGGCCATCCGCCTTGGCTTTTCGTCGGTCATGTACGACTGCAGCATGCTGCCCTTCGGCGAAAACCTGCGCCGCACCCGCGAGATGGCGCGGCTGGCCCATGCCGCGGGCTGCTCGCTGGAGGCCGAGATCGGCCACGTGGGCTCCAACGGCTCGGCCGAAGAGGCGATCGCCCAAACCGTTTACACCGACCCGCAGGATGCGCTGCGCTTTGCCGCCGAGAGCGGCTGCGACGCGTTGGCGGTGGCCATCGGCACCGCTCACGGCGTTTACGCCGAAACGCCGCGGCTCAACCTGGATTGCCTTGCCAGAATCGCAGAAACCTGCCCCACGCCGCTGGTGCTGCACGGGGGCAGCGGCCTGTCGGACGCGGACTTCCGCGCCTGTGTGGCCGGGGGCATTTCCAAGATCAATATCTTTACCCACAACAACCTGGCCGCCGGGCGGGCCGCCCACGACCACTGGACCGCGGAGCGGGGCGCCTTTGAGCTGATGCCCCTGGTCACCGAGGCCGTAAAGCGCGAGACCGCGCACCACATGCGCGTGTTCGGCAGCACCGGAAAGGCGTGAGCGCCGTGGCAAGCCAAAAGCGCTGCATCGCCGCGCTGGACGTGGGCACCACTTCGGTCAAGGTGTGCCTGTTCACACCGCAGCTGGAGCTGCTGGCCTGCGCCGTGCAGGAGTACGCGCTGCACACCTGGGGCGAGTGCGCCGAGGTGGAGGCAGGGCAGTACAAGGCGGCGGTGCGCCAGGGGCTGCAGCAGGCGCTGGCAGCCGCGCCCGGCTGGGCCGTGGCCGCCGTGGGCCTTGCCACCCAGGGCGAAACGCTGGCCCCGGTCAGCGAGGCGGGCGAGGCGCTGCGCCCCTTCCTCGTCTGGCTCGACAGCCGGGCCGGCGCCGAGGCGGGCGAGCTCTCCCGCCTGCTGGGCGGCGCGGAATTTTACCGGGCCACCGGCCTGCCCGAGCCCACGGGCGCCCTGCCGCTGGCAAAGCTGCTGTGGCTCAGGCGCCATGAGCCCGCGGTGTATCAAAAAGCCCACAAATTCCTGCTGCTGGAGGACTATCTGCTGTTCTGGCTCACTGGGCGCTTTGTGAGCGAAAAGTCCATCCAGTCCTCCACCGGCTGGTTCAGCCTGCCGCTGGACGGTCTCTGGCCCGAGGCGCTGGCCGCGGCAGGGGTGGAGCCGCAAAAGCTGCCCCAGCTGGCGGAATGCGGCTCCGCGGTGGGCGGCCTGCTGGCACAGGCCGCCCGCGAGCTGGGCCTGCCCGCGGGCGTGCCGGTGGTGGCGGGCGCCATGGACCAGGTGGCCGCCGCGCTGGCCGCGGGCTGCGTGGAGCCGGGCGTGGTCACCGAGACCACCGGCACCGCGCTGGTGGCCGCCGCCTGTACCGACGCGCCGGTCTTCAGCGGGGGGCACCGGGTCACCATCTACCGCCATGCCCTGCCCGGCCGTTATTTGTACCTGCCCATCGGCAACACGGCGGGCATGGCGCTGCGCTGGTTCCGGGACCAGTTCTGCCGGGACCTGCCCGCCGGGGCCGAGGGCTATCTCGCTCTCGACGAGCTGGCCGGGCAGGTGCCCCCGGGCTGCGAGGGGCTGGTGTTCCTGCCCTTTTTGGCCGGCTGCGTGGACCCGGACAGCTGCCCCCAGGCCTCCGCCGTGTTTTTCGGCGCACATTTGGGCACCACACGGGCGCATTTTGTGCGCAGCGTATTGGAATCGACGGCGTTTTTGCTGCGGGACTTTTTTGAAATGCTGGCCGCCCTGGGCTGCCCGGCGCGGCAGGTGTACTCGCTGGGCGGCGGGGCGCGCAGCCCCTTGTGGCAGCAGATCAAGGCCGATGTGTGTGGCCGCAGCTTTGCCGTGCCCGCCTGCAGCGAGGCCACGGCTCAGGGCGCCGCGCTGCTGGCCGCCTGGGGCGCGGGCCTTGTGCCCGCCGGGCAGCTGCCGAAGGCGGGCCCCTCCGCGGTCTATCGCCCCCAAAGCGGCGCCGCGCCCGCCTACGGGCAGGCCTACGCCCTGTACCGGCGGCTGTACGCCGCTGTAAAACCGCTGTTTGAGCCTGCGCCGCAGGCCGAAAGGAGCTGACACCATGAATCAAAACACCCTGCCCCGCCTGGGGGTTCTGGCCCTGATGCTGGAGGGGTACGAGCCCCTGTTCCCGGGCATTACCCGGCGCCAGCACGCCTATGTGCAGCAGGTCATCGCCTCGCTGGAGGGCGCCGCCGACTGCGTGTTCCCCAAAGCGGCGCTGAACCGGGCCGACATTGAGGCGCTCACCGCCCAATACAACGCCCAGGAGCTGGACGGCATCCTGATCCTTCTTTTAAGCTACTCCCAGGGCCAGTACCTGGTGCGCGCCATGCAGCACAACCACCTGCCCCTGGCGCTGGCGCTGGTGCAGCCGGACGAAACGGTGGGCGACGACTTTGAAGAGCTGGACTTCACGGTGAACCAGGGCATCCACGGCTCGCAGGACAATGCCAACTGCCTTTTGCGGGCGGGCATCCCCTGCGCCTACTTTGCGGGCAGCCGCAAAAACGGCGAGCTGGCCGCCTTTGTGGCCGACTTTGGCGCGGCGGGGCGCACCCTGCAGCGGCTGCGCCGCATGAAGATCGGGGTCATCGGCAAGCTGGCCGGCATGGGCGACGTGATCACCGACGATATGGCCGTGTACCGCAAGCTCGGCCCGGAGTTCGTGTACGACTCGGTGGGCACCCTGCAGCGCTTCTGCTCCGCGGTAACGCCCGGGGATGTGGAGCGGCGGGTGGCCTACGAGCGCACCGTGTTTGATATCGACCCTGCCCTGCCGCCCGAGCGCCACGCCGAGGCCGTGCGCATGTATCTGGGCTTTAAGCGCTACCTGCAGGAGAACGGCTATGCCGGCTACACCGCCCATTTCGAGGAATTCGGCGCCGACGGCCGCTTTACCCAGCTGCCCCTGCTGGCC
>NZ_DBGCTQ010000097.1:0-14623 GCF_048388525.1 Allofournierella sp. | reverse complement strand
TTGGTTTACAAATTTATGTTCCGTATTTAAAACATCTCGTACTTCTTCAGTGATATTGTCAAAAGTTAATAACTCTAATTCGCTATTCAGAAAAGAGCTTATTGTTGAATATAATTTTTTATATACTGATGCAGTTGGTGTAAATGCTATTGGAGCCATTGTGTTTGCATAATTCAAAAGATTTGTTTCGCTAAGTATATAGTCCGCCAAACCATCCATAAAAGAATCTGCATCATTACAATCTGCATACAGAAAAGAACTTGCCTCATCGGATTTATAAACAATAAATTTGTCGAAAACTTCTGATGTAATCATATGTGTTCTCCAAACAACAATATTTTAGTGAAAAGAAAATTGGATACCTGAAATTGATGAATAACAATATTTTTCTGTTTATTGTAACATATTTTCCCGGATTTCACAATATTTTTGTGGGCACAATGCTCATTGGAGTGCATAATACTTGTAGCGAACTGCAGAATAAGCCTTCTAGGATCATTTTGAGAACCCCCAATATACCCCTTACGCCACCCTGCGACAGGTATATTGGGTCAAGATGTCCCGAAGCAAATGGCTCAGCTAAGAGACGCCGATGTGTTGACATTTGCACTTTTGAAACCCGCTTGTACCAATGCTTTGCAGGCTCGGTTTATAGGTGGACAATACGTTTATACCTTTTGTGCTGTTTTTGGCAAATACTGTCCACATTCACAACCCAAAAGCGGTCATAGTTTCCGGAAACCATCTCGAAAACTATGACCGCTTTTTTATTGCACTTCATAAGGAACAGGAGCGATAGCCTGTGACGCAGACAATAACGCTTTGGGACAAATTGTCCCAAAGCACCGGGTTTGGGGAGGGTCCCCAACAAGCATTTTCGTGGCTCGTCAGAGCTGCTAAATAGCAAGTGTGTCCACACTTGCATTGCTTGCCGTTAGCGCTTGTCCCGGTTTTATCCCCGTTTTGCTTAGATCATTGCGCTATTCTTTTACATATGCTATAATGCTGGAAACACAGAAAATTGAATAGTAAAAATGTCTTCAGGGCAGGGTGAAATTCCCGATCGGTGGTTATAGTCCGCGAGTGCTTAGGCGCTAAATTGGTGAAAATCCAATACCGACAGTTAAAGTCTGGATTAAAGAAGGTGTATTGATTTCGTCAGGATAAACCTGACTATTTCTACACTCTCTTTGTCATTTACACAGAACTGCTCTGTTGACATTCAATACACCTTCAACCAACACCTGAAAGGCATCTTAATGCTTTCAGGTGTTAATTTTTTTGGAGGTAATAAGATGAACACAAAAACAAGGAAAATCACAACTATAGGTATGCTCTGCGCCCTCGCATATGTCATGGTAGCCATAGGACGTATCCCCATCGTTCTCTTTTTGAAGTATGATCCCAAGGACATAATCATTGCCATCGGAGGTTTGATTTTTGGGCCCCTTACTTCGTTTGTTGTTGCGCTGATTGTCTCTCTGATCGAATTGTTTACGATTAGCGATAACGGCATAATAGGTTTTGCAATGAACATTATTTCAAGCTGTTCCTTTGCGTGTATGGCAGCATTTGTTTATAAAAAGAGAAAGAAATTATCTGGTGCAATTATCGGACTGCTATGCGGTTGGGCCTGTATGGTCACGGTAATGATGTTGTGGAATTATTTGATTGCTCCGCTTTATATGGGTTATCCAAGAGAAGCCGTTGTGAAATTATTGCTTCCTGCGTTCCTACCGTTTAACTTGATCAAGGGTGGACTAAACGCATCGATCACCATGCTGTTATACAAACCTATTGTGACGGCTCTACGGCGCACTCATCTAATTGAAGCACCATCCAATTCCGAAAAGGCGCGGATAAATATTGGTGCTATATTGGTTGCGGTGATGGTCGTTGTGACTTGTGTGCTTTTTACGCTATCGCTTAAAGGCATCATCTAAATACATAGTTAGAGGTCAGGGGACATTATATGAAAATAGTCATTTTTAAAACTGACAGTGAGGATGATGCTCTATATCGGGAAATCATACATTTGGCTTCAAAGGAAAACGAGAAAATCGAAATAATATCAGCTATAACCACACCCGACTTGTCTTTTCCAGGGCTAACGATTAGCTGTGAGCAGAAGCAAGTGTTCCGGGATAAAAACGAAGTCAAATTAACGAGGCTCGAATATGATGTCCTATATCTCCTTGCCAGCCACGCAGGAAAAGTAGTTTCAGCGGAAATGATTTTTGAGACAGTCTGGGGCAAGCATAGCGAAAACACTATCAAGGTAGTGCCAAACACAATTTCAAACCTACGTGGTAAAATTGAGCCCAACCGACAAGCGCCAATATATATTGAGACAGTTTTCGGTGGATATAAGTTTATTTTCGGAATAAGACTATGAATCATTAGCAGCTATAAAGCAAGGCATACCCGCCAAATAAAAAACGAAGTTTTGGCGGGGCGTTTGTGCGTACATAAGTTGTCCTCCAATTCTAAGTTTTTAGATTTGGGGGACTTTTTATGCAGCGGGCGCTTGCCTTTGGTCAGTTAGTTGAGAGTATGTCATCAAAAAAAGTACCGCAGCTAAAACGGCATACAGCGCCCTTGCGCCTGAACTAATAGTTCATCTATATCGTGAACTTTCAACTTACAAACGTGCATCTTTATTCTTTCCAATAGAGCCACGGTGTCGCTCTCCGCCAACTCCGTTTTGATTTCGCTCACCAAAAATCAAAACGGAGGAATTACAAATGACAACCATCAATCTCAAAGATTTTTATTCTTGGTACATAGAAGATCAGTTCGTCGAGGTTACGGATGAAGTGGCCGAGGCCATGCGTGCAGACAAACGCTATGAAGCATCCTATCGGCGGCGGATTACGCGCAACAAGGCGCAGTATTCCCTTGACTGTGACGATGGGATCGAATATTCGGCTTGCGTTTTTGAACCAACGCCACAGGAGCTGCTGGAGTGCATGGAACAATTTGAGCGGCTGTGCCGTGCACTCAATTCTTTGCCCGAGATACAAGGACGTCGAATTGACGCTCATATTATTCTTGAAAAAAGCGAGAGAGAGGTAGCGAAAGCCGAGGGCGTTTGCGAAAGTTCCGTGAGGCATTCGATCAAATGAGGATTTGACGCTATGAGAAACTATTTGACAAAAATTTTGTAATTCGACCCCTCATTTACCCATTTTCTGTCCTTGGTACATGAGGAGAAGTGCGGCGTTCCTATCCTTTGGGACATTTTGTCCCAAAGTCTCGGTAGCTCTGTTCTTTGTTTGAGGCTGGGGTGCGAGGCCGGCCCCGCAAAGTTGTTGTTCTCCCGCAATTCAGTGTAGCCGGTTTTGCTGTACAATGGGCGGCACAACGGCGGGGACAAGGTAACAATCCTGTTCCCCGTCGTCGGCGTGGCACACATACGGCAAAAATTCGGGCTGTCAAGGGTTTAAGGGTGGAGATTTGCGCAAGCAAATACTACCCGTCCCTTGACAGTCCGGATAGGCGAAACGGCCTGTGAGCCGCCCAGTTCCCCAATTTTTCAAGACCCAAAACGAGCAGAAAGGATGATTGTTTGAAGAATACCGAAAACCACAATAACACTAAACTACACAAAGGTAAAGATGGACATCTCCATGTAAAAAATCTCTTAGGCTATTGGCTCCCGGATGTCAGACTACAAAGAAAAATTGGCGGCACAGTCTACACCGTTTCGGGCAGCTACGAGGGTACGGCAACTCTGGATCGAAAGCTGCGCCGTATCCTTTTGCAAGGCGGCGACATCCATGACAGATAGGGCTATGGATGGTATAATAGAGATAACCAATCCTGTACTGACAGTTGCCCCATTAAAGGAGGATTTACAAATGCTGCGGGCAACTGAAAAAATAACAGCCCTGTATTGCAGGCTGTCACAAGAGGATTCCCAAGAGGGAGACTCCAATAGCATTATCAATCAAAAGAATATCCTAATGCAGTACGCCAGAGAGCACCGTTTTCTAAACCCTGTATTTTTCATCGACGATGGTTACAGCGGAACCAGCTTTGAGCGTCCCGGTTTTCAAGCCATGCTGGATGAAGTCGAGGCGGGCAACGTGTCCTGTGTAATCGTGAAAGACCTCTCGCGCTTTGGCAGGAACTTCGCCATGACGGGGATGTGCACCACTATCACCTTTGCCAAGCATAACGTGCGGTTTATCGCTATTAACGACAACTACGACACGATAAATCCCAACAGCACGGACAGCGATTTCGCTCAGCTAAAGAACTAGTTTAACGAGTTTTACGCCCGTGACACCAGCCGAAAAATCCGGGCTGTCAACAAGGCCAAAGGCGAGCGCGGTGAGCCGCTGACTGCCAACGTTCCCTACGGCTACAAGAAAGACCCAAAAACCCGAAACGCTGGATCGTGGACGAAGAAGCAGCGCAGGTGGTCAAGCGTATATTTACACTGTGCATGGAGGGGCGTGGGCCGTCTCAGATCGCTACGTTGTTGACCGAGGAACGGATTTTAATTCCTGCTGCCTACCATCAAAAGGAAGGCCGGAACACCCCAAGTCAAGCTGGTGAAAAACCTTATAAATGGCACCAGACAACGGTTGCCAAGATATTGGAACGCAAGGAATACACAGGTTGCACCGTCAATTTCAAAACCTACACCAACTCTATCTGGGACAAGAAAAAGCGGGAAAGCCCAGCAGAAAATCAGACCGTATTTTATGGGACGCATCCCGCCATTATCAAAGTGGATGTGTTTGATAAAGTGCAAGAGCTACGTCGGCAACGGCACCGACATGCCAAGACAGGGAAAACAAGCCTGTTCTCCGGACTTGTATACTGTGCGGACTGCAACCAGAGATTGTACTACTGCACAACCAGGTATTTTGAGAAACGACAGGATTTCTTTGTCTGCTCCACGCATCGCGCCGATAAAGAAAAATGCAGTGGACATTACATCAGGGCGGTGGTGCTGGAGAAAATGGTCTGGCTCCACATGGCGGAGGTCATTTTCTGTGTGACCCATTACGAAACACACTTCCGCGCTGTCATGGAGCGGGAATTGCGGCTTGCAAGTGAAGATGCCATCAAGGTATGTAGAAAGCGGCTAGCACAGGCTGAAAAGCGGTTAGCAGAACTCGATAGGCTTTTCATCCGTCTTTACGAAGATAACGTCAGCTCAAAAATTACGGATGAACGCTTCACCATGATGAGCAGTACTTATGAGGACGAACAGAAGCAGCTAAAGGTTGATGTACAAGAATTGCAACAGGAAATCGAGGTACAGGAACGACAGATCGAAAACTTGGAACAGTTTATCCAGAGGATCAGCAAATACACCGACTTGCAGGAGCTTCCACCCTATGCCCTGCGTGAGCTTGTAAAGGCCATCTATGTAGAAGCCCCCGACAAGAGCAGTGGCAAACGGCGGCAAGGAATACATATCTGCTACGATTTGATAGGCTTTATTCCTTTGGATACGCTAACAAAAGAGGAAACGGCATGACCTAAAGCCATGCCGTTTCCCCAAATGATATTACTGTTTTACGAACCCCCACCATACGGGCCGGTTTTCTTGTTTGTACCCTAAATGCAGGTTAACAGGGCTTCATTTATTCGCTCTGGCCGATGCGCCCCTCGCTGGTCTTGATCAGGTTGAACAGGCTGGTGGCATAAAGCGGGTAATCGCGGGTCAGGCTTTCGGTGGTCATGGCAAAGCAGCTGGCGTCCTTCAGCGCCGGGCTCGCGCCCATTTCCTCCCCGGCCAGCGTGGCTTTCACATTCGCTTCGGCCGTGCTCATGGCCGCCGCCGAATAGCCTTGCCACCTGGCGCGGCTCACCCGGAACATGCTGGCCGCATTCTTCGGCGCGGCCGAGTAAACCAGCCGGAACATTTTATAGACCGCCAGCATCAGGTAGGCGCTCACCTCGGTCACCAGGCCCTTGTCCGGGCAGGCCGAGAGCTTGTCGAACAGGATGTTCAGGCTGTTCGAGATGAGCTTTTTATTGAGGGTGGGCAGCACACTGCCCTTGTAAATGCTGTCCTTTGCGGTCTCGGGGCTGGGGATCTCCTCCACCGTCAGGGTCAGGCCGCTGCGGTCCGCGCTGCGCCCCAAAAGGTAATCGCAGGACACACCGTAATAGTCGGCCACACGCACCACAAAATCCAGGCCGCATTCCCGGATGCCCTTTTCGTAATGCGAAAGCAGCGCCTGCGATACCCCCAGGTCGGCTGCCGCCTGTTTCTGGGTGATGCCCCGCTCTTTGCGGAGCAGGGTGATGATCCGGTTGAACTCCATCGACATTATGACCGACCCGCCTT
Organism: Allofournierella sp.; assembly: GCF_048388525.1. GTDB lineage: Bacteria > Bacillota > Clostridia > Oscillospirales > Ruminococcaceae > BQOK01. The sequence continues at coordinate 8,310 of NZ_DBGCTQ010000097.1, read as the reverse complement.
TATCCTAGATGATTCCGCCCTCCGGGCCCCGCAACGGCCCCGGAAAACACAATTACGTAGTGTAAATTATAAAACAGCGAAAACACTTTGTAAATACATTTTTCGCCAAAATCCTCCCTCGCTTTTCGTATGTTTTGTCCATCGCTTGACAGGTTCAACTAGATGTATGATAATAGCGGGGAAGCTATTTCTAAATGTTGTGTCGGGCGGGGTCGCAGGGGCCTCGTCTGTAACCAATTTGTAATTATTTTTTGTGCGCTTTTGCGCCGAAGGATGGATAAAAAGGATGGATAAAATTGAAGACCTTTAAAATTCACCTGGTCCGCCATGGGCTCACCCAGGGCAATCTGGACGGGCTGTATCTGGGCAGCGGCACCGACCTGCCCCTATGCCCTCAGGGCCGGGAGCAGCTGGAGCAGCTTGCCGCCCGTTTTGCTTATCCCCAGCCGGGCACCGTGTTTACCTCGCCCCTGGCCCGCGCCGTGCAGACCGCCGGGCTTTTATTCCCCGCCGCACAGCACCGGCTGGAGATCCAGCAGCTGCGGGAGGCGGGTTTTGGTGTGTTCGAGGGGCGCAGGGTGGAGGAACTTGTAAAGGATCCGGACTTTGCGCGCTGGATGGATCCCGCGGCAGGTTTTACCCCCCAGGGGGCAGAACCCATCCCACAATTTCACAGCCGCTGCGCTGAAACGCTGATGAAATTGTTTGAATACATGATGAAAGCGGGCGTGCCCGAGGCCGCCTGCGTGACCCACGGCGGGGTCATCATGAGCATGCTGGCGCAGAAAGCGCTGCCCCGCCGCCACCCGGAGGACTGGATGGCCGACCCCGGCTGCGGCTATACCGTGCAGACCGATCCCGCCCTGTGGATGCGCGACGGTTTGGTGGAGGCTGTGCAGGTCCTTCCCCTCGGTTATCTGGAGGAGCCGTAAAACAGTAAAAAAGCGCGAATGATATACATATAGTATATCATTCGCGCTTTTTGGGATCCTTTGCGGGGCAAAAACGCTGCCTCATCGTTCTGTCAGGCCACTCCCAGCACCAAAATCGTGCACAGCATCCCCAGAATCCCTGCCAGGATGGTCAGGCTGTTCAGGCAGCCGGCCAGCCCGGCGTCTCCCCCGCATTTTACGGTAAAGGCCGGCGCAATGACCGAAGCCGGGGCGAACACCATCACTGCCAGCACCTGCCGGATAGGCAGGCTGAAGGGCAAAAGCTGATACATCGCCACAGCCAGCAACACCGCCGAGCCCAGCCGAAGAGCCAGAACCAATCCCATCTGGCGCAGGTAGCCGGGCTTCAGATCCACCTCAAACATCATTCCCACCATCAGCATGGCCACAAAGGGGTTTGCCGCCGCGATCGGGCTGATAAAATCCACCGCCCCCTGCGGAATGGCAACCCCCGCCACCACCAGCACCAGCATGGCGAGGTAGGTGTCGAACGGGACCGAAGAAAACAGCCGCCTGGCCGCGTCCCTTACACTCAGCCGCTGCCCGCCTGCCCGCAGCCAGGCGCTGGTGAACGCATAGCTGCCGCCGGTGCACATAATGGCGTTGCCCACATCAAACAGGCAGGCCCCCACCACCGCCTGGGGCCCCAAAAAGCTCTGCACAAACGGCAGTGCAAAGGCGCCGATGTTGTAGCCCGGGCAGTTCAGCACAAACAGCGCCCGGGTGGGCGCCGCCTGCCGCCGGCTGGCCAGCAGCCCCACGCCCATCATGAGCCAGTTCAGCAAAAATGCCAGCACCGGGATCAAAAGCAGCTGTGCCGACCATTCCATGGCCGCAAAATTGGTGATGACCGCTGCGGGCAGGGTGAGGTTCAGCACCACCTTGCTCAGGACCGCATAGTCCTTTTTCCCAAACACCCCAAAGCGCTTGAGCAGATATCCCGCTGCCAGAATGAACAAAAAAGACGATGATTTTGCAAGTACAGCTCCCATGGGCCGCCCTCTCCCCGCAATAAAATTCGCATGCAAAAAAAGCTTTTGGATATGCGAATACAAGAATACCACGTCGGCCACCAAAAATCCATTCTTTTTCCCAAAAATTCCCGGCTTCATCTCCTTCTCCCACAAAGTGCCGGGAATGTGCTATAATAAATAAAAATTATTGTCTTGCCCCGCACGGCCAGGATTTGCTTTCCTTTCCCGCAAGCGGGGCGGGCGGCGTTTTTCACCTGAAGTAAAGGACGTGTTTTATGCCCCCACTCTCTCATCCTGTGTCCACCATTCGGACCCAGGTATACGACATCATCAAACAGAATATCTGCGACGGGGTGTATACCCCGGGCCAGCGCCTGCAGGAAACCGAGCTTGCCGCCTCGCTGCATGTGAGCCGCAGCCCCATCCGCGAGGCCCTGCGCCAGCTTGCCAGCGACGGCCTGGTGGAGGAATTCCCCAATCGGGGGGTTTTCGTAAAGGAATTCACCGCCCACGATATCCAGGAGGTGTTCGATGTGCGCGTGCTGCTGGAAAGCTATGCCATCCTGCACTCGCCCGCCCACATAACCCCAGCCCGCATGGAAGAGCTTATGGGCTATCTGGATCAGCTGGAGCACTACCACCAGCAGGACCAGCTGGAGGATTATATCCGGGTGGATGCCCAGCTGCACCAGGCCATCATCCGCCTGGGGGGCAACCGTGTGGTGGAACAGATGTACGAGCGGGTGCACTCGCTGATCCAGCAGTTCCGCATCTATTCCCTCACCTCCAAACAGCGGTTCGACGAGTCGGTGGTGGAGCACCGCACCGTGGTGCATTGCCTGCTCACCGGCAACGTGGAGGAAGCCGACCGGGTGAACCAGGCCCACCTGACCCTTGCGCGGGATAAGATCGGCGATTATTTAAACAGCCAGGCCGGCCGTGCCGCCGCGCCATAAACACCCAATGCAGATTTTAAGGGGGAAAGAAAGCATGACGATCCGAACCGCCACCATGGCCGACCTGCCCCGGGTGACCCAGCTGGAGGCGGCCTGCTTTCCCGCAGCCGAGGCAGCCACCGAAACCTCTTTCCGGGCCCGGCTGGCCCATTATCCAAACCATTTTTGGCTGCTGGAAGAGGGCGAAGCCCTTGTCGGCTTTGTGAACGGCATGGCGACTAACCAGCCGCACCTCACGGACGAGATGTACGCCTGTGCCGCCCTGCACAGCGAAAGCGGCGCCTGGCAGATGATCTTCGGGGTCAACACCCACCCGGCCTATCGCCGCCGCGGCTGCGCGCAGCGCCTGCTGCAGCGGGTGATCGCCGACGCAAAAGCCCAGGGCCGCAAGGGCCTGGTCCTCACCTGCAAGGAGGCGCTGATCCACTACTACGCAAAATTCGGTTTTCTGGACGAGGGAGTTTCTTCTTCACAGCACGGCGGCGCCGTGTGGCACCAGATGCGCCTCACCTTCTAAAGCCTATTCCCGCGCAGGCGGCCAAAGCGCCGCGGGCCCCCGCGTACGGGGGGCCCGCGGCACCCTGCGCAAACAAAGGCCCCCGGCGGATACCGCCGGGGGCCTTTGTTTGGATTACACATTCCCTTTTACCGCATCGTCCCGGGGGCGCGGCTGCACGCCGGCCCCCAAAGCGGGTACTCCTTGAGGTATCAGTGGATAAAGATGCTCGCAATGCAGATGATGATGGAACCCACCACAGGCACAGCGATGGAGCCGATGGTCCAGGTCTTCAGGCTGGTCTTGATATCCATGCCGCTGAAGTTGGTCACCACGTGGAAATAGCTGTCGTTCAGGAACGAGGGGCACATGGAGGTCATACAGATCGCCAGGCCCGCCAGGTAGGGGTTCACGCCCAGGGTCAGCAGCATGGGGGCAATGATGGCCGAACCGGTAATCATCGCGGTGGTGCCGCTGCCCTGTGGGAAGCGCATGATGGTACCGATCAGCAGGGGCACCAGGATGCCGGGGATGCCCACAGCCACAATGCCGTCGGCCATGATCTGCGCGGCGCCGGTGGCCTTCACAACAGCGCCCAGGGCGCCGCCGGCGGCGGTGATCATCACAATGGGGCCGGCGTCCTTCAGGGCGTCGTTCATCATGCCGTTCACGGTCTTTTTGTCCAGCTTGCCGGCCAGCACAAAGGCACCCAGGCACAGCGCGATGAACAGGGCGATGACCGGGTTGCCCAGGAAGGTGACGATCTGGCCGATGAGCTGGCCCTTCAGCGCGGTCTGGCTGACCACGGTGTTCGCAAGGATCAGCACCACAGGCAGCAGCAGGATGGTAAAGCTGATGCCGGCGCCGGGCAGCTTTTCGGTGCTCAGCAGGTCTTCAAAGTCCTTGTTTTCCAGATCCTTGCCGCTTTTGATCTTCGCGTCGATCTTGTCCAGCACAGCCAGCTGCGCGTCGGTGTATTTGGAGCGGTCGATCTCGTAGGGAACCACAAAGTCGGGGTACTTGTTGCCGAACCAGCGGAACAGATAGATGGAGAAAACAAATACGGGGATCGAGAGCAGCAGGCCGTAGATGATGAACATGCCCAGGTCCATGGCGATGCCCTCGTTCTGGAAGGTGCTCACCACGGCCAGGGGGCCGGGGGTGGGCGGAACCAGGAAGTGGGTGATGTACAGGCCCATGCCCAGGATGCCGCCCAGGCCCACCATGGATTTTTTGGTCAGGCGGCTGAACTCCTTGGCCAGGCTGGAAAGGATCACGAAGCCGGAATCGCAGAACACGGGGATGGATACCACGAAGCCGGTGAGGCCCAGCACCACGTCGGCGCGCTTGACGCCCACGAGTTTCAGGATGGTCAGAGCCATGCGCTTGGCAGCGCCGCTCTTCTCCAGGAAGATGCCCATGATGCAGCCGAAGCCGATCACAATGCCAATGCTGGCCATGGTGCCGCCGAAGCCGCTGGTCACGGTGCTCACGGCCACACCCAGCAGGCTGCCGCCCTCGTTGCCGGTGCCCACCAGCAGCGCGTTGCCGGACAATACGCCGATCAGAATGGCAGAAATGATCAGCGAGGGAAATGCGTGCATGCGGGTGAAGATGATCAGACCCATCATCACCACAACGCCGATCAGCATCGCAATAACTGGATTCATAAGATTCACTCCTTCATTGTGTTGCAGGGTTGTTTGGCGGAATGTGTAACGATATCCCTGGCGCGCGCCGGCGCGCCCGAACACTGGTTTTAACGGGCCTTCTGTTTTCCCGACGGGGAAAACAGAAAAGCGGGGCCCCGCTTTGGGCGTTCCCGGTCAGATGACCGGGCCCAGGCAGTGGATGTCGATGGCGCTGAAATACTGGATGGCCTCGTTTTTGGTCATCTCGCCCGACAAAGTGCGCAGAAGCTTTGCAAACGCCTCCTCGCCCACCTGGTCGATGGTCTTTTCGCCTGTGATGATCAGGCCCGCGTTCAGGTCCATATCCTCCTGCATGCGCTGGTAGGTGTTGGGGTTGCCGCACACCTTGATCACCGGCATACTGGGGAAGCCCTGCGGCGCGCCCCGGCCGGTGCTGAACATCATGAACTGGGCGCCCGTGGCGGCCATACCGGTCAGGATCTCGGGCTCGCGGCCCGGGGTATCCTTGATCCACAGGCCCTTTTGGTTTGTCACAAACTCCGGGTAATCCAGCACGCCCTGAATGGGTCTTGTGCCGGATTTCACAATGGCGCCCAGGGTCTTTTCTTCAATGCTGGAAAGGCCGCCGGCAATGTTGCCGGGGGTGGGCTGGCCCTTGCGCATATCACAGCCGATTGCCTTGGCGCGGGCCTCCATCTTGTTCACGATGTCAAAGATCTTGTCCCCCACCTCCTTGGTCACAGCCCGGCGGGCAAGCAGATGCTCGCCGCCGATGAACTCGGTGGTTTCGCCGAAGATCACGGTGGCGCCCAGATCCACCAGCTTGTCGGCCACATAGCCGATCACGCAGTTCGAGGCCATGCCGCTGGTGGTGTCGGAAGCGCCGCACTTGATGGCCATCACAATATTCGAAACGTCCACCGGCTGGCGCTGCATGCCGGACGCGGCAATCACCATGCGGCGGGCGATGTCGGTGCCGGCCTGGATGGCCTTGGAAACGCCGCCCAGCTCCTGAATGTGAATGATCTCCACCGGCTTGCCGGTGGCCGCGATCTCGCGCACCATGCGCTCGTGGTCGGTGCCCTCGCACCCCAGGCTCACCACAAGCACGCTGGCCAGGTTCGGGCTTTTGCCCAGGCTGATCAGGGTGTCGGTCACCCGCTCCAGGTCCGGCGGCATCTGGCAGCAGCCCTGGTGGTGCAGGTAGGTGATGGTGCCCTGCACCTGGTGGCAGATCGCCTGGGCCACGTCGTTGGCGCAGGTCACGCTGGGAATAACGGCTACATAGTTGCGGGCGCCCACCTTGCCGTCCGGGCGCACATACCCCATAAATTCCATCGTGTCTTACTCCTTCCAGTCGCCGCGGCCGCGCATGCTGTCCAGATTGTGGATGTGCACGTATTCGCCTTTTTTGATCTCTTTGGTGGCAACGCCGATCTCCTCGCCGTATTTCATGATCAGTTCGCCCACATGGATGTCGCGCACCGCGATCTTGTGGCCATAGGGCACGTCGCCCATGACCGTGACCACCTCGCTCTCACCGCGCTTGTCGCGCACCTCCACCTCGGTGCCGTCCACAATGCCCTCGGCAAAAATAGTGGCCACATTGTCCTTGTCGCTCACTTTCAGCGCCAGTTTCAAATCCATTGCTCTTTCTCCTTTTTTCTCACCGGGTCAGCCTTTTACCGCCAGCACACTCACGCCGTCCGGAATGACCACCACGCTGGCATCCCTGCCCTTGATGCCGTAGGCGATCTCCAGCGCCTCGTCCGGGCTCGACGCCGGGATCATGTTGGCTCTGCGCACCAGCTCATGATCCAGGTAGGTAGTGACCAGAATGACCTTGTGCTTTTTCAGAATGCGGGAATAAATCTGCGGGCACCACTGTTCCGAGATGGTCTCCTTCGGGGGAATCTTGGAAAGATAAGCGTCGATCTCATCCACGCTGCCCAGGGTGATCAGCCGCTCAAAGTTTGTGCCGCCCATACCCTCGCAGCAGGAACAGCACATGATGATCACGCCGTCTTCGCCGGCGCAGGCCTCCGCGGTAGCCACCGCCTTGGGGCTCTGGTAAAGGTTCTGGTCCAGCGGGTATCCGCCGTTGCTGGTTACCACAATGTCTCCCTCAATGGAGGGGCACTGGCTCTGCTCGCGGATGAACTGCACACCTGCGGCGTGCGCGCCCTCCAGATCGCCGGCCCAGGCGGCCACAACCTTTTTCTCCCCGTCCAGCGCCACGTTCAAAATGAACTGGGTGTTCACCGCCCGCGCCGCGCAGATCATATCCGTGTGGATGGGGTTGCCCTCCAGCACGCCGGTGGTGGAGTGGGTGTCTGCAATGGCCTTGTAGCTGTGGTTCTCGTTCACCGTGGCCGCGTTGCAGATACCGGGCAGAATGCTTTTGCGCCCGCCCGAAAAGCCCGCGAAAAAGTGCGGTTCAATAAACCCCTCACACAGCAAAAGATCGCAGTCCACGGCTTCCCTGTTGCAGAAAAACTCGGCCCCACTGGGCAGATCGCACACCTTCACAAAATCCTCGTCCTTGAAGGCGTTGTTCACCACGATGCGCTCCTGATCCACGATCGTGTCGCCGAACATGCGGCGCTGCTCCTCCTCGGTGGTGGGGCGGTGCAGCCCGGTGGCGATCAGAATGGTGATCTCCGCGTCCGGGCTGCCCTTGCGCAGCTCGGCCAGCAGAATGGGCAGGGTCAGCTTGCTGGGCACCGCCCGTGTGTGATCGCTGGTCACAAGCGTGATCTTTTTTTTGCCCCTTGCCAGCTCGCACAGCGGCGGCGTGCCCACAGGGTGCGCCAGCGCGTCGCGCACCAGCTCCGCCTCGCCCATGGGGGGCTTATACTGGTGCATCTTTGCGGTAACCACCGCTTTGAGGTTTGCCTCGTCCACATGCAGCTCCAGGCTGGAGGTGTAGTACGGGATCTTGATGGTCTTCATCCAATTCCTCCTTCATGGCAGGTTTCAGCCCATTTTCAAAATGCATGTTGTATACAATTTTTTCTTTCGTTAAAACTTTACCCTATTTATCTGCATATGTCAACAGGGTACGACCCGATTTGTGGATTTTATCCAAGCAAATTGTTCATTTTAACGAATCAATTTATTAATAAAAAATGAACAAAAACCCCGTCCTGCACATTTAGCAGTGAAGTGGTAAAAAGATGGTAGACACGAAAGTGCCTACCATCTTTTTGTGTTAGTATAAAGGAAAAGGAGAGAGAAAATATGCGACGAAAATATATCATGCGAAGCAAAGAAGAAAAG
>NZ_DBGCTQ010000096.1:0-9709 GCF_048388525.1 Allofournierella sp. | reverse complement strand
CGGTATGGCCTGCCCAGGCAATGCCCGCCCCACCGCAGAAATTGCGGAAAAACCGACCTTGCCCACTTACCAATAAAGTATACCAACAGTCACACGGAAAAGCAACTGTTTCCCGCCGCGCCCCGCCCGTTTATTTTTGACGGTATCTATGCTATACTTTTAACAGGAAATACGAAGAAAGCGGGGGGCCAGGCATTGCAACAGGACATGGAGCTGCAGCAGGCCTTATATCAGCTCTTTAAAATGCAGATCCAGTTCGGGGCGCACCGGTGCGGGGATGCGCTGCCCACCATCCGGGAGGCCAGTGGGTATTTCATGGTCTCGGTGGACACCATTCGCCTTGTCTATCTGCGCCTTAAGCAGGAGGGATATATTTCCCTGAGCACCTCCGTGGGTGCAAGGGTGCGGGTAAGTTACAGCGATGAGGAGACACAGCGCCATATCCAGAACTTTTTCGCTCAACGAAGGGAGCCGCTGCTGGATCTGGCGCGGTCTTTGCGGCCGCTGTGCAGCTTCGCGCAGTGGTTCGCGCTGAAAAACTGCCCCTCGGAAACACTGGAAGAACTGGAACGCAGCTGTGCGGCGGCGCAGCTTTCGCCGGTTTACCGGATGCTGCAGCAGCTTCAGCTGCTTTATCGGCCGCTGGGAAACGAGTTGTTTGTTCGGCTTATGTGGCAGATCTTCCTCTTTTTCCAGGCTGTGTTCCTGAGCGTTCCGCACAGCAGGGGATACTTTCGCGGCTCAGACCCGCTGCTTCAGATGATCGGCCTGTGCCGGCGGGGGGATTGGGCGGCGCTGTGGGAGTGTGTGGAGAAATACCAGGAGCAGGTGATCCGCTTTTTGGAGCAGTTCTACCAGGAAAATATTCCTGAAGGTCCCGCGGCAGAACAGGTCGCCTTCTCCTGGAGCGTCTACAAAAAGACCTCGCAAATTTGTTATTCCCTCTGCCTGGACCTGCTGCTCGCCATACGCGGGGGCGTTTACCCGGTGGGCCGCCTGCTGCCCACGCCCGCAAGGCTTGCGCAGGAAAAAAAGATCGCGCTGAACACGGTGCGGCGCACCTATGCGCTGCTGAATAAGCTGGGCGCCGTGCGCTCCGAGAACGGGGTGGGGACAAGGGTGCTGCCGCCGCTGCAAAGCGCGGCCAACAGCGACCCGACCGACCGGACACTGCAAAGGCGCCTGCTCGATTTTGCCAAGGGCTGCCAGATCCTGGCGCTTTCCTGCCGCGCCTGTTCCCGGGCGACCCTGGCTGCCATGGACGGGGAGGCAGTGCTGAAATGGCTCGCTCGCTTCGAGGAGGTGGAGCGGGAGGGGGTATATGAAAATCTGCTTTACACCTGCTATGCATTTATTGCGGCCTATGCGCCTTACCGGGCGATCCGCACGATCTACGCGCAGTTGCTTCGAATGCTTTTTTGGGGGTTCCCTTTGCGGGACCTGCACGGCGGCCGCAAGGCCGTCAACGCCCATTTTGCGCCGTATCTGGGCAGTTTGAAGGCATGCCTGCGCTGTGCGGACGGGGAGACGTTTGCCCAAACGCTGGAGGAACTGCAGATCACCGAGACCCGCTGTGTGGTAAAATATTTGGCGGAACTGGGCCTCGAGGAAGCGGGCGCGATCCTGCTTCCTTGCAACGAAATCTGAGCGGCAGCCCGGGAGCTGCCGCTTTTTGCTGCCAAAAGCGGCTTCGCGCCACTTTTGGGTAAATACTACTTTACTTGACGTAGTAGTTGTGCTATACTGAGATTACTGCACCAGGTGAAGTAGGGCCCGCGGGGCGCGCCGAGAGTACGGCGGGCCCCCTTTTGAAAAAGAGGAAGGGGATGAGGGGGATTGATCAGCAGCGACGTGATACGGGGCTATAACGACACCATCCTGCTCGCCTTGCTGCTTCACAGGGACGGCTATGGGTATGAATTGTCGCGGGAGATACAGACCCGCACCGGAGGCGCCTACCCCATCAAGGAGACCACGCTGTATTCCGCGATCAACCGGCTGCAAAAGAACGGATACATCAGCGCCTACCAGGGCACCGAGACCTTTGGCAAACCCCGTACCTACTACACGATCACGGATCAGGGGCGGGCTTATTATAAGGAAAAATGCGACGAATGGGCGGTGACAAAAAAGGTCATCGACCTGTTTGCCAGCGGGGAGGAAACACTATGAGCAAGATCAGCGTGTACGTGGACAATGTGTTTGCCGCACTGCCGGATACCGGCGAGGCGCGGCAGATGAAGGCAGAGATCACCGCCAGTATGGAGGAACAGTACGAGGCGGCCCTGGCCGGGGGCGCAAGTGAGGAAGCCGCCCTGGGCCGCGCCGTGGGCCAATTCGGCAGCGTGGAGGAGCTTCGCGAGGCGTTGGGCTGCGAAAGGGAAGAGGCGCCCCGCCCGCGCCCCACCCAGGAGGACCGGGCTTTTGCGGTGCAGTGGGTGGGCGAATATATGGCCTTTAAGAAAAAATTTGCCAAAATGATCGCCCTTGGGATTGTTTTGTGCTGCCTTGCACTGGGGACCACCGGCATTATGGGGATGTGGGAGGGAACAACCATGGAATGGGCCATGGCAGTCCCGTTTTTCGGCCTTGGCGGTCTTGGCGCCGCGGTGCTGGTATACTACGGCATCCAGCACGCGAACTACACAAAAATGCTCAAAATGTTCGGACTGGACGAGGAGGGGAACTGGGCCCAGGTGCCGGAGCAGCCCACCGCAAAGCAAAAGGCCGATCAGGCGCTTGCCGGCCGCATCTGCAGTTTGATTATGTCGGTCATGACCCTGGCCTTTTTGCTTTTAAGCTTTGTATTTCATAAATGGGCCTTTTCCTGGGTGGTGTTCCCCATTGGGGGCGTATTGTGCAGCATTGTGCGCAATGCCATGGGCGCGCCGGACGAAGATTGATTTTTTGGCACCAAACCGCCTCTTTTGCATATAGTGAAGTAGCCAACATTTTTCTGTTGAGTTCCATGATTGCGGAGGAGAGTTTGTTATGTCTATGCCGGTCATTTCCATGCATTGCAACCCCATCACCATGTGCCAGGCGGTTACCGACCTGATCGAAAGCATCGCCCTGGAGGAAACTGCCCTGAGCCATATCCTGAACGCCGAGGGCGAGAAGCTGCAAAGAGTCATCGGGCTGGAGGATGTGGACTTCTGCCAGCTGATGGAAGTGAACGAGTCCGTGGCCAACATGGTTGGCGTGGTGAGCAGCCTGGAACTGGTGCTCAAGGAGAAGCTGGAGTTCATCTCCAACAACCTTTACTATCCTTCCCGCGACGAGAGCTGATCCAAAACATCATAGGCCTATGCAAAAATGCCCCCTGGTACACAGGGGGCATTTTTGCGGCGGGGGATTCAGGATGTATGGAAGGTCAAAAAAGCCGAGCGCGCACAAAAAATGCGGCCAGCACCTGCATTGCCAGAAGGAGGGGCACGCCATACAGAAATTTTGGCTTGCGGGTTTTGTGGTGAAATAAAAGCATGCCCGCCAGAAAAGCAAAGCTGCCCCCCAGCGCGCAGAGCCAAAGCAGCGTGCGCTCCGGAACGCGCCGCTTGCCGCGGCAGGCCTGGCGTTTATCCCAGCCGCAGATCAAAAAAGCCGCCGCGTTAACGCAGGCAAGCCACAACAGAAAAAGCGTTTGCATGGGCACAGCCTCCCAAACTGGGTCACAGAATAAAAAACGGACAGGCGTTTTGCCTGTCCGTTTATGGCGGAGAGAGAGGGATTCGAACCCTCGGTTCCTTTAAGGGGAACACACGATTTCCAGTCGTGCGCCTTAGACCAGCTCAGCCATCTCTCCATGCCGCCGGCGCGGTTTTTGGGCCGCCTATTTATAATACTCAAAACAGGGCGGGATGTCAAGGCTAAAATGGAATTTTTCCCCGAAAAGAAAGAACGGGCGCCCCGCTTTTGCGGGGCGCCCGTTCGCAGGTTCCGCACATAAAAACGCGGCAGCGGGGAAGCGAAGGGCAGGGTTAATAGCGCGTGAAATCCGCCAGTTCGTCGGGGCCGGTGACGCCCAAAGCAAACGCTTTGGTGCGGGCTGCCGCATACAGCTCGGCATAGGTGGCCTGCTGGTAGGGGATGACGAACAGCACGCCCACGCCGCACAGCATGGCCCCCAGAAACAGCCAGCCGAAAAACGAAAGGTCCAGCACAAAAATCTCCATTTTTTCATCGTTGGTCATGGCAACGCTCAGTTCTTTGGCACGGCTGTAGCTCATGTAGGGATTTTCTGCCAGCAGGTAGGGCACATAATAGTATTGGTAGCTTTTATAGATCCCCGGAATAAAGCAGAGCAGGGTCCACAGAAAAATTTCCAGCCGCAGCTGGAACATCACCTTCACCACATTCAGGTACTGTTCCTTACCCCTGAAAGCGGAGAACATGGACTCCAGCGGCGGAAAACCGGCCCGGTTTTCCATCATAAAGCGGTTCTGCCCCACCTCGACCGGATTGCTCACAAAAATGGACCACAGCAGGCCCACGACGAAAAACACCGAAAAAACGCCGAACACCAGGCTGCCGAATAAACCGGACAGACTGTAGTCGTACCGAAAGGAATTCCACTGATCTGTAGAAAAATTAAAATCGAATTTAAAATTCCCCCCCAGAAGCGAGGTCAGCAGGCACACCGCAAAAACACGCCAATAATTGCCCGAAAGCACTTTTTTGGCATTATCCTTCAATAAAGGTCTGGACCAATACATTGATCTTTCCTCCTTTGTACGTTACTGGCCCTATTATAACATACTTATTGTGGGTTTTCACCGGGGAAATCAGAATTATCGCACAAGGCCAATCAAATGAATTTGTGCATAGTAAACAAATAGATGTTATAATATTAACAATCATTGGCGAACCAAAACATTGTTATTTAGTTAACGATATGGTATCATAAAATCATAGAGGAGAGGTTAGGTCCCCTAAAAACAAACCCGTGAACTGAAAGGACGGACGGCGCGATGGCTGAGAAGAAAAAGATGATCGTGGAACCCGCAAAAACCGATGTGGAGCGCATGATTGACGGTTTGGTGGAAAAGGCCCAGAAGGCTTTGGCCGAGTTTCTGACTCTGGATCAGGACACCGTGGATAATATTGTACACGAGATGGCCCTGGCAGGCCTTGACAAGCACCAGGAACTGGCCCGCATGGCAGTGGACGAAACCGGCCGCGGCGTGTACGAGGATAAGGTTATCAAAAACATGTTTGCCACCGAGTATATCTGGCACAACATCAAGGCCGAAAAGACCGTGGGCATTCTGGAAGAGAACGACATGGAGGGATATGTGGAGGTAGCCGAGCCGGTGGGCGTGATCTGCGGCGTGACCCCCACCACCAACCCCACCTCCACGACCCTGTTCAAATGCCTGATCGCGGTAAAAACCCGCAACCCCATTGTTTTTGGCTTTCACCCCTCCGCCCAGAACTGCAGCGCCGAGGCCGCCCGCATCGTGTACGAGGCGGCGGTGAAGGCAGGAGCACCCGAAAACTGCATCCAGTGGATCACCGAGCCCAGCGTGGAGGCCACCGGCGCCCTGATGCGCCACCCCGGCGTGGCCACCATTCTGGCGACCGGCGGCCCCGGCATGGTAAAGGCCGCGTATTCCTGCGGCAAGCCCGCCCTGGGCGTGGGCCCCGGCAACGTGCCCTGCTTTATTGAAAAGAGCGCCGACCTGCACCGGGCCTGCACCGACCTGATGATGTCCAAGACCTTTGACAACGGCATGATCTGCGCCTCGGAACAGGCCGTGATTGTGCAAAAGGAGATCGCCCGGGATTTTGAGGCTTTCATGAAGCTGAACAACTGCTATTTCCTGAACGAAGAGGAGACCGAGCAGCTCACCAAATACATGTTCCCGGACCCGGAGAAGGGCGTGTTCGCCCCGGTGGTGGGCAGAAGCGCCAACTGGATTGCCGAACAGGCAGGCCTTACCGTGCCGGAGAAGACCAAGATCCTGATCGCCCCGCTGGACAAACCCAGCGACGAACACCCCCTGAGCAAGGAAAAGCTCAGCCCGGTGCTGGCTTACTTTGTGTGCAGGGACAAAGAGCAGGGCTTTGAATATGCCAACAAAATGCTGGAGCTGGGCGGCCTTGGGCACTCGGCGGTGATCCACACCGGCGACATGAAGATCGCCGACGAGTACGGCGTGGCAATGAAGGTGGGCCGGATCATTGTGAACAGCCCCTCCTCGCAGGGGGCCATCGGCGACATTTACAACACCAACACCCCCTCGCTGACCCTGGGCTGCGGCAGCTATGGCAAGAATTCGGTGAGCCAGAATGTGACCACCGTGAACCTGGTGAACAAAAAGCGCATTGCAAAACGGAGGGTCAACATGCAGTGGTTCAAGATCCCGCCCAAGATCTATTTTGAGGAGGACTCGATCCAGTACCTGGAAAAAATGGAGGACATCAACCGGGCGTTCATCGTGACCGACCCTGTTATGGTGGAACTGGGCAATGTGGACAAGGTGCTGTATTACCTGCGCAAGCGTGAAAAATACTGCCACAGCGAGATCTATTCGGATGTGGAGAGCGACCCCAGCGTGGAATGCATCATGCGGGGTGTGGAAGCCATGCGGGCGTTCCAGCCGGATGTGATTATTGCCATTGGCGGCGGCAGCGCCATTGATGCGGCCAAGGGCATGTGGCTGTTCTACGAGCACCCCGACACCAGCTTCGACGGCCTGCGCCAGCGCTTTTTGGATATCCGCAAGCGCGCATTCAAATTCCCCGCGCTGGGCACCAAAACAAAACTGGTGGCCATTCCCACCACTTCCGGCACCGGCAGCGAGGTGACCAACTTCTCGGTCATCACCGACAAGCAGAACGGTAACATCAAATACCCCCTGGCCGATTACAGCCTTACCCCGGACGTGGCCATCATTGACCCCCAATTCACCTACACCATGCCCAAAAGCATCGTGGCCGACACCGGCCTGGACGTGCTGACCCACGCCATCGAAGCGTATGTATCGGTAATGGCCAGCGACTATACCGACGGCCTGGCCCTGCAGGCCATCGAGATGGTGTTCCACTACCTGGAGGCCAGCTACAACGGCGATAAGCTGGCCCGGGAAAAAATGCACAACGCCTCCTGCATTGCGGGTATGGCCTTCACCAACGCCTTTTTGGGGCTGAACCACTCCATGGCGCACAAGCTGGGCGGCGAATTCCATATTCCGCACGGCCGGGCCAATGCCATTTTGCTGCCCTATGTGATCGCTTACAACGCAAAGCGGCCCACCAAGTTTGCCTCGTTCCCCAAGTATAAGGAGTATGTGGCGGACGAGCGCTACGGCAAGATCGCCTGGCGCTGCGGCCTGTGCAACAAGGGCACCGGCACCTACGAAGCGGTGGACTGCCTGATCGCGGCCGTTCAAAAGCTGATGATGGACACCGAGCGCCCCCTCACCATCAAGGCCTGCGGCGTTACCGAGGAGGAGTTCCTGGCCAAGGTGGATGAGCTGAGCTACAAGGCGTTTGAGGACCAGTGCACCACGGCAAACCCGGTTTACCCGCTGGTGAGCGAGATCAAGGAGCTCTATCTGCAGGCCTACTACGGCAAATAAGCGCAGGGGCTGCAATAAAAAAACAGAGGGCAGGCGGAGCATGCTCCGCCTGCCCTCTGTTTTTGCACGGAAAAAATTAATAGTTGTCGGCCCGGACCTCAAAATATCCCTGCGGATATTTGCACACCGGGCACTGCTGGGGCGCCTGCTCGCCCTCGTAAATATAGCCGCAGTTTTTGCAGATCCAGGCGGTGGGCTGGGATTTTTTAAACACCTGTTTGTCCTCCACATTGCCGGCCAGCTTCAGATAGCGGGCCTCGTGAGTCTTTTCAATATCGGCTACGGCCCACATCAGCCTGGCGATCTTATCGAAGCCCTCGGCCTGGGCCTGCTCGGCAAATTGGGGGTACATCTCGCTCCACTCGTAATTTTCACCTGTGGCGCCGTCTTTCAGATTGTCCAGCGTGCTTTTAAAGCCGCCGTTCAGTTCGATGAACCAAAGCTTTGCGTGCTCGCGCTCGTTGCGGGCAGTCTCGCGGAAAATGTCCGCCATCTGCTGGTAGCCCTGTGCCTCGGCAAGGTCTGCATAATAGCCGTACTTGATGGAGGCCTGGCATTCGCCGGCGAAGGCTGCCATCAGGTTGGCCTGTGTTTTGCTGTTGTCCAGTTCCATTGGTAAAAGCCCCTTTCTTGGTGTCGGTTTCTGCTTTCAGTTTGCGGCAAAACAAAAAATTTATGCATCAGAGCGAAAAGGGGTTGACTTTTTTGCGCAAATGCTTTAAATTATACAAGGTAACTTCGTTACGGGCCTGTAGCTCAGTTGGGAGAGCGCTGCGTTCGCATCGCAGAGGTCAAGGGTTCGAATCCCTCCAGGTCCACCAGAAGCCCATAAAAAGAAGCCGGCTGTTTTTCAGCCGGCTTCTTTTTATACTATCCCAAATTCCTGATTTCTGCTGCCGTGTGGCAAAAAACGGGGCGGTCAATCCAGGCGGAGCAGCTCATAGCTGCGGCTGCCCACGCCCAGGGCCGCGGCGGCCTCCACCGTGTGCACGCCGTTCAGCGATTCGATGCGCCGGATGAGGCCGGCTTTGCCCGGGTCGGCCGAGCTGTACACCAGGTCAAGGCAGGCCTGGTCCAGCGCCACCGGGTCGAGGGAGGAGAGGATGCCGATGTCCGCAAGCTTGGGATCCTCGGCCACCGCGCAGCAATCGCAGTCCACCGACATATTACACATGATGTTCACAAAGCCGATCCTGCCCGCAAAACGATCCATGATGGACCCCGCCGCGTCGGCCATTGCCTCCAGGAACAGATCGTGCTCGGCGGTCCAGATTTCCTCCGGCTTGCCGGCGCCGTGGATATAGGCTTTGCCGTAGGCGGAGGCCAGGCCGATGGAGATATTTTTCAGTGCCCCGCCAAACCCGCCCATGGGATGCCCCTTGAAATGGGAGAGCACCAACAGGGAATCATAGTTTGCCAGGTGGGAGCCCACATAGTTTGTCTGGATCTGCCTGCCGCCGGGCACCTGGAGAGCAAGCTGACCGTCTTCGTCCAGTATGTCTACCGGGCCCAGCCCGGCCCAGCCGTGAAGCTCCAGGGTGCGCCTGTGCTTTTCGGTGGTGTCGCGCTCGCCCTCGTAGGCGGTGTTGCACTCGACCACAGCGCCCTGCACGCGGTCGATGGCAGGTTTCAAAAAGGCAGGGCGGATGAAGTTTTGGTTGCCCACTTCCCCTGAATGGACCTTTACGGCCACCCGGCCCGGAAGTTCCAGCCCCAGCGCCTCAAACGCCGTGACCACGGCCTGGGGTGTGAGTGCGGGCGTGAAATATACCTTTGCTGATCCCATTGTGATCTCTCCTTTGGTTCGGCGGCCCTACAGAGCAGCGCACCGTTGTTTGATCTTATCATAAAACCTGGAGTGTGCTCCAAGTCAACCCCTTTTTGCAATTTTTTTGCTGCGTGCGCAAATGCGGAATTTTGAAAAAAGGGGATTGACAGTGAAAAAAAGGTCTGCTATAATAGCAAAGCAGCCGCGAACAGCGGCTTGCAGCCCGTGGGGGTGTAGCTCACTTGGGAGCGCAAGCAACCGGGTGTGCTCCCCCGCAACGGAGAGTAAAGTCAAAAAATTGAATAGCTCAGAAATCCAGCAAAATCAAGGGTTTCTGGCAACATGGGGGTATAGCTCAGCT
>NZ_DBGCTQ010000095.1:0-42957 GCF_048388525.1 Allofournierella sp. | reverse complement strand
CTGTAGGTGCGGGCAAAGCTGCCGTGCAGCCCGATCTCGGCCCGCACCGGCTCTGCGCCCAGCAGCGCCCGCGCCGCCAGCCCCATCCGCACCGCCCCAGCCGTGTGGCTCGACGACGGCCCGATCATGACCGGACCGATGATATCAAATGCGTTCATGGGATACCTGCCCTTCGGTAAAATGGGCGGCCCGGGCCAATGCCCGGGCCGCCGCTGCTTTGAGGTCATTTTTCGGCCGGGGAGGCCGCCTGTGTTTCTTTGAGCGGGATCATCTTGATCTGGCCGGTTTTGTACAGCACCCAGGCGGACAGCACGATCAGCGGCATGGCGATGAGCATGAGGATGCCCTCCATGCCGGCGGTGGACATGAAGCAGTTCGCCGCCAGGACCAGCGCCATGGGCAGGATCACACATTTCAGCTTGCCCTTTGCCACGTACTCGCTGCCGCACTTATTGTCGAACATGCCCAGGAACAGCGAGCCGAACAGCGCGGGCAGCATGTAGGTGGTGGCGGTCTGCACCGCGGGCAGGGTGAGGATGGGCTGCAGAGGCACCAGCAGCAGCACGCCCACCGCAATGATCACCGTGGTGATGACCGAGGAGGCGGCCACCGCCAGGCTGGCCACGGTGTCGCCCTCCTCGGTGCCCTGCGAGGTTTCGGTCAGGGCCATGGCGTTGATGGCGCAGGGCAGCTTAAGATTCATCACGTTGCCGGTGAGGAAGGTGATGTAGGCCGAGGAGCCCAGGATGGGGGTGTAGCTGAGGACCTCGGAAATATTGGCGGGCAGGAACACCGCCAGCAGGCCGCCGCCCACCGCGAACACGGTGCCCAGGCTTTGCGGCCACACGTGGTAGACCGCCGAGATGACAGCGGGGATGCCCAACATGAACGCCAGGCCGATGACCACGCCCACGCGGCCGAACCGGTGTGTGCGGTCGAAATATTTTGTATCCATTGTGTCGTTTCCTCCTTCTCCCTTAAAAAACTTTGGTCCAGGCCAGGGACGACAGCATGCCCAGCACCAGCGAATCGGCCATGACAAAGTTGCCCAGCCATTTCCAGCCGGTCTTTTTGATGATGAGCTGGTGCAGAATGGCCACCGCCGCCGAGGTGAGCAGCACCGCGATGTACACCGCGCCGCTGGTGACCATGGAGGGAAGGAACACGGCCATGAGGGCCAGCTGCAGAACGCTGATGGCCAACACCCCGAAGGGGCCCTTGCCGCGCACCTTGGCCATGTTTTTCTGAATGCCTTTTCCGAACAGCAGCACCCCCACGATGCCGCCCAGGATACTGATGCTCATAACGAACATGACGGTGCCCACGATGTTGGGGTCGCCCGCGGCCCCGAGGGCCGCCACGGATTCATAGCCTGCGCCGGTGGCCACCATGTCGGCCGCCATGAGCTCGTACATAAGCGAGCCCACCACCGAAAGGCGGAACCAGGACCAGGGTACCCCCAGCACGGCGGCCAGGCTGAACAGCCCCACCACAATGGAGAGCGAGGGCACCACCGAGTAGACCATGGCGGAGGTGATGACGCCCCGCACCTTGCCCTTTTCCATGCCCAGCTTCAGGGCATGCTTGTAAGAGCGGCGAAGGGTGAGGACCGAAAAAATGAGAACGTAGCCGATGCCCGCCGCCACAAGGATGTACAAAAGCGGGCTGTTCATGATACTGCTGAAGGTCATAATGCTCCTCCTTTTATGCCTGGCCTGGCGTTTTGGGGTTTACGTCGGTATAGGAAATGCCGCTGGGGATGGGGCTTTGGTAGCGGCCGCCGGTCTCGGCCAAAAGCTCCTGCTTTGCAGTTTCCAGCAGGGCCGGCTGCTCGAACAGGCGGGCGGCCGCCAGGGCGATGGCCCGCGCGGCGGCCTGGCTGCCCTTGTCGCCGATGGAGGTGCCCACCTGGCCGGTAAACTGCCAGGTGTGGGGCCCGGTGCCGGGAATGGCAGTGGCGGCGGTGAGCTGTGCGGTGGGAACAAGATAGCTCACGTCGCCCACGTCGCTGGAGCCGGTGGTGACCACGGCCATCATCTGGGGCTGGAAGGGGATCACGGCGGTGTTCAGGGGGCGGAGGGCGAACTCGTCTTCCGTGACGCCGTTGAGCTTTGCGCCCTGGGCCAGCACGGCGGCGCGCGCCTCGGGGGTCAGTGCGGCCAGGTAGCGCCGGGCAATGGCGTATTCCTCCTCGCCGAAGTCCGGCCCGCCCAGGGCGGTGAAGGAATCGGACAGGAGCTTGGAGAGGGTGGGGTTCGGCACGGTGTCGCTCAGCCCTCCCAACACCGTGACCGTGACCTCGGTTTCGGTCATCAGGGCCGCGCCCTGGGCGATCTTTTTGATGCGCTCGAGAATGGCCGCGCTGTCGGTGAGTTTGGGGGCGCGGACGAAGTACAGCAGCGAGGCGCGCTCCTGCACCACGTTGGGGGCGTCGCCGCCGCAATCCAGATACGCATAGTGCACCCGCGCCTGGCTGATGATGTGTTCGCGCAGGTAGTTGACCCCCACGTTCATGAGCTCGCAGGCGTCCAGCGCGCTGCGGCCCTGCTCTGGGCAGGCCCCCGCGTGGGCGGTGCGGCCCTTGAAGTCGAACCTGACCTTATAGTAGGCCACCGTACGCACCGCCATGGCGGCGTTCATGTCCATGGGGTGCCAGGTAAGGGCGGCGCCGAGCCCCGCAAAGCAGCCGGCTTTGGCCATGAAAGCCTTGCCAAAGCCGGTTTCCTCAGCTGGGCAGCCGAAAAATTTTACCGTGCCGGCCGTGCCGGTGGCCTGGAGCCATTCTTTCAGGATCAGTGCCGCGCCCACAGCCCCGGCGCCCAGGGCGCTGTGGCCGCAGCCGTGCCCGCATTTTTGGCCGGGGATGGGCCGGGGCTCGGCCACGCCGGCCTCCTGGCTGAGGTTTGGCAGGGCGTCGTACTCGCCCAGAATGCCGATGACCGGGGCGCCCTGGCCCCAGGTTGCCTCGAGCGCGGTGGGCAGGCCGCCTGTGCCGGTCTGGACCGCAAAGCCCTCGCCGCGCAGCACCTGGGCGATCAGGGCGCTGCTCTCGGTTTCGCTGTAGCCGAATTCGGCGCTCTGCCACACCCCGCGGTTGACCTGCGAGATGAGGGCCGCCTTTTCGGCGGCTGTTTGCCGGATGAACTGTAAAGTATCCATTGTTTCCTCCTTGCTTTGTGTAACGCCGCATTTCCCGGGATGCGCTGGCCGACAAACAAAGAATAGCACCGGGGAAATTTTTTGGGAAATATGGATTCCCGATAGGGGGTATTTTTTGTGAGTATATCCACAAAATTTGGCCGGAAATTTTGCAAATTCAGCCAAAGAAAGGTATACTGAAAAAAAGCGCCTTGAGGGGGAGAACGCCGTGACCATTCAGCAGCTGCAATACGTTTTGGAGATCGCCCGCACGGGGTCGGTGTCGCAGACCGCCCGCAACCTGTTTTTATCGCAGCCGAACATCAGCAACGCGGTGAAAAACCTGGAGGCCGAGCTGGGCGTGGCTGTGTTCCAGCGCACCGCCACCGGCATGGCGCTTACCCCCGAGGGCAGGCGCCTGGTGCGCCGGGCGGGGGGGATCATTCAGCAGCTGAACGCGCTGCTGGAGGACGTGAAGGGCCAGCCGGACTGCTGTTTCAGGCTGAACAGCTCGCGCTATATCCCGGCCTTTGAGGCCTTTGCCGACCTGTGCCAAAGGTACCAGCACCAGCCGCAGCTGCATTTTTCCTGCTTTTCGGACCAGGCGAGCGATCCCGTGCGCGCGGCGGCGGAGGGCCAGTACGACGTGTTTGTGTTTGTGCTGCCGGTGGCGTATGATTTAGCCGAGCGCTGCGGTGCGGCCCGGCTGCGGTGCGAGGTGCTGCTGGAAGCGCCCATGTTCGTGCAGCTTGCAAAGGACCACCCTCTGGCAAAGCCGGGGGCGTTTTCGTTTGAGGCGCTGCACGATTACCCCTATGTGGACTTTACCATGGCGGAGGGCGAGGGCACTTACAGCATGCCTTTTTTGAAATTTTTGGATCCGGACCGGCTGATCCGGGTGCAGTCGATCACCAGCCGGCGGGACATTGTGGCCCACACCCTTGCCTTCAGCGCGGTGCTGCCCCATTCGCGGGAATACAACGACCGGTACGGCCTGGTGAATATCCCCATTCCGGGCACCCAGCTGAACATCGGCTACCTGTGCCCGGCAGAGCGGCCCCTTTCGCCCATTGCGCAGGAATATACGGACTTTTTTCGGCGGCGGCTCGCCCAGGCGGCGGAATAAAACGGCCCCGCGCGGAACAAATTCTGGAAAATTTTTGAAAAAAACTTAAAAGTCCGATTTATGGTACTTGAAACCGCCTATAATAAAGGCATAGGGCAGGGGCGCAGGGTCCCGCCGAAATGCAAACAAGGAAAGGCGGTTTTGGAAGATGGAAATGGATTACGTGATCAAATACGTCGGCTCCCATGTGGAGGTATACACCCAAAGCGGCAGCTTTCTGTTTTCTGCCGACACCACCCGCGAGGCCATGGAGGAACTGGCGGGCTGACCGTGCGGGGAAGAACGCCGCGCGCATAAAAAACAGATTTTTATATCTTCCTGCAAGGCCATTTTGCAGGGCAAAAATGCACAGCGGCGGGCAAGCCTGCCCGCCGCTGTGCATTTTGTGCAAAAGTGGCAGAAAATTGTGGATTAATCGTGAAAAGCGACTGGATGCCTTTCGCACGCTACTGTGTTATAATAATTACAATTGGCTCCAGGCTGTTTTCGGGGCCATGCGTTTTGCACGCCCCGCCGCGGTGAAAAAGCCGCGCAGGCGCGAAGGCGGCGAAAACAAAGACTTTTCCCCGGAATGAGGAGTGCGGAATGAAGCAACAGAACAGGCACCGGCCCATCCGGCGGAGAATCCGGCGGGTGGACATCCAGGTGTCGCTTTTTATGGCCGTGATGGTGCTTGTGACTACCCTTTTTACCTTTGGTCTGAGCTATGAAATTACCTATGCGGACATGATCACCTCGCTGCGGGAGCGGGTGCAGGCGATCTACACGTTGCTGGACGGCAGGCTGGACGAAAGCACCTTTCGGGGCATCGACGCGCCGGAGGACATGGCCAGCACCACCTACCGCCAGACCCAGCAGCTGCTGCGCTTTGTGCGGGAATCCACGGGGGTGCTGTACCTGTACACGGCCAAGCAGAACGAGCGGGGCGAACTGGTGTATGTGGTGGACGGGCTGAGCGAGGAAGAGGACTTCCGCTACCCCGGCGACCGGCTGGAGCCGGAGATCGAGCCGGCCATGCGGCGCGCGCTGGCGGGCGAAAACGTTCTGCCCGACCACATTCAAAAGACCGACTGGGGCAAGATTTTTATCACCTACCTGCCCATCCACGGCGAGGCAGACAGCGTTCTGGGGGTGGTGGGCATTGAGTTTGACGCCGAGCACCAGTACAACACCTATCTGGTTTTGCGCCGGGCGGCGCCAGGCTGCATCGTGCTGCTGTGCCTGGTTTCAGTGGCGTTTGCCGTGCTGTTTTTCCGCCGGGTGTCCAACCCCACCTACCAGGATATGGCCAATACCGATCAGCTGACCGGCCTGAAAAGCCGCAATGCGTTTGAGGTGGATCTGAAAAATGCGATCGCAGGCGGCGCGGGCCGGGGCAGCGGGCTGCTGGTGGCGGACCTGGATCACCTGAAGCAGGTGAACGACACCCTGGGCCACGCCGTGGGGGACCGGTACATCCAGCGGGCTGCCGAGGCGCTGCGCCAGGCGCTGGGGAGCCGGGCGGCCCTGTACCGGGTGGGGGGCGACGAATTTGCCGCCCTGTATGCGCAGGCCTCTGCGGAGCAGCTGGAGCGGGACGAAGAAGCCATCAAGTGGTATTTTGAGGAACTGCGGGAGGACTGGCCGGTGGAGACCTCGCTCTCGATTGGCGGGGCGATGTTCGACCCGGCGCAGGACGATGATCTGCACGGCACCTACCGGCGGGCGGATGCCGGGATGTATGAGCAAAAGCGCGAGGGTCACGGCCGGGAACCGGCAAAGAACGGAAAATAGAGACAAAGCCCCCCGCGGCACGCCGCGGGGGGCTTTGCTATAAAATGACGGGAGCGGGATCAAAACGTGGGGCTGGACCGCGCGGGCGGGGAGGCAGGCCCGGAGAGGGGCAGGCCGGCGGTCACGTCCAGGGTGAACCAGCCGTCCTTCACCTCGCAGACTGCGGCGCCCTGCAGGCGCCGGGCCGCCGCGCCGATGGTGGGCAGGCCGCAGCCATGGCCGGGCCCGGGCTTGGTGCTGGCCGGCCACTCTCCCTCGAGGGCCACCTTGCCGCAGCGGTTGCGCACCCGCAGCAGCAGCTGGCTTTGGCGCACCTGCATCTGCACGCTCACCTGGCGCTGGGCCGCAGGCAGCGCCAGCGAGGCTTCCAGCGCGTTTTCCAGCGCGTTGTTCAGGATGAGGCACAGCTCCACATGGGGCAGCTGCACCGAGCCGATCTGCAGCCGGCACTCAAACGCCGCCTGGGCCTGCCGGAAGCGGGCTGCGTAGCTGCTGAGCACCGCGTTCAGATAGGGGTCGCTGCACCAGGGCGCGGCGTCCAGCTCGTCGGTGTAATGGCTGACCTGCTGCAGATACTCGGCGGCCTCCCTGTTTTTTTGCTGGGCCAGCAGGCCGGAGAGCACCCGCACATGGGTGCGGAAATCGTGCCGCAGGCGGCGCATGGCCTGCTGGCTTTCCAGCTGCGCCTCGTAATACTGTTTTTGCGCCGCGAGCTGCAGCTCCAGCCGCTGCTGCTCCTGGCGCTGCATCAGCAGCTCGTAGGTGCTGCGGAACACCCGGTAGATGACCAGGTACACCAGCACCAGCACGCCGTACAGCAGGATCACGGCGGGAAAATTGTCGGTGCGCACGGTGGGGTAGAGCCCCAAAAACATCACCATACAGAAAAACAAAAAGGGGATGGGCGCGATGATGCGCCAGCCCGCGCGCAGGTTTTGGGCCACGAAGTGGTAGGGTTTGTTGAGCCAGCGGCGGAACACGCAGATCAGCGCGCCATAAAACAGCGCGCGGGTGAGCGCCTCGAGCCAGGGGGCCTCGCTCATGCCGGTGACCAGCCGCCCCAGGATCGACGCCAGGTACAGCGCGTTGACGGCGGTGAAAAAGCTGAACAGCAGCTGGGACAGCCTGTCCCGCGTGAGCAGCAGCAGGGCCGCGAGGCTGGGCACGGCCACCACCACCGCGAACAGCTGCATCATGGCCTCGCGGCCCAGAAGATAATACAGCCCTACATTGGCCGCCACAGCAAAAAGAGAGAGCCCCCCAAAGGCGCCCCAGGCGGTGCGGGGCTTGCACTTGAATTCCACCATGGAGAACAGCAGAGCCATGGGGCACAGACTGTTGACCGCCGCCCGCACGAGGATCCAGACATCCTGCATTCAAAACCGCCTCTTTTCACCGTCAGTCGAAGTTTTGGAACAAATGGGCCCGATAGGCGGCACGGGCCGCCTGGGAATAGCTTTTGGAGATGGGCACCAGCGCGCCGCCCACCCGGAAGCCGCCCGGTTCCAGCGCCGTGATCTCGCCCAGATTTACCAGATAGCTTTGGTGGCACCGCACAAAAGAGCGCCCGGGCAGGCGCTCGGCAAACTCGGCCAGCTTGCCATAGCAGGGCAGCGCCCCGCCGCCCCGCAGGTGCAGAGTGAGCTGGTGGCCGGCGCTGGAGACGTACAGGATATCGGCGCAGCGCACGCTGTATTCCCGCGAGCGGAAGGAAAAGCTCACCTTTTGATCCGCCTGGACGGCCAGCTGGTCCAGCGCCCGGTCCAGCACCTTGCCCAGGCGGGCGGGATCCACCGGCTTTTCCAGGTAATTGAAGGCGAACAGGTCGTAGGCCTCGCGGTAGAATTCCCGGCTTGTGGACACAAACACGATCAGGGCGTCCGGCTGGCGGGCCCGGATGCGCCGGGCGGCCTCGAGGCCGCCGGTGCCGGGAAGACAGATATCCAAAAAAAACAGCTCGAAGCAGGCATTGCCGGTCTCCAGATCCCACAGCAGGGGCTGCGCGGAGGCATACAGGCGCACCGGCAGGCCCGGCTGCCGCTCAAGCAGCAGCCGCTCGAGGCCGCGGGCGTCTTCGGGCTGGTCGTCACAGATCGCGATCCGGATCACAGGGCATCGGCTCCTTTTTTCTCTGTGGTTTATTGTACCATAAAATTTTTTTTGCTGCACAATCTGTTTTTGTTGTTTGGAGGCCCTTTTTTGCTGTTTGCGGTCACGGGCCCCGCTGTTTCGGTAAAATCAAGGAAAAGATGGGGTGGTCTGCGCCGGGTACGGCGCGGGCGCCCCAACCGAGAGTTAGCGGCGGGAGGTCTTGAGCATGAGCGACAAAAGTAAGGCGGGAATACCTGGGAAAGAGCCGCCCCTGCGCCTGGCTGCGGGTGAGATGCATGTGCGGCGCCGGGCGCTGGCGCTGGTGCTGGCGGTGTGTATGGCCTGGGCCGCCCTGCCGCCCCCCGCTTTTTCGGTTTTGGCCGAGGGCCAGGCGCAGCCCGGCTGCACCCATGTGCACGACGCGGGCTGCGGCTACAGGGCGCCCCAGCCCGAGACATCCTGTGACCAGGGCTGCGCCGACACGGACGGCGACGGTGTGACCGATCACGCTGAGGGCTGTGCCTGGCGGCCGGCGGACGAGGGCAGCCCCTGCAACCATGTGTGCGGCCCCGAGTGCGGCGCCCAGCCGGGCGAAACCCCGCAGCCAAGCCAGGCCCCCAGTGAGACCCCGGGCCTTTCGCCCGACCCCACGGCCGGCGCGGCGCCGAGCCCCCCGGCAAGCCCCTCGCCCGACCCCACGGCGAGCCCCTTGCCCGGCCCTTCGGCCACGCCCGCGGCGGGGCAGCCCAGCGAACCGCCGGCGGATTACGCCCAGCTGACCGACCTGAGCGAGTATTTTTTGGCAAACAGAGAGACCCTGGACGAGGAGGATCTGGAAGGGCTGGCCGCCCCGGTGTTTGATTCGTTCGACGTGCAGCGCCAGGGCGGCGGCCTGCTGCTGACTGCCCTGATCGGTGGCGGTGAAGGGCGCCAGGCACGGGAGCACGGCTTTGTGTGGAGCTTTGGCGAGAGCGTGCCCACCTTGCTTTCGAACGACGGCCAGGCGGCGTTTGAGGGCGGCCAGGCCGGCGCGGACTTTGAGCACCGGCTGGAGGGCCGGGAAGACGCGCTGGTGCGCGCCTACCTGATTTTTGAGGGGTACGTGCTGTACACCGGGCCCCTGACCGCCGACAACCTGGCGGAGGACGGGCTGCTGCGGGCCATGAGCTACCGCGGCCCGGCGGGCGAGACCCTGGTGTACGGCCAGGGTGCGCCCTTTGACCTGCCCATCATCCAGCTGCCGGTGCCCTGGCCTATGGGCACGGGATTCTATTTGCAGGTGGACCGGGCCGTCGACCCCAACGAGACGGTATATTTGGCAATCAAGGGCTCGATCGCGGGGGTGCCGATCCTGGATGTGAACGGCAAGCACATCGGGGAGCTGCAGTCCACCGTGAACGAGGAATACTACATCATCCCCATGGAGGGGCGGGACCTGAACGAGGGCAAGAACTTTGTGAACATCGTGCTGCCGCCGCTCATTCCGGGCTGGTTTTACATCGACAACATCCAGCTGGTGTTCGGGGGCGGCCCCGGCGAATTGGACGGCCGCGCCGCGGCGGTGGAGCAGGTGGCCTTTCAGGGCTACAACTTTACCCGAAAAACGGGCGGCTACCGCCTGGCGGTGGACGGCCTGGTGCGGGCGGAAAACGACACCGGGACGGACCGCCGGCTGGTGACCAGCGTGAATGTGGACGGCAACAAGATGTACGCCTCGCAGAAGTATGTGACGCTGGGCCAGGGCCGGCAGGAGCTGGCGACCGTGAACAAGTGCACCGACGGCATTTTGACCTACAACGAGGGCACGCTGACCCTGGCGGCGGCGCTGGTGGCCCGCCCCCCCACAGGCAGCGCCTGGGCCGCCCAGGAGCCGGACGGGGTGATCGTGTCGGTGCGGGCGGACACGATCCGGTACGAGGACAACGACGGCCCCAACGAGTACCGGCTGGACTTTACTTACGATAAGAATTATTACAGCCCGGCGGCCGCCGGCGCGCCCCTTACGGTAAAGCTTACCGCCCAGAGCGTGTTCGGCGAGCCGGTGGGCTATATCTGCCTGCCCAAAAGCGGCGCGATCGCCGAGTACAGCCACGAAAGGGACAAGGACGAGGGGATCGATTATTCCGGCCAGCTGAAAAAGCTGGTGCTGCTCAAGCCGGAGACCCTGTTGGAACCGGCAAAGTACGGCCCCTGCACGGTGGAGGCGGACATGAACCGCCGGGTGTACGCCACCGAGGCCGCGTTCGACATTGAGACCAACGGCGTTTACACCTTTGCGGTGGCGGGCCCGGCGGTGACCGAATATTTTACGCTGGAGATCACCAACATCGACAGCCAGGCCCCCACGATCGAGCTGATCGGCGCCAGCGAGCTGACCCTGCTGGAGGACACCCCCTACCACGACCTGGGCTTTGGCGGCGCCGACAACCGCACCGCCGAGGCAAAGCTCACCCTCGCCACCCTGCTGGACGGCGAGGCGGTTGACTTTGGCGCGGACCTGACGATGAACCTTGCGGGCGGCGAGCACACCGTGACCTGCATCGCCCGGGACCAGGCCGGCAACGAGACGCGGGCGGAGCGGACCCTGCATGTGAAAAACCGGCCGCTGGAGCTGGTGACCGAGCCGGTGGCCAAAACCGGCACGGCGGTGACCATGGGCGGGTGCATCCGCTATTTGGGCGAGGAGACGGTGGTGCGGCGGGGCCTTGTGTGGGACGTGAGCAGCGCCCCCACGCTGGAAGAGAACCTGGGCAGCAGCCGGGCGGCCTTCAACGTGAACAACAAAGACACGTTCACCGCCACAGCGGCGCTTGCGTCGCTGATCCCCAACGCCACCTATTACTGCCGCGCCTTTGCCCAGACCGGGAGCGGCAGGGTGGTGTACGGCCCGGCCCAGCGGTTTGAGGCCAACAGCAAGAGCTACGGCGCGGTGGGATTTTCGGCCGCCGCCGCGCAGGGCGCGCCCGGGGGCGAGGTAAGCCTGACGGTGCGCCGCACCGGCGGCGCGGACGGCGCCCAGACCGTGCGCTGGCGCACGGCGGACGGCTCGGCCATTGCGGGGGTGCACTACGCCGCCGCGGGCGGCACCCTGAATTTTGCCCAGGGCGAGACCAGCAAGACCGTGACCGTGCGGCTGCTGCCCTCGCCTGAAACGGGGCCTCATTGGGAGCTGGAAAACCGGGTGTTCTTTGTGGAGCTCACCTCGGTGGCGGGGGGCGCGGCCCTGGACGCCTCCTCCTCCGGCTGCACCGTGACCGTGCGGGACAACGACGCGGGCAGGATCCAGATCACCAACATGGACCGGTGGGTGGTGGCCAGCGAAAACGAGCCCACCGACTATAAAAAGTACGGCGGCGCGGCGTTTGGCCGGCGGGACTACATGTATTTCCCCAGCGAGACCGGCTACAGCCTGGACGCCTACCGGTATTGGGCCGAGCACGGCCGGGTGCAGGGCCGCCAGCAGCTGGTGATCAACATGAAATCGGCCGACAGCGGGCTGTACGTGTATGTGCGCAAGGGCTCGGGCGGCTGGGTGGAGCGGGCCGGCAAGTGGTACGACAAGGGCAACGGGGAAAAGGCGGTGCAGACCGGCGCGCTGGACCTGACCGGCCAGGACTGGGTGATGGCCAAGGGCCTGTCGCAGGTGCGGGTGGCCTGGTCGAAGGTGGAGTTCAAGAACCCCCGGCTCACCATCAGCTTTTCGGACACCGACACCCCGGTGTTAAAGCAGATCACGGCCCTTTCGGGCGATTACAAGGCAAACGACGGGATCTACTTCACGGCCCGGTTCAGCGAGATCGTGAACGTGACCGACCAGGCGGGGCTGTATATGGAGGTGGCCCTGACAGACGGCAAAAAGCTGCGTGCAGATTATGCCGCCGGCTCGGGCACCGACGTGCTGGTGTTCCGGCTGGCGGTGCCCGAGGGCGCCGAGAGCGCGGGCGTGACCGCCACGCTGCAGGGGGCGGCCAGCTACGTGCGGGACCTGGCGGGCAAGGCGCCTGCGAGCAAGGCCGGCACCAGCCTGCCCGGGGTGAACATCAGCTCGATGCCCTACACCGTGACCGTGACCCCCGGGACCGGCCAAAACGCCCGCAGCCACCAGGTGCGCATCGAGGTGGAAAAGCCGGCGGGCTACGCCGGCACCGGGGCGAAGTACCAGTATGTGTTCAGCACCAGCCAGGTGCTGGACGGCGCGGCCATGAGCCAGCTCAAGCCCTTTGCCCCCGGCGCCAGCGTGACCCTGGCGGGCGGCACGGGCAGCTTTTGGCTGCACGTGGTGGTGCAGGACAGCCTGGGCCTTTACCGCACCCAGCGCGGCCCCTACGAGATCAGCAACGGGGTGCCGGAGTTCAGCCTTTCGGCGCCCGGCGGCTGGACCCAGGGCCCGGTGCGGGTGGGCATTGCCATGGCCGATCCCGCCTACCTGAGCGAGAAAAAGGGCGAGCTGGTGATTTATAAAAAGGACAATGCCGACGGCGCGCTGAATGCCGGCAATTTTGACACCGCGGGCGCCGAGGTGCTGGACCTCGCCCAAACGCAGGAGGGCGGGTTCTGGTTTGAGACCGGCGCAAATGGGGCCTGGGCGCTGCTGGCGCAGGACAAAAAGAGCGGCGAGACCTATTTTTCCACCATTTCGGTGGCCTGCATCGACACCGCCGCCCCCACCGCCGAGCTGGCGAAGGACCAGGTCTCGGCGCGGGTGACGACGGACGAGCTGGCGGGCTACAACTACACCGCCGCCGACCCGGCGGTGTACGCCTGGGCGGCGGACGGGCTTTCGGGCCTTTCGGCGGCGCAGTACGCCTTTGTGAAGGAAAGCGAGCCGCCACAGGCGGACGCGGCCTGGACGGGCTTTGAGAGCGGCGACCGGCTGAGCCTGAGCGGGTACCTGGGCGGGGCGCAGCCCGGGGCGGGCAGCTATTACCTGCACCTGAAGGCGGCCGACAAGGCGGGCAATCTTGTTGTGATAAGCCACCCGCACCCCTTCACGGTGCCGCCCAAGACCCCGCCCACCATCCAGGTGGAGGTGCGCGGGCTGGCCGAGGGGCTGAACGGCGCGGGCCAGCCGGAGGGGGCGTTTACCCCCGCTGAGCTCACGGCCCCGGCGCCCGGGCGGTTCACCGCCCGCACGGTGACGCTTCACGTCACCGTGACACGCAGCGAGCGCGAAGAGCCGGGGGCGGACCTGGGCCCGGTGATGCTGCCCGGCAACCAGAGCCTGTGGGACAATGGCACCGACCGCTCGGGTGAGACCGAAAAGCCCGCCGCCGAGGTGTATGCCGAAGGTGTGCCCGTGCGGGATCAAAACCCCGCCGAGGGCGTGATTGAGTTTGACTACCCCGCGGGCAAAAACGCCATTTACCGCTTTGTAGGCACCGACCGGAACGGAAACGCCACCGAGCGGGCAGATGGCACGGTGACGATCACGGCCATCGACCGGGACGCCCCCGAGCTGACCTACAAAAAGCTGGACGCCGGCGGGGCCGCCCTGCTGCCCCAGCAGTGGGTCACCGGGCAGAGCGGCGTGACCCTGCGCCTTTCGTTCACGGATGAGGTCTCGCCGCTTTACGGCGAGGGCGACGCGCTGACGGGCTACACGGGCGTTGGCGGGGTGGAATATCTGGTGCTGGCCGGCGGCGAGAGCGAGGCGGGCAGGGAATACCAGCCCTACAACAGCGGCCCGGTGGACTTTACAGCCAAGGAAAACGGCAGCTTTTTGGTTAAGGTGCGGGACGCGCTGGGCAACAGCTACAGCCAGCGCATCCCGGTGACCAACATCGACTCGACCCCCCCGCAGGTGGAGACCACCAACACCGCCTACGGGGCGGGCAAGGCACCCATCACCATGCAGCTGAAATTCACCGACCGGGAGATGGGCCTTGTTCAGGTGCGCCGTTTCGCGGTGCTGGGCACCACCGCTTTCCCCGCGCCGGACAGCGCGGTGTGGGCGGACTACGACGGCGGGGTGGTGAGCCTGGATAAACCGGGCACCTGGTACGTGCACTATTACGCCGAGGACGCGGTGGGGCACACGGCCCAGGGCTGCTTTGGGCCCTATATCATCGACAGCGGCAAGCCCTCGATCGTGATCCAGAGCCGCACCTCGGACGAGTATGCGGAGCGGGACGGAAGGGTGGAGTTTGTTTACCGGGACGACAAATACGCCCGCATGCACTCGGCCGAGGTGACGGTGGAGTACCCCGCCGCCATGACCGAACAGCAGGCGGCCGACGCCAAGCGGGAATACCAGTGGTCGCAGAGTGTTTCGCCCTCGCTGTTCGGCTGGAAAGAGGCCCCCGCCGCCGCCATGGAGGGCAACACCGCCCGGTTTTCGATCGAGGGGTGGGGCAGTGAAGGGGTGAGCGGGCGCTGGTATCTGCACCTGCGCACCAAGGGCAGCACCGCCTACCGGGGCTTTTTGTTCGACAACGACCTGCCGGTGATCACGCTTGTGGGCGATGACCCGGCCTACATCCCCCGGGGCGAGGATTACACCGACCGGGGCGCCGTGGCCACCGACAGCCAGGACGCGCGGGTGGCGGTGACCACGAAGGTGACCGAGGGCGACGTGACCGAGGACACCCGTTACATCGACACCACCCTGCCGGGCGAGCACCTGGTGCGCTACACCGCCACCGACCGGGCGGGCAACACCGCCACGGCCCAGCGGGTGGTGTATGTGTACGACGCAAGGCCCCCCCGGGCGCTGGGGTTTGCCCGCACCACCCCCGAGGACACGGCCCTGGCCTTTACCCGGGCCGGCTTTGAGGCGGCCTATCAGGACGACGCAAACCAGCCGGTGGAGGACGGGCAGGGGGGGTATACACAGTTCTGCTCGCTGAGCGGCATCCGCATCAAAGGCCTGCCGACCCACGGCCAGCTGCTGCTGGGCGCAGCACCCCTGGAGGCGGAGGCGTTTGTGGCCGCCGACCGGCTGGACGAACTGCGCTACCTGCCCGCCGAAAACTACTATGGCGGCGACGGCTTTGCCTACGCCGCCCTGGACACCGGGGTGGGCGAGCGGAAGGGCAACGAATCCGCGCCCGCGCGGGTAACGCTGACGGTGGAGGCGGTAAACGACGCGCCCACCGCCGGCCCGCTGCGGGCGGCGGCCACCGAGGATGAGCCCCTTGCCATCGACCTGACCGGCGTGATCGGGGACGTGGAGGACGGCACGGCGCTTGCCGTGGCGCTGGGCGGGCTTACCGCCCGGCCAGCGGCCACCACACGGGTGAGCGCCGAGGCGGGCAGGGGCACGGCCACTGTACAGGGTCAGACCATCCGCTATACCCCCGCAAAAGACTTTAACGGCACGGTGACCATCCCCTATACCGTGACCGACAGCGAGGGCGCGAAGGCCCAGGCCTCCGTGACCGTGGCCATTGAAAACGTGAACGACGCGCCCCTGCTTTCGGGCGGGCTGACCGTGCGGGAGGAGGGCGCGGACGACGGCCTGTACCGGGGCGGCCAGCCGCTGACTGTGCGCTGGGCCGAGGCGGTGGACCCGGACAACGACCCGGTGTTCTATACCCTGGAGCTTTTGGATGAGGAACAAAGGTGTACCCTGCTGGCCGAAAAGCTGGAGGGCGGGCAGTATACGCTCACCCTGCCCGCGGGGCTGGACGGGGGTTACACCCTGCGCCTGACCGCGCTGGACGGGCACGGCGCCGCTTCGACCGCGCTGGAGAGCGCCCCCTTTGCGGCGGACAGCACGCCGCCGGTGATCGAAAGCATTCTGCCGGGGCCCGCCGCGGGCGGGGCCTGGGAAAATAAAACAGAGATCCCGCTGACTGTTACCGTGACCGACGAGGCGCACGGCCAGCCGGCCGGCGCCGCCGAGCCCGGGCTGGAATACGAGCTGGCGGTGAGCGCCGACGGGCAGAGCTATTCCTCCGGCGGCTGGAAGCCCCTGGGCCAGGAGCGGAGCTTTGCGGTGAGCGCCGAGGGGCTTGCCCGGGTGCGGGTGCGCGCCACCGACGCGGCGGGCAACCGGAGCGAGATAAGCGAGGCCGGCCCCTACCGGCTGGACCGCACCCCGCCCGCGGCCTTTAGCCCCGCGCATTCGCTGGGGGCGGTGAACGGGGAAGGCAAGACCAGCGTTACCCTGCGCGGCGCC
Organism: Allofournierella sp.; assembly: GCF_048388525.1. Classification (GTDB taxonomy): domain Bacteria; phylum Bacillota; class Clostridia; order Oscillospirales; family Ruminococcaceae; genus BQOK01. The sequence goes on along the minus strand of NZ_DBGCTQ010000095.1, from coordinate 26,710 downwards.
ACGGCCGACGACACCTCGGCCCGGCTGGCGGTGGCGGGGCTGGCCGAAGCGCCCTATTCTTACAAGCTGGACGAGGGCGATTTCACCGCGGCGACCGGGGCGGGCGAGCACACCTTTGCCGGGCTTGCCCCCAACACCCAGCACACCTTCACCATGCGGGCCGCCGACGGGGCGGGCAACCTGCGGGAGCAAACGGTCACCTGCCACACCCGCGCCCAGAGCGCCCAAACGGCCGAACTGACGGGTTGGAACAGCGGCAGCCTGACCGTGGAATTTGCCGCGCCCGAGAACCCGAAGGATACCGAATATAAATTGTGGCTGACCACCCGCTACGGCGGTGAGCGGCTGGGCGAGACGGATTGGGCCGCCGCGACGGCCCACACCTTCACCGGCCTTGCCGAAAACACCGAGTATGTGCTGTATGTGCAGGCGCGCAACGGCGACGGGGTGGAAAACGACCCGGTGCGCTTTGAGAAGGACCAGACCGGCGCGCGCTTCAAGACAAACCAAACGCCGATCCTTACCCTGAACGGCGCGGGCGCGCCCCGGTATTACAGGGCGGGCGAGACCGTGACCTTCAGCGGCACGGTGGAGGACCCGGACCTGGCCTACCACGGTGGGGCCAATCTCCCCAGGGTGCAGGTGGCGTTCAGCGGCGTGGAAAAAGAGGCGGCCTTGACCGCCGCCCCGGTGTTTTTGGGGCTTGGGCAGAGCGATACCAAATGGAACTGGACCGTGGAATTCACGGTGGACGCCGAGCTTGCCGCGGTGCCGGACGGCCGCTACGGACCCGCCGTGACCGCCGCCGACAACCGGGCCGACACCGCCGGCGCCCAGTATATGCGGGGGGTCTGGCTGGACCGCAAGGCCCCGAACGCGCCCACCGCCGAGATACAAAACGACAGCCCTGCGGCCGACCCGCTGGTGTTCAGCAGCAGCGCCGCCGTGCAGGTGAAGCTGACCGCCCAGGGCGACGCGCCCACCGGCACCGCCGGCAACGAAAACCCCAGCGGCGTCAAGGCACTGCGCTACCAGCTTGTGGGCGATACTGCGGTCGCGGGCGGCGGGCAGAGCACCGGCGGGCGCTTTGCGGCCGTGCCGGAAAGCGGCCTGGTGCGGGTGACCGCCGAGGGCCGCACCACCCTGACCCTGGAGGCGGAGGACAACGCGGGCAATGTGAGCCGTGTTACCCGGGAGATCTACATCGACCGCACCCGGCCCGGGCAGCCCGCCCTCACCGCAACGGTCGATAACAAAGAATACGACGGCAGCTGGGTGAACCAGCCCGTCACCGTGACCCTTACGGCCCAGGACGCCGTTGGGGTAGGGGCGGTGTATGCAAAAATCACAGACAACCCGGACGCTTTGGGCACGGACACGGGTGCGTATGACAGCGACCGCACCCGATATTTCAGCGAGAAAACGCTGGAACAAGAGGTGAGCGTGAACTATACCCTAAACCGGCAGCAGCAAAACTACCTGCACCTGCTGCTGGTGGACACGGCGGGCAACACCCGCACCCTCACGGCGGGCCCCTACAGGGTGGATACCGCCGCCCCCGCGCCGGTATTTGAGGTGCCGCAAAAAGAGCTGACCTCCGGCAATGCGTCGGTGGTGCTGCGAGGCCACAGCGCGGCGGTGCAGGTGTACGACGCGGGCAATGCGAACGGCAACGCCCAGGCCGAACAGACGGCGGGCCTGGCAAAGGCCGAATACGTTTGGCTGCCTGCGCGGGTTACGGTGGATGCCGCCGGCAGCTTTTCCGTAACCGCCCATACCCCCGGCGGCGGCCTGCCCGCCGACGACGGCGGGGACGCGGCGGGCTCGGGAATCGCGGCATACGAATGGCAGGAATTCACGCCGGGCGCAAGCCTGGTGCAGGGCGGGCGGATCGACGGAAGCTGGAAGCTGTGGGTGCGCCTGACCGACGCGGCGGGCAACACCGCCTGCTACAACCAGGGCTACACCGGCAGCCGGGCCGGGCAAACCGCCTACCCGGACTTCCTGTTTGACAACGAGGCCCCCAACCTGCCGCAGAGCGATGACGGTTCGGTGGCCGTGAACCACAAGACCTACGGCACCCTGGACCTGGAGCTGCCGGTGGACGACGAGAATTACGACGGCTCCAACAGCGGGCTGGCCGAGTACCAGTATGCCTTTACCACCAGCGCCGAGGCCCCCGCGGCGGGCAGCCTGCCGGTGTTCAAGTTCGAGAGCTACAGCGGCTTTTTGAATTTTGCGAGCAGTACCTCGCTGGCGGTAAACAGCGCGGCGGCGGACCTGCGCCAGTCCACCGGGGTGACCCTGGCGGCCCAGGCGGTCTGCCTGCCCGGCGACGGCGGCTTCCACACCCTGCTGCACCTGAAGGATGGCGCGGGCAGCACCCTGCTGCGGGTGAGCGTGTCGGACGTGACCGGGGCCATTGTGCTGACCGATTCGGCGGGGGCCGACAAGCACCTGGGCGGCGGCTACAACGACGGCCGGGCCCACCAGATCGTGGTGGCGGCCAGCTTTACCAATTCGGTGAAGGTGTTTGCCGACGGGCAGTACCTGGGGCGGTTCTGGTTCCCTGATATCAATAAAAACAGCATTGAAAGCGTGGCCCTGGGCGAAAACCTGCGGGGCGCGCTGTTTGCCGCGAGCTTGTTTGGCCGGGTGGCCGACGACGCCGAGGGCAAGAGCTTTTCCTTTTGCACCGACGACATCGTGGGCGACTATGTGTTCTGTAACGGCCTTGCCGGCAATGTGACAGACAACAAGGTTGTGACCGACCGCAGCGGGCAGCAGAACGCCGCTGAGGTGCAGGGCAATGCGGCCTGGGACAGGGAGTACGCGTCGGAACAGTTTTTGAGCACGGGCAGCGTGAACACAAAGGTGGACCTGAATCCCTATCTGGACGCTTATACCAAGGCGAAGGAGATCACGGTTTCCACCAGCTTTAAAACAAGCGTTTCGGCTGGCTACCAATTCCTCTTTTCCAGCAGCCAGGGGAGCGCCAACCGTTTTTATATTTACCTGTGCAACGGCAGGCTGTGCGTGCCTTTTTACGGTGACGGCGAGTCATTCCAGCCCACGAGGGGCGACACCGGGCTGGACCTGGCGGACGGCAAGACCCACACGGTGACGGCGACCGCAAAGGGGACCACGGGCAGGGTGTATGTGGACGGCAGGCTTGTTACCACGGTGGAGATCGGCGGCTGGCTTACCCAATACAAGCCGGACACGGGCTACCTGTGCGCGGGCTATCACCACGATATGAGCGACAAAACCAGCGGGGCGGACCGGAATTATTTCCAGGGCACCCTGTACAACACCTACATCTTTGGCCGGGCCCTGACCCAGGCCGAGGTGGAGAGCGGCAACATCAACTATGTGGACCGGCCCATCGCCCTGCTGAACTACACCCAGCAGGGGCAGGCACAGGGCAGCCTGGACGCCCTGCCCCAGGGCGGCGCGGGCATGCGCCTGGACGACGGCGGCGACTGCCTGGACCTGGGCAAGGTGGCCGACCTGCTGGGCGACCAGAACGCGGCGGGCATCAACAGCACCGGCTTTTCGGTGAGCGTGCGGTTTGAGGCCGACCGGGCCCGCTGGACCGGCGGCGAGAACCGGGGCAGCGGCTACTGGTATGGCCAGGACGCGCTGGTGGGCCAGCGGCTGTTCTCGATGTCGCTGGCGGACGACGCCTCCGATCAGGACGCACCCAACATGGGCTTCGGCCTGGCGGGCGACGGCAGCGGCAGCCTGTTCTACTATTGGAACGGCGCGGCGGTGGACCGGGGCTTTGCCCCGGTGGGGGAGAGCCTGTACCAGGGCGAGCACTATGCCACCCTGTCGTTCGACCCGGCGGCCGACACCATCACCTTTTACCTGGACGGCGCGCAGGTGGGCCAGACCACCGGCGTGACGGGCGTGACCGGCACGGTGTACGCCGAAAGCCACGCCTACGCGGGCATTATGGAGCCGCCGGACGGGGTGAATTTCCCCGCGGGGGCGGGCCAGTTCTACGGCACGCTTTACAACGTGAGCGTGAAGCGGGCGCCCACCGGCCTGACCGAGCACATCCAGGAAGCCCGGCAGCGGGTGACCCTGGGCGCGCCCGTGGCCGCCTATAACCTGGACGAAGCCGTGAACGGCCGGGTGGCAAACCGGGGCAGCACGGGCGGCAGCGCGCTGGTGCGGGGCCTGGGCGACGCGGGCCTTACGCTGGACGGCACAAACCACCTGGAATTCGATGTGGGGGAAGACGACAAATTCCAGGACGTGGCGACCTTTGAGGTGGTGTACAGCCAGCCCACGGCCAAGAGAGCGGCGCTGATCGACCAGCAGGGCAATTTGAACGGAGGCACGACGACGTTCCGTTACCTCACGCTCTATCATGATGGCACGGCTAACGGTTATTTTGGCTATGGTGCAAATGGTGTGTACGCGCCCAGCGCGCCCGCGGGGGTGAAGACCCGGCTTACCGCCGTGGATGTGAGCGGTATGGGATATGTGTACCGGGACGGGGTGCTGATCGCCAGCGGCCCCCTTAATAACAGGGATGGAAAGACTCAGAATTCCAAATTCCGGCTGGGGGCGCTGTGGAATTTCCTTCAGGATTACTGCTTTGAGGGCACTTTATATGATGTGAAGGTGTGGGCCACGGCCATGGGCGCCAGGCAGGTGGCGGGCCTGGAGCCCTATACCACCGACGAGCTGCTGGTACACTACGATTTCTCGGGCCCCGACCCCCTGGCCGACAAGAGCGGCCGCGGGCACGACGCGGTGCTGGTCAGCAACACGGCGGGCCAGGCCGTCACGGCCGGCCTGTACCCCCGGTTCGACGGAACGGCGGAAACCGGCGGCACGGCCACGGGGCAGGTGCTGGCGCGGGGTACAGCGACGCAGAAGCTCCAGGTGAAACTGTCGTATCAGCTGGAGAGCACCAAGGGCAACCCGAACCTCTTCTCGATCCCCGTGCCAGGGCTGAGCGAGCTGCGCCTGGAGGCGGTGGGCGCCAGCGGGCTTACCCTTTGGGTGCCCACCCAGGGTCAAACGGATAACCGAGTGGCCGTAGCCCTGCCCGGGAGCGATAATTTTGCCCGGAATACACTGGACCTGACCATCGACTATACCGGTAAAATGATAACGGGCACCCTGAACGGCGCGCCCTTCACCATTTCCGTGCTGGCGCTGAGTGCGGCCGGCTACGCCGCGGCCGGAACGCTGCAGATGGGTAGCCGCTACAGCAGCGCCACGGAGAATGCCTGCGCGGGAACGATCTACAGCTTTTCGCTGTGGGAGAACGACGCCCTGCGCGCCAGCTACGGCGGGAGCAAAACCGGGAAGGTGTGGACGGACGCGAGCGGAAATAATCTGGATGTTACAATGGGCTCCGGCGTGAGCTGGGTGCCCGAAGCGGGCAATGTGACCGGCGCGTTCCCCGAGTTTTTGGGCACCGGCGGCTCCTACGCGGCCACCAAAACGGGGCTTGTGGATTTTGACAGCCCCCTCACGGTGCGCATGAAATTCAAGCCGCTGGAGGCAGATAAGAGCGATGCTTATAGAGACGGAACGCAAAATTATTTTTCGGTGGCAAACGATACCAGCGCCGTGCCCTTTTTCCTGCTGACGAACAGCGATAATAAACCACTTTATCTGCTCACCTCTTCGGCGGGCGAAGGTACCCACAAGTATCACAGCCTGGGCCCGATCAGCGATGCCGGGACCTACGACCTGGAGCTGACCCTGAACTACCAAAACAACACCTATGAGGCCGCGGTGAACGGCGCCAGCAAAACAGGCGCGCTGGAATGGGCAAACCCCGATGGAAAAGCCGGTACCAACGGCCAGCTGCAGATCGCCTACCGCAACTACCAGCCCCAGAACGCCCACATGGTGCTGTACGAGTTCGAGGCGGTGCAGAACGGCGCGGTGGTCTGCCGGTACGACGGCACCCGCAGCGCCGACGGCGCGCGGCTGATCGACGTGTCGGGCGCGGGGAACGACGCGAGCATTCACGGCCAGGTGAACTGGGTCACCGAGCCCTTCCGCCCGGGCAAGCAGGCCACGGCGGAGGCCGTGGACAAAGGGCAAGGCCTTGCCTGGGTGGCCGACCAGCTGGCCGCCCAGGGCGACACCGCGATCCGGGTGAGCAACAGCGCGGTGCAGGGCCAGGTGTACCTGCACGTGTGGGTGCGCGACAAGCTGGGCAACGAGGTGCAGCGCCGCTACGGCCCCTTCGACTACGACACCACCCGCCCGGAGGCGAGCCTGGCGGCCCGCAGGGCAAAGCAGGGCGAAACCGCCACCAGCGCCTACGCCACCATTACGGCGGCCGACAACTGGCTGCTGGACGGCGATAAGACCCGCTGGGCGTTCCGGACCGTGGCCGGCCCGGCGGCCGACCCCACGGCCCTGTTCGCACAGGCAGACACAAAGTGGGAAAAGTTCGAGGGGCTGGGCGCGGGCAGCCTTGCCGCCGGCGCGTCGGCTGCCTGTGAGCTGCCGGATGTGGGGAACACGGCTTCCCCCAAAAAGTATTACCTGGCCGTGGAGGCGGTGGACTGGCTGGGCAACGCCAGCGCCGACTATCTGTATGTGGACAGCGGCACCCTGTTCGACGACGGCGCGGCCCCCACCATCACGTTCACCCCCATCAGCGACGAAAACGGGACCCTGAAGGCCCACGCGGTGCAGGTGGACGTGGAGGATGCGCCGGAGCCGGGCAAGACCGCCGCGGGCGTGAACGGGCAGACCCTGGCCTACGCCTGGGCGCTGGGGAGCGCGGCCCCTCAGGACGGCGACTGGAAGCCCTTTACGAACCACAACATCCTGCGCCTTGAAGCGGGCGACGGGGAGTGGACGCTGCATGTAAAGGCCGCCGACAACGCGGGCAACGCGGCCGCAGGCAGCACGGCCCGCAGGCTGGACAACACGGCCCCGGCGCTGGCCCTTGCCCGGCAGGAGCAAGGGTGGCGCAACGCCGCCGCCACAGTAAACGTGGCGGTGACCGAAGAGGGCGCGGGCCTTGCCGCGCTGTACTGGGCGCGGGGCAGCCACGACGCGGGCCACTTTGCGGGCGGCGCGGCGGTGGAGGGCGTGCAGGACATCACCGGGGCCAAAGCCTTTGAGGCCGGCAAGCTCGGCAGCTACACCGTGTACGCGCGGGATGCGGCGGGCAACGAGGCGGTGCAGGTGTATACCGAAACGCAGCTCGACTTCACCGCCCCCACCCTGGCGCTCAGCCCCGCCGGGCAGGACTGGACGAAAGAAAATGTTACCATCACGGTCACCGCGGCCGATTTGGGCGGCGCGGGGGTGGCCTCGGTTTCCTACACCCTGAACGGGGGCCAGCCCCAAACGCTCGCCCTCACAAGCGGCAAGGGCAGCCTCACGCTGACCGATCCGGGCCAGCACATCCTCGCCGTCACCGTGACCGACCACGCGGGCAACACCGCCACGGCCACCGGCGTTTACAAAATCGACCGGGCGGCAAACCCCATCGCCATCGGTGAAAGCGCGGACACACAGCGGGCGCACACCGTAACGGTGAGGCTGGCGCGTACGGCTTCCGGCCCGGCGGCCTCGGCCCGGTACGGCTGGGCGGAAAAAGGCAGCACGGGACCCGAATTCTGGACCGACGCGGAGCTTAAAGACGGCGCATTTGCCGTGACCCGGGCCGAGGGGGACGGGGAGTACACCCTGTTTGTGACCGCCGCCAGCGCCACCGGCGTGCCGAGCGAGGCGCAAGAAAATTTCTCGTTCGACAACACCCCGCCCGACCTTGCGGCGGCGCTGCAAGGCGGCGTTTGGGCACAGAGAGATGTGCTGCGGGTGACCGCCGAGGCGGGCGCGGCCGTGACCGTGAAAAAGGACGGCGGAAACTTTAAAACAGGTACCGGCGCGGGGGATACCGCTCTGGAATTTGCAATCACCGAAAACGGGGCGTACACCGTCACCGCCGCCGACGGGGCGGGCAACACCGCCGAGGCGGAGGTACGGGTGAGGACCATCGATACCACCGACCCCACCGCCGCCCTGGCCCCGGCCGGCAGCGAAGCATGGCGCGCCGGCGCCCTGACCGTGGCCGCCGTTGCCGGCGACGGCGAGAGCGGCGTGGCAAAGGTGGAGTACGCGGTCACGAAGGACGGGGCCGCCGTCGACACCACCCAGGCCGGAAGCGGCGTGACGGTGGGCGAAAACGGCGTGACCCTGGCCGCGAGCGGGGAATACACCGTAACGGCCACGGTGACCGACGGCGCGGACAATGCCGTTACCACGGCCGCCGCCACCTACCGGCTGGACCTGGACGCCCCCACCCTGGCCCCGGAGATCGCCCAGGTGACGGCGGACAGCCTGACGGTGAACGCGAAGGCGCAGGACGAGGGCGGCTCGGGCCTGGGCAGAATCACCGGCTCGCTGGGCGATGGAAGCGTTGAAGGGCAGAGCGGGAGCGTGGCCTTTGCGGGCCTTGCGGCCAACCGGGCCTACGCCCCCACCCTCACCGCCCAGGACGCGGCGGGGAACAGGGCCACGGCCCAGGCCGCCGAGACCTATACCCTGGCGGCCCCGCCCACCGGCTTTGCGAGCCTGCGGGCCACCACCACCGGGCTGCGGGCCGAGCTTGCGCCCGGCAAAAACGCCGTGGCCCCCCGGTATCTGTACACACTCACCCTGAAAAAGGAGACCGGGCCGGACGAGGTGCTGTACGAAAGCGCAGAGCTCACCCGCTCGGCGGTGCTGGAGGTGAGCTACCGCGAGGCCCTGCCCGCAGACGCCGCGCTCACCCTCACGGTGACCGCCGTGAACGAGGACGGAACACAGTCCGCGCCGGTGAGCTTTGCCATCGGCGGAGGGGGAACGGGGGCCGCGCCGCTGAACGCGCCGCCCACGGTGGCCTTTGAAGCGCCCGCAGCCAATGTTCTGCTGGGGGCGGGCGGCAGCGTGGAGTTTCGGGGCAATTGGGACGATGCGAACGGCGATGCGGTGACCGTGACCCTTGCCCTGGGCGGCAGGGAATTCCCCGCCAAGGTTGAGGGGGAGACCTGGTCGGTCACGGTACAGGCCGCCGACCTGCGGGAGGGCACGTACCAGCCACAGGACGTTCTGGCCATCGCGATGGACCCGCAGGGCGAGCGGGCCGAGGCCCGGCCCGGTGAGAACTTTGCGCTGACGGTGGATAAGACCCCGCCGCGGGCCCCGGCCATCACCCTGATGGGCGGCGCAGGCTGGCAGCGGGAAAACGGCTTTGCCCTGGCCGCCGCCGCGGGCGACACGGACCTGGAAAAGATGGAATACAGCCTGGACGGCGGCCAAACCTGGAATACTTACCCGGGCGGGGAAGTGCCGGTAAAGGGCCTTACCGGCGAGGTGGCCCTGCAGGCCCGCGCGGCGGACAAGGCGGGCAACCTGAGCCCGGCCGCCGAGGCGGCCCTGCTGCTGGACGGCGCGGCGCCGATAATCGCCGCCGACCCCACCGCACAGGAGAATTGGGCCAGCGGCCCGCTGGAGATAGCGCTGGCCTTTGCCGACGAGACGAGCCTGGCCGCCGCGGGCTGGCTGGTAAACGAAAGCCCACAGGCCCCCGGCGAAGCGGAGCTGCGGACGGCCATGACCCGGGCGCCGGCGGACGCCGGCGGCAAGCAGGCCGAGGCAACGGTGCGCCTGACGGAGGACGGCGCGTGGTACATCCACACCCTGGCGCGGGACGGCGCGGGCACCGCGGCAAGGACCTTCGGCCCCTACCAGCTGGACGGCACGGCCCCAAAGCTGCCCGCCGTAACGGTGAAGCAGGCCGGGCAAACCAGCCTGACCCTGGCCGGCGCGGAAAACGCCGCGGACGCGGGCGGCGCGGGCCTGGACGAGGGTACGGTGAAATACCACTGGCAGAGCCTGGAGGGCGAGGGCACGGGCGAAAGCGAAGACGGCAACCTGCAAAAACTTGCGGCGAACGCCCGCTACCGGCTGTGGCTCGCCGGGGCGGACGGCGCGGGCAACCGGGCCCAGGGCCCGGCCGCCGAGGCATGTACCCTGGCCGCCGACCCCAAAAATGTGGAGCTGGCCGCCCGGGGCGGCGGCGCGCTGACCTTCCGGATCACGGGGGACGAGGCGAACGCGGTGCTGCCGGAATATAAGATCGCGCTTAAAAACGCGCAGGGCGCGGTGCTGGCCGAGAGCGGCTGGGGCGTTGCCACCACCGTTAGGCTGGCCCTGCCCGAAAACGAGACGGCGGTGTACGCATTCCTTACCACCCGCAACCAGGCCGGGGCCGAGAACCCGGAGAAGCAGCTCACCGCCGACGCTTACCCGGACGGGGGCTTTGGCGGGGAAGGGGCGCTTGCCGGCGGGCGCGCGCCCACCCTCACTCTGGATCTGCCCGAGGCACGGGCCGTGACCGGCGTGCTGGGCGCGGGCGATACCATTACCATCACCGGCACCGCCGCCGACCCGGACGGCGACGCGCTGTATGTGGCCGCCACGCTGGACAACGTGGAAAAAACGGTGCGGCTGGATGCCGGTACCGCCGCTGGCGCGCCCTGGACACTGAGCTGGAGCGTGAGCGAGGATAAGCTGTGCGCGGGCGGCTTTGGCGAGTTCGGCAAGGTGACGGTCACGGCCATGGACCCGGACGACAACCGGGCCCAGGCCACCGACCCGCGCACCTGGAGCATCGACAACGCGGGGCCCGAGGCCCCGGCGACACTGGAGGCCGTGCCCGCCCAGGTGCGGCCGGAAAACGGCGGCTATACCCTGCGCTTTGCGGCAGGGGCCGACCGGGGCGCCGCGGGCGTGGCCGGGTGGGCCTATACGCTGGACGGCGGCGCCGAGCAAACGGGCCAGGGCGACACCCTGCCGGTCATCACCGTGACCGGCGAGGGGGCGCACACCCTGACCGCCTGCTACATCGACGCGTTGGGCAACCGGGGCGATGAGATGCGCCTTGCCTTTGCGCTGGACGGCACGCCGCCCACCCTGGACAGCCAGGCGCTTTATACCTTCGACGATACCTTGGCGGAGGGTTGGAACAAAACCGAAACGGCTCCCGGCGCTGGGGCCTGGTTCAGCGCGCGCCTGCGGGCGGACTTTGCCTTTGGCGACGGAGCGGTAAGCTGGGCGGTGACCGGGAGCGACGCGCGCCCGGCACAGCTTGCCCCGGCCCAGGGCCGCACGGTGCAGGCCGAGCTGGGCGAGGGCGCCCACTGGGTGCACCTGCTGGCCGTGGACGGGGCGGGCAACGAGGCCTACCACTGCTTTGGGCCGTACCAGGTGGACCTTGCCCCCATTCCGGTGAGCGTTGCCGCCGACGGCACGGCCGCGGCCCGCAGCCACACTGCCCGGGTGACAGTGAGCGCCAGGGGTGACGCCTCGGGCCTTGCGAAGGCCGAGTATCTGTGGAGCGCTGAGCCGGCGTACAGCGAGCGGCTGGCCGGCTGGCAGGGCTTTGAGCCGGGCGAGGAACCCTTTGAAACGAGCCTTGGGGGCGAGAGCGGGGTGTGGTACCTCTACGCCCGGGTCACCGACCGGGCGGGCAACCGCAGTGTCGGGCGCAGCGACCCGCTGACCCTGGACAACACCCCGCCCGAGATCCTTCTGGAGGACGCCGACCCCGGCAACGCGCGGCGGCGCACGGTGCGCTTTGCCGCGCGGGACGCCCACAGCCCGGTGACCGTGCGGGCTTACAAGGCGGGCAGCCATGCCCCGGCGGAGTTTGCCGGCTCGCCGGGCGAGCCGCCGGGCGAGCTGGTGGAGCTGACCGAAAACGGGGTGTACACCTTCTATGCCCGGGACGAGGCGGGCAACGAGGCGGTGCGGGAGTACACGACGGCCGGGCTGGACGCGGGCGCGCCCACCATTGAGGCCGAGGGGCCGGCCGGGGTGTGGAACACCGAGCCCTTTGCCGTGACCGTGCGCTTTGCCGACCCGGAGGGCAACCTGGCAAGGGTGGGGTACGTGGACCCGCAGTATTACGACACGCCCGCCGAGGGCGATGGCATGCCGGACGCCACCCACGCCGAGGCCTTGAAGACCCTGCCCGACCTGGCGGCCCTGCTGGACGCGGAGGCCACTGAGATCGACGAGCGGTACTTCCACACAGTGGACGCGGCCGACCTGCAGGGCGGCGCGCTGACCGTGCAGGTGGGCGGCGGCAGCGGCAGCCTGTGCTATGCGGGCAACGGCAGCCTGATGCTGCACTTTGCCGCCCAGGACAAGGCGGGCAACCTGACCGTGCGCTCGTTTGGGCCCTACCGGCTGGACGATACGCCCCCCACCCTGGAGATCGACGCCGCGGACGGGGCCATCCGCAGCGCGGTGGTACCCCCGGGCGAGGCCGGGCAGGAGAATTTTACCGGCTTTTCGATTGCAGATAACCTGACCAACGCATTCGCCTACTACCCGGCGGACTCGGCGCCCGCCCCGGAAGAGGGCGGCGGGGCCTATACCCTGCACTACGACCCGGCCGCCCTTGGCGGCTTTACCACCGAGGGGCTTTACAGGAACGCGGTGCGGTTTGTGATCGCCGACGCGGCGGGCAACACCGCCGAGTACACCGTGGACTGCCTGGTGGCGGACACCCTGCCGCCCCAGTACGGCGACGACAGCAAGACCGCGGGGGGCGACGCCTACGGCAATTACATCACGGCGGCCACCCGCGAGGATACCCCCTACACCTTTGCCGGGGCCGACTTTACCCCGCAGGAGGGGCCGAACGCCCTGTTTGAGACCAGCCTGCCTTTGCGGCACATCACCCTGCGGGCCCTGCCCGCCCAGGGGAGCCTTGCGCTGGGCGGTGTGCGGATCACCGCGGCCGAGCTGCCCAAGACCATCGGCTTTGGCGACATCCAGGCGGGCAAGCTGACCTATGCCCCGAACCCGGACTGGAACGGCACCGACACGGCCATGGCCTTTACCGCCTGCGACGGCGCGGGCAACGAGACGGAAGACCTTTCGGATCCGACCCGGGTATTGCTGCATGTGGAGCCGGTGAATGACCCGCCGGTGCTGAAGGGCAGTTTTGCAGACGCAACGATCACCGACCTGCAAACCTATACGCTGGACTTTGAGGTGACCGACCCGGACAGCCCGGAGGCCGCCCTGGTGGTGGAGGCCGCCAGCAGCGGCGCGGCCGGCTGTGCGGTGGTGCGGCGCGCCGGCGGGGGCTGGCGGCTGAGCGTGACCCCGGCAGCGGGAAACAGCCAGGAGACAGTGACCCTGACCGCCCGGGACGGCCAGGCCGCGGGCGAACCCAAAAGCTTTGCGCTGACCGTTATGGCGGCGGAGAAGCCCTATGCGGCGCGGCCGGATTCGGCCGCCGCCGACCCGGCCACCGGCACAGCCGAGGTGGAGGTGCTAGCGAACGACCGGCCGGCCTGCCCCGCGCGGCGGGTGCTGGGGGTGGCCGTGACCACCCAGCCCGCCCACGGCCGGGTGGAGGCGCTGGGCGAGCCCGGCGCGTTCCGCTACACCGAGGCGCAGCCGGGCGCGGGCCGGGAGGACAGCTTTACCTACACCGTGCAGCTTGAGGGCAACGTGGAAGGCGACCTGTTGACCGCCACCGTGCTGCTGAACGACGCCACGCCCCCGGTGATCCAGGCGAGCCAGGCCCCGCAGGCGGATTGGGCCAGCCAGGGCCTGCTGCAGGTGACCGTGACCGACGCGGGCGGCGTGGGCCTGGTGGCGGTGACCGACCCGGCGGGCAACCTTATCGCCCAGGCGGGGCCGGGCGGCGGCAAGCTGGAGCTGGAGGTGCCGGTGAGCGCGAGCGGCCGCTACACCATTGCCGCGCGGGACCTGGCCGGCAACGAGACCGAAGCCGGGGCCGAGGTGGAAAAAATCGACAGCGAGCCGCCCCGGGTGGATCTGGGAGGCGCCGGGCAGGAAGACGGAAAGATCACCGGGATCCAGATCGCCGACGGCGGCTCCGGAGACGTGACGGTGGAGGTGAAGGAGCCCAGTGGCGCGCAGATCACCCAGAAGCCGGATGGCAGCTACGAGGTGGCCCTGCCGCCGGGCGCCGACCCGGGCGACGTGGTGATCGCGGTCAAGGACGGCGCGGGCAACGAGACCGAATACCGCTTTGACGACCTGACGCCGCCCGAGCTGGCGGTGCGCGGGGCAAAACCGGGGGATGTGTACTACCTGCCCGTGACGGTGGATTTTGCGGACTACAAGGACGCGGCGGGCACCCTGCCGGGCGAAGTGGTACAGATCACCGGCGGCGGCACCGTGAACCCACCCCTGCCCAAAGCCAGGGGCGAGGTGCTGCTGCCCGCCGTGACCGCGCCCTATGTGAGCGGAGGCGAGAACCGCACCGTGTACCCCCTGGCCGCGGTGGACGCCGCCGGCAACCGCACCCTGCGCAGCATCACCATGAAGCACATCCCCGCGCCGGGCAGCGTTACGAGCGAAAACCGGGCCGAGATCGAGGAGATCCTCAAGGAAGTGCAGGAGGAGCTGGACCGCACGCGGCCGGGCATCGACCTGCCGCAGGAGCAGCTTGACCAGCTTGCGGGCCTGGTGGACGAGGTGCAAAAGGAGATAGAAGAGCAGAAAAGGCGGGACGAGCAGCCGGCCGGCCCCGGCGGCCCCGGCGAGCCGCCGGCCAGCCCGGCGCCCACCCCCGGCGGACCACCCACGGCCAGCCCGGCCGCCAGCGGGGCGCCCGGCCCGACGGACGCACAAAAAGCGCTGGACGAGGCGCTGGACCTGCTGGACCGGCTGCAAAAGGGCGAGGTGAGCCCCGAGTGGGCGCCGGACCTGGAGGCCAACCGGGAGCGGCTGGAGGAGCTGTGGGAGCTGTGCGAGCAGCTTTCGGACGAACAAAAGGCCGCCCTGACCGAAGAGCAGCGGGCTGGGCTGCTGGCCTATCTGAAGGGGTACCTAAAGCTGCTGGGCAAGGACCCGGCCCTGGCCGAGGCCCTGCTGGCCGCTGCGCAGCCCACCCCGGCGCCCACGGAGGCGCCCGGCCCGCAGCCTGCCCCGACGCCCACACCGCCGCCCGCGGCGCGGCAGCCCGAGCCGCAAAAACCGCTGGCGCTGGCGGATCTGGCGCTGGCCCTGGCGGCTGTGGCCCTGGCCCTGCTGGCGCTGGCAAAGCGCCGCAGGCGGGCCGCGACGTGCGGCTGCACTGTTGCGGCGCTCGCCCTGCTGTGCTTCACGCAGGGGCTGGGCGGCGTGGTGACAGCCGATCGGTGGACGCCTGCCCAGGCGCTGCTCTTCGCCGCCGCCTGCCTGGCATTCTTTGCCAAAAAACAGAAAAGAGATCCATAAAAAGCGGCGCCCCGGTGCCTTTTGTGCCCCGGGGCGCGCAGAGAAGCAAAACGGATCAGGAAAAGGCCGGCCGGAGCAGGGCGCCCGGGCCGGCCTTTCGCCGTACTGCGGCCAAATTTTGAGATCGAAGCCGCGGCTCACGCCCGCCGCCAGCGCGCCAGCAGCTGCCGGAACTCTTCGTTCTTTTGCAAAAAGGCGTAGCGGGGAGCGGTCTCCAGCTCGGCCAGCAGGCCGGGCAGCAGGGTGGAAAGGACCTGCTCGGGGGCAAGGGTCTGGGCCCGGGCCTGGTATTCAGGGGCGAGGTGATGGTAAAGAGGGCCTGCCGGCGGCCGGGAGAGCGAGGGGAGCGAGGCAAACAGCCTTTTTAAGAGATCCAGGCTGGCGGCTTCGTTTTGGCGCTTCACCGCAAATTCGAGCTGGGGCAGCAGGGCGGAAAATTCCGCCTGGCCCATCAGCCCGGCGAGCCGGTGCGAGACATCGGCCAGGGCAGAGGCGTCCCCAGAGCGGCCCTCGTCCAGCGCGATGTCCAAAAGGTTCAGCAGCGCCGCCTGCACCTCGCCGGTGGCGGCGATGAGCTTGCGCTCGTAAAGCTTCGCCGCGTCAGCGGTGCGCCCCTGCGCCAGCAGAAGCTGCGCCTGGAGCTGGCGTTTGTCGGGCTGCTCGGGCTCGGGCAGCAGGTCCAGCAGCTCCTGCGCTTCGTCGAGCCGGCCCTGCGCCAGGTATTTGCCGGCCAGCAGAAAGCGCGAGCGGCCCTGCAGCGCCCCTGCACCACAGCGCACGGCCTGCTCGTACAGGGCGATGACCCGGCCCTCGTATTGCTGCTTTTGGGCGGCGGTGGCCGAGAGAAGCAGCGCGCCGTCCAGCGCCGTGGCCACGGCGTGCAGCAGGGGGGCACAGTTTGGATATTTGCGGGTCTCGGCCAGGGCCAGGGCGAAGGCGGCGTCCACGCCCTCGCTGCGCAGGACCTGGCCCAGGCGCGCGTTAAAGCGGTCGATCTCGGGCTGGGAGGGCCCCTCGAAAAAGCAGAACAGGTCGTTCAGGTCCACCCCAAGCAGCCGGGCCAGGGGCGGCAGCAGGGAGATATCCGGCGCGGTGGCGCCCTTTTCCCACTTGTTCACGGCGGGGGCGGTGACCCCCAGGGCGTCTGCAACCTCTTCCTGGGTGAGGCCCAGCGCCTTGCGCTTTTCCCGGATGACGGTGTTCATGGGCATGGTATCAGCTCCAAATTCGGTTTTTTTGAGAAAGCCTTTCCCTTGAGTTTATTGTACCAAAGGAGCGCGGCGGGCACAATTGAACAGTTTTTTCATAAAAGGCACAAAACATGAGCGGGGCTCATGTTTTGTGCGGTAAAACCAAAAACCGGCGACGCCCTGGCATTTCAGGGGCCGCCGGTTTGATCCTTTTTTCAGGCCGCGTCCTTTTCAGCGCCGCGCGCGGGCGCGGCCACCGGAGGGCGGGCCTTGCGCTCCCGGGCGGCAAGGCGCCGCTTGAGGAGGAACGCCGCGCCCTGGCACAGGGCCATCACCGCGGGAAGGGCCGCGGCGAAGAGGAGCAGCAGCCGCCCGGCGGCCGGGGTGAGGGCCTCGAGGCGGAACAGGGGCCCCAGCAAAAAGGCGGCGCCGTAGTAGCCAAAGCCCATCAGGGCCACCAGGGTGGCGCGCCAGCCGGTGAGAGGCCAGCAGACCACCAGCAGCTGCAAAAGGCCCACCACGCCCAGCAGCAGGCAGCACAGGGTGGACACCTGCCCCGCGGCAAGGCCCAGGGCGCCGCCCGCCCAGCTGACCCCCACCAGACATACGGCGCCGGTGATGCCGCCGGGTAGGGCGTTTAAGAGGGCGGTGCGCATGAAATGACCGCCCGCCTTTTTAAAGGAGGGCTCGAAGGTGAGCAGGAAGGAGGGCGCGCCGATCATAAGGCCGCCGAACAGGCTGATCTGGATGGGGGTGAGGGGGTAGGCGAAGGGCAGCCACAGCAAAAACAGCACCGCCAAAAAGGAGAAGATGTTCTTGACCAGAAACAGCGAGGCGGCGCGCTGGATATTGCCCATGACCCGCCTGCCCTCGGCCACAATGTGGGGCATGGAGGAAAAATCGGAGTCCAGCAGAACGATCTGGGCCACCTGCTGGGCGGTCTCGCTGCCCGCGGCCATGGCCACGCTGCAGTCGGCGTCCTTGAGGGCCAGCACATCGTTTACACCGTCGCCGATCATGGCCACCGTGTGCCCCTTGGCCTTGAGGCCCTGGATGAGCTGCCGCTTTTGCTGGGGGCTCACCCGGCCAAAGCAGGTGTGATCCTGGGCGATCTGGCCCCAATCAGCGTTTTCGGGGAAGGTGCGGGCGTCGGCCCAGAGCTCGGCCCCTTCCACCCCGGCCTGCTGGGCGATGCGGGCCACAGCCACAGGGTTGTCGCCGCTGATGACCTTGAT
Organism: Allofournierella sp.; assembly: GCF_048388525.1. GTDB lineage: Bacteria > Bacillota > Clostridia > Oscillospirales > Ruminococcaceae > BQOK01. The sequence goes on along the minus strand of NZ_DBGCTQ010000095.1, from coordinate 9,033 downwards.
GGCCACACCCTGCCCGCGGAAATAGCGCAGGGTCTCGGCGGCGCCGGGGCGCAGCTCATCCTGCAAAAACACCACGCCCAGCGGCCGCAGGCTGCCCGGCAGGGCGGACGCCGCGGGCAGCGGGCCGCCCGCGGCAAGCAGGAGGGCGCGGCGGCCCTGGGCGAGCTCGGCGTCGAGCCGGGCCTGGCAAAACAGCGCCCCCGGCAGGATCATTTCCGGCGCGCCCAGCACAAGGCTCTGCCCCGCGCCGCTTTGCAGCGCGGCCCACTTGCGCTCGGAGGAAAAAGGGATCTCGCGCACCTCGCCCACGGGGGCGGCGGGCGCTGCAAAGCGGGCCTGCAGGGCCAGAGAGGTTGGGTTTTGGCTGGAAGCGGTGTGGGCGAAGAGCCCCAGCGCCGCCTCCAGCGCGTCACCGCCGACCCCCGGCGCGGCGACGAGGCCGGTGACCGCCAGGCGGCCCGCGGTGATGGTGCCGGTCTTATCGAGGCACAGGGTGTCGATGCGGGCGAGGTTTTCAATGCAGGCGAGCTCGTGCACCAGCACCCGGCGGCGGGCGAGCCCCATAACGCTGACCGCAAGGGCCACGCTTACCAGAAGATACAGCCCCTCGGGGATCATGCCCACCACCGCGCCGATGGTGGTGCTGACCGCGGCGGGCAGGGCCACGCCGGGCAGGGCGAGCTGGCGGGTGAGCAGAAACATGCCCAGCGGCACGATGACAAAGCTTAAAAGGCGCAGCCAGCGGTCCAGCGCGCGCATCATTTCGGAGCGGTGGCGCTTGTGTTTGCGGGCGGCCTGGGTGATGCGGGCCGCCCAGCAGCTTTCGCCCACCTGGTCCAGACGGGCGCGGCCCGTTCCCGCCACCACAAAGCTGCCGGAGAGCAGCTTTGCGCCGGGGAGTTTTTCGATGATCCGGCTCTCGCCGGTGAGCAGGGCCTCGTTCACCTCCAGCCGGCCGGAGGCCAGGACCGCGTCGGCGCAGATCTGGCTGCCGGGGCCGAATTCGACGATGTCGTCCAGCACGAGCTGGTCCGGAGGAAGCAGAAGGACCTCGCCCCCGCGCAGCGCCGTGACCGGCCGCTGGGCCAGAAGGCTGACCCGGTCCAGCACTTTTTTGACCCGGAGCTCCTGCACGACGCCCACCAGCAGGTTGCAGGCCACCACGGCGAGGAAGGTGACGTCGGCCCAGTCGCCCACCGCGATGAGGCAGGCGGCCAGAGCCAGAAACAGGAAATTGAAAAAGGTGAACAGGTTGTCCCACAAAATTTGGCCGGTGGTTTTGGAGAGGGGCTTTGCCGCGGTGTTGGCAAGGCCCTCGGCCGTGCGCTGGGCGGCCTGGGCGTGGGTGAGGCCCTGTTCGGGGGCGGGGTCCCACCGCAGGGGGGCGGTGGGCTGCGGCTGCTGTGCGTGTTTCATGGCGTATCCCTTGAGCGCCAAAGGCGGGCGGAGCCGCCGGGCGCATTCCTTTCGTTCAGAGCGTCTTTGCGCTGCTATCTATAGAGTGAACGAGAAAGGCCGGATTATTTCTTCAAGACGCGAAATTCGCAGAAAAAGGGCGGGCCCGCTTTGGGCCCGCCCCCGGCGTTATACATAATAGAGCATGGAGCTGTAGCTGGGCAAGGGCCAATATTCCTGCCCGCAGATGGCCTCTGCCGCGTCGGCTGCGGCGCGCAGCGCATTCATGGCGGGCAGCACCTGGTCGTGGTAGGCGCGGGCCCGGCTTTGGGCCTGCCCCTCCGGCACCGCCTCGGCGGCCTCGACCTGGGCCTCCAGCCGGTCGGCGGCGTCGCTCATGGCGTCGGTGTAGTTGGTGAGCTGGCGCAGGGCCTTTTCCTCGGCCTTGCAGGAGATACCCGGGCAGGCCGCCTGCTTTGCCGCGATGCCGTTTGCCAGGGCGGTCATGTAGCCCAGGGCGGCGGGCACCAGCTGGCGGCGGGTGATCTCCATCATGGTGACCGCCTCGATGTGGCGCAGCTTTGCGTAGTGCTCGAGCTTGACCTCGTAACGGCTGCGGGCCTCGGTCTGGCTGAGCACGCCCATTTTGGAAAACAGCTCCAGGTTTTTGGGGGCGATCATGGCGGCCAGCGCGTCGGAGGCGGCGGGCTCGCAGGCAAGGCCCCGGCGGGCGGCCTCGGCCTCCCACTGTTTTGTGTAGCCGTTGCCGTTGAAGATGACCCGCTTGTGGTCCCGGATGGTGCGTTTTACCAGCGCAATGACCGCGCTGTCGAAATCCTGCGCGCGCTCCAGCTCGTCGGCATAGCCCATGAGCTCCTTGGCCACGGCGGTGTTCAGCACGGTGTTGGCATCTGAGATATTGGAGGAGGAGCCGGGCATACGGAACTCGAATTTGTTGCCGGTAAAGGCGAAGGGGCTGGTGCGGTTGCGGTCGGTGTTGTCCTTGGCGAATTTGGGAAGCACGTCTACGCCGAGGTCGATCTTGACGGCCTGGGGGGCGATGTATTCGCTGTCGGACGCGATGGCGCTGAGGATGGCGTCCAGTTCGTCGCCCACAAACACGCTCACGATGGCGGGGGGCGCCTCGTTGCCGCCCAGGCGGTGCTCGTTGCCCGCCGAGGCGATGCTCATGCGCAGCAGGTCCTGGTATTCGTCCACCGCCTTGATCACCGCGGCGAAAAAGATGAGGAACTGCAGGTTATCGCGCGGGGTGTCGCCGGGGTCCAGGAGATTGAGCCCCGGGGCGGAGAGGGACCAGTTGTCGTGCTTGCCGCTGCCGTTGACCCCCTCGAAGGGCTTTTCGTGCAAAAGACACACGAGGCCGTGCTGGGGGGCGAGCTTTTTCATGAGCTCCATGGTGAGCAGGTTGTGATCCACCGCCACGTTGCAGCGGTCGAAGATGGGGGCCAGCTCGTGCTGGCAGGGGGCTACCTCGTTGTGTTTTGTCTTGGCGGCCACGCCCAGCTTCCACAGCTCCTCGTCCAGGTGCTTCATGAAGGCCGACACCTCGGGCCGCAGGGCGCCGAAGTAGTGTTCTTCCAGCTCCTGGCCCTTGGCGGGCATGGCGCCGAACAGGGTGCGCCCGGTGAGGATCAGATCCTCGCGGCGCTCGTAATCCTGTTTTTTGATGAGAAAGTATTCCTGCTCGGGGCCCACGGTCACGTCCACGTGGGCGACGTCCTTTCCGAACAGACGCAGGATGCGGCAGGCCTGGTCGCTGACCGCCTTCATGCTGCGCAGGAGGGGGGTCTTTTTGTCCAGCGCCTCGCCGTTCCAGCTGCAGAAGGCGGTGGGCACACAGAGCGTGCCGTCCTTTACAAAGGCGTAGCTGCTGGGGTCCCAGGTGGTGTAGCCCCGGGCCTCGGCCACGGCGCGCAGGCCGCCGGAGGGGAAGCTGGAGGCGTCCGGCTCGCCCCGCACCAGCTCTTTGCCGGAAAACTCCATGATGGCGGTGCCGTCCTTCATGGGGCTCACAAAGCTGTCGTGCTTTTCGCTGGTGATGCCGGTGAGGGGCTGGAACCAGTGGGTGTAGTGGGTGGCGCCCTTTTCCATGGCCCAGTCCCGCATGACGCTGGCCACCACGTTGGCCAGCTCGATGTCCAGCGGGCGGCCCTTCTGCACCGTGGCCTTGAGGCTGCGGTAGGTGGCAGCGGGCAGGCGCTCTTTCATCACGTGCTCGTTGAACACCAGCGAGCCGTAGATCTCTTTTGTGTTGGCAGGTGCCATTGGTTCTCTTCCTCCCTTAGATGCGCGGCCTTAGGGGGCCGTGGAGCCGGCGTTTGTCCATAAGCAGATTATACGGTTGCACAGTGGGCGGTGTCAACAAAATTTGGAGTGCCTGTTTGTAAAAAACGCCGTTTTTTGCGCGCGCCCGGGTTCCAGGGGCCCGGGGCAGGGCAAACGAGGCGTTTTGCGGCGGTCAGATGACCTGAAACAGGAAAAATTTGAGGTAATTTGTTTCGTCCACGCCCCACAGGATGGGGTGGTCCGGCGCCTGCTGGCGCACCTCGATCTGGCGCAGCTGGCGGTGCGCGTCCGCCGCGGCGCTTTGGAGCATCTTCACAAACATGGCCTCGGTGGCAAAGTGGCTGCAGCTGCCGGTGGCCAGATACCCGCCCCGGGGCAGTAGCTTCATGGCCCGGTAATTGATCTCTTTATAGCCGCGCATGGCGTTTTCGGCGGTGCGGCGGGCCTTGGTGAAAGCGGGAGGGTCGAGGATGATGAAATCGTAGCCGCTTTTGCCCTCGAGCGAGGGCAAAAGGTCGAACACGTCGGCGCAGACAAAGTCCATGACCCCCGCAAGGCCGTTGCGCACCGCGTTGGCCCGGGCCAGCTCCACCGCCGCTTCGCTTACGTCCACCGCGGTCACGTGGGCGGCGCCGCCCTTGGCGGCGTTCAGCGCAAAGCTGCCGGTGTGGGTGAAGCAGTCCAGCACGTGCTTGCCCCGGGCGAGGGCCGCCACCCGGAGGCGGTTGTATTTTTGGTCCAGGAAAAAGCCGGTCTTCTGGCCGTTCTCAAAATCCACCTCGTACTGCACGCCGTTCTCGGTGATGAGGGTGCGGGTGCAGGCGGGCGCGGCCTCGCCGGCGAGGGCGAACCAGCCCTTGCCCTGGGCAAGGCCCTCGCGCTCGCGCAGGGGCGCGTCGTTGCGCTCGTAAATGCCGCGGATGGCCTGCCCGTCGGCCCGAAGCACCTCAGCCAGCAGGGGAAAAATGAGCCCCTTGCGCTGCTCCATGCCGTAGGAGAGAGTCTGGGTGACCAGGATATCGCCGAAGCGGTCCACCGTGAGGCCGGGGAACTGGTCGGCCTCGCCGAAGATCACCCGGCAGGCACAGAGGTCCCCGGGGGCCAACACGGTTTTGCGGTAGGCCCAGGCGTACTCTGCCCGGCGGCGCCAGAAGGCCGCGTCGAACCGGTCGTTGGGGCTGCGGGATAAAAGCCGCACCCGGATCTTGCTGGCCTCGCTTAAAAAGCCGGTGCCGAGATAGCGGCCTTTGGCGCTGAGTACATCCACCAGGGCGCCGTTGGCGGGCGCGGGGAGCGGGGGAGCGGTGATCTCGTCGGCATAGACCCAGGGGTGGCCGCCTAGAATGGCGGCCTCGGCCTTTTTGGTGACGGTACAGGCAGGGTAGGGGCGGACGGTCTTCATGGGCAAAGCTCCCTTTTCGTTTTTTAAGGTCTGTTACAGCGCGCTGTAAAAAGAACGATGACGAACACAATGTGGTTATTATAGCACGGGGCGGCGGGGCATGCTATAATGGATTTTACAGAAAGGTGTGTTTTGTATGGAGATCGAGCGCAAATGGCTGGTGCACGGCTGGCCCGAGCGGCTGGGCGCGGCGCGGGTGCTGCACATGCGGCAGGGGTACATCAGCCTGCGGCCGACCGTGCGCATCCGGGAGGAAAAGCAGGAGAGCGGCACCGCGTGGGTGTTGTGTTTCAAGGGCCCAGCGGAAAAAGACGGGCTTTCCCGGGAGGAAATTGAGACCGAAATCGCCCCCCGGCTGTTCGGGCGGCTGGAGGCGCTGATCGGAAAACCCCTGATCGAAAAGGAGCAGCGGCGGTACGCCCTGCCGGACGGGCTGGAGCTGGAAGTGAACCATGTGGACCCGGGGGGAGCGGAAGAATTTTGGTATGCGGAGGTGGAATTTGCCACCGAGGCGGCGGCCCGCGCCTGGAAGCCGGGCGAGCTGGCGGCCTATCTGTTTGACGAGGTGACCGCGAAGCCGGGCCAGAGCATGGCGGCCTACTGGGCCCGCACCCGTGGCGGGGAATAATGAGCGCGGAGAGATAACGGGCTGCTGCAAAATGAATTTGCGATGGCAAATTGCGCAAAGAGCCAGTTCCAAAACGCAAAGAAAACGCCTTAACAAGCTTTCTCAGCTGTTTTAGGGCGTTTTCTTTATGTGCTGTTTTTTGCCGGGCTATGTTGCGGCAGCCGCTTTTATCCGGCCCGCCGCAGGGCCTTTTTTGCGCGCTTGAGGCTTTGGTAGAGCGGCTGGGGCAGGATGCCGATCACATCCAGGCAGAGGGCGAGCGCCGAGGTCGCGCCCAGGACCGGCTCGGGCAGCGGCATAAAGCAGTTGAGGCCGAAGGCCGCCGCGTATACCAAAAGGCCGAGCTTAAGTTCTGTTCTCATCCTTTTCCTCCGGTTTTTGCTGGCTGCGCATTCTGGCGGTGGTGAAGGCCAGAACAAACAGGGCTGCCAGGGTAAGCACCCCTGCGGTGCGGACTGCCCAATCGGCCATGGGGACAGCCAGCCAGCGGGAGAGCAGCACGACGACCCCGAAGGCCCCGATCACGGCACTGATGCGTCTTGTCAATTTCATTTTAATCCACCTCTTAAGTTGTTGCAGGGCTTGCGCTGCGGGGCGCTTACATGCTGCGGGAGCACAGAGCCCGGAATATGAACAGCAGCGCGAACCCGCTCACCGCGCAGTAGAACAGGGTGTAGAACACGGTCATATTGAAAAAGCTGGACACCAGCATGGCGACATACAGCCCGAACAGCAGGGTGAAGGCCGTGAGATTCAGCGCCCGGGCGAACACGGCCTGATTGCGCTCGTCCTGCTCTTCCAGGCGGGTGCGGCGCAGCTTTTCCTCATTTTTCAGAAGGGCGCGGGTGCGTGCGGCCAACACCGCCCCCGCCAGCGTGAGCCCGACGCCGATGCCGCACCAGATCCCCTCCAGGTGGGCGGTGTCGTGAGCCTCGGCGATCTGGCCGCCCATCAGCAGCAGGGTGACGGCCAGGGTGAGCACGCCCAGAACCGAGAGGCCGCAAAACAGCAGGACACGGCGGCGCAGGGCCACTTTGTATTCCTCCAAAGTGGCGTTCTTTGCAGGGCAGCTGAACAATTTGATCAACATAAGTTATTCCTCCACTTCGCTGAAATCGAACACTTGTTCGATGGGAAGCCCGAAATACCGGGCGAGCTTGTAGGCCAGCACCAGGCTGGCGGTGTATTTTCCAACCTCGAGGCTGGTGATGGTCTGCCGCGTTACGCCCACCGCGTCGGCCAGCTCCTGCTGGCTGAGCCTGCGGGCCTTGCGCAGCTCCGGGATTCTTGTATCCAAACCGCACCACAACTCCTGTCTTGTTATTCTGCGCAGATGATGCAAAGCGTCCTTTGCAAAATTAGTATAGCTTGCTTTGCACAGAATGTCAAGCTTACTTTGCAAAAAAATTAAAACAAGATTTTGCCAGTTCAAAAGCGCACCCTTTTTGCCCCGCGTGGATAAAGTGATGAAAAGGGGGTAGAGGGAATTGAACCAGGTGATCGCGGCAATTTTGATGGACCTGTTCCCCACCATCTGCACGGCGCTGGGGGCAGGTTTCGTTTTTTTTGTGGGCAACAAGGACACACCGGAGGCGCGGCGAAGCATGCTGGGGCTGGCGGCGGGGGTGATGCTGGCCGCCAGCATGTTCAGCCTGCTGCAGCCGGCCATCGAGCAGGCCAGCGCACAGGGGGAGAGTGCGTGGCTGGCGGCCAGCGCCGGGCTGGTGCTGGGCGCTGCGGGGCTTCTGCTGATGGAGCAGTGGGCGGGCAGGCTGCTGGCGGGGGGGAAAGGCCACAGCGGAAGGGTGATCTTTGCCATTGCGCTGCACAACCTGCCCCAGGGCATGGCGGTGGGCCTGACCGGGGCGCTTGCCCTGACGGGCGACGCCAACACGGTGGCGGGCGCTGTGGCGCTGAGCGTGGGCATTGGGCTGCAGAACATCCCGGAAGGGGTGGCTGTGGCCTTTCCCGTGCGGCAGAATGGGGCCAGCCGGCTGAAGGCGTTTGCGGTGGGCACGGCCAGCGGGCTTGTGGAGCCGGTGGGGGCGGCGCTGGGCGGCGCGCTGGCGGGCAGCCTTTTGGGGGCGATGCCCTGGCTGCTGAGCCTGGCAGCGGGCACCATGGTGTGCGTGAGCGCGCAGGAGCTGATCCCCCAGGCGGCGGAGGACGGCAAGGCGGGTATTTTTTGTGTGGTGCTGGGGTTTGCCATCATGATGGCGCTGGACGTGGCGCTGGGGTAAAAGGGCGCTTGTGCAGGGGGGCGCTCCATGGTAAAATAGCCGCAGGAATGGAAGAAAACGCGGCCCCTAAAGGCCGCAGAAAAGGACGGGAAACGAAATGGAACACACCGCGCTTTTGATCGTGGACGTGCAGGAGGGGCTGGTGCAGCAGGGCCCATACCGCTGGGAAGAGATGTGCGCCGGGCTGCGGCGCCTTTTGGCCTGCGCGCGCCGGGCCGGGCTGCCGGTGGTCTATGTGCAGCACGACGGCGGCCCCGGCGACGCGCTGGAACACGGCGGCACAGGCTGGCAGATCGCCGCGGCGATTGCGCCGCGGGAGGGCGAGCCTGTGTTTGAAAAGCGCCGCAACAGCGCGTTTTACGAGACCGGGCTGGACAAATACCTGAAAAAGGAGGGGGTGAAAACCCTGATCCTGGCGGGAATGCAGAGCGAATTCTGCATCGACGCCACCTGCAAGGCGGCCTTTGAGCGGGGCTACTCGGTGCTGGTGCCCGAGGGCTGCACCACCACGCTGGAGGGCGGCCGCTTTGCCGCGGCCGAGACGGCGGCCTACTTTGAGCGGGATATCTGGAACGGGCGCTATGCCCGGGTGCTGCCGCTGGCCCAGGTGCTGGAGCAGATCGGCGGGGCGGGCCTGGAACGGGCGCAGGTGCCGGCCGCCTGCCTGGAAGATTATAACAAGATGCTCAGCGGCGAGCTGTACGACTGCAACAACCCCGCGCTGGTGGAGTTTCAGCTTTCCTGCCTGGAAAAGCTGTACGATTACAACGCCACCCGCCCTTCCGAGGTGGAAAAGCGGGCGGCGATGCTGAAAGAGATGTTTGCCGAGGTGGGCGAAAACTGCTTTGTGCTGGCGCCCTTCCAGGCGAACTGGGGCGGCCGGCATGTGCACTTTGGCAAGGGCGTGTACGCAAATTACAACCTGACACTGGTGGACGACGCGGACATTTACGTGGGCGACTGCACCATGATCGGCCCCAACGTGACCATCGTGACCGCGGGGCACCCCATCCAGCCCGGGCTGCGGGAGAAGGTATACGAGTTCAACATCCCGGTGCACA
>NZ_DBGCTQ010000094.1:0-10052 GCF_048388525.1 Allofournierella sp. | reverse complement strand
ATCGTTTGAGCTCCGGTTCACACAATACGCGCAGTCATAGGCGCACACATTGGTCATCAGCACCTTCAAAAGGCTCACACAGCGCCCGTCCGCCGAAAAGGCATGGCAGATGCCCGGCGCGCTGGCACTTCCAATACTCCCCGCCTTGCCCTGCCGGTCCACCCCGCTGGAGGTGCAGGCAACGTCGTATTTGGCGCTGTCGGCCAAAATCGTGAGTTTTTGCATCATATCCACGGGCTCGCGCCTCCTCTGTCCGCTGGGCTGCTCTCCCAAAAGGGTGCACAAAACCGGGCCCGCCGCTGCGCGGGGGCCTTTCAACCCAAATTCCCTGCCCGCCGCCGGGCCTTTCAATGCCATCGGCCGGGGGCAGGCTCTCTTTTTCCCATTTCCCTTTGGGGGCAGGGCCGCAAAGCCCAGCTGCATCTGTCACAGCTCAAAAAAATTTTGCGCCGCTCATTTCAAATACTTTTCCGCATACCCGGCGTCCGCCTTGCCGAGCACCTCTTTTAAATGGAAGGGCCCGCCGCTGCTCTCCAGCACCGCCACGCAGCAATTGTCCAGGTTCACAGCCCAGAACTCGCTCATGGGCCGCCTGAGCGCGCAGGTCAGCAGCGCGTGCAGTGCAGCGCCGTGGCTGGCCGCCAGCACCGTTTGCCCCGCATGCCGCGCCAGCATCTCGGCCGCAAACGCGCCTGTGCGCGTCATCAGGCTTTGCAGGCTTTCGCCCCCCTGCGGCGGGCGGTAGTTTGCCGGGTCCGCAAAAAAGGGGGCAAAGGCCGGGCCGAGCCCGCGGCTCTCGCACCCCTCCCATGGGCCGAACGCAATCTCGGTCAGCCGCTCATCCGTTTGGATTGCGCCCCGTTCCCAGCCGCTCACCAGCGCCGCCGTTTCCACCGCCCGGCTCAAAGGGCTGGAGTATACCGCGTCAAAGCGCACGCCCTGCAATAAAGCGCGGGCCTCCCGGGCCTGTGCCCGGCCGGTGTCGTTCAGTGCAATGTCGGTGCGGCCCTGCAGCGCCGCGCGCACGTTCCAGTCGGTTTGGCCGTGGCGGATCAAATACAGCCGGGTAAGGGGCATCAAAAAACACGCTTCTTTCCTTTTGAAGTACGGTTTATGGGATTCATCCTATGGTAAGATAGCATTGTGGCCAAGGGCCGGCCCCTCTCACCACTTTGCTTTCGTTTCAACCACCTTGCCGGCAATGAACAGCTGATCCAGCTCTTCCCCCCGGATTACCTTTGCCTCATAGCGGGGGTTGAAGGGCTGCAGGATCACCGCGTTGCCCCGCTGGATAAATTTTTTCAGCGTTCCCTCGCCCTCTCCGAACACCATCACGCCCAGATCCCCGTTCTCCAGGGTGGGCTGCCGGTGCACCAAAGCCAGGTCGCCGTCCTGAATGCGGGGCTCCATGCTGTCGCCCTTTACCACCAGGTAAAAGTAGTTCGAGGGGTCCTTTACCCGCGCGTATTCCACCCCGTAGTCCTCTTCAAAGGCCAGCGCGCCGTAGCCGGCCCGCACGGTACCCACCACCGGGATGGGGCTCTCCTCGTAGCCGCCAAAAAAGCGCTGCACCGCACTGGGCTGCTCCACCGCGCCAATGCCCAGCAGCGAATCGACCGAGCTTTCCAGCAGCGCGGCCAGCCGCGCCAGCGTGGCCGGATCCGGCGAGGAGCGCCCGGTCTCCCATTTTCCCACAGCCTGCTGGCTTACCCCCAGCCTTGCGGCAAGCACCTTTTGGCTGTAGCCCTTTTCCTTGCGCAGTTTTTTTAAGCGCTCCTGAAACATAGGCGATCCACTCCTTTCATCTCTATTGTTATTATACAACCGCAAAGTGTTTATGTAAAGGCGCATTAATAAAAAAAGTTGTTAATTTTCGCTTGACAACAACTAATAGTTGTTGTAAGATAAATTCAGAAACCACACCGCATCCATGCGGTACAAACCTACAGTGAGGGGCGGCATCATGAAAAAATTCGTGTGTGATATGGGTTGCATCCTGGCGGCTTTGGGCATGCTCATGGTGGCGGGCGCCGCCATCGAGGGCAGTCTTGCCCTGCCTGCCGCCGCTCTGGCTTTGGCGGGGCTGGGGCTTGCCATTGCCGTGCTGCGCCGCGCCGGCAGCCGCCCTGCGCCCCGTCCGGGCCGGGCGCCCCGGCTGCGCGTCGCCCGCCCCCAAAAAGGCCGCGGTCTGCGGGCGGCCTGAATTTTATTTTGCGTTCCCCTAAGGGTTTTGTGTGCGGGAAAGGCCCGGCGCTCGAAAGAGCGCCGGGCCTTTCCCTTATTGAATGCGGGCGGGTGGCCCCGCACGCCTTGTCCTTCCAAGGCAAAACGCCGTCAGCCCGGCAAATCGGAATGTGTTTTCTGGTGGCCCAGTTCCTTCTCTATCAGGCAATTTGCAATTTCAAACGCCCTTATCCGCCTTTTTGCCAATGTAATCTGCGGCTTATATCTCCCTGTATTTTCCTTTGCTTCCAAAGTTTTAACCGTTTCTCTCAATTTGTGCAGGGTTGAATCGATCTGCCTTTTTGCTTCGGTCAAATCGTCTTTTTGAAATTCCATCTGTCGGCTTCTCACATCACAGTTTGTTATAAAAACGTCATCTGGCTGGGCTCGGCGCCCTTGATGAGCCCCTCGATCCGGGGCAGCCGCCACTCCAGCCCCTCTTCCCGGCAGGCCGCCTCAAACGCGGCCTGCAATTCCAGCGCGCGCGGGCTGGCACAAAAATATTTTGGTCCAAAGGCCCTTTTGTACCGTGTTTCCATCCCGGGAAAGCGCCGCGCAAGCTCCGCGTGAAAATACTCCCGCTGGCCGGTCCGCTGGGTCACCCCAAAATCGCCCGGGCCGCCCACATAGCAGTACGCCGCACCCGCGCGGGCCGCGGCGTGCACGATGCCGGTCACATTCCCGGGGGTGTCCTCCAAAAAGGGCAGGATCGGCGTCAGCACCACGCCGCACAGCACCCCGGCCGCGCACAGCTCGCGCAGGGCGGCCAGCCGGGCCGAGGTGGGGGGCGCGTGCGGCTCCACCTGGCGGCAGAGTTCGTCGTCCAGGGCGGTAATGCTGAACATCACTGCCACCGGTTCCCGCTCCCCCAGGCGCAAAAGCAAGCCCAGATCGTTTAAAACCAGGTCGCTTTTGGTCAGCACCACCGCGCCGAATCCATAGCGGCAAAACAGGTTCAGCGCGCCGTGGGTCAGCCGCTCGGCGGGTTCAAACGGATTATAGGGGTCGCCCATGGAGCCGGTCAGCACCACGCCGCGCCTGCGGGTCGCGCGCAGATCGGCTTCCAAAAGGGCCAGGGCGTTCTCCTTGGCGTGCACCGTGTCAAAGTCCTGCACACCGTAGCAGGCGCTGCGGCTGTCGCAGTAAATGCAGCCGTGGCAGCAGCCCCGGTACAGGTTCATGGTGTAACCGGAACCAAACCACCCGTTCTTTTGGTAGGACGACAAAATGCGCTTTGCCGGCACCGTGGGCACCGCTTCCGCCATGGGCCTTGCCCCCTTTCCCGTGTTCAGCCCTTGCAGCCCAGGTCGTCCCAGTCGCCAAAGTCCTCGGGGGAGGCAATGCGGGTGGCGTCCAGCCGCCCGTCGCCGGTAAGCGGTTTTTCGGCCGCGCCCAGCTCCACCGGGTTCGGGTTCGGGGCGGCGTCGGCCGCGCCGCCGGCGGGCGCCGCCGGGGCCTCTTGTTCCCCCTGGCCCTGCTCGGGCGGCAGCTCCACATATTCCCCGTCAATGTGGCCGTCGTCGTTGTAGTCCTTCAGCAGCTTATAGGCAAAGGCTCCTGCGGCGATCCCCAGGCCAACCGATAAAAAACGTCGAAAAAATCCCATTTTTCCCTTCTCCTCTCAAAAGTTTTGTATATGGTATGAGTATACCACAGGGCCGCCGTCGGCGCAACGAAAAAGCGTCGCCCCAAAGTGCAGGCGGGCCCGTGCCGATATCGGCACGGGCCCGCTTTCAAATAAATTTCCTTTTTGAGGGTCGCTGTTGGAGTTAGTCCTCGCCCAGCAGCCGCCGCAGCCGGGGCAGCTGCTCGGGTGGCACGCTGCCCGCTTCCAGCAGGGTCTCCAACAGGCCGGCGGCGTCCCCCTGGAAGCGCTTTTCCAGCAGGGCGCAGGCTTCGCCGCGCCGTATCTGCTGCCGGCTCACCAGCGGCGTCACGGTAAAATCATTTCCCCCGCGCTGGATCACGCCCTTTGCAATGAGCCGCTTGAGCACGGTGTAGGTGGTATTTTTCGCCCAGCCAAACCGCTGGCCGGCAATGGCCGATACCCTGCTCGCGGTGACCGGCGCGTTCTCCCACACAATGTCCATCAGGTTCCACTCGGCCTCGAACAATTTATTGGTCTCCACCTCTCTATCCGTCCTTTCCACTTGCCCTCCGGGCACTTTTCTGCATTTTACACTGTACTTTAAAATATAGCATAAATACTTTGTTTTTACGACAAATAATTCTTTCTTTCGCGGATTTTTGTAACTTTGCCACATACCATTCCCTTTTTGATTATTTACTATGACACTAGCAGACCAGTTATATAGTATATTTCTCCCCAAAAAGTGGTAAATATGCACAAAAAGAGAGCCTCCAAACGTTTAAAAATGTTTGGAGGCTCTCTTTCAGCTAAAGGTCACCACGTCATTCTTTAAAGGCTGCGCCGCTTCCAGCTCCAGCGCGGTCAGCACCGGGCCCTTGCCCCCAAACAGCGGGTGGAACTGCACCCGCACCCTGGCCGTCAGCTTGATCCAGCTGCGCTGGGCAAGCGTTTTCACCCCGTCGTACTTGCAGGGAAAGCCCACAAACTGTATATCCTGCACACAGCAGGTCATGGCAAAGCGCCCCGGCACGAACTGGCCCTGCCCCACCCGGGGGGTCTGGCATACCTGCGCGGTGAAGCGAACTGTTTTTCCCGCGTACTTCTCCGGGTCCTCGCTGGCGTCCATATACCAAATGCCAAAATCCTCGTCGGCAATGTCGATCACGTCGGCGTTGATGTCAAAAGGCAGCTCGTCCGGCAGCTCGTCGTACTCCACGCTGCCGTCGGCAGATTCATACGCGATGTCGCAGCGGCGGGTGGCCTGCCGCACCGCCTTGTGGATAAACTCCCGGTCGGGGCTGGCGCTCACCGCCTCGGCCCGGTTCACCACCAGCAGCTCCGCGGCGGCGAACTTGTCCAGCATCAGCTGGCGCATGTTGTCAAAATAGGTGCGGAAGGTGGTGCCGTCCGCCGTGCAGATCGCCTGGTAAACGACCCAGTTCCCCGGCAGCGCTTCCGCCAGGTCCTGCACCGGCCACATGCCGTTGTATTCCACGATCACCCGGCCGGCGCCGCTGGCCCTTTCCAGCGCGGCCAGGTGTTCCGGGTTCAGCTCCGCCTTGTCCTCCAGTACCTCCACCGTGGTGCCGCCGAAGGCGAATTTGTCCGGTTCGTACTCCACCTCCCCCTCCTCGCACACCAGCAGCAGCGTTTTGTCGCCGGAATCGAATGCGGGGTCGTTCATGGTTTCCTGAATAAAGCTGGTCTTACCGCTCTCCAAAAAGCCCAAAAACAGGTATACCGGTATCTCTTTTTCCGCCATTGTACTTTTCCTCTATCTCAGGCCAGCTGAAACAGCCCGGCCAGGGCCTCTTCGTCCAGCTTGGCGCCGATCACACACAGCCGGCCGGTCACGTCGGGGCTTCCGGTGCGCACATCCGCCTCGCCGGGCACATAGTCGAAATAGATCCAGCCGCCTTCGCCGGGCAGCATGCCCTTGGCCCGCAGCACCGTTCCGTACTTCCCAGTGTCCAGCGCTGCCAGGGCGCCGCGCACCTCGGCTTCGGTGAATTGGCGTGCTGTTTCGCGGCCAAAGCTGGTGAACACCTCGTCGGCGTGGTGGTGGTCGTGATGATGCCCCTCGTGGCAGCACTCCTCCCCATGCTCATGGTGATGCCCCTCATGGCAGCACTCCTCCCCATGCTCATGGCGGTGCCCCTCGTGGCAGCACTCTTCCCCGTGCTCATGGTGGTGATGCCCGTGCTGCTCCGCCTCGGTCTCGGCCAGCAGCTGGGCCACAAAGTTCTGCTTTTGCTCCATCGCAGCCAGGATCTGCCCGCCCGAAAGCGCCGCCCAGTCGGTGGTCACAACCGTGGCCTCCGGGTTCTTTTCGCGGATCAGCGCCACGGCGGCCGCCGCCTTTTCCTCGCTGGCAGCTCCGGTGCGGCTCAGGATAATGGCGTTGGCGTGGCTGATCTGGTCGTTGTAAAACTCGCCGAAGTTTTTCATATACAGCTTGACCTTGTTCACATCCGCCACGGTGGCAAAGCAGTTCAGCTTTACCTCCCGCTCCTGTGCCACGGCGGCCACCGCCCTGGTCACGTCGCTCAGCTTGCCCACGCCCGAGGGCTCAATCAGAATGCGGTCCGGCGTATACTGGTCAATCACCTTTTTCAGCGCCTCCCGGAAGTCGCCCACCAGGCTGCAGCAGATGCAGCCCGAATTCATCTCGGTGATCTCGATGCCGGCTTCCTTTAAAAAGCCGCCGTCGATGCCAATCTCGCCGAACTCGTTTTCAATCAGCACCAGCTTTTCGCCCGCATAGGCTTCCGCGATCAATTTTTTGATCAGGGTCGTCTTTCCAGCGCCCAAAAAACCGGAAAAAATATCAATTTTCGTCATGTCGTTCCCGCTCCTTTTTACGCAAGCGGCGGCCCGGTGCATCCACCCGGCCGCCCTTTTGTTTCTTCCACTTACTATTATACCCAATTTGTCAACACCCCCGCAGGGGAACCGGCGCGAAAAAAGCCTTTCAAAATCTGCCGCCGGGTGCTAGAATGGTAGCAGTGACCGGGCGGGTGGGGCCCCTGCGTGTTCCCGCCGCCCAACAAGCAAACGAAAAGAGGTTTTTAGCATGAAGACCACCAACGAAAAAATTGCCCTGCTGCGGCGGGCCATGCAGGCCGCCGGGGCAGATGCCTGCCTGATCCCCTCCTCCGATCCCCATGCCAGCGAGTATCTGCCCGACCACTGGGCCGCCCGCAGCTACTTTTCCGGTTTTACCGGCAGCGTGGGCACCCTGGTGGTGACCGGGAGCGCCAGCGCCCTCTGGGCCGACGGGCGCTACTTCATCCAGGCCGAACGGCAGCTGGCCGGCAGCGAGGTGCAGCTCCAGCGCATCGGCGTGGAGGGCGTGCCCACCGTGGAGGAATACCTGGCCGCGGCCCTCAGCGAGGGGCAGGTGCTCGCGCTGGACGGCATGGTCACCCCCACTGCCACCGTGCAAAGCCTGCAAAAAGCCCTGGCCGCAAAGGGTGCGGTCATCAAAAGCGTCGATCTGGTAGAGGGCAACTGGGAGGGCCGCCCCCCCGTGCCCGCCACCCCGGCCTTTTTGCTGGACGTAAAATATGCCGGCCTCTCCGCCGGCGAAAAGCTGGCCCGCCTGCGCGCCGCGCTGGCAGAACAAAAGGCCGGCGCCATGGTGGTCACCCGGCTCGACAGCGTGGCCTGGCTGCTCAACCTCCGCGCGGCGGATATCGACTGTACCCCCTTTGCCCTGGCCTACTGCTTTGTCACCCCGGACGACGCCATGCTCTTCATGGACGCCGGCCGCCTGCCTGCCGGGGCCGCGGCCGCCCTGGGCGCGCAGGGGGTCCGCGTGATGGATTATGAAAAGCTGCTGGGCACCCTGACCGGCTACCACCACGACCACACCGTCCTGGTCGACACCGCGGGCACCAACTGGGCCATCTACACCGCCCTGCAGTCCAACCCCTGCTTCACCCTGGTGGAGGGCTGCGACCCGGTCCAGGCGCTCAAAGCCGTCAAGAACCCCACCGAGATCGAAAATCTCAAGACCGCCCACGCCAAAGACGGCGTGGCCATGGTCCGCTTTGCCATCTGGCTGGAGGCCGGGCTGGCCGCCGGCCGCGCCGTGACCGAGGTGGACGTGGAGCAAAAGCTGCTTGCCCTGCGCGCAGAACAGGAGCTCAACCAGGGCGCCAGCTTTGATACCATTGCCGCCTACGGTGCCAACGCCGCCATGATGCACTACCATGCCACGCCCGAAAACTGTTCTGCAATCCAGCCCCGGGGCTTTTTGCTGGTGGACTGCGGCGGCCAGTATCTCGACGGCACCACCGACATCACCCGCACCTACGCCCTGGGCGGGCTCACTGAAAACGAGCGCACCTATTACACCTATGTGTTAAAAAGCCACATCGACATGGCGAAGCTTCAGTTCCTCTCCGGCTGCACCGGCGGCAACCTGGATGTCATCGCCCGCGCCCCGGTGTGGGCCCACGGCATCGACTACCGGTGCGGCACCGGCCACGGGGTGGGCTTTTTCGGCGGCGTGCACGAGGGGCCCCACAATCTGCGCATCAACAACAATGTGGTGTTTAAGCCCGGCATGCTGGTCACCGATGAGCCCGGCATTTACGAAGAGGGCGAGGTGGGCATCCGCATCGAGAACGAGCTGGTCTGCGTGGAGCGCGAAAAGAACCAGTACGGCCAGTTCCTGGGCTTTGAGGCGGTGACCTACTGCCCCATCGACCTCACCCCGGTCCGGGCCGAACTGCTGGACGAGAGCGAAAAGGCCTGGCTGAACGCCTTCCATCAAACTGTATACGATACCCTGGCCCCCCGCCTGACCGAGGCCGAGCGCGCCTGGCTGGCCGAAAAAACAAATCCTTTGGCGTAAACGCGCCCCTTGCGCCGCCGCCCCGGCAAACCGCCCGGGGCGGCGTTTTTTTCCGCGCTCCCGCCGCGCCCTTGCACCCCGCGCCCTTTTGTGCTAGAATAAATCGTTCTGTGCGCGGCATTCCCGCCGCACAGGGCAAACTTTAGGCCCGGCGCCGGAAAGGAAGGTCTGCCCTATGCACAGCGCCCGCCGTGTTCCCACGGCCCACGCCCACATGCCGGCCCACTGCTGGAGCAGCGTGGCCCACCGGTTTCCCCGCAGGCCGCCCCCGGCCCCGCTTTAAGCCTCCCCCTAAAACAATGTAAAGGAAGTTTGAAGCATGAGTTGGTTTGTCTTTTCCCTGTTTTCAATTTTATTCTGGAGCGGTTCCGACCTGTTCTCCAAAATGGGCTCCAAGCCCAGCGACACCTACAGCCACTGGAAAATGATCATCGCCGTGGGTGCCGTCATGGGCCTGCACGGCATCTACATGGTCGCCACCGGCACCCCCTTCGCCTTTGGCGATATTCTCACCTACCTGCCCGCCTCGCTGCTGTACATCCTGGCCATGATCCTGGGGTATGCGGGGCTGCGGTACATTGAATTGTCGGTGTCCAGCCCCATCTGCAACTCCTCCGGCGCGGTGGCCGCGGTGCTCTGCTTTGTGTTTTTAAAGCAGGCCATGACCGGCCTGCAGCTGGCCGCCGTGGCGCTGATCTGCCTGGCCGTTCTGCTGCTCTCGCTGCTGGAAAAGCGCCAGGGCGACGCCGAGCGGGCCGAGCGCAGGGAGCAAAGCCCCGTCAAGTACCAAAAAAGCGTGTGGGCCATCCTGTTCCCCATCCTCTACTGCATCATCGACGGCCTGGGCACCTTTGCCGACGCCCTTCTGCTGGATACCCGCATCGCCGAGGAGCAGGCCAACATTGCCTACGAGTTCACCTTTCTGTTCATGGCGGTGTGCGCGTTCATCTATGTTGTGGTCATCAAAAAGCAGCGCTTCCGCCTGTGGGACGAAAAGCCCAAGTTCGCCGCCGCCCTGGTGGAGACCGCGGGCCAGTTCACCTACATCTTCGCCATCGGCGGCAATGCGGTGGTGGCCGCGCCCCTCATCAGCAGCTACTGCGTGTTCAGCGTGCTGTGGAGCCGCATTTTCCTGAAAGAAAAGCTCAGCTGGAAGTATTACGCGGTCATCGGCCTCGCGGTGGTGGGCATCGCCATTCTGGGCATGGAATAGCCCCGGCGCGTCCCCTGCATAAAGTCAAGCCCGGCAGCCAACTGGCTGAAGTGGTAAAAAGATGGTAGACACGAAAGTGCCTACCATCTTTTTGTGTTAGTATAAAGGAAAAGGAGAGAGAAAATATGCGACGAAAATATATCATGCGAAGCAAAGAAGAAAAG
>NZ_DBGCTQ010000093.1:0-35111 GCF_048388525.1 Allofournierella sp. | reverse complement strand
CCTTCCGCATGCAGGTCGTGCGCCGTGACCGGCTTGTCGTCGTAGGTGTAGCCCACCACGATGCGGCCCAGGCGCTCCTTGAGGTCGATGATGGACGTGGCCAGGCAGAAAATGGCCATGACCTCGGAGGCCACCGTGATGTCGAAGCCGTCCTCGCGGGGGGTGCCGTTGACCCTGCCGCCCAAACCGTCGGTCACAAAGCGGAGCTGGCGGTCGTTCATGTCCACACAGCGCTTCCATGTGACCCGGCGGGGGTCGATGTTCAACGGGTTGCCCTGGTAGATGCTGTTGTCCACCAGGGCGGCCAGCAGGTTGTTGGCCGCGCCGATGGCGTGCAGGTCGCCGGTGAAGTGGAGGTTGATGTCCTCCATGGGCACCACCTGGGCATAGCCGCCGCCCGCGGCGCCGCCCTTGATGCCGAACACAGGGCCAAGGCTGGGCTCCCGCAGGCAGAGCATGGTCTTTTTGCCCAGGGCGTTCAGCGCGTCGGCAAGGCCGGTGCTGACGGTGGTCTTGCCCTCGCCCGCCGGGGTGGGGCTGATGGCGGTGACCAGGATCAGGTTGCCCGGCTTTGCCGGGCGCTGTGCCAGCCGGTGGTCGATCTTGGCCTTATAGCGGCCGTACAGACTGATCTCGTTTTCCGCGAGGCCCAGGCCGGCTGCGATCTCGGAAATGGGTTTGAGGGCGGCTTCCTGCGCGATCTGGATATCGGTTTTCATGTGTGGGGACCCATCCTTTCATGGCGGTTTTGGGGGTGCGGCGGCAAGAGCGGACGCACCCGGGCGCGCTTTTTTACATACTATAATCCTAACAGAAGCGGCGGCAGGTTACAAGCGCAAAAACACAAGTCATACTTTGAAACGCGGCCCCGCGGCCCGGCGCCCCGCAGCCGCAAAAAGTGCGTACGGGATGCCCGGCAAACGGGGCTTTGCCGGGATCATCCAAAAAGGACCCCTGCACTTTTTCGGTGCGGGAGCCCTTTTATAATAACTTGTCATAGGCGATTTTTTCACCGCCCTGCAAAACGACCACACCGCACTGGACAAAACCATTTTTTTCAAGGATATGCTGCATCCGCCTGTTTGAAAAACCAGTATTGATGCGAATATACGGCACCTTGTTATCAAGGCAAACCTTTTCGATCAGCTTAAACGCTATATCCGCTAACCCGATGCCGATGAATTCTTTGCTGAAAGCGATACGGCGCACGACGGCGTAGGCCCTTTGCGCACGCCATGCACCTTTGATATCGGTATAAGCGGGCTCCCCTGAAAAATCGATACACATATACCCGGCAAGTTTTTCGTCCACTTTGAGGACATAGCCTTTTTGGGCTTTTATATCTTCGCAAACTGTATCCAGATTGGGATAATTTTCGGTCCACTGGACAAAGCCCTGCTCTTTTTGGAATTCTCTGCCGTCGCCAAGAATTCTTGCGCACTGCCCGGCTTCTTCTTTTTTGGCTGGTTCCAGGGTGTTCATTCAACAGTACCTCCGCAGGATCCCCGGAAGGATCGGCGTTTGCCGCATGCGCCTTATCCGCTGAAAGTGACTTGGGATCTTTTATATAATATCATACCGCCCTGCCCTTCTCAAGGCCGTTTGGTAAAACCGGCGGAGCTTTTGCCGAACACAGGGGCGGCAGCCCAGCGCTTTCCGGTTGTGCTCCGGGAGAGCTTGGTGTATAATATATCCTGTATTTTTGCCGCTTTTTCACCGCTTTCAGCGGGAGCGGCAGCTTGTTTTGTGATATTAGAAAACAATATTACGAAAAGTAAATATGAGGTACGCCATGCGACAGAACGAGAGCCTGCACTATCTCGACAACGCGGCCACCACACTTGTGGCGTCACAGGTGGCCGACGCCATTTACAAAACCATGACCGAGCACTGGGGCAACCCCTCGAGCCTGTACGGCCCGGGGCAGGAGAGCCGCCGCCTGCTGGACCGGGCGAGGGCCGCCGTGGCCGCCACCCTGGGGGCTGGGGCGGGCGAGGTGTTTTTTACCGGCTGCGGCTCTGAGAGCAACAACATTGCCATTCTGGGGGCGGTGGAGCCCCGCAGCGCCTGGGGCAAAAAGATCGTGGTGAGCGGGTTCGAGCACCCCAGCGTTGCGCTGCCCATGCGGCGGCTGGCCGAAAAGGGGTTTGAGGTGGCGTTCATCGCCCCCGGGCCGGACGGCGGGCTGGACCCGGAGGCCTTTTTGGCCGCGGTGGACCGGCACACCATTCTGGCGGCCTTTATGCAGGTGAACAACGAGACCGGCGCGCAGGTGGACGCCGCCGCCCTGGCCCAAAGGATCAAGGCGAAAAATCCCCGCACCGCGGTGCATGTGGACGGGGTGCAGGCCTGGATGCGGGTGCCGGTGAGCCTTGCAGGCATCGACAGCTACACCGTGAGCGGGCACAAGATCCATGCGCCCAAGGGCGTGGGAGCGCTGTACCTGCGGCGGGGGCACAACATCCAGCCGCCCTACCTTGGCGGAGGCCAGGAGAAGGGCGTGGGCGGCGGGCAGGAGCTGGGGGTGCGCCCCGGCACCGAAAACCTGCCCTACGCGGTGGGGCTTGCCACGGCGGCCAGCCTGATGCACGAAAATGCTGCCCGGCGCACGCCCCATGTGGCGGCGCTGAACGCCCGGCTGAGGGCGGGCCTGGAAAGGCTGCCCGAAATCACCCTGAACAGCCCCGCCGGCGCGGTGAACGAGGTGCTGAACCTGAGCACGAACTGCGTCAGGAGCGAAACCATGCTGCACTTTTTGGAAACCAAGGGCGTGTATGTGTCCAGCGGGTCGGCCTGTTCGCGGGGGGCGGCCAGCCACACGCTGGGCGCCATGGGCCTGCCGCCGCGCGCCATTGACACCGCGCTGCGGGTGAGCTTTTGCGGCGACAACACCGAGGCGGACGTGGACGCTTTGCTGGCCGGCCTGGAAGAGGGCCTTGCCACCCTGGCGCGCCTCCAGTAAAAAAGGCCCGCCGGGCTTTGGCCGGGCGGGGGAAGGAACGAGATTGATGAAAGAGATCATTCTGTGCTACCAGGGCGAGATGGCCCTGAAGGGCCTGAACCGGGCCACCTTTGAGGCTGTTCTCAGCAAGGCGCTGCGCTACCGGGTGCGGGAGCTGGGCAGGTTCCAGGTGTATAAGGCCCAGAGCACCATGTACGTGGAACCGCGGGACCAGGAGGCTGAGGCCAATGTGGGCGAGGCGTACGAGCGGGTGCGCAAGGTGTTCGGCCTGGCGGCCTTGAGCCGCGCCGCCGTGTGCGAAAAAAACTTTGAGGCCATTCAGGCCGCCGCCGAGGAGTACCTGGGCGGGGCGCTGCAAAAGGCCAGGACCTTTAAGGTGGAGGCCAAGCGCTCGGACAAATCCTTCCCCATGAAGAGCCCGGAGCTGTGCCGGGAGCTGGGGGGCTTTTTGCTGGCGAAACATCCGCACCTGCGGGTGGACGTGAAGCACCCGGAGCTCACGGTGATGGTGGAGGTGCGGGATTACGGCGCCTACATCCACGGGCCCAAAACGCCGGGCGCGGGCGGCCTGCCGGTGGGCACCAGCGGCAGGGCGATCAACATGCTGTCCGGCGGGATCGACAGCCCAGTGGCGGCCTGGTTCATGGCCCGGCGCGGCCTGGCGCTGCACCACATCCATTTTGCAAGCCCGCCCTACACCAGCGAGGCGGCCAAGCAGAAGGTGGCCGACCTGGCCCGCATCGTGAGCGGCTACACGGGCAACTGCGTGCTGTACGTGGTGCCCTACACAAAACCCCAGGAATACATCCGCGACAACGCGCCGGACGTGCTGTTCACGGTGCTGATGCGCCGCAGCATGATGCGGATTGCGAACAGGGTGGCAAAGGAGATCGACGCCAAGGCCCTGGTGACCGGCGAGAGCCTGGCCCAGGTGGCAAGCCAGACGCTGATGGCCCTGGCCTGCACCGACGCGGCGCAGGACCTGCCGATCCTGCGGCCCCTGATCGGGCTGGACAAGACCGAGATCGTGGAGGTGGCCCGGCGTATCGGCACCTTTGAGACCAGCATCCTGCCCTACGAGGACTGCTGCACCATTTTCACCCCGCCCCACCCCAAAACAAAGCCCACCCTGGCCGAGATCGAGGCCGCCGAGGCCGCGATGCCGGGCCTGGCCGGGCTGGAAGAAACCGCCGCGCGTGAGGTGGAGCGCATTCGCATTGAGATGGAGCCCCCCCGCCGGGGCGGGGCGCTGTTCGAGCTGTAAAGACCGGAAAGGGGCGAAGAAGGATGACTGCCGAGATCATTTGTGTGGGCACCGAGCTGCTGCTGGGAGATATTTTGAACACCAACGCCCGGTTTTTGGCCCGGGAGCTGGCCGAGCTGGGCATCGACCTTCTGCACCAGCAGGTGGTGGGCGACAATGCGGCCCGCCTGGAAAAGCTGGTGCGGGAGGCAAAGGGCCGCAGCGACCTGCTGATCTTCTCCGGGGGGCTGGGCCCCACGGCGGATGATTTGACCAAGGAAACGGTGGCCCGCTGCTTTAATGACGAGCTGGTGTTCGAGCCCAGCGTAATGCAGAGCATCAACGCCTATTTTTTGGCCACCGGCCGCTCCACCCCGAAAAACAACGAAAAGCAGGCCATGGTGCCCCAAAAGGGCGGCTGGTTTGCAAACCCCAACGGAACCGCCCCCGCGGTGTGGTTCAGGGAGGGCGCAAAGTACGCGGTGCTGCTGCCCGGCCCGCCCCGGGAGCTGGAGCCGCTGTGGAGTGGGGCAGTGCGCCCCATGCTGCAGCGGGACCAGCAGCGGGTGCTGCACAGCCTGGTGCTGCGGGTGGCGGGCGTTGGCGAGAGCCACGCCGAGGAGCTGGTGGGGCATTTGTTCCAAAGTGAAAACCCCACCGCGGCCATTTACGCAAAGACCGGCGAGGTGCACATCCGCATTACCGCCGCCGCCCCCACCAACATGGAGGCAAAAGCCATGTGCCGCGCCTACGCCCAAAAATTTTATGCGCTTTTGGGCGACGCGGTGTACGGCGAGGGGGAAGACGGCCTGGAAAACGTGCTGGTAAAAACCCTGGCAAAAAAGAACCTGACCGTGGCCACGGCCGAGAGCTGCACGGGCGGGCTGGTGGCCCAGCGGATCACCGCGGTGCCCGGCTCCAGCGAGGTGTTCGGCTTTGGGTTCGTGACCTATGCCAACGCGGCCAAACGCCAGCTGCTGGGGGTGGACCCCATGACCCTGGCCGAGTGCGGCGCGGTGAGCCCGCAGGTGGCGGCCCAGATGGCGGCGGGCGCCCAAAAAGCGGCCGGCGCTTCGCTTGCGGTGGCGCTGACCGGCGTGGCGGGCCCGGGGGGCGGCACTGAGGAAAAGCCGGTGGGATTGGTCTGGCTGGGCGCGGCAAAAGGCGAGACGGTTTTTGTAAAGGAACTTCGGTTCGGCCCGCGCAGCCGGGAGTCCATCCGCTGGATGGCCGCCAGCGCGGCCCTGGACGCCGCCCGGCGGCTGGCCGCGGGCCTGCCCATTCCCGGGGCTGAGGCGTGGGGCAAAACGGAAAAGGGCAAGCCATAAACGAACGACCTGACGGAGGGAAAGCGAGATGTCACAAGTGACCCGCAGCACGGTGCTGCGCCTGTTCGGCCCGGGCGAGGCCCGCGTGACCGGCGTGCTGAAAGCGGCCGCGGCCGGGGGCTGCCCCGGCCTGAACCTGCTCATGAGGGACGGCGAGTACGCGGTGTGCGTGAACGCCCGCGCGGAGACCGGCGCGGCGGCGCAGGTGCTGTGCAACACCTGGGAGGAGCACTTTAAAAAGGAGTTTGGCCCGGCGGTGTTCGGCACCGGCGAGACCGGCCTTGCCGAGGCCGCCCTGGAGGCCCTGGCTGGGGCGGACAAGCTGTTCGTGGCGGCGGACGTGGCCACCGGCGCGCTGCTGGAGGAAAAGCTGGCTGGGCAGGAGCTGGCCGGCACGGTATACGATTTCGGCGGCCAGAGCTACGCCCACCCCAAAAAGGCGGGCAGGGTGCGGCCGGACGCAAAGCTGGAGAAAAAATACCCGGGCGACCCGGTGCAGCAGGCTGCGGGCCAGGCGCGCGCGGCGCTGGAAACGGCGGGGGCGGACTGGGCGGTGCTGTGGCGGCCCGCCGAGGGCTGCGACCCGGCCTTTGTGCTGGTGTGCAGCAAAAAGAACGTGTGGTTCAAGGCCCTGCCCGCCTGCGGGCAACCCGGGCCGCTGGCGGCCGGCTGGCTGCTGGACATGCTGCGGCGCATGGCGCTGAACCTCTCCATGGAGGAGGGGGTGGAGAGGTTTGCCTATGGCAGGCCCGCCCCGGAGCTGGCCGCGCCGATCCTGGAGCCCATGGGCCCGGTGCAGCCCGCGGCGGCCCCGCGCCCCGCGCCCGGCCCGGCCCCGCAGGCCGAAAAGAACACCCCGCTGGCGCCGGATGAGGCGCTGAACGGCAAGGCGCAGCTCTTGTTCAGCGATGAGGCCCCTTTGCCCCAGGAAACGCCCGGCAAAACAAAACAGCGCACCCGCTGGGGCCGGGTGTTCGGCTTTGCGGTGCTGGTGGCGGCCGTGGCGGCCGGGGTCTGGCTGTGGCTGTGGCTGGGCGGCCGGCCCGCTGAGAACGACCTGGGGGACGTGGGGTACGGCACCGCCGACTACGACACCGCCGCCCGGGATTACTTATTGCAGGCCCAGGCCAAAAACAGCGGCGTGGCCGGGTACCTTGCCCTGCCCAAGCTGCCGGGCGCACTGGTATACGGCGCGGCGGCCCCTGTGGCCACCGCCCCCCAAAGCGGCGGCACGGTGAGCGCCGCCGAGGACACCGCCGTGCGCCTTTCGGGTGCGGTGCGGCCCGGGCAGCCGCAGGCAAACCTGCTGCTCACCTGCCCGGCCGCCGCCATGAAGGCGCTGAGCGGCCTGGATCAGCAGGATACCCTTGCCGCCAACAGCGGGTTTACCCTTTATACGGCGGACGGCGCCTATCGCTACAAGATCGCCGGGGTGTTTTACTGGGACCCGGCGGAAACGGGCGAGGCGGCCTTTGACCTGTATGGGTTGCAGGACCTGGCAAACTACCAGGATTATCTGAACTTCGTGCTGGGGATGAAAGCCCGCAGCATTTACGCCATGCCCGCCAATGTGCAGGACGGCGACAGCTTTGCCACCCTGGTGGCGGACACGGCCGCCGCGGACGGCCGCAAGCTGGTGATCACCGGCCGCATGGTGCGTGAAAACGAGGCGGCGATCCTGTTCGGCAAGCAGATCGAGCGGGCGGACGCGCCGCTGATGCCGCTGGCGGTCTACCAGGGCAAGGGGGAGAGCCTGCCCTCGCTGGAAATACTGGATCAGTATTGGATGAACTGGTACGTCACCGGCGGAGCCACCAGCAATGAGGTGCAGGAGGAGGCCGGCATGCCGGATGAGGACCGCCCCCTGGATGAGCTGCCCCCAGGCGGGGGCGGCGGGGAAGAAGGCGAGCCCACCGCCGACCCTTCGGCCACGCCGAACCCCAGCGAAACGCCGGGGCCCAGCCCTACCCCGAAGCCGAGCCCCACCCCCACGGGCAGCGGCGCCCCAGCTGCCACCGCCACGCCGGAGCCCACGGCCGAACCCACGCCGGAGCCCACGCAGGCCCCTTCCAGCGGCACCATTACCGTGACGATGAACGGCGTGCGGCAGGAGATGGACCTGGTGGAATGCCTGGCTATGGTGGCACGCAACGAGCTGGGCCCGAACGCCCCCTATGAGGCCTACAAGGCGCAGATCGTGGCCACCCACAGCTGGATTCTGAACCAGGGCGGCGCGCCCAGTGTGTCCGGCCTGGAGCCCAACGAGAACATCCGCAACGCCGCCCGCGAGGTGGCAAACCAGCTGCTGACCTATGGCGGCAGCGTGGCGTTTACCCCCTACTTTGCCAGCGCGGCGTTCGGCACCAACTCCAGCCAGGAGGTGTGGGGCGGCGCCCGGCCCTACCTTGTAAACGTGGAGAGCCCTTATGACAAGGACTATGCAAGCAACTGGCAAAACACCCGAACCTATTACAAGGCGGAGGTGGTGGCCCGCGCCCAGGACCGGCTGGGGGTGGACCTGAACGCTTACAGCGATAACCCCGAGGACTGGTTCGGCGACATTCAGAAAAACAGCAGCGGCTATGTGACCAGCATGCGGCTGGGAACCGCCACCATTTCGGGGCGCGATCTGCGGGAGAAGGTGCTGAACAACGTGAACGGCAAGACCCTACGCAGCGCCGCGTTTGACATCAGCTACGACGCCGGGGCCGAGGCGTTCAACATTACCACCTACGGTTACGGCCACGGCTGCGGCCTGTCGCAGTATGGGGCGTGGGGTTATGCGGCCAACGGCTGGGGCTACGCCGATATTTTGGCCCACTACTTCCCCGGGACCACCCTGGAGAGCCGGTGACCCCGCGCAAAAAAGAAACGCTTGAAAGCGCCCCGCCCCGCCGCGCAAAACGCAGCGGAGCGGGGCGCCCTTGCGGCCGGCCGCCGCGCCCGCAAGGGGCAAAAATCGCCGATGACAAAAAAATAACGATTTTGTGTGGCTGATAACCCCCCTGTTTTTTTATGGGACCTGTAAAAAATGCGGCAAAAAACCCGCTTTGAATTGTGGTTTTGAGCGAAAATGGCAAAAAAAGCTCCCATTTCGGTAGAAAATAGGCTATAATAAGCCTTGTAACTTTTTTGAAACTTTTTGGGGGAGGCTTTGCCCCCAGTTTAACAAAGAAAGCGAGGAGCCTTTTTTGGAACACTCCCATAAAAAATGGTCTGCCGCAAAGATCGCGCTGGTGGTGGTGCTGGTACTGGTACTGGCGGGCTGTGCTTACGTGTGGCATTTGTACAGCCAGGTGGCCCCGGCCCTGAACGAGGGCGACGCGGGCAGGCTGGACCAGCAGAAGGACCCGGACATCGAGGAAAACGGCGAGCGGTTTTACAATCTTTTGCTGCTGGGAATCGACTACGACGCGGACGACGAGGGCCGCGACTACGCCGAGGGCAGGGGAATGACCGACGTGATCCTGTATGTGCAGATCAACCGGGATTCCGGCCAGGTGAACGCGTTCCAGATCCCCCGCGATACCTATGCGGGCGAGGACCTGGGCGGCGGGCTTGCGAGCCACACCGGCAAGATCAACGAGCTGTACGCCAACGGCCCGGACCAGAAGAACCGCATCAACAACCTGGCCAACAAGATCTCGGAGCTGTTCAAGCTGCCGGTGGACGAGTATGTGACCATTGACATGCAGGCTTTCAAGACCATGCTGAACAACATGGGCGGCATTGAGATGTACGTCCCCTGGGATATCACCGACAAGGGAACAGGCGAGCTGCTGGTGCCCCAGGGCACCCACAGGGTGAGCGGCGACACGGCCGAGGTGATCCTGCGCAACCGCAATTACACCACGGCGGATTACAAGCGGCTGGAGACCCAGCAGTATTTTTACGCCGCATTGGTAAAAAGCCTGCTGAACGACTATACCCTGGCCGACTATTACAGCACCTGCAAGGTGATCGCCCACTACATCAACACCAGCCTGGACATCACTGAGATCTGGGGGCTGTACGCCACCATGCTGAAGGTGAAGCCCGAGAACATTTACATTGTGCGGGCGCCCGGCGGGGCCGCCAACATTGAGGGGCACAGCCAGGTGTACTATGTGGACCGGGAGAGCTGCGCGCGCATTTTGAACGAGCACTTCCGCAGCGAGACCGGGCAGGTGCCTGCCGAAAAGCTGGGGCTTGCCACCGGCTACGAGTACCTGTACGGCATGAACGTGGACGAGGGAAAGACCATGGGCGGCGTTCTGGGCGACGCCGAGGGCGCGGCCAGCGCCCCGGAAATGGGAGCCGGTGCAAGCCAGCCCGCGGCATAAAAGGATTAAAAGCAAGCAGTAGGGGGCGCCCGGCCGGGCGCCCCCTACTGCTATTTATGCGGGCAGAAATTCCAGCGTGATGCACAGCCGGTCCCCCTGCAGGCAGGCGCCGGCGGACCCGCCCATCCGTTCCATCAGCTGCCGCACAATCGCCAGGCCCAGCCCGGCCCCGGCGCCCTGGCGGGCGTTGTCGGAGCGGTAAAAGCGGTCGAACAGATGTTCGGGCCGCAGGGCGGCGGGGTCCGGCACACGGTTTCCGAAGACCAGGCTGCAGCCGGCCTGGGTGACGGACAGATCGCCGCAGCCGTGCTGCAGGGCGTTGGAAACCAGATTGCGCAGCACCCGCCGCAGCGCCTCGGGCGCGGCCTGGACCCGCAGCCCCTCCTGGGGAAAGGCGATGACCGGCTGAACGCCTTTTTCCTGGAAGGTTTCAAAAAAGCCGGCCAGGGCGTCGCACAGGGCGGGGTATACCTCGGTGGGGACGCAGGAGAGGGGGAGCTCGCCGCCGGCGAGGCGGGTGTAAAGGAACAATTCGTCCAAAAGGCCTTCCAGGTCGTGCAGGCGGCCGCGCACCACACCCAGGTACTCCCCCCGTTTTTCGGGGTCGGGGCAGGTTTGGGCCAATTGCAGGTAACCCGCCGCACCCGTGAGGGGGGTGCGGATGTCGTGCGAAACGGCGGCAATGGCGTATTGCAGCTCGCGCTGGGCGCGCCGGGCGTCGGCCGCGCTTTGCCGGGCGGCCCAGAGGTGATCCTCCAGGGCGCTGCACAGGGCGAGAAAGGGTTTTGCGCGCACCGAGCAGTGAAGCTCCTGGTTGCTGTTTTCCGGCAGGCCGGTGAGTTGGCGGGCAAGGCGAAGAAGCTCGGCGCGCCAGCGCGCCAGCTGAAAGGCCAGCGCCAGAACGGCCGCTGCCAGCACAAGGACCAGAATGACCATGGGATCCACTCTCCTTTATAAGAGGCTCAGATATCCCTGCGGCGCAGCGCCCAGGTGCCCAGGAACAGGTAGATGGCGATCCAGCAAAGGCATACTACGGCGGAGAAAACGCTCAGGCCATCGCCCGCACAAGCCCCGGCGAGCGTAAAGCGGACAAGGTCCAGCCGGAACAGCTTGCCCACAGAGCCGAGCACGATGCCGAACACGCCCCCCGCGCAGCAGAAGGAGAGAATCATACTGACGGCGATGCTGCGGGTCCAGACCGCAAAGAACACGTTCTGCACCGCCAGGGCCACCACCGTGAGCCAGGCCTGGAAGAAGTAGCGGGCAAAATCGCTTAAAGTGCCGGCGGCCAGGGGCATGCGGAACAAAGAGACGAGCAGCTGGGTGAAAAGGGTGCCAAAAACCAAGAAGCCGGTGACGGCGCACAGCATGGCGGCACTTTTGGAGAGAAGATACCAAACGCCGCGGCGGTGCACGGAAAAAATGTTTTTGGCAAAGCCGGAGCTGAAGTCCTCGCACACGAACAGGGTGGACAGGATCACGATGAACACCGACAGCCCACCGCCGGAACAGAAAACCGTGTAAAAGAAGTTTGCCCGGGTGGTTTGGGCCAGCAGCAGCTGGGCGTCGGCGGCGTCGCGAAGCATTTCCCCCTGCTCGGAGACCGTGAGGGTGACCTGGCCGCCCAGGGAATACATCTTTTCCATCAGATCGCCGTTGGAGGTAAGCGCCATCATGACGCACACAAACAGCAGAATGACGCCGAACACTGCCAGGATGATATAAAGAGCCCGGTCGCGCACGAGGCGGCGCAGGTCCATATGAAGCAGATCAAACATGTTCCTCGCCCCCCATCAATTCCAAGAAATACCCTTCCAGGTCCTGCCCGTGCAGGTAAAGCTCCTGCACCGGGATGCCGGCCCCGGCCAGCACCGCGTTGACCCGGGCGGGATCCGCCTTGTCGTACACGCGCACCTCGCCCTGGGGGCGCACCTCATATTTGGCAATGCCGAGCTGCTGCTCCAGCGCCACCACCGCGGCCTTGGGGTCGGCTACCCGCAGGTGCAGATAGTCCTTGCAGCGGGCCGACAGTTCTTCGGCCGAGAGCTGCTGCACCATGCGGCCGTCCTTCAAAATGCCATAGCGGGTGGCGATTTTGGCCAGCTCGCCCAGAATGTGCGAGCTCACCACCAGGGTGATACCCTGCTCCTGGTTGAGCTTGACCAGAAGGCTGCGCACCTCCTGGATGCCCTCGGGGTCGAGGCCGTTGATGGGTTCATCCAAAAGAAGCAGGTCCGGCCCGCCCAGCAGCGCCAGCGCAATGCCCAGCCGCTGCTTCATGCCCATGGAAAAGCGGCCCGCGCGCTTTTTGTCGGCGGGGTCGAGCCCCACCATTTCCAGCAGGCGGCAGACGCTTTCCTCCGGGCTTACCAGGCCCATGCAGGCGGCCTTGAGCAGCATGTTCTCACGGGCGGGCAGGTCGGGGTAAAGGCCCGCGCTCTCGACCAGGACCCCCACCCGGCGGCGGGCGGCCTCGTTTGAAACGGGCTGGCCGAACAGGCGGATTTCGCCCCCGGTGGGGCGGGCCAGCCCGCACAGCAGCTTCAGGGTGGTGGATTTGCCCGACCCGTTGCGCCCGATAAAGCCGTAGATATCCCCCTCGTGGACGGTCATGTCCAGCTGGTCCACAGCGCGTTTTTGCCCGTAGACCTTGGTCAGGGCGGATGTAGCGATCACTTCCATTGTGACGGCTCCTTTCCTTGTGATGGCTTTATTGTACCGGGCCCGGGTTCAGAAAACGCAAAGAAAGGTTAAAGAAAGGGTAAAGTTTGCCCGGCCCCGGTTCAGGGGGCCAGCTTGAAGCCGATGCCCCACACGGTTTGGATGTAGCCCTCAGTACCGGTGGGGCGCAGCTTTGCCCGCAGGTTGCTGATGTGCACATTGATGGTTTTGTCCTCGACAAAATAATCCTGCCGCCAGACCGCCTCGAAGATCTCCTGCTTGGTGAAGACCTTGGAGGGGTGGGCGGCCAGCAGCTCCAGGATATCGAACTCGTGGGCGGTGAGCTCCACCGGGATGCCGGCCGCCGCCAGGGTGCGGGCGGCGGGGTCGATGACCCAGTCCCGGTAAACGAGAAGGCCGCTTTGGGGGGGCGTGCCCGCGTGGCGCAGCTGCACCCCGATGCGGGCCCACAGCTCGTCCAGCTCAAAGGGCTTGGTGAGGTAATCGTCGGCTCCGCCGCTTAAAAGCGCCACCTTGGCGCCCAGCTCGTCCCGCGCGGTGAGCACGATCACCGGCACGCCGCTTTTCTGCCGCAGCCAGGCCAGCAGCTCCTCGCCGGGCAGGCCGGGCAGCATCAGGTCCATCAGCACCAGATCAAAGCCGCCGGCCCCGAAGCACAGGCGCCCCTCGGTGCCGGAGAAGGCCTGGGTGCACACGGCGCCCTTTTGGCGAAGATATTCTGCAATGAGGCCGTTGATGGAGGGATCGTCCTCCACGATCAGGATATTGGGCATATGGCTGCACCCCTTTTTCAGTGTATAGCACAAGTATAACACAAGACCGGGCGCCCCGCATGGGGAGGCCCGGTCGTGTGGCTGCTCTTTACAGGTCGGAATGGTACTGGGCGCAGGTGCACTTTTTCCATTTAAGGCCGCTGCCGCAGGGGCAGGGGTCGTTGCGGCCGATCTTCTGCACCTTGACCGGCCCGTTTTTGCCGGCGGACTTTACGCCCTTGCCGGGCACCGCGGCGTCGCCGCTGGGCTTTGCCACCTGGGTGCGCTGCATGGGCTGCTCGGTGCGGATCTCCACGGTGAGCAGCATGCGCACCGCGTCTTCCTTGATGCTCTCGATCATCTCGTCGAACATCTCGAAGCCCTCGATGCGGTATTCGATCACCGGGTCGCGCTGGCCGTAGCCCCGCAGGTAGATGCCCTGGCGCAGCTGGTCCATGTTGTCGATGTGGTCCATCCACTTGGTATCGACGTTGCGCAGCAGGCAGATGCGCTCGAGCTCGCGCATGAGGGGAGAGCCGTACTTTTTCTCCTTGGCTTCCAGAATGGCTTCGCCCCGCTCGATGAGCACCTGGGCGATCTGCTCTTTGCTCAGGTCCTCCAGTTGGGCGGTGGTGTAGTGGAAGTCGGTTTCGCGGGCGAGCCAGCCGAGATAATGGCGGCGCAGGGCCGCGAAGTCCCAGTCGTCGGCGATCTCGCCGGCGCAGAAGCTGGCCACGCTGGCCTCGATGTTCTCTTTGAGCATGGTGCGCATGGTGGCGGAGATATCCTCGCCGTTCAGCACCTGGCGGCGCTGGCCATAAATGATCTCGCGCTGTTTGTTCATCACGTCGTCGAACTGCAGCACGTTTTTGCGGATGCCGAAGTTCTGCGCCTCGAGCTTTTTCTGCGCGCTCTCGATGGTGTTGGAGATCATCTTGTTCTCGATGGGCATATCCTCTTCGAGGCCCAGGGTGTCCATGAGATTCTGCACCCGCTCACCGCCGAATAGGCGCATGAGGTCGTCTTCCAGGCTGAGGAAAAAGCGGGAAGCGCCGGGGTCGCCCTGGCGGCCGGAACGGCCGCGCAGCTGGTTGTCGATGCGGCGGCTCTCGTGCCGCTCGGTGCCGATGATGAAAAGGCCGCCCGCGGCCTTTACTTCCTCGGCCTCCTGGGCGATCTGGGCCTTGTGCTGGGCGAGCAGCTCGCTGAAGCGGGCGCGCACGGCCAGGATCTCCTCGTTTTCGGTCTCGGCGTGGCCGTCGGCCTCGGCGATGAGCTCCTCGGAAAAGCCCTCCTTGCGCAGCTGCACCTTGGCCATGTACTCGGCGTTGCCGCCCAGCATGATGTCGGTGCCGCGGCCCGCCATGTTGGTGGCGATGGTCACCGCGCCCTTTTTGCCGGCCTGGGCCACGATCTCGGCCTCTTTTTCGTGGTTTTTGGCGTTCAGCACGTTGTGCTTGACCCCCCGGCGGCTGAGCAGCCTGGAGAGGATCTCGCTCTTTTCCACGCTGACGGTGCCCACCAGCACGGGCTGGCCCTTTTCGTGGCACTGGGCCACCTGCTCCACCACCGCGTCGTATTTGCCCTTGACGCTTTTGTACACGCTGTCCGGCTGGTCGGCGCGCTGGCAGGGCTTGTTGGTGGGAACGGTCACGATGGACAGGCCGTAGATCTCGTTGAACTCGTCGGCCTCGGTCTTGGCGGTGCCGGTCATGCCGGCCAGCTTTTCGTACATGCGGAAGTAGTTCTGGAAGGTGATGGTGGCCAGGGTCTTGCTCTCGGCGGCCACCTGCACGCCCTCCTTGGCCTCGATGGCCTGGTGCAGGCCCTCGTTGTAACGCCGGCCGATCATGAGGCGGCCGGTGAACTCGTCCACAATGATGACCTCGCCCTCGCGCACCACATAGTCGATGTCGCGCTTCATGACGCCCCGGGCCTTGACGGCCTGGTTGATGTGGTGGGAGAGGGTCATGTTGGCCGCGTCGGACAGGTTTTCCAGGTGGAACCATGCCTCGGCCTTTTTGATGCCGCTCTCGGTGAGGGTGGCGGTCTTGTGCTTTTCATCCACCACATAGTCGCCGTCGACCTGCTCGTCCTGATCCTCCTTGTCGTCCAGCTCCACGACCTTGCTCATTTTCAGGGTCTTGACAAAGTCGTCGGCCTGCTGGTACAGGGCACTGGAATCGTCGCCCTTGCCGCTGATGATCAGGGGGGTGCGGGCCTCGTCGATCAGGATGGAGTCGACCTCGTCGACAATGGCGAAGTAGTGGCCGCGCTGCACCATGTTCTCTTTGTAGACCACCATGTTGTCGCGCAGATAGTCGAACCCGAACTCGTTGTTGGTGCCATAGGTAATGTCGGCATTATAGGCGGCGTGGCGCTGCTCGTTGGTGATGCCCTGCACGATCAGCCCCACCGACAGGCCCAGCCAGCGGTAGACCTTGCCCATCCACTCGGAGTCGCGGCGGGCCAGGTAGTCGTTCACGGTGACCACATGCACGCCCTTGCCGGTGAGGGCGTTCAGGTAAACGGGCAGGGTGGCCACCAGGGTTTTGCCCTCGCCGGTGCTCATCTCGGCGATGCAGGCCCGGTGCAGCACAATGCCGCCCAAAATCTGCACGGGGAAATGCTTCATGCCCAACACGCGCCAGCTGGCCTCGCGGCAGACCGCGAAGGCGGCGGGCAGGATATCGTCGAGGCTCTCGCCGCCTGCCAGCCGCTCCTTGAGGGCGGGGGTCATGGCCTGCAGCTCGGCGTCGGTCTTTTGCTGCATCTCGCCTTCCAGCGCCAGAACCTGGTCGGCCAGGGGGCGGATGCGCTTGAGCTCTTTTTCAGAAAAAGAGCCGAACAGTTTTTCCATCAATGACAAACTCGATCACTCTCACATTCCAGAGGGGCCGAAAAACAGCCCGGTAATCAGCCCGCCATGAATAAGCCACAGCACGCTATTTTATAATAATACATCATAGGGGCAAAGCCTGTCAAAGAAACCGCGTGACAAATGTGTTAAATTTTGAAAAAAGTATTGATTTTCATGAGTCAGCTGGTTATAGTAATATTATAATATAGTTTTGAAAACTACATCATGCGTTTCGGAGGGATGAATATGAGCCGTTGTTTTACACAGTGCAGGGAACCGGTGAGCAGCTACACCCACTTTTGGGGGGCGGTGGCAAGCGCTCTGGGCACGGTTTTTCTGGTGTGGCGGTGCCTGCGCACCGGGGCCAGCGCGGTGGTGCTGGCGGGGACCGCGCTGTTTGGGCTGTCGCTGGTGGCGCTGTATTCCGCCAGCAGCATCTACCACGCGGCGCTGTGCGCGGCGGGCAGGCTGCGGCGGCTGCGCAAGCTGGACCACGCCATGATCTACGTGCTGATCGCGGGCAGCTATACCCCGCTGTGCGTGCGGTTTATGGCCCCGGCAAAGCTGCCGCTGTTTTTGGGGGCCCTGTGGGTGCTGGCGGCCCTGGGCATCGTGTTCAAGCTGGCCTGGCTGGATGCGCCGCGGTGGATCGGCACGGCTTTGTACCTGGCGCTGGGGTGGGCCATCGTGGTGGACCTGCCCGCGTTCGCGGCCATGCCCGCCGGGTGCCTGGCACTGGTGGCGGCGGGGGGCGTGTGCTATTCCGTGGGCGCGGTGATGTATATGCTCAAGCGCCCCAATTTGAGCGCGCAGTGGGGCTTTCACGAGCTGTTCCACCTGTGCATTCTGGCGGGCAGCGCCTGCCACTTTGCCGCGGTGTATTTTTACGTGGCGTGAAGCGCGGCGGCGATGACAAAAACGGGGGGCAACGCATGAATTTGGAAGAGCAGAGGCAGCTTATCCTGAGCGGACGGATGTACAACGACCTGACGAAGGAGCTGGCGGAGGCGCGCGCGAGGGCCGTTCTTCTGACCAATGAGTACAATACCAGCCTGGGCAGGCCGGAGCCGGAGCGGGAGGCCATTTTAAAGCGGCTGCTGAAATCGATCGGCCGCGAGGTGCATTTTGAGCCCACGTTCCGCTGTGAGTTCGGCTATAACATCTCGATCGGCAGCCACTTTTACGCGAACTTTGACTGCGTGATGCTGGACGGCGGCGGGATCGAAATTGGCGACCACGTTCTGCTGGGGCCAAGGGTGGGGATCTACACCTCGAACCACGCTGCAAACGCGCAGGAGCGGGCCGGCGGCGCCTGTTACGCGAAGCCCGTAAAGATCGGGGATCACGTGTGGATCGGCGGCGGGGTGCAGGTGAACCCCGGCGTGACGATCGGCGACAACACGATCATCGGCTCGGGGAGCGTTGTTACAAGGGATATCCCGGCAAACGTGGTGGCGGCGGGCGTGCCCTGCAGGGTGCTGCGCCGGATCACGGAACAGGATAAGACGGGCTACCGGCCCTGACCCGGGGAAAACGGATGAAAAAGCGCCCTTTCCGCGCAACTGCGGAAAGGGCGCTTTTCGGCGCGGAAGGGGCGTTGTTTGCACGGCCGCACTTTACACTTCTTCCAGCGGGGCGGGGGCGGCGTTGATGACCAGCTCGCTTTTCAGGCCGCACAGCTCGATCAGGTTTTCGCAGGGGGTTTTGGCCCCGGCCGAAAAGTCCGGGGCGGGGCGGCCGCCCCGCTGGTAGGAGATGCTGTTGGAAACGCCGCGGCAGGCGGCGCGGAACACCGTGCCCTCGGGCAGGGTGAGGCGCGAGGTGCAGGAGATCTGGTTCACGTCCAGCCGGCCGTCCAGGTCCGCGCAGACGATCTGCATGTCCTCGCCGCTGTCCAGCTCCAGATGGCCGGAAAAGCCCTGCAGGAACACCCGGCCCACCTTGCCTGAAAACTCCGCCCCTTCGGCCCGCAGCTCCCGGATGGTCAGCGCGCCGGTGTTGCCGGTCAGCTCGACCCGGCGCAGGTACTGCCGGGGCAAAAAGATGAAAAGGTGCAAAGCCTCTTTGGCCAGGGCCTCCGTCATGGTACCGGTGCGGTGCACGTCCAGGTCGATGCCGCGCCTGTTGTCGTCCAGCTTTACCTTGAAAGCGCTCTGGATCCCGGGCAGCTGGTTCGAGGCCAGGCGCACCCGCACCTTTTCGCCCCCGCACCCGCAGAGCACGACCCGGTGCGCCCCGGAAAAGGTGATGTCGAAATCCTTTTGGCAGTCCACATCGTATTCGGTCACGCTCTCGAACAGAAAGTCCTGCAGGGGGCGGGGCACGGCCCGGTTTTCCAGCAGCTCGTCCAGCGAGATGCAGAACAGGGCCGAGAGCGCCCGCAGGTTTTCAATGTCCGGCACACCGCCTCCGGTCTCCCACTTGGTGACCGCCTGGCGCGACACATTCAATTTTTCGGCCAGCTGTTCCTGCGACAGGCAGGCCTGCACGCGCAGCTGTTTGATCTTTTCTGAAAGCATTTGCGCTTCCCCCTTTTGTGTTAATGCCCCCAGCATACGGTGCGCCGGGCCCGAACGCAAGCAACCGGGCGTGGCGGCGGCACGCTTTTTGCCACGCTTCGTGGCAAAGGGGCGGGCGCGGCGGAAAAAAGGCCGCACCCGGGGCAAAGAGCGCAGGGCGGCGCCGCCGAAAAATCAACGAATGGGCGCGCCGTCGATCATGCGTACCTTCTCGGGGCGGCCCATGAGCTGGTACAGGGTGCGCCACTGGGCCAGCGAGTGCAGGGGCACGGTTACGCCGTCCACCTCGGCCCAATCCTGCACGTCGCCCGGCTCCAGGGGGAACGCGTGATCGCTGCCGCCGCTCACCACCACGAGGCCGGCCATGACGTCCACATCCACGCCCTGCACCACAAACTCGAGAAAATGCCGGGTTTTGAACCCGGGGTTTGGGTGGGGCGGCTGCAGCGCCCCCAGGGCCGCGAGCTCGGCCCCGGCCCTGGGCAGGTCGGCCTCGGCCACCAAAAGGTCGATATCGTGAAAGCCGGGCGCCTTGCCCTTCAGGTATAAGAGCAGCGACGCCCCCACCGCCCAGGTGACATGCGCCGCGTTGAGCCGCCGCGCAATGCAGCCGAGGACCTTGAGCTTTGCCTGTGTGTCCACCGATCCCATTCCCCCTTGCAGATCTTTGCCGGCCCGGCAAAAAAAGAAAAAGCGTACAGCCCCAGTGTAAGGCCTGGAGCGCGCGCTGTCAACCGGCCGGACCGCGCAGGCGCGCGGCCCGGCAAAAAGAAAGGCGCTTTGGCGGCCGGTTCCCATTTTGCGGTTTTCATGGTATCATGATACCATCTGGTTTTTATCCTGAGGAGCGAAGGAGAGGGTGCACATGGCCGCTGATTTTTTGAATTTAACGCCGGAAAACCTGGCGCAGGAGCATCTGTGCTGTATCATCCGCACAAAAAAGCCCCACCCTGGGGTTGAGGCCAAGCGGCAATGGCTTGCGGATCGGCTGCGCGAGGGGCACGTTTTTCGAAAGCTGAACGCAAAGGCCACGGTCTTTATTGAATATGCGCCCCTGGAAACGGCGTGGGTCCCCATCGTGGGCGAGGGGTATTATTATGTGTACTGCCTGTGGGTCACCGGCGAGGACAAGGGCAAAGGATATGGAAAAGCCCTGATGGAGTATTGTTTGGCCGACGCCAGGGAGAAGGGGGGATCGGGCGTCTGTATGCTGGGGGCCAAAAAGCAGAAGTCCTGGCTCTCGGACCAGGCCTTTGCAAAGAAGTTCGGTTTTGAGGCGGTGGACGCCACCGAAAACGGGTATGAGCTGCTGGCGCTCCCGTTCGGCGGCACGGCGCCCCGGTTTGCCCCAAATGCCAAAAAGGAGAGGATCGATGGCAGGGAGCTCACGGTCTATTATGACCTGCAATGCCCCTATGTGTACCAGTATGTGGAAAAGGTAAAGCAGTATTGCGGGGCAAAGGGCGTGCCCGCGACCCTGATCCGGGTGGATACCCTGCAGAAGGCAAAGGAGCTGCCCTGCGTTTTCAACAACTGGGGCGTGTTTTACAAGGGCCGGTTTGAGACGGTGAACCTGCTGGGCCCGGAGCAGCTGGAACGGATCCTGAGAAAGTGAAGCCGCCGGGCGCGCGCCCGGCCCGCCGCGGCGTTCCGGGGACTTTGAGAGAGCGAAAAACAAGGGGGGCCGCAGGGCCCCTCTTTCCCTTTGGCGGGGGCAGAGCGCAGAGCGGCGGCAGAAGAGCAAAAAAGGTCGAGCATTTGGGAGGGCGCATCCGGTAAACTGAGGGTGTAAGGAGGTGAGGGCGTTGGAGGAGCAGATCCTGGCGGTGCAGCGCATGCAGGATTATATCGAGGCCCATCTTGGCGAAGAGCTGGGCCTGGCCGACCTGGCGCGGGTCTCGATGTATTCCCCCTGGTATTCCTACAGGCTGTTCGTGCGGTGGGTAAATATGACCCCGGCCGAGTACATCCGCAGGCTGCGGCTTTCCCGCTCGGCGCTGCGGCTGCGCGGCGGGCAGGTAAAG
Organism: Allofournierella sp.; assembly: GCF_048388525.1. GTDB lineage: Bacteria > Bacillota > Clostridia > Oscillospirales > Ruminococcaceae > BQOK01. Next base: position 14,419 of record NZ_DBGCTQ010000093.1, on the reverse strand, counting down.
GTGGCGGACCTGGCGTTTGAGCTGGGGTTCGGCAGTGTGGACGGATACCAGAGGGCGTTTTACAGGGCGTTCGGGTGCAACCCCGGAGAGTATGCGCGCGCGCCGGTACCCCTGTGGCTCTTCACCCCTTACGGCGTGAAGTATCGTGAACTGCGAAAGGAGAACAAAATGGAAAACGCAAAGACCGTGTTTGTGCAGCTGGTGGAAAAACCGGCGCGCAGGGTGCTGATCCGCCGCGGGGTGGCCGCGCGGGACTACTTTGCCTACTGCGAAGAGGTGGGGTGCGAGGTGTGGGGCCTGCTGACCAGCCTGGGGGGCGAGCCGGTGAGCCTGTGGCTGCCCAGGCACCTGATCGCGCCCGGGACCTCGGAGTATGTGCAGGGGGCCGAGCTGGCGCCGGGCTGGGACGGCCCCGTGCCGGAGGGATTCGAGATCGTGGAGCTGCCCGCGGCGAAGTACCTGCGCTTTCAGGGCGAGGCGTTTGCCGAGGAGGACTACTGCGCCGCCATCGAGCAGGTGCAGGGGGCGATCGGGCGGTACGACCCGGCGGTGCTGGGCTATGCGTGGGATGACAAAAACCCCCGCATCCAGCTGGAACCGGTGGGCGAGCGCGGCTACATCGAGCTTGTGGCCGTGAAAGAGCGATAAAATAAAACGGCGCCCCGGCCTTCAAAGGCCGGGGCGCTGCGCTTTTGGGCGGGGTCAGTAGGGCATTTCGTCCTCGTCGGTGTCATACACCGAGATGTAACGGGGGCCGGCCTCCTGCTGCAGCGCAGCCAGGCCGAACAGGGCGGCACCCACCGCCACCAGGAACAACAGGATCTTGCCGAGCAGTTTCAAGAGAACAACCTCCTCTATGACGCGGCGCGCAGCCGGCGGCCTGCCGGCGCGCAGCGCGCTCTGTGTTATCTGTTAATGTGTGTTATCAGTATACCACACACAGGCCCTTTTGTGCAAACCCTTTTTGGCGACCCAAACCGCACGGGAAAACGCCTTAAATACCAAAAAAATACTCGGTTCGAGTTGCGGGTTTTCTGTTGACTTGTGCGATCGAGATGGTAAAATAAAATGGAGTGGGCGCGGGCGCACTCTGATTTGGCATGCCCGGCGCCCTGGAGTTAAGTTTTGAGAAATGGGGGAACGTTCAATTCATGTTGAAACAGCTCAAACGCGCGGCGCGCGGCGCCGGCGTGCCGCATGAAAAGGGAACGGCCGCCCTGGCCACGGAAAAAATGCCCGTGCCCAGCAAGGTCGTTCTGCCCATGCGCCAGCACATTGGCGCGCCTTGTGCGCCGGTGGTCAAAAAGGGCGACACCGTGATGGTGGGCACCCTGGTGGGCGAGGCCCAGGGCTTCGTGAGCGCCAACATCTATTCCAGCGTGTCCGGCACCGTGACCGCGGTGGACAGCGTGCGGCTTTCGAGCGGCGCGGACTGCCCGGCGGTGGTCATTCAGCCGGACGGGGAGCAGACCGTGGACCCGGCGGTGAAGGCCCCCCTGGTGACCGACAAGGCCAGCTTTATTGCGGCGGTGCAGGCCTGCGGGCTGGTGGGCCTGGGCGGCGCCGGCTTTCCCACTGCGGTAAAGCTGAGCCCCAAGACCCCGGTGGATACCCTGGTGATCAACGGGGCCGAGTGCGAGCCCTACCTGACCGCCGACGCCCGGGAGTTTTTGGAGAACAGCGAGACGGTGATGAGCGGCATCCAGGCGGTGATGAAGTACCTGGAGATCAAGAGCTGCATCATTGCCATTGAGCGCAACAAGCCCGAGTGCATCGACCTGATGTGCAGCCTGGCCAAAGGCGTGGAGGGCGTTTCGGTGAAGCCCCTCAAGACCCGCTACCCCCAGGGTGCCGAAAAGATTTTGATCGAGAGCGCCACCGGCCGCGAGGTGCCCCAGGGCGGGCTGCCCTGCGACGCGGGGGTGATCGTGCTGAACGTGACCACTGTGTCGACCATTGGCAAATACCTGGCCACCGGCATGCCGCTGGTGGCAAAGCGCCTGACCGTGGACGGCGACGCCGTTGCCGCCCCCAAGAACGTGGAGGTGCTGATCGGCACCCCCATCAGCGAGGTGTTCGCGTTCTGCGGCCTGAAGGAGGGCGTGGAGCTGGGCAAGGTGATCATGGGCGGGCCCATGATGGGCGTGGCGGTGGCCACGATGGACGAGCCTGTGCTCAAGCAGAACAACGGCCTGCTGGCCTTTACCGCCCAGAAGGCGGCCATGCCCGCCCCCCAGCCCTGCATCCGCTGCGGGCGCTGCATTGAGGGCTGCCCCATGGGCCTGGCCCCCGTGCAGATCGCCGGGGCCTTTACCCGCAAGGACACCGAGGAGCTGGACAAGCTGTGCGTGGATCTGTGCATGCTGTGCGGCACCTGCAGCTATGTTTGCCCGGCCAAGCGCCCGGTCACCCAGACCATGAGCCTGGCCAAGGATTTTGCAGCGAAGGAGGCAAAGAAGTAACATGGAAAACCGTTTGACCGTAACTGCCTCCCCCCACATTCAGGACCGCTCGTCCACCCGGGGGCTGATGGGCAACGTGGTGGTGGCGCTGCTGCCCTGCGTGGCGGCCAGCGCGCTGATCTTCGGCTGGCGCGCCTTGCTGGTGGTGGGCATCACCACCGCGGCCTGCGTGGGCTTTGAGTACCTGTACTGCCTGCTGATGAAAAAGCCGATCCCGGTGGGGGATCTGTCGGCCGTGGTGACCGGCATCATCCTGGGGCTGAACATGCCCGTGGGCATCCCTGTGTGGATCGCGATCATCGGCGCGTTCATCGCCATCGTGATCGCCAAGCAATTGTTCGGCGGCATCGGCTTCAACTTTGCAAACCCCGCCCTGGTGGGCCGCATCGTGCTGTTCACCGGGTTTGCCGGCAGCATGACCAAGTGGGTGTTCCCCACCAAGGCGGTGCTGGCGTTCCGCAAGATGGGCATCGACGCGGCGGCGGGGGCCACCCCGCTGCAGGTGGCCAATGCGGAGGGCGCCCCGCTGCTGGGTCAGTACCCTTTGACCGACCTGTTTCTGGGCGTGCACGGGGGCGTTTTGGGCGAGACCTGCGCGCTGGCCATCCTGCTGGGATTTGCCTGGCTGGTGGCGAGCCGCACCATCAGCCCGTCGATCCCGCTTACTTATGTGGGCAGCTACGCGGCGTTCTCGCTGCTGTACCGCCTGTTCGCAAACGGCGGCATGCCCCTGGGCGACGCCGGGATGCTGGTGCTGCACGAGGTGCTGGCGGGCGGCCTGCTGTTCGGTGCGGTGTTTATGGCGACCGACTATGTGACCAGCCCCTTCACCCTGAAGGGCAAACTCATCTTCGGCATTGGGCTGGGCCTTTTGACCTTCGGCATCCGCACCTTTGCCAACATGCCGGAGGGCGTTTCGTACGCAATCCTGTTCATGAACCTGCTGGTGCCGTACCTGAACGACCTGACCCGGCAAAAACCCCTGGGCGCCGGTAAGAAAAAGAAGGGGGCGCACGCAGCATGAAAAAGAATACCTGGAACGACATGTTAAAGCCCGTGGTGGTGCTGGTGGTGATCTGCCTGATCGCCAGCGCGGGTCTGGCGGTGACCAACCAGTTCACCGCCCCCATCATTGCCGAGCAGCAGGCGGCGGCCGCCAACCAGGCTTACCTGGTGGTGGTGCCGGGCGCCGACAATTTTGAAGAGGTGACCGATTTTGCCACCACCAACGTGCAGGCCGTGATGAAGGCCACCAACGGCGCGGGCTGGGCCATCAAGGCCAGCGCCAAGGGCTTTGGCGGCGATGTGCCGGTGGTCGTGGGCTTTGACGCCGAGGGCAGCATCGTGGGCATCCAGTTTATGGAGAACAGCGAGACCGCGGGCTACGGCCAGAAGCTGGTGGACGGCAGCGCGGAGGGCACCGCCTTTGCCCAGCAGTTCATCGGCCTCGCCGGCACCCAGGAGCTGGGCAAGGGCGTGGACGCTTTGAGCGGCGCGACCGTGTCGTCCAAGGCGGCCGTGGCGGCCATCAACACCGCGGTGAACTGCTTCAACGAGGTGGCCCTGGGCCAGGCGGCGGTGATCGAGGAAGAGACCCCGCAGATGACCCTGGAGGAGGCCGTGGAGCAGCTGCTGGGCGGCGCACCTGAGGCCATTGATACCCCCGAGGGCCTGGAGGCCGCTTATCGGAACGGCGGCATGACCGTGTTGGTGGGCACCGGCACCGGCTACACCCACGACGGCTACGGCACCCCGGAGCCCCTGACCGTGGCGGTGGCTTTTGACGAGACCGGCGCGATCACCGGCATGTGGGTGGACGTTTCGCACCAGACCCCGGGCATCGGCGATCAGGCGGCCAGCGAGGATTTCCTGGGCCAGTTCACCGGTGTGCAGAATGAAGAGGGGCTGGACGGCGTGGACACCATCGCCGGCGCCACCGAATCGACCGTGGGCGTGAAAAAGGTTGTGCGCAAGTGCGTGCAGGCCATGGCGGCCATGAACCCCGCCGCGGGCGGTGAGCCTGTGCCCGGCGGCGATACGTCCGCGCCCGCCAGCGGGCCGGAAGACGGCCAAGAAACCAGCCAGCCGGCTGATACCAGCGGGGCCAGCAGCGCCCCGGCTGCGTCCTGAGAAAGGGGGCTGTTCGAGTTATGAAAAAGAGTCAGATCTTTACCAACGGCCTCATCAAGGAGAACCCGGTGCTTCGCCTGGTTCTGGGCACCTGCCCCACCCTGGCCGTTACCACCCTGGCCTTCAACGGCCTGGGCATGGGCGTTGCAGCCACCTTTGTGCTGTTTTGTTCCAACATCGTGATCAGCGCGCTGCGCAAGATGATTCCCGACAAGGTGCGCCTGCCGGCCTACATCACGGTGATCGCCACCTTCGTGTCGATCGTGCAGATGCTGGTGAAGGCCTACGTACCCGAGCTGGACAAGGCGCTGGGCGTGTTTTTGCCGCTGATCGTGGTGAACTGCATCATTCTGGGCCGGGCTGAAATGTTTGCCTCGAAAAACAAGGTGCTGGATTCCGCCATCGACGGCCTGGGCATGGGCCTGGGCTTTACCCTGACCCTGGTGGTGATGGGCTCGATCCGCGAGATCATTGGTTCGGGCAGCTGGTTCGGCATGACCATCATCCCCGAGAGCGTGGAGCGCTTTACCTTTATGACCACCCCCGCCGGCGGCTTTTTCACCTTCGGCATCCTGATGGCGCTGGTGATCTTTATTGAGAACCGCACAGGCAACAAGAAAAAACGCAGCATCGGCTGCGAGGGCTGCCCCTCCCAGGGCGCCTGCGGCGCGAAAGGAGGCTGTGAATAATGGCGGTAAAGCTTGCTTCCATTTTCTTCACCATGATCCTGGTGGACAACTATGTGCTGGTGAAGTTCCTGGGCATCTGCCCCTTCCTGGGCGTTTCCAAAAAACTGAACTCCGCCTTTGGCATGAGCTGCGCGGTGGTGTTCGTGATGACCCTGGCCACCGCGGTGACCTGGCCCATCCAGACCTACCTGCTGACCCCCTCGGACGGCAACGGCGGCCTGAAATGGGATCTGGGGTATTTGCAGACCATCGTGTTCATTCTGGTGATCGCCGTGCTGGTGCAGCTGGTGGAGATCATCATGAAAAAGTATATGCCCCCGCTGCACAAGGCGCTGGGCGTGTATCTGCCCCTGATCACCACCAACTGCGCGGTGCTGGGCGTGACCGTGCTGAACATCGACAACGGCTACAGCTTTTTGGAGAGCATCGTGTGCGCGGTGGGCGCGGGCGTGGGCTTTATGCTGGCGATGGTCATTTTCTCCGGCGTGCGCAAGCGGCTGGAGGAGGCCCAGACCCCCAAGTGCTTTGAAGGCCTGCCCATCACCCTGGTGGCCGCGGCTGCTACCGCGCTTTCCTTCGGCGGCTTCGGCGGCCTGATCGAAGGCATTTTTGGAACTGTGTAAGGGAGGCTGGAACATGACTATTGGATTAGCAATTGCGATCGTTACCGTCGTGGGCCTTCTGGGCGCGGTGATCCTGGTGCTGGCCGCCAAGTTCATGCATGTGGAGGAGGACCCGCGCATCGGCGAGGTGAACGGTTGCCTGCCCGGCGCCAACTGCGGCGCCTGCGGCTACGCCGGCTGCGCCGACTACGCCAAGGCCATTGTGGAGGCCGGTGCGCCGGTGAACAAGTGCGTGCCCGGCGGCGCCAAGACGGCGGACGCCGTGGCCGCTGTGATGGGCGTGGACGCCGGGGCCACCGCGGTGGTGAAGGCCGTAGCCGCCTGCCAGGGCAAACCCGGCGTGTGCGGCCAGCGGTTTGACTACAGCGGCATCCAGAGCTGCGCCGCGGCCGCGGCGCTGCACGGCGGCCCCAAGGCCTGCGTGTTCAGCTGCATCGGCCTGGGCGACTGCGTGAAGGCCTGCAAGTTCGACGCCATCCATATTGTGGAGGGCATCGCCCAGGTGGACGCTGAAAAGTGCACCGGCTGCGGCGCCTGCGCCGCCGTGTGCCCCCACGATGTGATCGACATCCTGGGCGGCACCGAGGCAAAGCCCCTGGTGCTGTGCCACAACACCGAGAAAGGCGCTTTGACCAACAAGGAGTGCCAGACCGGCTGCATTGGCTGCATGAAGTGCCAAAAGGCCTGCCCCACCGAGGCGATCAAGGTGGAGAACTTTTTGGCCCGCATCGACTACGAGAAATGCATCGGCTGCGGCCAGTGCGTGGAGGTCTGCCCCAAGGGCGTGATCGTGAAGCAGTAAGTGGTCTGCTGATTTTCAACTGAAAAGCCCGCTCCCGTGGAAAACGGGGGCGGGCTTTTTTGTGCGCTCAGGGCTCCGGCGCGGCGCCGCGCTGCCCGTGAAAATACAGGTTCACCAGCTCGAGCAAATAGGAGCTGGCCGCGCTGTGGACAAAGCGGTTGCGGTAGGCCACCCCGATCTTCCAGCTCCAGGGCCGCGGCGGGAAGAAATAGCGCACCCGGGGCGAGGGACGGACGCAGGAGAGCGGCACGACCGACACCCCCAGCCCCTCGGACACAAGGCGCAGGGTGGCGTCGAAGTTGTTGATCTCGCACAGGATGCTGGGCTCGATGCCGTTTGCAGCAAACATTTCGTCCTGGATCTCGCGGATGGCGGTGCCCCGGCGGGAGAGGATGAACCTGCGGGAGGAGAACTGCCCCAGCCCGGCCACAGGAAACTCCGGCCCCTGCCCCTCGCCGCCTGGCAGCCGGTCGCAGAAGGCGGCGGGCGCGGCCAGCACGAACCGCTCCTCGCAGATGGTCTCGCAGTGCAGGGGGATGCCGTCCAGCCGGTTGAAGGCCAGGATGGCGAGATCCAGCTCCTTTTGCCGGACCATGCTCATGAGGGGAAAGGTAGTGTCCTCGAAGAGCTTGAGGGTGTAGTTGGGGTAATCACGCTGGAAGATGGGGTAGATGCGGGAGAACATTTCGCAGCCCCACTGGGGGGTGATGCCCACCGCCATGCTGCCCACCTTACAGGTCTCGAGATTTGCCAGCTCCTGGTACAGGCGGTTTTTGCGGTCCAGAATGTCCTGGCAGGCCTCGAAGTAGCGCTGGCCCGCCGGGGTGAGCAGCAGGGTGTTGTGGCGGCGCAAAAACAGCTTTACCCCCAGCTCCGCCTCTTCACGGGCCAGAAACTGGCTCAGGGCGGACTGGGAGACATACAGCCGCTCGGCCGCCCGCGACAGATTTTTGGCCCGCGCGATCTCCAAAAAATAGAGAAAATACTTCATATCCATGCGGTATGCCTGCCCCCTTGCGTTGGACTCGGGTATAAGGAAAACTTATAATTTGTCCAAAATATCCGAAATTCCGTTTAAAACTTACTCATGTTATAATCAATATACCACAGAAGCTGTTTGCAAACAAGCGAGGGAATTTGAAACAAGAGGAGCGATCCATGAAGATCATTGAAATAAAAGCCATCCCCCTGCGGTGGGAGAGCCCGCGCATGGGGGATGCGCTGATCGACGTGAAGGCGCGGCAGGCGCTGCTGGTGCGCGTTGTGACGGACAAAGGGCTCGAGGGCATCGGCGAGGCGTTTTTGTACGGCTGCTCGCTGCGGGCGGGCAAGGCGCTGCTGGAAGATCACCTGGCCCCCACGCTGATCGGCGAGGACCCCACCCGCATCGAGTGGATCTGGCAAAAGCTGTTCTGGCGCACCGTGGCACACGGCCGCCGCGGGCTTATTATGGGGCTTATGAGCGGAGTGGATGTCGCGCTGTGGGACATTTTGGGCAAAGCGGCGGGCATGCCCGTTTATAAGCTGCTGGGCGGCTATGCCGACCGGGTGCCCTCGTACGCGAGCTGCGGGTTTTACGCCCCTGGAAAAGGGCTGGACGGGCTGCGCCGGGAGGTGGAACGCAACCTGCAAAAGGGGTACCGCCACGTAAAGATCAAGGCGGGCCGCACCCCCGCGCTGCCCGGCCACCCGCTGCGCTGCATGGCGAGCGCGGAATACGGGGTAAGCGTGGAGGAGGACCTGGCGCGGATCGCAGCAGCCCGCGCCCTGGTGAAGGAGGGCCGGCTGCTGGTGGATCTGAACGCGGCCTGGAGCAGCGGCACCATTGTACACTACGGCAGGGACCTTGCGCGGTGCGGGGTGGACTGGCTGGAGGAACCCACCCTGTTTGAGGACCTGGAGGGCTGTGCCCGGCTGCGCCGGCAGCTGCAGGGGATTCTGGTGATGGGGTTTGAGACCGAACAGGGGGTGATGAACTACGGCCGCCTGCTGGAACAGGGCGCGGTGGATATTTTACAGCCGGATATCGGGTGGAGCGGCGGCGTTACCGAGTGCCGCAAGATCGCGGCGTTGGGCGCCGCACAAAACAAGCCGGTTTCCATGCACTCGTTTGGCTCGGCGGTGCACTTTGCAGCCAGCCTGCACCTGGCAGCCAGCCTGCCGAACACCGAGATCATTGAATCGGAAACCAACGAAAACGGCCTGCGCAACGAGCTGCTTGCCCGCCCCCTGGAAGCGGACGGGGAGATGAGCTTTTTCGTGCCCGAGGGGCCGGGCCTGGGGATCACGCTGAGCGAGGCCGCGCTGGAACGAATGTACACGGCGCTGTAAAGGAGGGAGAATGGCGTGAAGATTTTTAAGTGGCTTGACGAACATCTGGAAGAAGCGCTGCTCGTTGTATTTTTGGCCGTTATGTGCCTGCTGACGGGCTTTCAGGTGTTTATGCGCAAGGTGTTGAACTCCTCGCTCACCTGGAGCGAGGAGCTGAACCGCTTCTGTTACATCTGGTCGGGCTTTTTGAGCATTGGGTACTGCATCAAAAAGGGCACTGAGATCCGCATCGACATGGCGGTGAACGCCCTGCCGCGGCGCCTGCGCACAGCGGTGGATCTGCTGGCGAGCCTGGTGGTGGTGCTGCTGTTCGCCCTGTTCGCTAGGGGCAGCGTGACGATCCTGCAGGAGGTGCTGGCCAGCGGCCAGACCAGCTCGGCCATGGGCCTGCCCATGAAATATGTGTACTCCGCCCCGCTGGCGGGTTTTGGGCTGGGCATTCTGCGCATGGTGCAGCACATGCTGCAAACCGCCCGGGCGCTGCTGCGGCCGGCGCAGAAGAAAGGGGGCGCGGTGTAATGTCGCTCACGGTGTTTTTTGCGGCGCTGCTGGTCATGATCGCGATCGCCATTCCCATTGGGGTGGTGTTCGGCGGTATTTCGATCCTGCCCGTGCTGGCAAACCCGGCCTTCCCCTTTACGGTGGACGCGGCGGTGCGCAGCATGCTGAACGGGCTGAACAGCTTTCCCATCCTGGCAATCCCGCTGTTCATGCTGTCCGGCGTAATTATGGCGAAGGGCGGGATTTCCAAGAGGCTGTTCAACTTTTTTGCCTATTTTATCGGCAACAAGACCGCGGGCTTCCCCTGCGCGGCCATTATCACCTGCCTGTTCTACGGGGCCATTTCCGGCTCGGGGCCGGCCACCACCGCGGCGGTGGGAGCGATGGCCATCCCCTTTCTGACCGGCATGGGGTACGATCTGGTGTTCGCCTCGGCCATCGTGGCGGTGGCTGGCGGGCTGGGGGTCATCATCCCGCCCAGCATCCCCTTTATTGTGTACAGTTCCATGTCCAACACCTCCACCTCGGCGCTGTTCATCGCGGGCATTCTGCCGGGCGCGCTGATCGCCCTGGGGCTGATGGTGGTGGCGTGGGCCTATTGCAAGCGGCACGGGGAGGATAAGGCCCGCCTGCAGGAAAACTACGAGACCATCCGTGCGCAGGGCTTTGGCAGGCTGCTGCGCGAGAGCAGCTGGGCGCTGCTGACCCCGGTGATCATTCTGGGCAGCATTTACGGCGGCATTGCCTCGCCCACCGAGGCGGCGGGCATTTCGATCTTTTACGCGCTGTTTGTGAGCCTGTTCATTTATAAGAGCATGACCTGGCGCGACCTTCTGCCCATGCTGCGGGAAGGGGTCAAAACCTATGCGGCCATCATCTTTATCATTGCCACCGCGACCACCTTTGGGCGGGTGGTGTCGCTTCTGCAGGTGTCCGGCGCCATCAGCGAGGGGGTGCTCTCGCTGGTGAGCGGCAGGGTGGGCGTATTGCTGATCATCAACGTGATCCTGCTTGCGGCGGGCATGCTGATGGACCCGCTGGTGTCGATCATGATCCTGACGCCGATCCTGCTGCCGCTGGCGCAGACGGTGGGGATCAACCCTATCCACCTGGGCATCCTGATGGTCTGCAACCTGGCCGTGGGCTTTGTGACCCCGCCGATGGGCATGAACCTGTTTGTGACCAGCAATATGACCGGCGTGCCCGCCATGAGCATTGCAAAAAAGGCGGCGCCGTTTATCGCGGCGTTTCTGGTTTGCCTGCTGCTCATCAATTTTGTACCGCAGATCAGCCTGCTGCTGGTCGGAGCATAAATGAAGGAGGGACTTTGAAATGAAAAAAACATTCTGGAACAAGATCCTGGCCGGGGGCCTGGCGGCCTGCCTGCCCCTGATGCTGGCGGGCTGCGGCGGCACACCGGCGCCCGTTTCCGCCGGACCGGCGGCGGGCAGCTCTGCGGGCCAAAGCCAGCCGGCGGCCCCGCAGAGCGGGGCGCAGTACAATTTCAACATCGGCATTTCCACCAGCGAAAACAGCGTGAACTATGTGCTGGCCTCCACCGCCGCCGAGTTGATGAAGGAAAAAAGCGGCGGCGCGATCCAGGCCACCGTGTATACCGACAGCGCCATGGGCAAGGACGCCGAGATGATCGAGGGAACCAAGGCGGGAAACATTGACTTTGTGGTTTTAGTGACCAGCAGTTTTGTGAATTACGTGCCGGAGGCCGCTGTGTTCGACCTGCCGAACCTTTTTCCGGACCTTGCGTCGGCCCGCAGGGCGCTGGACTCAAACGAGGTGCTGCAGCCCATGCAGCAGGCCTTTGCCAAAGGGGGGCTGCACCTGTTCGCCTTTGCGGACGCGGGCTTCCGGGTGATGTCCACAAGCACGCCGGTGCGCACTCTGGCAGACTTCGGCGGCCAGAAAATTCGCGTGATGGACAACAAAAACCACATCGCCTACTGGAAGGACCTGGGGGCAAACCCCACCCCCATGGACTTCAGCGAGGTGTACATCGGCCTGCAGCAAAAGACCATCGACGCGCAGGAGAACCCCTATGACCTGATTGTGTCGCAAAAGTTCTACGAGGTGCAGAAGGCGGTGGTGGAAACGAACCACCTGCTGCACAACCTGGTCATGGTGATGAACGAGGAAAAGTTCCAGGCGCTGCCGGCAGAGCTGCAGGCAGCGGTGCAGCAGGCGCTCATTGAGGCGCACCAGGCCACCCGCGCCGAGGCGGACAAGCGCATCGAGGGCTACAAAAAGACCATCACCGACGCGGGCGTGGAGATCGTGCCCATTGAGGACGAGCTGCGTGGCCAAATGCTGGAAAAGGTGAGCGGTGTGTACGATTCCATCCGGGAACAGGTGGGGGAGGAGCTGGTGGCAGCCTTTGAAAAAGCGGTGAAGGGCTGACCGGAAAAACAGGAAAAGGGGGGCGGAGCAGTTGCTCCGCCCCCCTTGGGGTGACGTTTGAGGTGTTTAATTGCGCTGGCTCATGGGCAGGTAATCCCGGTGGGGCATGACCGCCTTGTAGGCCGGGCGGATGATTTTGCCCATGTTGATGAGCTCTTCCATGCGGTGGGCGCTCCAGCCGGCCACCCGGGCGATGGCGAACAGAGGGGTGAACAGCTCGGTGGGCAGATCCAGCATTTTGTACACAAAGCCGCTGTAGAAGTCCACATTGGCGGAAACGCCCTTGTAGATCTTGCGCTTTGCGCCGATGACCTCGGGCGCGAGGCGCTCCACCGCAGAATACAGGGCATATTCCTCGTGCAGGCCCTTTTCCTGGGAAAGGCGGTCCACAAAGCTCTTGAGAATGGTGGCCCGGGGGTCGCTGATGGAATACACCGCATGGCCCATGCCGTAGATCAGGCCGCTGTGGTCGAAGTGCTCGCCGTTCAAAAGACCCTGCAGGTAGGCGCGCACCTCGTCTTCGTCGTGCCAGTCCTTGATGTTGGCCTTCATGTCCTCGAACATTTCCACCACCTTGATGTTCGCGCCGCCGTGGCGGGGGCCCTTGAGGCTGGCCAGGGCGGCGGCCATGCAGCTGTAAGTATCGGTGCCGGAGCTGGTGACCACGTGGGTGGTGAAGGTGGAGTTGTTGCCGCCGCCGTGCTCGGCGTGAAGCACCAGGCACAGGTCCAGAATGTGGGCCTCCAGCGGGGTGTAAGAGCCGTCCGGCCGCAACAGGGTGAGGATATTCTCGGCGGTGGAGAGGTCCGGCCGGGGGGCGTGGATGTACAGGCTGCTGCCGTTTTTGTAGTAGTTGTAGGCCTGGTAGCCGTACACCGAGATCAGGGGGAAGATGGCGATGAGGTCCACACACTGGCGCACCACGTTGGCCAGGGAGATATCGTCGGGGCAGTCGTCGTAGCTGGCCATGGTGAGCACGCACCGGGCCAGGGTATTCATCATGTCTTTGCTGGGGGCCTTCAAAATGACGTCCCGCACAAAGTTGGTGGGCAGGCTGCGGTAAAACGCCAGCTGCTCGTTGAATTCCTGCAGCTGCCGGTTCGTGGGCAGCTGGCCGAACATCAGAAGATACGCGGTCTCTTCAAAGCCAAAGCGTTTGTCCCGCGCAATGTCGCGGGTGAGATCCTCGATGCGGTAGCCGCGGTAATACAATTCGCCTTCGCAGGGCTGTTTTTCGCCGTTTACCGTTTTGCTGCTCACGATCTCACTGATTTCGGTGAGACCGGCCAGCACGCCGGTGCCGTTCAGATCGCGCAGGCCGCGCTTGACGTCGTAGCGCACGTAGTCGTTCTTGTCGATCTGGCTGTTGGCCAGGCAGGCAGCCGCCATTGCTTCCAGCTCGGGGGTGATGCGGGAGTATCCGGAAATTTCCGCCATAAGATTGCCTCCTCTTCCTGGCCCGGCGGCGGGGCCGTCGGGCGTTCTAGATTGTTAAAAATATTTATGTATGTTAAACATTATAGCACAAAACCCGGTGAAAAATATGACGAATTTTTTAATTTGTGGGCCCGCGCGGCGAAAAGGAAAAAAAACGAAAAAGGGCTTGCAATTTTTTCGCCAGTTTGCTATAATACACTAGCACTCACTGAACGAGCGCGGAACATGTGGGAGTGTTCCCGAGTGGCCAATGGGGGCAGACTGTAAATCTGTTGCATTTTTGCTTCGGTGGTTCGAATCCACCCGCTCCCACCAAAAAGCACCCCGGAACCAAGCGGTTCCGGGGTGCTTTTCTTTTGTCGGGTTAGGTCCTTGCTATGCGGTTAAGCGGTGGTGTGCTTGGCCGCTTTTTTGTATGTATCGAACCGCTCAAACTGTTTGCTTTATACACTTTACAGCAGATTGCCGAATTATTAAAGCCCCTTCATGAGCAGTTGGGTGGGCTAAACAAGGAAGTTGCAGCGCTGCGCACAGGCCGGGCTGCCATGGTAATGCGGCTTGATAGGATAGAGAGCAGTACACCGACATTGCCGAAAAGCTGGACAAGGCCAACGGCCGGGCCGCCCGGCCCGATGATATGCGGGACCGGCTGCGCACCCTTGAAACGGTCGTAATGGACCACACCGCGGCGATCAAAAAACTGCGCAGGGCCCAGTAGAACAGGCCAGAGTGTTTTTACATCACATAACAAATCACCCGCTGCCGGCTGCGAAATCGGGGCGGTGGTCTTTTTTATACAGCTTGTACCGGTTGTTGTGGTGATTGAATTTTGAGGCGTTTTTGAGCCAGCGGAGAAGGCTGAAATAAAGCGCGTTCCCCGACGTTTTATAAAATCTGCCCCGGAGCCGTAGGCCTGAAGTGGTAAAAAGATGGTAGACACGAAAGTGCCTACCATCTTTTTGTGTTAGTATAAAGGAAAAGGAGAGAGAAAATATGCGACGAAAATATATCATGCGAAGCAAAGAAGAAAAG
>NZ_DBGCTQ010000092.1:0-69508 GCF_048388525.1 Allofournierella sp. | reverse complement strand
TTGGAGTACAACTCAACGATCAGGTGCTCGGCCACGTCGAAGTCGATGTCGGCGCGGTCCGGCAGCCGGTCCACAATCACGCTCATCTTCTCGGTGTCCTTGGTCATCCAGGAGGGGGTGGGGCGGGAGCCGTTCTTTTCAACGCACTCCTTCAGCTTGCCGCAGTCGGTGGTCTTGATCTCCACCTTGTCGCCGGCCTTGAGCAGGTAGGAGGGGATGTTCACCAGCTGGCCATTCACGGTGAAGTGGCGGTGCAGCACCAGCTGGCGGGCCTCCTTGCGGCTCATGGCAAAGCCCGCGCGGTACACCACGTTGTCCAGCCGGCTCTCCAGGATGCGCAGCAGGTTTTCACCGGTGATGCCGCTCTTGCGCTCGGCCATGTCGAAATAGTGGGCGAACTGGCTCTCCAGCACGCCGTAGTAGCGTTTTGCCTTCTGCTTTGCGCGCAGCTGCAGGCCATATTCGCTGACCTTCTTGCGCATCTGGTTGGGGCCATGCTGGCCGGGTACGGTGCTGCGGCGCGCAAACGCGCACTTGTCAGAGTAGCAGCGCTCGCCTTTCAAAAACAGTTTCTGACCTTCGCGGCGGCACTGACGGCACACTGCGCCTGTATATCTTGCCATTCTTGTTCCTCCTTAAAAATCAGATGCGGCGGCGCTTCGGGGGGCGGCAGCCGTTGTGAGGGATGGGGGTCACGTCCTTGATCATGTTGACCTCAAGGCCGGTGGCCTGGAGCGCGCGGATCGCGGCTTCACGGCCGGAACCGGGGCCCTTTACGTACACTTCCACGCTCTTCATGCCGTGTTCCATCGCGGCCTTGGCTGCGGTCTCAGCGGCGGACTGCGCGGCGTAGGGAGTGCTCTTGCGGGAACCACGGAAGTTCAAACCGCCCGAGCTGGCCCAGGAAACGGTGTTGCCCTGCGTGTCGGTGATGGTTACGATGGTATTGTTAAAGGTGCTCTGAATGTGCGCAGCGCCGCGCTCAATGTTCTTGCGCTCGCGCCGTTTGGTGCGCACGGCACCCTTTTTAGCAGCAGCTTTGGTTGCCATTTCTGTTCCTCCTCCTTACTTCTTCTTGTTCGCCACGGTGCGCTTCGGCCCCTTGCGGGTACGGGCGTTGGTCTTGGTGCGCTGGCCGCGCACGGGCAAACCCTTGCGATGGCGCACGCCGCGGTAGCACTGCACCTCCACCAGGCGCTTAATGTCCAGCGCCACGTTGCGGCGCAGATCGCCCTCCACGATGACGTTGTTCTTGTCGATATATTCGCGGATCAGGCCTTCCTGCTCGTTGGTCAGGTCTTTTACGCGGGTGTCGGGATCGATCTTGGTACCAGCCAGGATCTTCTTGGCGGTGCTGGGACCGATGCCATAGATATAAGTCAGGCCTACTTCCACGCGCTTTTCGCGGGGCAGGTCAACGCCGGCAATACGTGCCATAGTTTAAAAACCTCCTAATATACATCCCATGTCCGTGTCGGGGGCTGCGCCGGGAATCTACGCACTTGCCCCCCAAGCGCTTCGGGCCTCAGCCCTGGCGCTGCTTGTGCTTGGGGTTTTCGCAGATGACCATCACGCGGCCTTTGCGCTTGATGACCTTGCACTTTTCGCAGATGGGTTTCACGGAAGGTTTGACCTTCATGATGATGAACCTCCTTTTGTGTGGCGCTTATTTCGAGCGCCAGGTGATGCGGCCCTTTGTGAGATCATAGGGCGACATTTCCAGTGTGACCTTGTCCCCGGGCAGGATGCGGATGAAATTGGTCCGCAGCTTGCCGGAGATATGTGCCAGCAACCGATGGCCGTTTGCCAGCTCCACCCGGAAGGTGGCATTGGGCAGGGCTTCTATAACCACGCCCTCAACTTCAATAACGTCTTCTTTGGACAAGCGCTTCCCTCCTCTGAGATTAAGTGGGGTGAGCCGCGTCAAAGGCGCGGATCGCCTCACTGAGCTGTTTGTCGTTTGCAAGGCTTTCGCTTTGCAGGACGGTGGCGGTGGGGGCCACATGCCTTATCTTTTTCGGCTTTGGCCGCTCCAGTCTGCGCAGGCTTCCGTCTGCGAGAAAAAGCATCTGGCCTTCCACGGCCAGCACCGCGAAGGTGCGGGTCTTGTCCCTGCCTGCCCGCGAGCGCACCAGCCGGCCTTTTACAAAGTCCATGCTGCACCCTCCCAGGCCTTGGTCAGGACCTCGGGCCCTGCGGCGGTCATGGCGACCGTGTGCTCAAAGTGAGCGGAAAGGCCGCCGTCCGCCGTGCGAACCGTCCATCCATCGGCGTCGGTTTTCACCGTGTAGTGTTTCTGATTGACCATCGGTTCAATGGCCAGGGTCATCCCGCTCACCAGCCGCGGGCCGCGCCCTGCGGCGCCGAAATTCGGCACCTCCGGGTCCTCGTGAAGCTCTTTGCCCACGCCGTGGCCCACAAAGCTGCGAACAACAGAAAAACCGTTTTCCTCCACATAGGTCTGCACGGCGTGGCTGATATCGCCCACCCGCGCGCCGCACACCGCGGCCCGAATGCCGCAGTGCAGGCTTTCGCGGGTGACCTCCAGCAGCCGCCGGGCCTCAAGATCCAGCTTGCCGCACCCAAAGGTGCAGGCATTGTCGCCGTTAAAGCCACCCCAGGCAGCCCCTGTGTCGATGCTCACGATATCGCCGGGCCGGATCACCTTTTTTTTGCTGGGGATGCCGTGGATCACCTCGTCGTTCACGCTGATGCACGCGGTGCCCGGGAACCCGTACAGGCCCTTGAAGTTGGGCCTGGCGCCCTGCCCTTTGATAAAGTCGAAAATGATCTTGTCGATCTCGGCGGTGGTAATTCCCGCCTCGATCGCGCCGCCGCCGAGCCGCAGCGCCTCGGCGCTGATCTCGCAGGCGCGGCGCATTGCTGTGAGCTCCTTGGCATTTTTGATCTGGATCACGCGCTCAAGCCTCCAATGCCTTCAACAGCAGCGCGGTGGTATCGGCGATGTCGTCCTGGCCTTCCACCACCACCAGCTTACCCCGCTGGCGGTAAAACTCGATCAGCGGTTCGGTGAGCTCGTGATAGGTGCGCAGCCGGTCCCTCACCGTTTCAGGCTCGTCGTCCTTGCGGGCGATCAGCGCGCCGCCGCACCGGTCGCAGCGGTCCGGCTCGCGGCTGGGCTTGTGCTCCACATGGTAGGAAGCCCCGCACGCCGAGCAGACCCGCCGGCCGGAAAGGCGTTTCATGATCACCTCGTCCGCCACCTCAAGATCCACCACCTTGTCGATGACCACCCCCATCTGCTCCAGCGCCTCAGCCTGGGCCACCGTGCGGGGCACGCCGTCCAGGATAAAGCCGCCGGCACAGTCGGGCTCGGTCAGCCGCTCTTTGATGATGCCGATGATGACGGGGTCGGGGACAAGCGAGCCGTTTTCGATGTATTCCTTGGCTTTCAAGCCCATTTCAGTTCCGTTTTTTACTGCGGCGCGCAGGATATTCCCGGTGCTGATGGCCGGAATGTTCAGCTTGTCGCAAACCACTTCCGCCTGGGTCCCTTTGCCGGCGCCCGGAGCGCCCAACAGGATCAGATTCATGCTCGTTTGTCCCCTTTCCTTTTGTCAAGATGGGGGTTCCCTGTTTATTCCAGGAAGCCCTTGTGATGGCGCATCAGCATGTAGCTTTCCATGCTGCGGCCAGTATCCAGGGCCACGCCCACAACGATCAGCAAGCTCGTGCCGCCCAGCTGGATGTTCGTGCCGGTCACATTGCCCAGAATGATGGGCAGAATGGCCACGACCCCCAAGAACATCGCCCCGATAAAGGTGATCTTGGACAGGCTCTTGGTAATGAAGTCGCTGGTGGGCTTGCCCGGCCGGATGCCGGGGATCGCGCCGTTGTTTTTGCGCAGATTGTTGGCGATTTCCACGGGGTTATACTGGATTGCCACATAGAAATAGTTGAAAGCAACGATCAGCAGCAGGTAGATCACGGCGTACAAAAAGCTCCGGTAGTTGAACACCTGGAAAAAGGATGCCCAGAACGGGTGCGCCGCCGCGTCAAAGTTGATAAAGCTGCCGATCATGTTGGGGATGCTGACCAGCGCGCTGGCAAAAATGATGGGCATAACGCCGCTCATGTTCACCTTCAGGGGAATGTGGCTGGCCTGGCCGCCGTACATCTTGCGGCCCACCACCCGTTTTGCGTACTGCACCGGGATGCGGCGCTCGGCATTGGTCAGAATGACCACGAACACCACCACCACCAGCGCCAACACCAGGAACAGGGGCAGGAACGCATAGATCTGGGGCTCGCCGGAAGCCGCCCGGGTCAGCAGGCTCTTCACGGCGGTGATCACGCTGCTCCAGCGGGAGATAATGCCCGCAAAGATCAGCAGCGACACGCCGTTGCCGATGCCCTTGGCGTCGATCTGCTCACCCAGCCAGGTAATGAACTGTGCGCCTGCGGTAAAGGTCAGCACAATGACCACCGCCGCAAACCAGCCCTGCCAGCCGGTGGTGTAAGCAACCGCGCCGTAGTTGTTGCGGATGATCAGGTAGTAGCCGATGGCCATGGCCAGGGCAATGCCGCCGCCCACATAGCGGGTAATGCGGGTCAGCTTGCGCCGGCCGTCCTCGCCCTCCTTGGACAGGCGCTCCAGTGCCGGAATGGCCACGGTGAGCAGCTGCATGATGATGGAGGCGTTGATGTAGGGACCAACGCCCAAAGCAAAGATGGCGCACTGGCTGAGCGCGCCGCCGCTCATCATGTTCAGGTAATCCAGCATGTTGCCGGTCCCGGAAGCGAACAGGGTGAGCGCATCCGCATTGATGTAGGGCACGGTAATAACGCAGCCCAGACGGAAAATAACGATGACCATCAGGGTGTACAGGATCTTCTTACGCAGTTCGGGGATCTTCCACGCATTGCGGAATGTATCGAACACCTTAGATCACCTCTGCCTTTCCGCCCGCCTTTTCGATTTTCTCTTTGGCGGAAGCAGTAAAGGCGGCCACCTGCACGGTCAGGGCTTTGGTCAGCTCGCCGTTGCCCAGGACCTTCACGCCGTCCAGGCTTTTTTTGATCAGACCGGCCTCGACCAGGGCCTTGGTATCCACCACTGCGCCGGCCTCAAACCTTGCCTCCAGATCGCTCACCTTAACGGTAGCATACTCGGTGGCGAAAATGTTGTTGAAACCGCGCTTGGGCAGGCGGCGCTGAAGGGGCATCTGGCCGCCTTCGAACCCGGCCTTTTTCACGCCCGAACGCGCTTTCTGGCCCTTGTGGCCGTAACCGGCGGTCTTGCCGTTTCCGCTGCCGTGACCGCGGCCCTTGCGTTTCGCAGCGGTGGTAGAACCCTCTGCGGGCTTTAATTCATGAAGCTTCAATGTGCTTGCACCTCCTTGCTGTTACGCTTTGGTGACCACGACCATGTGGCTGATTTTAGCGATCTTGCCGCTGGTGGGGGCGTTATCCGGCTGAACGGCAACGTCGCCAATGCGGCTCAGGCCCAGGCTCTTCGCGGTAGCGATCTGCTTTACGCTGCGGCCCGACAGGCTCTTGACCAGTTTAATGGTCAAAACGCCCTCGGCCTTCGCCTTGGGAGCGGCGGCCTTCTTGGGGGCAGCTTCGCCCTCGGCCTTTTTGGCCGCGCTCTTTTTGGGAGCGGCCTCGCCTTCGGCCTTTTTAGCCGCAGGCTTTTTGGCGGCGGGCTTCTTCGCAGCAGCCTTTTCGCCGTCCGCCGCCTTTTTAGCGGCGGGCTTTTTGGCGGCGGGCTTTTTAGCCGCAGCCTTTTCCTCGGTGGCAGCCTCGGCGGCCGCGACCTTCTTTTCGGTTTCTGCCATGATCAGCTACCTCCTTAACCTAAGATTTCCTTCACGGTCTTGCCGCGCTTGGCAGCCACTTCCTCGGCGCTGACCAGGCTGCACAGGCCGTTCACGGTGGCGGTTACCACGTTGCAGGGGTTGTTGGAGCGCAGGCACTTGGTACGGATGTCCTTAATGCCGGCGGCTTCCAGCACCGCACGCACGGGGCCGCCGGCGATCACGCCGGTACCGGGGGCCGCGGGGCGCATCAGAATGCGGCCTGCCCCGAACTCGCCCACAATCTCGTGGGGAATGGTGGTGCCCCGCATGGCGATCTTGTGCATGTTCTTTTTGGCGTTCTCGATGCCCTTGCGGATCGCCTCGGGAACCTCGCCCGCCTTGCCCATGCCAAAACCGATGGTGCCCTTGCCGTCACCCACGACAACCAGAGCGCTGAACTTCATCACGCGGCCGCCCTTAACGGTTTTGGATACGCGGTTGATGGCGACGACCTTCTCGATCATGCCGTCGTCCACTTCACGATTTCTTCTTTCCATGTGTATCCTCCTCCTTACAGCTCCAGGCCGCCCTCGCGGGCGCCCTCGGCCAAAGCTTTCACGCGGCCGTGATAAACAAAGCCACCGCGGTCGAATACGACCGTCTTGATGCCCTTCTCCAGGGCCTTCTCGGCAATCATTTTGCCCACCTTGCCGGCAGCCTCAATGTTGCCGCCAAAGCCCTCAAAGCCTTTTTCCATGCTGGAGGCGCTGACCAAGGTCACGCCGGCCACATCATCAATGATCTGGGCATAGATATGCTTGGAGGAGCGGAACACGTCCAGGCGGGGGCGCTCAGCGGTGCCGCTGATCTTGCCGCGCACACGGCGATGACGACGAAGCCGGGCTTCGTTCTTGTCAGGTTTATTGACCATTGTCTTTCACTCCTTACCTTATTTGCCTTTGCCGGCCTTGCCCTCTTTGCGGATGATGTGCTCACCAGCATAGCGGATGCCCTTGCCCTTGTAGGGTTCGGGGGGGCGCTTCTCGCGGACTTCAGCCGCGAACTGGCCGACCTTCTGCTTGTCGATGCCCTTGATGATGATGGTGTTGGCGTCGGGAGCTTCGATCTTGATCTCGTCGGTCTCCTCCACGATCACCTGGTGGGAAAAGCCCAGGTTCATCACCAGGCTCTTGCCCTGCTTGGCCACACGGTAGCCCACGCCCTGCACTTCCAGCTTTTTCTCAAAGCCGTTTACAACGCCCTCCACCATATTGCTGATGTTGGTGCGGGTCAGGCCGTGCAGGCTGCGGGCCTCTTTCTCGTCATTGGGGCGGGTCACCAGCACTTCACCACCCTCGATCTTCACGATCATCATGGGGTGGATCTTGGAATTCAGGGTGCCCTTGGGGCCCTTCACGGTCACGACGTTATCCTTTATGGTAACTTCGACGCCCGCAGGAATGACGATGGGTTTTCTTCCAATTCTCGACATTGTCTTTTTGCCCCTTTCTTACCACACAAAGGCGAGCACTTCGCCACCCACGTGGGCGGCCCTGGCGGCTTTGTCGGTCATAACGCCCTGCGAGGTGGAAATGATCGCGGTGCCCAGGCCCTTCATGACCTTGGGCATGTCTTCGCAGTTGGTGTAGATGCGCAGGCCGGGCTTGGAAACGCGCCGCAGGCCGGCCAGGACCGGCGCGCCGTTCTCCTGATATTTCAGGGTCAGGCGCAGGGTGCCCTGCTTGTTGTCTTCGATCGACTGCACACTCTTGATGTAGCCCTCGTCAACCAGGATCTGGCAAACCGCCTTCTTCAGGTTGGAAGCGGGAACGTCTACAGAAGGGTGTTTGGCAGTGCTGGCATTGCGGATGCGGGTGAGCAGGTCCGCGATAGGATCGGTGATTTGCATGCCACTAACCTCCTTTTAAGGTTCTTCGTTGTTGTTCTGCGGTTTACCAGGATGCCTTCTTCACGCCGGGGATCTCGCCCTTATAGGCCAGTTCACGGAAGCAGATACGGCATACACCGTACTTGCGCAGGTAGGCGTGGGGGCGGCCGCAGATCTTGCAGCGGTTGTAGCCGCGGGTAGAGAACTTGGGCTCCTGCTGCTGCTTGATCTTCATAGAAGTCTTTGCCAAAGTCGTACCCTCCCTTAGTTAGCGAACGGAGCGCCCATGGCCGCAAGCAGGGCCTTGGCCTCTTCGTCGGTTTTGGCGGTGGTCACAAAAGCGATGTCCATACCGCGCACGGCGTCGATCTTGTCGTAGTCGATCTCCGGGAAGATCAGCTGCTCTTTGATGCCCAGGGCGTAGTTGCCGCGGCCATCGAAGGAGTTGCCGTTGATTCCGCGGAAGTCGCGCACGCGGGGCAGGGCCACGCTGAACAGCCGGTCCACGAACTCGTACATGCGCTCGCCGCGCAGGGTGACCTTCACGCCCACGGGCATGCCCTCGCGCAGCTTGAAGTTCGCCACGCTCTTTTTGGCCTTGCACACGATGGGCTTCTGGCCGGTGACCTGGGCAATGTCGCCCAGAATGGCCTCGATCATTTTCTGGTTGTCCTTGGCTTCGCCGCAGCCCACGTTCACGATAACCTTATCGAGCTTGGGGATCTGCATAACGCTCTTGTAGCCAAACTTGCTCATGAGGGCGGGAGCAACCTCGCTGACATACTTTTCTTTCAAACGTGCCATTGTGTTGTTTCCCTCCTTCACAGCTCGGCGCCGCATTTGCGGCACACGCGCACATTTTTGCCTTCCTTCACGGTGTGGGCCACGCGGGTGGCCTTGCCGCACTTGGGGCAAACCGGCATAACTTTGCAGGCGTAGATCGCACCCTCGGCCTTCACGATACCGCCCTGTTCGCCCTGACGGCGGGGTTTCACGTGCTTGGTGACCATGTTCAGACCCTCGATGATGACCTTGCCCTCTTTGGGGCTCACAGCCAACACCTTACCGGTCTTGCCCTTGTCCTTGCCGCTGATGATCATAACGTTGTCGCCGGTTTTAACATGAAGATTGTTCATTCTTAAAACCTCCTTACAGCGATTCCGGAGCCAGGCTCAAGATCTTCAGGTAACCGTTCTCGCGCAGTTCGCGGGCCACGGGTCCAAAGATACGGGTGCCTCTCGGGTTCTTGTCTTCACGGATCAGCACCGCCGCGTTCTCGTCGAACCGGATGTAGCTGCCGTCCTCACGGCGCAGGCCATGCTTGCTGCGAACGATCACAGCCTTGACCACGTCGCCTTTTTTCACGGTACCGCCGGGGGCCGCCTTTTTAACGGAAGCCACCACAACGTCGCCGATGTTCGCATATCTCTTGCGCGAACCGCCCAGCACACGAATGCACATTAACTCCTTGGCACCGGTGTTGTCGGCTACTTTGAGATAAGTTTGCATCTGAACCATTGCCAGATCCTCCTTTCAAAGTAACAGGCGTTATTTCGCCTTTTCCAGAATTTCGACCACGCGCCAGCGCTTATCCTTGGACAGGGGGCGGGTCTCCATGATCTTCACACGGTCGCCAGTGCCGCACTCGTTGTTTTCGTCGTGGGCCTTGAACTTCACAGTGCGCTTCAGGATCTTCTTGTAGAGGGGGTGCTGCACGCTGTCCTTCACGGCAACGACGACGGTCTTATCCATCTTGTCGGACACAACGGTGCCCACACGGGTCTTTCTCAAATTGCGTTCCATCGTTTACCCTCCCTTACGCTTTCTCGTTCTGGGCCAGCACGGTCATCACGCGGGCGATGTCTTTCTTCACCGTTGCAATGCGGCCGGGGTTGTCCAGTTGGTTGATGGCGTGCTGGAAGCGAAGGTTGAACAGCTCCTGCTTCAGCTCGACCAGCTTTTCGTTCAGCTCTTTTGCGCTCATTTCGCGCAGATCGGCAGCTTTCATGCGTCGCCACCCTCCTTCACTTCGTCTTCGCGCTTGGCGAACTTGCACTTGACCGGCAGCTTGTGCATGGCCAGGCGCAGGGCCTCGCGGGCAGTGGTTTCATCCACGTCGGCCAGCTCGAACAGCACACGGCCGGGCTTGACCACAGCCACCCAGTACTCCGGGCTGCCTTTACCGGAACCCATGCGGGTCTCGGCGGGCTTCTCGGTCACGGGCTTGTCGGGGAAGATCTTGATCCAAACCTTACCGCCACGCTTGATGTAACGGGTCATGGCGATACGGGCGGCCTCGATCTGGCGGGAATCAATCCAGCCGGGCTCCAGCGCCACCAGGCCGTACTGGCCCTGGTTCACGGTGTTGCCGCGCATGGCTTTGCCCTTCATGCGGCCACGCTGTACGCGGCGGTACTTAACGCGTTTCGGCAGTAACATTACCGGTTGCCTCCTTCCTTGCGGTCGCGGCGGAAGTTATTGCTGGTGTTCTCCCTTTCCGCGGCGGGCTTGGAGCCCTTCAGCACTTCGCCCTTGTAGATCCACACCTTTACGCCGATGCGGCCGTAGGTGGTGGCGGCCTCTGCAAAGCCGTAATCAATGTCGGCGCGCAGGGTCTGCAGGGGGATGGTCCCCTCGTGGTAGCTCTCGGTGCGGGCGATATCCGCGCCGCCCAAACGGCCGGACACCTGGGTCTTGATGCCCTTGGCGCCGCGCTGCATTGCCCGGCCCATGCACTGTTTCATGGCGCGGCGGAAGCCGATGCGGCGCTCCAGCTGGCTGGCGATGTTCTCGGCCACGAGCTGGGCGTTGGTGTCCATATTGCGCACTTCAATGATGTTCACATTGACGTCCTTGCCGGTCATTTTCTTGAGCTGGTCCTGCAGCTTCACGATCTCAGAGCCGCCCTTGCCAATGACCATGCCGGGCTTTGCGCACCAGATGCTCACCTTGAGGCGGGGCGCTCCGGACTGGCTGTCCACCGTGCGCTCGATCTCGATCTTGGGGATGCCCGCGCCGAACAGCTGCTTTTTCAGCTGCTTGCGGATCTTGTAGTCCTCAACCAGGGTGTCGCCGAATTCCTTTTTGGAAGTAAACCAGCGGCTGTCCCAATCTTTGATGACGCCCACGCGAATGCCGTGGGGATTCACTTTCTGGCCCATTGTGTTTACCTCCTTACTCTTTCTCTTTCAGAACCACGGTCACATGGCTGGTGCGCTTGAGCACCCGGAACGCGCGGCCCTGAGCGCGGGGACGAATGCGCTTCAGGGTGGGGCCGGGGGTAACGAAGCACTCGGCCACGTACAGGCTGTTCTTGTCCATGTTGTGGTTGTTTTCCGCATTTGCGGCAGCAGATTTCACCAGTTTCAGAAGGGGCTCGCAAGCGGCCTTCGGGGTGTACTGCAGGATCGCCAGCGCCTTGTCCAAAGGCTGGTTGCGGATCAGGTCCAGCACAACCGAAACCTTGCGGGGGCTGATGCGGGCGTATCGAAGATGTGCCCTAGCTTCCATTGCTTTACTCCTCCTTATCCTTACCTGCCGGTCTTGGAGCCGGCATGGCCCTTGAAGGTACGGGTCGGGGCGAACTCGCCCAGCTTGTGACCGACCATATCTTCGGTGACGTAAACGGGCACATGCTTGCGGCCGTCGTGCACGGCGAAGGTGTGGCCCACAAAGTCGGGGAAAATCGTGGAGGAGCGGCTCCAGGTTTTCAGCACGCGCTTCTCGCCGGCGGCGTTCATTTCCTGCACGCGCTTCAGCAGAACAGGCAGGACGTACGGTCCCTTCTTAACACTTCTACCCATGTTCGTTCTCCTCTCTTAACCTTTGGCGCGCTTGACAATGAACTTGTCAGAGCGGTTGTGGTGTTTGCGGGTCTTGTAACCCATGGTAGGCTTGCCCCAGGGGGTAACAGGGCCGGGACGGCCCACGGGGCTCTTGCCTTCACCACCGCCGTGGGGGTGATCGCAGGGGTTCATCACAGAGCCGCGCACAGCGGGCCGCCAGCCCATGTGGCGCCTGCGGCCGGCCTTGCCCAGGTTCACGTTCTCGTGATCCACGTTGCCCACCTGGCCCACGGTGGCGATGCAGTTCAGGGGGATGTTGCGCATCTCGCCGGAGGGCAGGCGAACCAGGGCGTAGCCGTTCTCTTTTGCCATCAGCTGAGCCTGGTTGCCGGCGCTGCGCACCAGCTGGCCGCCCTTGCCGGGATACAGCTCAACGTTGTGGATGATGGTGCCCACGGGGATGTTGGCAAAGGGCAGCGCGTTGCCGGGCTTGATGTCGGCATTGGGGCCCGCCATGATGACGTCGCCCACCTTCATGCCTTCGGCGGCCAGGATGTAGCGCTTCTCGCCGTCCTCGTACTGGATCAGGGCGATGTGAGCGGAGCGGTTGGGATCGTACTCCAGGGTTTTTACCGTGGCGGGAACGTCAAACTTGTTGCGTTTGAAGTCGATCACACGGTATTTGGTGCGGTTACCGCCGCCGTGATGGCGGACGGTGATGCGGCCGGTGTTGTTGCGGCCGGCGGCCTTTTTCATAGGCTCCAGCAGGCTGCGCTCGGGCTCGACCTTGGAAAGCTGGCTGTAATCGGTCACAGTCATACCGCGGCGGCCCGGGGTAGTCGGCTTATACTTTTTGATCGCCATTGTCGGATCTCCTTTTTTACTTATGAATTGTTATCGGGGTCATATCCCCATACGCGGGCCTTGCTCAGGCCCTAAGGAGCTGCAAAAAGCAGCTTAGACCATGCTCTCGAAGAAGTCGATGCCCTTGCTGCCCTCTTTCAGGGTAACAATGGCCTTCTTCGCGGCGGCGGTGTAGCCGCCGTGCATGCCCTGGCGGCGATAACGGCCGCGCACGCTGATGGTGTTAACCTTCGCAACCTGCACGCCGAACAGCTTTTCGACGGCTTTGGCGATCTCCACCTTGTTGGCGTCGGTGGCGACCTTGAAGGTGTACTTCTTGTTCGCCACGCCCGTCATAGAGTTCTCGGTAATGACAGGAGCCAGAATGATGTCTTGTGCAGTTTTCATTAGCCCAGAACCTCCTCAAGTTTCTTGGCCGCGTCCACGCTCAGGATGAACTTGTCGGCGTTTACCACGTCGTAGGTGTTCACGCTGGTGGCAACGGTGGTGGCCACGCCGGGGATGTTGGCGGCGCTCTTCACAAGCTTTGCCTCCACCTCAGGGGTGACGATCAGGTTCTTTTTGCCGGCGCCCACGGCGGCCAGCATGCCGATCACGGCTTTGGTCTTGTACTCGGCCACGGCCAGGCTGTCGATCAGGATCATGTCGCCCGCGGCGGCCTTGGCGCTGATGGCGCTCAGGATAGCCAGGCGCTTGACCTTGCGGTTCAGCCGGTAGCTGTAGTCGCGGGGCTTGGGACCCAGCGCAACGCCGCCGTGCGTCCACTGGGGGGCGCGGGTGGAACCCTGCCGTGCATGGCCGGTGCCCTTCTGGCGCCAGGGCTTGCGGCCGCCGCCGGAAACCTCGCTGCGGGTCTTGGTGCTCTGGGTGCCCTGGCGCTGGTTGGCCAGGAAGTTCACCACAGCGGCGTGGACGGCCTTCTCGTTGGGGGTGATACCGAATACGGCGTCGGAAAGCTCTACGGTGGAAACTTTCTTGCCGTTCATATCCAAAACGTCAAATTGTGCCATTGTGCTTTCCCTCCTTACGCCTTCACGCTATCGCTGATGCAGACCACGGCGCCCTTGGGGCCGGGGACCGCGCCTTTGATGGCGATCAGATTGTTCTCGGGGTCGACCTTGACGACGGTCAGGTTCTGAATGGTGACCCGCTCAGCGCCCAGGTGACCGGGCAGCTTTTTGCCTTTGAACACGCGGCTCGGCGTGGAGCAGGAGCCCATGGAGCCGGCGTGACGGGAAACGGGGCCGGTGCCGTGCGATTCGCGCAGGCGATGGCCGTTCCAGCGCTTGATGGTGCCGGCGTAACCCTTGCCCTTGCTCACACCCACCACGTCGATGTGCTCGCCGGTGGCGAAAACGTCGGCCTTCAGGATGTCGCCCACATTCAGGGCGCTGATGTCGGCCAGGCGAAACTCCCGCAGGGTGCGCTTGGGGGCGACGTCGGCCTTGTCGAAGTGCCCCTTGAGAGGCTTTGTGACCTTCTTGGCCGCAATGTCGCCATAGCCCAGCTGCACGGCCTGGTAGCCGTCGCTCTCGAGGGTCTTCTTCTGCACCACGGTGCAGGGTCCGGCCTCGATCACGGTCACGGGCACGACTTTGCCGTTTTCATCAAACAGCTGGGTCATACCGAGCTTTTTGCCGATGATACCTTTTTGCATTTTTCTTTCCTCCTGTAAAAGGTTATTGGTTGACGCCGCGAGTAACTTTACAGCGCCAACATGACCTCTCCGCAGCTTTCGGCAGCGGGATCGGTTCTGCAAACTCCCTCAGCAGTTGGCGGCTCGGGGGCCGCCCTTACTGATTTAAAAGGTGGGGTTACAGTTTGATCTCGATGTCTACGCCGGCGGGGAGCTGCAGGCTCGTAAGAGCCTCGACCGTCTTGTTCGACGGCTTCAGGATGTCGATCAGGCGCTTGTGGGTACGGTTCTCAAACTGTTCGCGGCTGTCCTTATACTTGTGAACAGCGCGCAGGATGGTCACCACTTCCTTGTCGGTGGGGAGAGGAATGGGGCCGGACACGCGGGCGCCGGTGCGCTTCGCGGTCTCCACGATCTTCTCCGCAGCGGCGTCGACCAGCTGATGATCGTAGCTCTGCAAACGAATCCTGATTTTTTCCTTGACTGCCATTTTGTTCGCCTCCTATATTTTTTGGTGCCTAGGCGAGCCGACAAATTACTGAACACAGCGCCGGGTGTTTCACAATTTGGCACGAGAAAATCCGGTGAACCGCATCCGCAGTTCCCCCGGACAGACCTGTGGCAAATTAAGTTGGACATTGGTACGCCGCGCGGAATGCGACAGAGTACGTATCCCTTTGCTCTCAGTAATTCTTTCGCCCGGTTCTAGATCGGACATACTCCGCGGAAAAACCCGTATTACTACGGCAACCTCCCGCATCAACGCATATCGCGGCTTGCGCAGCTTGCTACACAAGCCATTTGCAGCCAAGTGCTATTGTAACACACAGGCCCGGGCGTTGCAAGGCTTTTTTGTAAAAAAGTTAGAATTTTTTTGGCACTTTTCTCTGTTTTGCTCAAAAGCGCCGTCCGCTGATTTTTCAGCGCCGCAAGGCGCCAAACGCCCCCTCCGGCCCTGGCCGGAAGGGGCAGCGTCCGTGTTTTTTTCAGAAATAATATCCCGTGCCCACGCCCACCAGCGCAATAATGAACACTAGGATGTAAAACGCCACGGCTGCGGCACTGAAAATCAGCATGGCCCGCGCCCAGTTGCGCTTGCCGATCTTGGTGTTCCCCCCAAACGCCCAGACGAGCAGCAAAACCAGCCCCACCAGCGGGATCACGCTCACAAGGATGGTCCACACCCATTCCCCGGTTCCCACCGGCTCCTCTGGAGGCGGCGGCGCGTAGGCGTGGCGCGCATAGGCGGGCGCCTGGTAGCCCTGCGGCGGGTAAGCGCCCTGCTGGTAGACCGGCGGCTGGCCGGCGGGCGCGGGGCCCGGCCGCTGCTGGTACGCCGGTCCGGCGCCCTGGGGCTGCGGGGCGGGCGGCGGCGCTGCCTCGGGCGCAGTGGGCAGCGGCGGCGCTGCCGGGGCCGGCGCGTGGCCCGCAAAGGGGTCGCCGGGGGCAGCCGCAGGCGGGGCGGCGGGCGGCACAGCCGCCCCCTCCCCGGGCCGCGCGGCGGGGGCGCTCACGGGTGCGCCGCAGGCGGTGCACACCAGGGCGTCGTCGGGTAAGTACGCGCCGCATTTTTTACAGTACATACTGGTTCACTCCTCTTTTGGGGCGGCTTTCTCCCCTTTTTTTCAGTATACCAGATAAAGGGGCGGTTTGTCATCCGCTATTTGAGCCGCAGCTTTTCCTGCAGGCCCTCCTCCGGGGTCACGTAAGCGGTCTCGTAGCTGTCATACAAAACCATGCCGGGTTTCAGATCGCCGGTTTTGCGGATGTTCTTCACAATCGTGTAGTCCACCGGCACCTTTACCCCGCCCGCAAGGCTGGAATGCAGCACCGCCAGCTGCGCCGCCTCGTTCCGGGTGGCCAGCGGGATTTCCTTTCCCTCGCTCATCACCACCGTGTGGCTGCCGGGGGCGTTCTTCACATGAAACCACAAATCCCTGCCCCGCGCGGTATGCAGGGTGAGCTTTTCGTTTTGCAGGTTGTTGCGGCCCACCAGAATCAAAAAACCTTCGGTGGAGCGGTAGCGGTAAAAATCGGCGGGCTTTTGCTTTTTGTCCCGCAGCTTATAGTATTTCAGGTATCCCTGGCTCTTGAGCTCGGCCCGGATCTCGCCCAGCGCCTGCTCGCCCGGCGCCGATTCCACCTCGTACAGCACGGTGGCCAGGTACTCGATCTCCTGCTCGCCCTGCTCCAGCAGCTTTACCAGCATCTTTGCGGCGGTCTGCTTTTTCTTGTACTCCTTAAAGTATTTCTGGGCGTTGGCATTGGCAGGCAGCCGCGGGTCCAGCCGGATCTCCAGGGGCTGGCCGTCGTAATAATTGGTCACGGTAACGCTGCGCGCGCCCTTTTCCACCGCCCACAGGTTTGCCTGCAGCAGCTCCCCGCACAGGCGCAGCTGATCTGCTCTGCCGCTTTGGGCCAGTTCTTCTTTGCGGGCGGCCTGCTTGCGGATGGCGCGCTCGTGCAGGTTTTTCACGGTTTTCTGCAGATCCTTGCTTTTTTGCCGCAGCCGTTCTGCCCGGTCCTTCTGGCAATAGTAAGCCTCCAGCATGCCGCTGAAAGAATCGAAGCTGTGCAGCCGCTCCTGCCCGTACTGGGTCAGGGGGGTAAAGCTGAACTCCACCGGGCGGCCGGTGTCATCCGCCGCAAGGCAGGGCCGGCCGCCGGCCTCGTAATCGGCCCGGATGGCCCGCAGCGCCGCGATCAGTGCCTCCCGCTGGCCTTCGCTCAGCGCGTCGGCCAGGTGCGCGCCTTCTCCCAATGCCCGGTAGGCCGCCTCGCGGCAAACCACCGGCCCCACCCCGGCGCAGCTGCGCATCAGCGCGTCGGCCACGGGCAGGTCCTTTTGGCAGGCCGCCGCCGCCAGCTCCTCGGCGCTCACCGAAAAGAAGTCGGGCTTCGCGGGCTTTGGCGGCAGAGTATAGGCCAGGCCCGGCAGCAGCTGGCGGATCTCCGAGTCCTCAAAATCCACCCGTTTCAGCGCGTCCACAATTCGCCCCTCCCGGGTGAGCACCAGGTTGGAATACCGGCCCATCAGTTCCACCGCCAGCACATTCTGCACCAGATCCCCCATCTCATTGGTGCACTGAAACCGAAAAAACAGCAG
Organism: Allofournierella sp.; assembly: GCF_048388525.1. GTDB lineage: Bacteria > Bacillota > Clostridia > Oscillospirales > Ruminococcaceae > BQOK01. The sequence continues at coordinate 52,467 of NZ_DBGCTQ010000092.1, read as the reverse complement.
CCGGTCGCCCGGCTCCACCCACAGGTCCATCAGGCGGCCCCCGGTGAGGTGCTTGCGCAGCAGCATGCAGAAGCTGGGCGGCGTTTGGGGGTTTTCAAAGCTCTCGCCGGTCAGGCAGGCCCGGGCCGACCCGCTGCGGGCCGACAGCAGCAGCCGGTGGGTGTCGGTCCGGGTGCGCAGGGTAAGCACCACCTCGTCGCGGGTCGGCTCAAAGATCTTGTCGATCCGGCAGTCCCGCAGGGCGGCCTTGAGTTCCCGGGCACACAGGTCCAAAAGCGCGGCGTCCAGCGCCATAAACGATCACCTCTCTATATAATAAGGTATAACAGGCCGCCGGCCCCCCCGGCAGCAAAATACAAAAAGCGCCGTGCCGAAACAAAGGGCACGGCGCAAAGCGATCAAACCATCAGCTGGCTGCGCAGCGCGGCCTCGGCGGCGTCCACGTCCGCCAGGCCCAAAAGGTCCAGCGTCACGCTGCGGGTGTGGGCGTGCCCGTCGTTCCAGGTGGTGCGGGTCTGGCCGCCGTCCAGCACCAGATCACCGGTGCCGTCGCTGTAGTAGCGCTTCTCCACACCCTCAATGCTGCTCACAGGCCAAGCGGTCACCCGGCTCTCGGTAACGACCAGCACCCGCCGGTTGGTCACGGCATACACCGTACCGGCAAGGCGCCGTTTGCCAAGCAGATTCGGAAACACCAGCTTCAGGCCAATCAGGACAAAGGGGATCCCAAACAGTGGGAACAGCAGGCCCACAATCCCGGTGCGCAGCAGCACGGTGAGGGCGATCAGCTCCCAAAAGCAGGCAAATCCCAGCCAGACCCAGCCGAACAGCCTGCCAAAGGCGCCGCCCGCCGGGTGCAGCTTTTGCGGTTTGCCCCGCCAGATCACGGTCTCGCCGGGCCCCAGCTGCCGCTCCAGCAGATCGCTCTCCGGCACTCCGGGCAGCGGCGCGGCTTCCTCTCCCCGCCCCGGCGCAGGTTCGCCGAACATCTCTCGGTTGTAGCCAAGCTGATCTTCCTTTTTGTGACGCAGCATAGGGCACGCTCCTGTTTACAGATAGGTAAAGGGCTCCTTGTTGCGGCGGCTGCACAGCACCCGCACGCCGTTAAAGCGCTTGGCCAGCTTGTCGGCCAGCACCGGTACAATGGGGAATTCCGTCGAGTAGTGCCCGGCGGCGATCAGGCTCACGCCCAGGCGCTTTGCCTCCAGCGCGTCGTGGTGCTTCGCCTCGCCGGTCAGCAGCGCGTCGGCCCCCGCGGCCGCCGCCGCGGCCAGCATATCACCGCCGCTGCCGCCCACCACCGCCAGGGTGGAGATGGGCCGGCCGGTATCCACCAGCTTTACGCTGGGGGCGTTCAGGGTCGCCTTGCACTGGGCCGCCAGCTGCGCCGCGCCGGTGGTGCGCACCTGCCCCACCCGGCCCAGATCCCCCTCGCCAAAGGGGCGCGCGGAACCCACGCCGAACAGTTTGCACAGGATGTCGTTCACGCCGCCCTCGGCCGCGTCCAGGTTGGTGTGGGCGCACAGGGCGGAAATATTCTTCTTGATCATGCGGAAGGGCACGTCGCCCCGGCCGATGCGGCTCATGGGCTTAAAGATCACCGGGTGGTGCGCCACGATCAGCTGGCAGCCCTGGATCTCGGCCTCGGCCACCACCTCGTCGGTGATGTCCAGCGAGACCAGGATGCTGGTCACGTCGGCCGCGCAGTCCACCAATACCCCCACGTTGTCCCAGGGGGCGGCAAGGCCTGCCGGGGCAAGCTGCTGCAAAAACTGCTGCACTTCTTCGATCTTCGCCATCGCTTTATCTCTCTCCTCGCTCTTGTTGCCGCAACTCACACAGCAGCGCGTCCACCTCTGCCGCCCGGGCGGGGTAGTGCGAAAGGCCCCTGCGGTACTTCTGCAGTTTTTCGGTCTCCTGCCGCCGGTATTCATCCGCACCCGGCTGGCCGTATGTAAGCCCCAGCAGGCATTCCATTCCGCCCGGCTCGCGGGGCGTGCCGCAGTATTCGGCGCACATAGCGGTGTACCAGCGGCCCGCCGCGCGGGCCAGGGTTTCCTGCCGCAGCGCGAACCCCTGCCGCCACAGCCAACCGCGCAGCACGGGCGCCTTGGTGGCGGGCACGCACACCAGCCGAACGGCCGCGCTGCGCACCCAAGGGGCCGCCTGCAGAATCTCGATGATGGTCTGTGCGCTGATGCCGGCCAGCACCACCGTGCCCACCTCGCCGGGGCGCACCACCTCCAGCCCGCTGCCCAGCCGCAGCTCCACCCTGTCGGCGCAGCCGCTGCCCTCGCAGGTGGCTTTTGCCGCCGCAAGGGGCCCCGGGCGTAAATCGCAGGCGATCACTTTCGGGCAGGTCCCGGTGCAGGCCAGCCACGCCGCCAGCTTGCCGTGGTCGCAGCCCACGTCCGCCGCGGGCAGCCCCGGCTTTACCAGCCGGGCGGCCGCCAGCAGGCGCGCGTCCAGCCGGGGGGCTTCAGGCATTGCCAAAATGGGCGTTCAGCCGGGCCACCAGCTCGTCCGGGTCGGTGCCGTGCACCGCGCAGGCCTGTTCAATGGTTTCGCCCCGGCTGGCAGGGCAGCCCAGGCAGTGCATCCCGATGGCCAGGAACAGCGGGGCCACCGAATTGTCGGTATCCAGAATATCGCCGATGATGGTCTGTTTGGTAATGGTCATGGTACTTATCTCTCTTTCTCTCAAAAGCTGATCCAGCGGCCCGTTTCAGGGCCTCGGGCCGCCTGTTCCAGGCGCGTCCCGTTCTTATTACTATAGCCGATTTGCGCCATTTTTGCAACCTCACGCAGTGGCAAATAAAACCAGGCTTTCCAGCGCCGTGGCCGCCGCCAGCGCCGCGCTGCAAAAGCGCAGCCCGCGCGAGGAATCCCGTTTCAGGCAAACGGTGTCGCACTCGCCCAGCAGCAGCAGCGCCAGCGGCAGCACGGGCAGCAGATACCGCCCCTGAATCCCAAAAACGGTCGCGCTGTTGATGGGGGTCCAGCTCACGTTCGCCAGCACCATCAGCGCTGTCACCCCCAGGCACACCCCGCCCAGCAGCCAGCGGCCCCGGCCGTGCAGCCGGGGGGGCCGGCCCTGTTGCCGCAGGCAGCTGGCCAGCAGTACCAGCAGCAGCCCCAGCGTCAGGGTCCAGCTGATCTCCAGGCCGTACACGATGGGTTCGCCCGGCAGCGCCCCCACCAACCCCTGAAGGTAGGTGGGCAGCTCCCTGCCCAGGGTGTTTGCCAGCAGCTTGAAGGTCTGGGGCAGGTGTGAAACGATGTAGCCCGCGCTGAACACGTAGACCGATTCGCCGTTGGGCTGAATGCCGGCGGCATACTCCTCGGGGGTGAGCGTCTCGCCGCTGTTGCCCGCGACCCACACGGCCACCGCCGCCAGCACCGCCGCCAGCACCGCGCCGCCGATCACCGCGCCCCGGCGAAAGGCCGGGCTTTTTTTCCACCGCAGCCAGGCGGCCGCCGCCAGGACCCCCAGCACCGCCAGGGGCGCCGCTGCCAGCGCCAGCCGCTCCACATCCACACTGCGGAACATATATGCCACGGTGGCGCCGTTCGCCAACACCCAGCCCCCCAGGGCCGCCGCACATACCAGGCCCTTGTACGCCCGGCTGCGCGCCCGCCCCCCCAGGTTTTCGGGCCGGATGAAAAAGCACAGGCTCACCAGCAGGATATAAATCGCCTTGGCCGGTGCCAGCAGCGCCGCCAGCACCAGCACGCACGCCTGCGCCCCAAGGCTCATCGCCCGCTGCTCACAGGCCCCCCGCAGGCACAGCGCGCTCAGCAAAAACGCCAGGCCCAGCACCGCCGTGTCCGCCGAAAGGCTGCCTGCCAGCGCCAGGCACATGGGCAGCAGCCCCACCGCAAAGAAAATGTTCTTGCCCGCCGGGGCAAAGCGCACGGCCAGCGCTGCCAGCGCCACATAAGCCGCCAGGTTGGCAAGCCGCCCCAGCAGCAGCATGGCATAAAAGCCCAGCCCCAGCGTCCGCGCCAGCAGCATCCCCAGCGCCTGCGGCAGATACTGTACCGGCTGCACATTGTAGGGCGCCCGCACCGCCGCCGCGGCGGTCAGTGCGCCGCTGTTGCCGGCGCTGAACAGGCCGTCCGCCATTTCCTTGTAGGCAATGGCGCCGATCTCGCCCGAAACCGCGCGCATGTGGGGCGCATCGCAGGCGCGCATGGCCAGCCGGGAACGGTAGACGCCGTCTTCATCGTACGCGCTCTCCACCCCGGGCTGGCCGGTCAGCTGGCTGGCCAGAGCATAGGCTCCCGCCGCGTGCACATATTCGTCCGGCCCCGCCAGCGGCGGCGTGACCAGTGCAAAGGCCAGCCCCAGCAGCGCGGCCAGGTACGCAAAGCTCCAATGGGCCTTGGCCCGTTTCACGAACAGCAGCCACCAGCCGCCCGCCACCGCCAGCAGCACCAGGGCCGCCAGGGGCGCGAAGGCTTTCAGGGCAAAGCGCGTACCGGTGTAGTTGGTGATATACTGCAGTGCCGCTGTGCGGCCCGGCCGGTCGGGGGAAAGCGCGTCCACAAGAGGCAGCGCCGGGTCGGCCATGCTCCCCTCGCCGTATACCAGCCCCACCGCATCCTCCGGCGCTGCGGGCGCCGCGGTGACGGCAAGGCTGTAGGCCTGCCCCTGCTGCATCACCACCGGCCGGTCAAACAGAATATCCACAAACGCGCCGTCCAGCAGCGCGGTCATGTCGCTCACGCTCGTGGCCAGCAGCGTTTCTCCGCTCAGCAGCCGCACGGTCAGGCTCCCCTGCGCCACCCGGCCCCCTGTCACGAACATCAGCCGCACCCCGTACAGCGTCACCCCCGGCTCGGTGCGCAGCACCTGGGTAAGGCCCGCCGCCGGGTCTGCGGGGTACAGGCCCTGCTTTTCCACATAGCCGTCGTGCACGATCTCATACTGGCTCACGTTCTTGCAGGCGTGGTGCAGGCTGTACCCCACCCACGCCAGGCACAGGGCAGCCGCCAGGGTCACAGCGGCCCCGGCAACCAGGCGGCGGTGCGCCCGGATCCAATCGTGAACAGGCTGTTTCATCGCGTCAGGCTCCCTTTTTTGAAAGAGTTTGGTCTGGTTTATTGTACCGCAAAGCACACAAAAACACAAGAAAAGAGCGCCCCCTGGCGGGAGCGCTCTTTTTGCTTGCAAAGATTACTGCTCTTCCTTCATCTTGGCGAAGCACTCGCTGCAATACACAGGACGGTCTTCACGGGGCTGGAAGGGCACGCGGGCAACCTTGCCGCAGGCGGCGCAGGTGGCTTCGTACATCTCACGGGTACCGCGGGTGGCGTTCTTGCGGGCGTCGCGGCAGCTCTTGCAGCGCTGAGGCTCATTCTCAAAGCCACGGCTGGCGTAGAATTCCTGCTCACCGGCGGTGAACACAAACTCGTTGCCGCACTCTTTGCATACCAGGGTCTTGTCTTCGAACATGCTAGATATCTCCTCTGCATTTTGTTTTTTTGCCCGCGGAAGGATTTCAACCGTCACCTTTGGTCAGGACCAATGCTCTAAATGTTAAGCTACAGGGGCATATATGGTAAACCCAAAACCGGGTTTACAGCTTGGAAATAGGTTGTTCCTGGCGCAGCTTGCGGCGCAGACGGAACAGCGCGTTTTCCACCGCCTTGGGGGTGCGGCCCAACTGCCGGGCGATCTGCTCGTAGCTGTTGCCGTCTATAAATAGGGCGAGCACTTCCTGCTCAAAACCGGAAAGGCGGGTGTGAATGGCCTGAAAGGTGGCGTTCATCTGCTCGTTGCGGATGGCGATCTCCTCGGGACCGGGGGCGGGATGGTTTTCTTCCAGGGGCACGCTTTGATTCAGGGGGCCGTGCTTTTTGCGGCCCGCGGCCCGCTGCGCGGCAATGACCGCGTTTTGAATGCAGGTGGAGGCATAGGTCTCGAAAGCAGCGCCCCTGGAGGCGTCGAACATTTTGACCGCGCTGAACAGGCCGATGATCCCCTCCTGCACCGCGTCATCGTACTCAAGGCCAGGGCATACTCCCTGGGCGGCACAGCGGCGGAGCATGGGCATCATGTGGGCCAGCACCGCCGCAATGGCGGTTTCCTGCCCGGCCTGGGCCTGCTGCAAAAGCAAAGGCGTGAGATGCGGCATAAAGAAAACTCCGGCAAACGGCGCCTCAAAACAGCGCTCGCTGCAAAACCTTTATATTCCTTTATAGTTTACCCCCGAAAGTTCGGTTTGTCAACAGAAACTTGCCCGATCTTTCGCAAAAAAACAGACAAAATCACGGTGTCCGTCCCTGCCCGCCCCTGTCCGCCCCTGCGCCGCCCCTCCCGGGCCCATGGGTAAAAAGGCGTCTGTGCGCCCCGCAAAAGCGAAATGCTGCAGGCGGCGGCGCGCCACAAACAAATTCCCACTTGATTTTGCCGGGCGTCCATATTATAATAATACCGTTACACGCGCCGCTGTGGCGGAATTGGCAGACGCAGCAGACTCAAAATCTGCCGGTGGCAACATCGTGCCGGTTCGACCCCGGCCAGCGGCACCATGTGAAAAGAGACCGAAATTTGGAACTCAAAAGTGAGATATCCAAATTTCGGTCTCTTTTTCTATGCTATAGGCCTAGCATTTAAGCCATTTTTGAAGGTTTGTCTTTTTTCTCCAAGAGATATCTTTTATGTCAACGCTTCCCCCAAATCAAAGAATCTGTTGCACGATACACAACAGATTCTTTGTTTTTATATCAACTCTTTTTGTTAGGTTGATCGTACATCCAGATCCTAGCAGAGATCGCTATCCGAAGCCTGCCGGATACAGGTTGAAATTTCAGTTAAAATTTGGTAAAATTACAATATATACTAAAAGAGTTCAATTTCTGCGCTTTCGATATCATTTCAAACGACAAAAGGTGACCAAGCATGACAGAAAAAGGTCCGATAACTCCCAACGACTATATTCAGGAATTTATTGAAGTCTTAAAAGTCGAGCTTGAGGAGCTGAAACAATCAAAAGATAACAATATTATCTTGATGAATGGTATACTCTGTGAAAGCAAAAATGGGTACAACACCTACCAATTTGACACAGAGCAGCCATTTTTCCCTCAGGACAATGTTGTGTACAAAATAATAACGAGTTCTGCCCAATTTGATTGTGAGTATATCTCATCTGACAACTGCCGAATTCTTTTAAAAACATTTCACACTCTATCTTTGAGCCAAGAAATAAAACTCTTTCTCGACCGTACCGCTCTCCCTAAGAAACTTCTGCAATGTTTTCAGGAGAACCTGCATAACGCCGATCAGCGGTATACGATCGCGGCACGACTGTTTAATGGTCAGTTGCAGACCGGGACTAAATCTTTACCGGACTTAGCAGAATATAGTCGGATAAACGAATACCAGAAAGCCGCTGTAGTGCGTTCATTTCAGGGTGACGCCATCATTTGGGGGCCTCCGGGCACGGGAAAAACACACACAATAGCGATAGCGATCAATGAACAAATAAAGCGGGGGCGTCGCGTCCTGCTCCTTTCTCACGCAAATACTGCGGTGGATGGTGCAATGGAAGAACTGGCAGATCTTCTCCATAATGAGCCTGTTTATACAGAAGGCCATTTGGTTCGAATGGGCGTTTCACAACTGGATAAGTATCCAATGCTGTCCTTGGATGAGATTGTTCGGGTAAGATCGGAGGAGCTTAGCGTTCAAATAGAAGGTCTTGAAACAAAATTGCTGCCGATGCAGGACAAGCTCTCCGATTTTTTGAAAATACAATCTATGCGGGATGGCTACCGGCAAAAGCAGGGTGATTTATCAGAGAAAAAAGCAATATACAATCAGCAGAAGAAAGAACTCACGCAATATATGGCAGAGATTGGGCAGGATGAAACGACGTTACAATCTTTGAAAGCGGAACTATCCCGGCTGGAAACCAAAATGTTTCAAACCGGGCGTACAAAGAAGAAAATTTTATTAGCAAGGCAAAAGATTTATAAAGTGGAAAACTCCTGTGAAGAAAGGCGAAATGCTATCAAATTGCTGCAAAGCAAACAAACTGCCCTTTCTTTGGAAATTGCCGATTTGGAGAAAGTTATACAATCCGAAGCATTGAAAATCGAGTCTGCACTCACGATTGTCGGGCTTACTGAGTCAGTCTTAGAAAAAGAAATCGGAGAGCTGTCCAAGAAAGCAGATGCGATTGAACAACAAATCAGGGAGTTGGAGCGACGGATCGCTGTTGTGCGCAAGCAGGTGATCGAAGAGGCAGTGGTAATCGGCGCTACGCTGTCGATGACGTATATGTCTACCGATTTGCAGGCACAACAATATGACGTGTTGTTCATCGACGAGGTCAGTATGGCTCCATTACTGCCTATGTTTTTCGCAATGGGCCTGATCAGTTCATCCTGCACCTTCATTGGGGATTTCTTACAGCTTCCTCCAATCGGCACACAAAGTAAAACTGAATTGCTGAAAAATTGGCAGAATAGAAGTTTTTTCGACATTATTGGAATGAACTCGGTCGGCAAGGCCAGAAGCAGCGAATTCGTGAAACCGTTGAGCATTCAATACCGTATGAACCCTGCCATTGCTTCGATCCCCAACAAATTGTTTTATGGAGGTATTTTACAAAGCGGGGACAATACGAAGACCAGGGTTTTATCCGATCGTTGGGTGCAGGATCAGCCGTTGATTTTGGTGGATACTTCAGAGGGCGCTCCCTGGATGAATCGAGGGCCTAATGGGCAAAGTCGGTGCAATTTGTATCATGCAGCACTGGCAGCGGCCATGGCGCAGAACTATTTAGCGAACGAAACACAGGACAGGAAAGAAATCACAGTTGGAATAGTCGTTCCGTATCGTCCACAAAAGGAATTAATCAGTGATATTTTAGATGAATCTTTGGGGAAAAACAGCCCGGAAAGAAAACGAATCGAAGTAAATACGGTACATAGTTTTCAGGGTGGCGAAAAAGATGTTATCATCTGCGATTCTGTAGAGAGCGAAGGCACGGATGCAAAATGGTTCTTTTTTGACGAAGGTAGCAGAAAAAACCAGAGCGCTCCGCTCATGTTGAATGTCGCGGTCACACGGGCAAAATCCAAGTTCATTTTATTGGCAAATGTGAAATTCGTACAACAGAATTTCAAAGGGCATATTTTCAAGGATTTTCTGGATATTCTGCATCAACATGGAGCAACCTTATCCGTTTCCGAATTGGGAATTGGTTTCCAAACTACAGATGAAGAAAACGAAATCAAGCGGTTGAGTAAAGGAGTACCAGTTGAAGAACTGGGTCAATATAATCAAAATAGCTTCTGGGCCAAAATGATTCCGGATTTAAAAAATGCCAGTAAACGAGTGATCATTTTCTGTCCCTTTGTCCGAGAAGGCCGGATTGAAGTTTTACTGCCTGTATTTAAGGGAATCATCGAAGCAGGCGGAGAGGTGGTCGTATATACTCGGTCGGTAAGCGAACACGTAAGGCTTTATCAAAAGAAAGCCCGAGCCTTGATCGATAATTTGCGAAGGGACGGAGTCATCGTACGGATTCGCAAAAACATGCACGAAAAGGTAATACTGATTGATGACACTCTGGTTTGGCAAGGCAGCCTAAATTTGTTGAGTCACAGATCCACAACGGAACAAATGCAGCGTATGGTAAGTAAAAAGATGCAGAAAGAGGTTTCCGAACTGCTTGATCTGAATTATTATAAGAAAATTAAGATGGTCGATGATCCGGCAATGAGATGCGAATTCTGCAAGGGTCTACTGGTAAAAAGGGGAGGCGTGAACGGGGATTTTTATGGTTGCATCTCTTTCCCAGACTGTGGTTTCACAAAAGCTCTGTAAGAGTCAATAGAGGGCTGGATTCGCGTTCAAAAATAAGACATCTAAGTGTCGCCCCTTTATTGCAAGTCCATTTTACATTCATTTTTGAGGATAAAAATTCGCTTCAATTATTCCTGGGCAGTAATAGCTGAAATAATTTCCCGAATTTTTAATAGACCCAGCGGAAAAGCAGCGGTAAAAGGCCGTATGCTTCTCAAATAAGGGCAGGGGCCCGCCGCGCTGTTTTTTAAGCGAGCGGCGGGCCCCTGCCCACTTATTTTTCATTTTTTCTTCCGGCTCAATTTCCCCGCTCGAACACCAGCGGGCCCTGCTGTGCATCAAAAACCTGCCATGCGCCGCCGCTCGCAATACTTTGCGCGTTTTGCTTCCACACGCCCTTGGGAAGATACACCGTTCTCTCCTCCGCGCCCTTGCGCAGCAGAGGCGCCACCAGCAGCTCTTCCCCCAGCATGAACTGGTCCGTGACCGCATCGCACGGCTCATTGGGAAATTCGTACGCCATAGGCCGCAGGATGGGTTCGCCTGTGCGGGCACAGTGCTCCCACGCCGTGCGCAGCGCGGGCAAAAAGCGGGCGCGGGTCTCCACGGCGCGCAGCACTGCCGCAAAGTCCCGCTTCCCCAACACCCGCCAGGGCGCGGCCGAAAACTGCATCACCGGCATCAGGCAGGCCGCTTCGGCCCACCGCACGAACAGCTCCCCGTCCAATGCGCCCTGGCCGTAAAAATTCCGGTACTCCCCTCCGCCGATCATGTCCGGGCACAGGAACGGGTGCCCGGTAAGGCCCTGCACCAGCGCATCGGGCACCAGCGCCGCAAGCCCGGTTTCGCCCCAGCTGTGGTCCTTGTCGCACAGCCGCTGCAAAAGCGGCCGCCCCCCCGCGCCGGCGGTCACCCGGAATTCGTTCAGGGCATATTGTTCTCCAAAGCGCGCCCAGGCCCGCGAGTGCGCGTCGGGGCTCTCCTCGCCGCCCTCGGGGTAGTACAGGCTGTCGCCCCCGTCAAACTTGAAGCCCTCCACACCCAGGGCCGCAAGGGCGTCCAGCCGCTCTTTCAGCCAGGCGCATGCCTGGGGGCGGGTCATATCCAAAATGGCCGACCAGCCGTTCCACCAGTGGGCGATGTGTACCTCGCCCTGGCCGTTTTTTACCAGCAGCCCCTTCTGCTCCAGCTCCCGGTATTCCAGGGTGTCCGGCGTGATAAACGGGCATACCCACAGCATCACCGCAAACCCCAGCCGCCGCAGCTCGGCCAGCAGGGCGCCGGGGCTGGGGAACCTTTCGGCGGAAAAGCTCCATTTTCCATAATAGTCGCTCCAGCCGTCGTCGATCATCAGCACCCCGGCGGGCAGGCCGTGGGCCAGAATGTCCCCGGCATACCGCAGCACCGCCTGCTGGGTCTGGTGAAAGGTCAGTTCGATCCAGGTGTTGTATACCGGGGCCTCCCTCAGCTTTTCCGAGGGACCCGCCCCGCAAAAGGGGAAAAACCGCCGCATTGCGCCAAGGTACGCCCCGCGCAGGCCCCCCTGCTCCTGCCCCGCCAGGGTGCCGGCGCTGCACCAAATGCATCCGCTGCCCATCCGCACCAGCATCCCAGCGCCGTTCCACAGCCACCGCCCTTTGGTCGAGACCAGCAGCGGCATGGCCTGGTTCGGTGTGCGGTTGCAGCGCAGCTCCAGGGTACGGCAGCTCTGCGCGGTATAAGGCTGGCAAATACCGTCGGTCACCGCGCCGCCAAACCAAACCTCTCCCGGCAGAAACTCCACCGTCGGCCCGGCGCTTGTCTGCGCCGCAGGGCGCATGATACGCTTCATCAGGCCTCATTCCCCCTTTCCCACAGCTTCCTGCGGCGCTCCGGCGGCCGCCGCGCTCTGCAAACCGCGGCGCCAGCCTCCCGCCTTTTCTTTCCTGTCAGGTCTCTGCGCACTTTTACAATTCCTCCACAGTGTGCTGCCGGCGTGAGCGCTCGGCTGCAAAACAGATCAGGTGCCCCTGCAGCGAGGCCTGCGCCGAAGAAAGCGTCTGCGCTCCCCCCTGCCGCACGGCCCGCACAAAATCCCGCATCAGGTAATAATCGCCGCCGCCATGGCCGTAATTGTTGGTCTCGGGCGGCGCTTCCACAGGGATCACCTGTGGCTCCGCCTGCCCAAAGCGGTGCAGGCTGACCCGCCCGGTGTTCATGTCCGCCGTGATCTGCCCCCCGGTGCCCGTGATTTTCAGCTGGCGGGCCATGTCCGTGGTAAACGCGGTCATGGCAAAACTGGCCACGGCCCCGCCCTCAAACTCCAGGTTCACCACCTGCCGGTCCACCACGTCGTTGTCGCACCGGTACACACACCGGCCGTACGGCCCCTCCCGCAGCGCCTTTTCCCTGCCCTCGCAGCTCAGGTCGGTGGTGAGCATGTCCGTGGGCCAGCCCACGTTTTCGGTCAAATAGATGCGCGGCGCGTAATAAGGGCAGCTGCCGCTGGCCGGGCAGCCGTCCAGGCAGCGGGCGGGCGCGCCCTTGGGGGCGTGGGCCGCGTCGAAGTGCCGCAGGCTGCCAAAGCTCGCCACCCGCTCACAGCGCCGCCCCACCAGCCACAGCAGAATGTCCATGTCGTGGCAGCTCTTTTGCAGGATCATGGGCGAGACCGCCCCGCTGCGCCAGTTGCCCCGCACAAAGCTGTGGGCGTGGTGCCAATACCCCACGTTCTCGATCTGCGCCAGGGCCGCCACCTCGCCCACCGCCCCTTCGTCCACCAGGCGTTTCAGTGCGGCATAAAACGGGGTATAGCGCAGCACATGGCACACGCACAGCACCCGGTTTGCCCGCTCGGCTGCGGCGGCAATGGCCCTGCACTCCGCCTCAGAATTGCTCATGGGCTTTTCCAGCAAAACGTGGTAGCCCTTTTCCAGCGCCGCCAGGGCCGGGGCGGTGTGCAGCCCGTCCAGGGTGCAGATCAGCGCCGCGTCCGCCATGCGGGGCTTTTCCAGCAGGGGCTCCCAGCTGGAAAAGCTGTGCTCCGGCCCAACACCGTGCGCCCGGCACGCCAGCTCCCGCCGGTCCTGCCGCGGCTCGGCCACCGCCACGATCCTGAGCTCCTCCGGGTGCTGCCGGGCATATTCGGCATAGATCTGCCCCCGCGCCCCCGCGCCGACCAGCACCGCCGTTACCTGCTTCATGCCCTTGCCTCCTGCTTTTCCAGCGCCCGCAGCAGCTCCTCGTACACCCGCTCAAACACCGCCGGGTCGTCGTTGTATTGGTGGTTGTTTACAAACACCCGGGCTGCCAGCGCGTCGTGCGCCGCCGGGTCCCGCCCGCGCAGCAGCGCCAGCAGGGCTGCGTCCTCTGCGCCCCGCCGGGCCGCCTCCATGCGCATGCCCGGCCAGGGTCCGTCCGTGCCCGGATACACCACAAAGGCATCCCCGCACGGAAAATTCGTGCCGATTCCCGTGGGGTTTGGGCAGCTGGTGGCCCGGAAAGGGTCCATGCCCGGGGCGAACTGGTTGAAGCCCCAGTGCAGAAAGCCCCCCAGGCGGTTCGCCGCGCAGCCCCAGAACAGCAGCCGCCCCTTAAGCAGCGCAAAATCCAAAAAGCGGTTCAGCCAGTTCCCCTCGGGCCCGCAGCACACATACCCCCAGACCTCCTCGCCCAGCGCGGCCAGCCCGTCGAAGGCGGCCTGGTTCTCCTCGTAGCCGGGGGTGCCCGGCACCCAGATGTCCACGCCGCCCCGGAATTCGGCCGAGCCCACCGCTTCGATCACCCGCACCCCGGGCAGATACTTGCGCAGAATGCCTGCCGCAAGATAATACTGCCGCTTGCGGGCGTTCAGGGTATGCTGATCCTTAAAGTGGATGTCCGGCTCGTCGTGGATGTGAAAGAGCACCTTGTCCTGCCAGCCGTGCCGGGTCAAAAACTCCGCCAGCGCCTGCACGAACCGCACAGTCACCACATACCCCTCGGGGCTGTCGATGGGCAGCTCGGGCGCCATGGCGCATTTGAACGAGTCGGTGTACATGTCCGGCGCGCCGCCCGGCAAAAAGCCGCGGCTCAACAGGGTTCCCAGCTCCATGCGCTGCATCCCCTCGGCAAAAAAGCTCTCGATCATGGGGCACAGGTACTCAAAGTCGAATCGGTACGGCTCCCGTGCGGCAACGCAGGCGTCGTCCAGCTCAATGTAAAACATGGTTTGGTGCATCCGCCGCATGGCCCGGGCGTACCGCCGCACCATGTCGTAAAAGGCCGGGGTGCCCTTTTCCACCCCGTGGAAGCGGCAGATCGCCTCCTGGCTGAACCAGTTGGTCACGGGGAACGCGTCCTGCGGGATCGCCGTCCCGTACACCCGCACGCGCAGGGTGCACCGGTATTCCCCAAAGCGCAGCACCGCCGTGTGTTCCCCCGCCGCAAGCCCCGGCTTGGGGCACAGGCAAACATACAGCGCCGCAAGCCCGTTTTCAGGCTCGATCTCCCCCGTTGGCGCGGGTTTCAGGCAGTCGTACACCCAAAAAGGCGCCAGCCGGGTGGCATAGGCCGGTTTTTCGCCGGGGCGTTCGGCCAGCACCATGGCGCCCCCCTGCTGGATGCCGTCGCCGGTGTTATACTCCACGGGAACGGCCTTCATCGCAAAAAACTCCGGCGTAAAGCTGTCGCTTTCCAGCGCGGCTTTCACCGCTATCTTGCCGGCCGCCAGCAAAAGCTGCACCCCCGGCCGGCCGTTCAGGGGCATGGCCAGCCGCAGCCCGGCCGGCAGCGGGCCGCGGGCGGTGTCCGGGTAAAAAAACTCCTCCCGGGCGCTGATCGCGCCCTCAAACACGGTTTGTTCCATACGCGTTTCTCTCCATAAAACAGCGTGGGCAGGGCCGGCAGCCCTGCCCACGCTCTCATTCTTTTTTAGTGGCGGGTTTTTAAAGGATATCCTTTTTACTTCGCCTTGATCCCCAACTCGGCGGCCTTGGCGTTCACCTCGTCCAGCATGGCGGACAGACCCTTGCCCTCATAAGAGGCCAGCAGATCATCCACCATCTTTTCCACGGGGTCGGTGCCCATCATGATCTGCAGCAGGTCGTCGTTGGTGCTGTAGGTAAAAGCGTCCTTCAGAGGGGTCGAAAGGAACAGCACGCCGTCGTAATAGGCGGGCAGGGTGCCGTTCTTCACCGCGTCTTCGTGGCGCGCCTCGTTCAGGGCGCGGTACGCGGGCGAAATGGCCGAGGGGAAGCTGGTATCCCAGGATTCCGGGTTCCACATGGCCAGGCTGGTCAGGTTGGAGTTCGAGTTGCAGTAGGTATACTTCTCGGTGGGGTTCACGCCCTCGCGCATGACCACCTTGCCGTCCTTCACATCGTAGTCCTCGCCCTCAA
The DNA here is from genome assembly GCF_048388525.1 of Allofournierella sp. Lineage (GTDB taxonomy): Bacteria > Bacillota > Clostridia > Oscillospirales > Ruminococcaceae > BQOK01. Next base: position 37,287 of record NZ_DBGCTQ010000092.1, on the reverse strand, counting down.
AGCCACAGAACACAAGGCGGCTCCCCTCTTCGGAGTACAGGTAGTCGAACAAACGGCAGATTGCGGCCATCTTTTCGTCGTCCACCTTGGCGGAGATATAGCTCTCGGACCAGGATTCGGTGTCCACAAAGTAGTAGCGGTTGCCGTCGGCCGAGGGATACAGCTTGGCAATGCGGTTGTTTTCCAAAAAGCTGCCCGCGCCGTAAAGCTCATCGTAATCGCGGCCGATGTTGCTCTCCAGGCCGGCGGGGCCGGACCAGGCGAACACCATGGCGGCGCTTTGGCCCTGCAGGTACTTCTCCTTGCTGGTTTCCAGCTTCGCCAGGGCGATGTCTTTCTCGATCACGCCCTCGGTGTACATATCACGGGCAAACTGCATGGCGCTCACCAAAGCGTCCCGGTCTGCAAAATAGCTGGGGGCAAATTTGCCGCTCGCGTCGGCCACCCATTTTTTGTCGATGATGCCGGCATACGGATACACAAACCCGCCGATCAGTTCGGGCAGTGCCTGGGTCATGCCGGAAATGTGCTTGCCCTCGGGGTCGGCGGCCACGATCCGTTTGATCATGTCGGCAAACTCCTCATAGGTCTCGGGCTCCTTGGTCACGCCGGCGGCCTGGGCCAGGTCCCAGCGATACACCACGTTGCGGTCCAGCACGCTGTAGCTGATGTCGCCGTAGGTGGTGCGGGGGATCATGTACAGCTTGCCGTCACGGGCGGCGGCCTGGGCGCGCTCCATCTGCATGTGCTCGGCCAGGTTGGGGTAGGCCGAAAGATCCTCCGGCAGCGCGCGGATCACGCCCTGCTCGATCCAGTTGCCATAGAAGGATTTTGCCACAAAGTCGCCGGCAAAAATGTCGGGCAGCTGGCCGTTGGTGGCCCACAGCTGGATCTTTTGTTCCGAGTCGTCCCAGGTAACGTTCTGGGGCACCAGCTTCACGCCGGTCTTCTCCTCGATCTGCTTGAGCACGGGGTCGTCCGGGTTGGAAAGTGCTTCCTCCACGCCCCAAATGGCGATGGACACCTCAACAGGCGCTTTGCTTCCGGCATCTGTGCCGGAAGCAGGGTCTGCCGCAGACCCTGCGGGGGTCGGGCCGGCGCCGCCGCAGCCGGCCAGCAGCCCGGCAGCCATGGCTACGCTCAGGCCAAGCGCAAGAAAACGATTTGCTTTTTTCATGGTTCTTCTCCTTTTCTTATGGTCAGTATATCACACCACCGCGCTGGTGTGCGCGGCGAAAGCCGTTGAAAACCGCCCGCACCGGGCGTTACTCCTTCACCGAGCCGATCATTACCCCTTTTACAAAATATTTCTGCAGGAAGGGGTACACGCAGATGATGGGCACCATGGTCACAATAATGGCTGCCATCTGCACCGACTGCACGAACACTTTGGTGCCGCTCAGCATGGACTGCGCCTGGCTGCCCAGCTGGGTATTAAAGCTCACCAGCACATCCCGCAGATAAATTTGCAGGGGCTTGATGTTCTTGTCGTTGATGTAAAGGAAGGCCTCCCACCAGCCGTTCCACCGCTCCACCGCGTAAAACAGCGCAAAGGTGGCCATGAAAGGCTTCGAAATGGGCACATAAATGCGCGCCAGCACCGTGAATTCGTTGGCCCCGTCAATGCGGGCCGCCTCCTCCAGGCTGGGGGGCAGGCTTGCGAAGTAGTTTTTCATAATAATCAGGTAATAGGTGCTGATCATGGTGGGCAGGATCATGCACCACACCGTGTTGTCCAGATGCAGCTGGCACACCACCAGGTAGGTGGGGATCAGCCCGCCCGAGAACAGCATGGTAAACAGGATCATGCTTAAAAAGAAGTTTCGCCCCGCCAGCCGCTTTTTGCTCAGCACATAGGCGGCCACCACCGAAAAGGTCATGTTCAGCGCAACGCCCACAACGGTCACGAACACGGTGGTGCCCAGCGATTTGAAAAAGTACATGTCTTTCACAATGGCCTTGTAGCCGGTAAAGTCGAGCACATGGGGGTATAAGTAGGGGGAATACCGGGCGCTGGTTACCGTGTTGGAAAGCGACACGATCAGCACGTTGTAAAACGGGTACAGGGTCACAAGGGCCAGCACCCCAAACACCGCGTATAACACGACCTCAAAGGCCGAAAGCTTTTTCTTCTTTTTTATCATGGATCTTTGCGGCCTCCTTTCAGAACAACCCGTCCTCGCCCATTTTGGTGGTGATTTTGTTGGCGCCCCAGATCATGCCCACCCCGATCACCGACTTCAGCAGCCCCACCGCGGTGGTGTAGCCAAAGTTTGTACCCAGCATAAACGACTTGCGGTACACAAAGGTGTCGATGGTGTCGGCCACCGGGTATACCGGCGCGCTGTAAAGGTTGAACACCTGGTCAAACGAGGCCCCGCTCATAATGCCGCCGACCTGCAGGATCAGCATGATGCACACGGTGCTGCGGATGCCCGGCCAGGTGATGTGCAGCATTTTTTGCAGCCGGTTCGCGCCGTCGATGCCCGCCGCCTCGTAAAGCTGGGGGTCAATGCCGGTGAGCGCCGCCATGTAGATGATCGAGTCCCAGCCGAACTCCTTCCAGATATTCGACACCCAGATGAACGGCCGGAAGGAGCTCAGGCTCATCAGCGGCGCCACCTGCTCCAGCCCCAGCGTGCCCAAAAGCTGGTTCACAATGCCGTTGCTGGCAAACATGTTGATTAAAATGCCGGACAGCACTACCCAGGAGATAAAGTGCGGAAAGGTAAACACCGTCTGAAAAAACCTCTTCACCCGCGGGTGGCGGATCTCGTTCAGCAAAATCGCCACAATAATGGGCACCGGAAAGTGGAACGCCAGCTTGCCTAGGCTGAAAACAATGGTATTCTTGAAGGCCTGCCAGAACTCCGCGTCGCCGAACATGGTTTTAAAATGGTCAAAGCCCACCCAGGGGCTGTGCCACAGGCCGGTGTCGTAGCGGTAGTTGCGGAACGCCAGGGTAATGCCCCCCATGGGCAGATAACAAAAGATCAGGTACCACGCCAGTATGGGGATCAGCATCAAATACAGCAGTCGATCGTTTTTGATCCGCTTCCACAGCTGTGCGCGGCGCAGCTTTCTTTCCAGTGTCTGTTCTCTCATTGCGACCCGGCCCTTTCGTTGTTCTCACAATTGCAGTATACCTGCCCGGCCGCAGAATTGGTATGGACGAAACCAAACACTTTTCCCTGTTTATTTTTCATTTTGAGCACAATTTATGTTCAAAACTTATATTTCTCCTGCATTTATGGAGAATTTTTAGGTGGCGGACCGGCTTTTTCCATATTCCCGGCCTCAGTCCTGTGTTATACTTTTTACCAGAGCGAAAGGGGTGTGCCCATGAAAAAAATCTTTCAGCAATCCATCCTCAAGCAGTTCAAGCTGGTGCTGTATTGCCTGCTCACCCTTACCCTGGTGCTCGCGGTGATCTGCTACGGCTTCATCTACCGGCTCATGACCAAAAGCGCCGCCGCCTACGCGCAGGACACCGCAGGCCGCTTTGAGTCCGAGATCCAGTACATCCTGCGCCGGGCCGACTCTATTTTTGTAAATCTCATGTTCGATCCCAACATCGAGCGGCTGCTGCTCTCGCCCTATTCCGAGAACACGCCCGAATACATCAACTCCCTGCTGGTTCAGTTTTCCTCCTATTCCATCATGAACGAGGACATTGCCGACATCGCCCTCGTCTCGCCCGAGATCAGCTGGTCCAACTACTTTGACCCCGCCACCCTGCGCGGTTTCTGCGCCCAGATGGAAAACACCTACGACACCCGCTGCTTCGGGCTGCAGCCCTCGCCCCTTACCTCGCTGAAAAGAAACGACGAGGTGCGCCTGGTCTTTGCCCGCAACATGTACGGCATGCACAACAACCGCTCCTACGGGCGCTTTCTGGGCACAATCTTTCTTTCGCTGGACCTGCGCAAATCCCCGGTCACCCTGCCCACAGATGAAACGCTGGGCACATACTTTATCCTGAAAAGCGCCAGCGGCGCTTCCTTTTCCTTCAACTGCCCGCAGGCCCAGTGCCGGGAGATCCTGTCCCAATGGCATGACGGCGGCCCCGCCGCAGGCGGCGCCTACCTGCAAAAGCTCCAGGGCTACGACGTATACACCACCCGCATCGAGGGCACCGACCTGTACATCATCAGCGCGCTGGACCAGGCCCTGCTCACCCGCGATGTGAACCGGGCCATCACCGTGTTTCTTGCCATCTCCGCCGCGGTGTTCCTTTTGCTGGCGCTGCTCATGCGCTTTCTGCTCAAAAGCATGGTCACCCCGCTTCAAAAGCTGGCCGATTACATCGTGCGCATCCGTAACAGCCCCCCCGCCGCCCCCAAACAGGCGCTTGCGCTGCAGGGCTGCGAGGAAGTGCAGAACCTCAACCGCTCGTTTTACGAGCTGCTCCAGCGCCAGGCCCAGCTTTCCCAGGAGCTGCACGAAACCACCGTGACCCTGTACGAAACCGAGCTGGGCAAAAAGCAGGCCGAACTGGATTTTCTGCGCAGCCAGATCAACCCCCACTTTTTGTACAACGCACTGGAATCCATCAACGCCCTGGCCGCCGAGCGGGGCGTCGGCGAGATCAGCGACGCGGTGAACGCCCTGGGCAAGCTGTTCCGGTACAACGTAAAGGGCGGCGCCATTGTGCCGCTGGGCCAGGAACTGGAAACGGTAAAAGCCTACCTCACGGTGCAGCAGCTGCGCTTTGCCGACCGGCTGAACGTGATCTGCAGCGCCCGTGAAAACGCCCTGGCCGTGCCGGTCATGAAGCTGTTGGTGCAGCCGCTTGTGGAAAATGCAGTCCGCCACGGCATCGAGCCAAAAGCCGGTGCCGGCACCCTGTACATCGGCGCCCGCATCCAGGGGGCCGCCCTGGTGGTAAGCGTATACGACGACGGCGTGGGCATCCCCCCGGCCGAGCTGGCCCGGCTGCAGGCGCTCCTGCAAAGCCCGCCCGCCGGCGCCCAGGGCGATCACATCGGCCTTTTGAACGTGGCCTGCCGGGTTCGGCTTCGCTATGGCGCGGGCTACGGGCTGCAGATCGAGAGCGGACCGGGCGGGGGTACGCGGCAGATCCTCACCCTGCCCGCGGCCCTGCCGGAAAAGGAGGAACCACCATGCTGAAAGTATTGCTTGCCGACGACGAGGCCAAGGTGCTGCGCCACCTGCAAACGGCGATTCCCTGGCTGCAGCTGGGGCTCGAGATTGCGGGCACCGCTCAAACCGGGGCCGAGGCCCTCAGCCTTGCCCGCCGCCTTCCGGTGGACGTGGTCATCACCGATATCCGCATGCCCGGCATGGACGGCCTGGCCCTCTGCCAAAAGCTGCGCGAACAAAACCCCCGCACCCAGCTTATCATTCTCAGCGGCTACCAGGATTTCGCCTATGCCAAAAAGGCCATTGAGCTCCAGGTGCTGGGCTACTGTTTAAAGCCCATCGACACCGGCGACCTGATCGGCCTTTTGCGTGCCGCGGTGCGCAGCGCGCTGCAAAGCAAAGCTTCGGACGGCGACGCGCTGCTGGACCTGATCGAGGACGGTGCCCCGCACGAGATCCGCGCCGCGTTCCGTGAGCTGGGGCTCTGCTCTGCCGGGATCCATGTGGCCGCCTCGGTGGGGGTGCACAACATCGAAAAACCGCTTGCCGCCCAGCTGAGCTACAAGCTCGGCAAGCACAAGTACCTCTATTTTTCCTCCCGCCCCTTCGACCAGGCAGCCGCCGAGCGCATCATCGCCTATGCCGAGGGGCGCGGCGGGATCGGCATGCTTCCGGAGCCCTGCGGGTTTGAGCGCCTGAACGGCGCGGTGGAAAATGCGCTGGCCATGGCCTTTCAGTTTTTTGTCAGCGGGCGCCCCACTCTGTGCGGCGCCCTGGTCGCCGGCCCCCTGGCGGCCGAGGCTTTTGCCCGGCTTGAAAGCGCTTCCCAGCACCCGGGGCAGCTCAAAGCCCTGCTGGAAGAGCTTGCCCATGCCGATTGCAGCCTGATTTTCAACATCCAGTCTGCGTTCGTTTTCTGCAACCGGGTGGCCGCCTGCCCCGCCTTCGGCGGCGCGGCCGAGCACGGCGAGCGCATGCTCTACGGCTTTGAACAGCTGGCGGCCGACCACGAAAACCTCTCCTGCCTGCTGCAAAGTCTTGCGGCCGAGATCTCCCCCGCGGCGCTGCCCCGCGCGGAACCGGCCCCCTCCGGTGCCTCCGGCAGCTTTCTGCCCATCCTGCGGTATCTCGAGGAAAATTACGAGAAGGATCTCTCGCTGAAAAAAATCGCGGAACACTTTCATCTGAACGCCTCTTACGTCAGCCAGCTCATCCGCGGCGAAACCGGCCTCACCTATACCCAATACGTCACCGAATTGCGCATCAACAAGGCCAAAGAGCTACTCAAGACCACCTCCCTCAGCCTTGCCGAGATCAGCGAAGCGGTGGGCTTCAACGATTATTTCTACTTCATCAAAAAGTTCAAAAAGGAAGTGGGCGTGACCCCCGGCAAATACCTGCCCTGAACGCTTCCCCTCTCCGCTTTTTCTATCACAAACGGAAGGCCGGCCCCTTTTCAGGGGCCGGCCTTCCGTTTGTGTGTGCAGTCTCTCCGCGCCTTTTTCTTATTCTTCAGGCAGTACATTGCGCTGCAGGGTAATATACGCCATCAGGATATATACCAGATAGATAAAAAAGAACAGCCCAAGGGTCGTTCCCAGCACGGCCAAAAGGTGCCACGGGCCGGCCAGCGTGCCCGGGTCAAACGCGCTTCCCAGCGCCAGGATGAAGGGAATGGTGATGAGCACCGGGGGCAGGGAGGGCATGGTGTAAAAGATCGCGAACTGCCGGCGCAGCGTCCGCTTCATCTCGCACCGGTCCGTGCCCAGCTTTTGCAAAAGCTCGAACTGGCGGCGGTAGCGCCCGCTCTCGCTGAGCTGCTGGATGGTCAGAATGGTGGCGGCCACCATGGTGAGCACCAGCGCCAGATAAAACAGCGGGAATACCAGTATGGCGTACTGGGAGGCGTTCTCGGCCTCAACGGCGGCCTTGGTAAAGATCGTGTCGTAGCCGTCGATCGACTTGTCCCTTTCGTCCCGGATGGCGCGCAGCCCGTCGTAGGCCTCCCGCGCCACGGGCTCCGCGGTCATGGCGGCATAGATCCTGTGGCTCACGGGCCGGCTCTCAGCCACCTCGTCCGGCACCACCAGGATGAACCCACGGCCGTTGCCGTCCCAAAGGGATTGGGTAAAATTCTCGGTGCACACGCCCGCCGGCGCGAGGGTCCGGCCTCCCACCTGCACGGGTTCGGCGTAGCCCTGCAGCAGCTTTTCCAGGTATGCCATGCAGTGGATTCGGTACTGCCCGGGGCCCGGCGCGGGCACTTCCGGGTAGCCCAGCATGGCCCGCAGGGCCGCGTAATCGCTGGCTTTCATCAGGGTATCGTATTCAAAATCGCTCCAGTACTCGGCGTTCGCGGCAACAAAATCGGCCACCTGCAGGTTTTCCCCCTGGTAGACCTGGTAGAGCCTGGCTTCGCGCACCGGAACGTTTTCGTCGATGCAAGCCAGATACTCGTCAAAATACCCCTCCTCGTCGGCGGTGGAGCCGATGAACAGGTCATAACAGGTGGTCTGCTCATTCCTGCTCTGGAACATGGTGTGGAACAGCAGCCCCGTGCCCTCGCTCAAAAGCGTGGCCGTGAACAGCAGGGCGATGGTGGCCATCACCACCCCCATGGTGGCCAGCTTTGCCGAGAGGGTGCGGAAGATCAGCAGGGTGTTCCCCGCATACTTTTTTTCCGCCCGCTTTTCAAAGTAGGCGGGCACCCCGGAGGAAAAGCTGATGAAAAAGCCGAACAGGAACACAATGATGAGCGCCGCGCCCAGGATGCCCGTGGGCAGGCTGCGCAAGAGCAGCAGCGCGGTGCCCGCCACGCCGCACACGATGGAGCCGGTAAAGATCTTTTTGCGGCTGCGGCTTTTGGTCAGTATCTCCCGCTCGTTCTTCCGGTCGTACTGCAAAAGCTCGCAGATCTTCATTTTGCGGATCCGGCCGCGGCTTTTCAACAGCGCAAACAGATAGATCAGCGCAAAATACAGCAATGTCAGCCCCACCGCCGGCAGCGAAAAAGCGAAGCGGAAGGTATAGGGCGTGTGGAACAAGGCCAGCAGCACGGCCCGCAGCGCCTGGAAGATCAGGTTGCCCAGCAGCGTTCCCAGCACCAGGGCGACCCCGCCCACGGCCAGGTTCTCCAGAAAGAAAAGCCGGGCCACCTGCCCGTTTTCCAGGCCGATCAGCACATAAGTGCCCAGTTCCCGGCTGCGCCGCGCCAGCATAAAGCCGGTGGTGTAGTGCACCAGCCAGCCGATGATGCACACCACCACCGCGCTGGCCAGCACGATCACCAGCGGCAGGCTTTCCATCAGGGTGGACAGCTCGCGGATCTCCTGCGAGAAGACCAGGCCGTTGAAGGCATACATCAGCGCCGCCGCCATCACAATGGTCACAAAGTAGACCAGATAATCCCGCGCCTGGCGCCGGGCGTTGCGCATGGAAAGCTCAGATAACGTCACTCACGTCACCCCCCAACAGCGCCAGCACGTCCAGGATCTCGTGGTAGATCACAGGCCGCGTGCGCTCCCCGCGGATCAGCTCGTTGAACAAACGCCCGTCCTTGAGAAACAGCACCCGGGAGGCATAGCTGGCACTGTAGGCGTCGTGGGTCACCATCAAAATGGTGGCGCCCATCTCCCGGTTCATGCTTGTCATGATCTCCAGCAGGTTTTTCGACGCCTTCGAGTCCAGCGCCCCGGTGGGCTCATCCGCCAAAATCATCGACTGGCCGGCCACCATCGCCCGGGCGCAGGCCGCCCGCTGCTTTTGGCCGCCCGAGACCTGGTAGGGGAACTTTTCCAGCACTTCCCCGATGCCCAGCTGCCCTGCCACCTTCCGCACCCTGCTCTGCACCGTGCCGGGGTCGGCGTGGTTGATGGTGAGCGCAAGGCCGATGTTTTCTTCCAGGGTCAGGGTGTCCAGCAAATTGAAATCCTGAAACACAAACCCCAGCTTCTCACGGCGAAAACGCGCCAGCTCCTTGGGGGGCAGTTCGGCAATGTTTTCGCCGTTCAGCAAAATATTCCCTGCGCTGGGCGAGTCGATGGTGGAAATGCAGTTCAGCAGCGTGGTCTTGCCGCTGCCCGAGGCGCCCATAATGGCGATAAACTCCCCGTCCTGCACCTCAAAGCTGATCCGATCCAGCGCTTTTGTCACGTTATTTCTGTTTCCGTAGTATTTCTCGACGTTCTGTACCTGCAGCATATTGCAGCCTCCTTTGCTTATGACTCCATGATACACCAAAAGCAAAGCCGGCGGTATCGAAGCGGTATCGGTCTGCCTTACAGTTTTGTAAGGTTTTCCTTCGCGGGGAAGGTCAGGGTCACGGCCGTGCCCCGCTCCACCTCGGACTTCACCTGTACCTCGATCTGCAAAAAGCCGGCCAGCCGGCGGCAGAGATACAGCCCCATGCCCGTTGAGCCGCCGCGCCGGCGGCCGTTGCTTCCGGTGAAGCCCCGTTCAAAAATGCGCGGCAGCTCCTGCGCGGGGATGCCGATGCCATTGTCCTGCACGGTCAGCTGCACCCGGCGGCCCAGCTGCCGGCCGCTTAAAACAAGCTCCGGCGCCTCGCCCCGGTAGCGCACCGCGTTCTGCAAAAGCTGCCCCAGCATAAAGCACACCCATTTTTCGTCGGTATAAACGGTGTGATCGAGATCCTGTGTGCGGATGCGCACGCCGCTCTGGATCAGCAGCGTCTGGTGGCGCGCGATCACCCCGGCCGCAAGCTCCGCCAGGTCGGTCTGCCGGATGATAAAATCCTTTTCCGGGCTACCGGCCCGGGCGTAAAACAGGGCCCGCTCCACCTGGTTTTCGATCTGGGCCAGCTCCTGGGCCAGCTTGCGCCGGGTCTTCCCGTCGGCGCTGCGGCAGACCAGCTGGGCCGCGGTGATGGGGGTCTTGATCTCGTGCACCCAGCTCTCAATGTATTCCCGGTATTCCTGCTGGGCGGCCCGCGCGTCCGACACCTGTTCGACCATGGCCCGGCCGGAGCGGCGCATCAGCGCAAGGAGCCTGCGCTCATACAGCCCCTGGGGCTTTGGCACGCACTCGAAAAACAGGTGTTTTTGATCCAGGCCCTCCATAATGGCCTCCAGCTCCTCCAGGTGGGCGCGGCGGCGGTGATAAATAAGCACCTGCACGCCCCCCAAGCCCGCGCACCAGGCGATCGCCAGGATCGCCAGCACGCCCGGCGCCGTGCCGGTCGCAAACAGAAAGGCCACGGTGACCGCCAGCGCCGCCGCCCCGGCGACCATGCTCCCCAGCCGGTCGGCCAAAAATTCGCCAAACGTCATATCTGATACCCCATTCCGCGTCGGGTCTTGATGTAGTCGGGCAGCCCCAGCCCCCCGAGCTTTGCCCGCAGTCGGGTCATGTTGACGCTCAGGGTGTTGTCGTCGATGTAAATGCGGCTGTTCCACAAAGCCTCGATCAGATCCTCCCGCGGCACGATCCTGCCCGCGTGGTTCATCAGGTACGCCAGGATCCTGATCTCGTTGCGGCTCAGCTCGGCCGTGCCCCCGCCGCAGGAAACGGTCCCCTCGGCCAGGTGCAGCGAAAGGCCGCCCACCTGCAGCGTGTCCGGCTCCGGGGCGCTGCCGGCCCGCCGCAGCACCGCCTTCACCCGGGCCAGCAGCACGGGGATGTTATAGGGCTTGGTGATATAGTCGTCGCCGCCCAGGCTCAGCGCCCTCAGCTCGTCCATCGCGCCGTCCCGGCTGGTCACAAAAATGATCGGCGCGCCGCAGGCCCGGCGGATCTCGGCGCACAGCGAAAAGCCGTCACGCCCGGGCAGCCCCAGATCCAGCAGGATCAGGTCCGGCCCGGCGCGCCGCACCTGATCCGGGACCCCGGCAAACTCAGTGACCGGCATGGTCTGGTAGCCCTCGTTGCCCAGCAGCAGGGCCAGCTCGTCGCGGATGGCGGGGTCGTCCTCAATGATCATGATCTTTTGCATGCTGCGCCCCCTTCGCTTTATATGCCTCTATCTTAGCACAGGCCCAGGCCTCTGTCTATTCCGCTGTCCATAAGGAGCTTTTTGCCGCTGGCGGCCTCTTTTTGCGTTTCAATTCCCTTTCCACGGCAAAACCCCCGGGCCGCATGGCCCGGGGGTTTCTCTGTAAGGCATACTTCCCGGCTCAGCCGCCAGGCTTTGTGTGCTTAAACTGGTAGGCCGCGCCAAGGGCTGTCAGCACAAGGCTCACTGCCAGCCATGCCGCACCCAAAGCGATTTCCGGCAAAAGCGCGGCCGCTATCTCTGCCAGCGCGCGCCCCGCCGAAAGGCCACCGCCCACGGCTGTTGCCAGAATCAGCACCGGCCTGGCAAATTTGATTCCCAGCATTCCCAGCGTCAGACCGGCAGCCACACATACCAGGGCGCCCCACCCTCCGTACAATTTGAAAAACGGCAGGGTGATGACCCAGCCCAGCATAAAGCACAGCACAAAAATGCCGCCCAGATACAACTTAAAAGAAAGGCAGGCGAACACTACACCCAGCAGCAAGGCCACACCCGCCCAAGCCAGCGGATTTTCTTGGAACAGCAGCGCCCCCAAACCGGCCCCAAGCGCGCCGCCCAGTGCAAAACACCCCAGGGCGATCCACACCTTTTTTAATTGATAGCCCAAAAAACAATTAAGCAAGGCAAGCGCGATGCCAAAGGTCCCCCCCGCCGCCGCGCTTAGAATGGGCGCGGGCTGCCCAAAACCACTCATGGCTCGCTCTCCCTTTTTTGCGGGCGGGCCGCTTCTTCCCGCTGTGCCTCGTACGCCAGCCGTTTTTGAATATACACCTTGTCCGCGTAGGCCTGGGCCACCCGCATCACCAGCAGCGCGCCGTCGTCCTGCGGGGCCTGCTGGGCGGGCGCGCCCTCAATGGCCAGGCGCAGCGCGCGTTCCAGCTGCTCGCAAAAATAGTCGTAGGCCTGCTCCACCGGGCAGTGGTCGACCTGGCTGCGGATGAGCTGCGCGATCTCAGGGATGCTGAACACCTGCTTGAGCGCGCAGATCGCCACCAGGTACGCCACATGCGCCTTGCTGTATTTTTTGTTTTGCGGCGGCCCCATCACCCGCTGCTTCACATAGTTGTTCACCATCGCCTTGGTGAGCATCTTCTCCTGCGGGTCGGGGCACAGGGGGGCGAATATCTCGTTGATATAGCCCGTCACCTGATCCATATACAGCTCGATGCCGGGCAGCTGCGCCCAGCGGGGGCAGTGAAACGCCCGCGCCTGCCGGGCCTGCTCGCTGTTTTGAAAGCCTTGTTTCATCGTGTGTCATACCTCAATGGTTCGTTTTGCACATTGGATGCCGTAATTGTACCACGTTTTCCTTTTTATTTCAAATTCCTTGACTGCCCCGCCCCGCGTGCTATAATGCTATACGTGTGTTCACGGAAACTTCATATTCTAAGGAGTGCAACCTGTTTTGACAGAGTATCGCAACAAGATACGGCAGAATTTTGCCGAGGCGCTGTTCCCCTACAGCGAAACGTTCCTGCGCTGGGTCGTCTGTTCCAGCCTGATGGGCTTTTTGTGCGGCCTGGTGGGGGCCGTGTTTTTCCACATGGTGCGCTGGGCCACCGACACGCGCCTGGCCCACCCCTGGCTTTTATACCTGCTGCCGGTGGGCGGCGTAGTGATCGTTTTCGTATACGAGATCTGCCGCATGAGCACCGATCGCGGCACCAACGCGGTGATCGAGAGCGCCCGCGAGGGCAAGCGCGCGCCGCTGCGCCTCACCCCCCTGATCATTATGGCCACGTTTATCACACACCTGCTGGGCGGCAGCGCGGGCCGCGAGGGCGCGGCCCTGCAGATCGGCGGCAGCATGGGCGGCTGGCTGGGCGAAAAGCTGCGTCTCAACCAGGCGAGCCAGCATTTCATGGTGCTGGCAGGCATGAGCGGCGTGTTCAGCGCGCTGTTCGGCACCCCCCTCACCGCCTCCATCTTCAGCATCGAGGTCATCTGCGTGGGGGTGATCTATCACGCGGCCCTGCTGCCCTGCACCCTTTCAAGCCTGGTGGCCTACGGCACGGCCCTTTTGCTGGGCACCACGCCCGAGCGCTTTGTGATCCATGCCCCGGCCGCCCTGAGCTGGGGCAACTCCTGGCGGGCCATGCTGCTGGGCGTGGGCTGCGCGCTGGTGGGGATCCTGTTCTGCACGGTGATGCACCTGTCGAGCCACCTGTACCAGACCCACCTGAAAAATCAGTACGCCCGCATTCTGGTGGGCGCGGGGCTCATCATTCTGCTCACCCTTGTGTTCGGCACCCGGGATTACAACGGCGCGGGCATGAGCGTGATCGAAGCCGCCATTACCGAAGGTGTGCTGGCCCACCCCCTGGCGTTTGTGTTCAAGCTGCTGCTCACCGGCGTGACCCTGGGGTGCGGCTTCCGCGGCGGCGAGATCGTGCCCACCTTCTTTATCGGCTCCACCTTCGGCTGCCTGGTGGGCCCTCTGCTGGGCCTCGACCCGGGCCTTGCCGCCGCCCTGGCTCTGGTGGCCACCTTCTGCGCGGTCACCAACTGCCCCTTTGCCAGCATTGCCCTGGGCATCGAGCTGTTCGGCGCAGAGCCTCTTCTGCTCTACCTGTTGGTGTGCGCGGTGAGCTACCTGCTCAGCGGCTATTCCAGCCTTTATTCCAGCCAGACCATCATGTTCTCCAAGCTGGACCATCGGCCGCGGGAAAGCTGAGCTTTCGCGGCAAAAAAGCAGGGAGGGCCGCCCCGGATGGGGCGGCCCTCCCTGCTTTTTTAGTTTTCCTCCGGGTGGTTCTTGCGCCAGGCCAAAAAGCTTTCCAAAATCACCGCCGCGCTCACCGCGTCCAGCTTTTGTTTGCGCTTTTTGCCAAAGGTGCCCGCCTCGGTCAACTGCGCCGCCGCCGTAACGGTGCTGCGGCGTTCGTCCCAAAAGCGGATGGGCACGCTGGCCCCCAGCTCCACCAGCTTCCCCAGCTTGCGGGTCTTTTCCGCGCGGGCGCCCTCGGTGCCGTCCATATTTCTGGGCAGCCCGATCACGATCATCCCCACCTCGAATTCCCGGCTGGCGTAGATGATCTTTTCCGCCACCTTGGCCATGCTTTTCTCCTCGATCTGGCCCACCGGGCTGGCCAAAAATTCCGTGCGGTCACACACCGCCAGGCCCGTGCGCGCGTCGCCGTAATCCACTGCCATGATCTTCATATCGCCTGCTCCTCCACCTGTGCCAAGCGGGCTCCGCGCGCCGCGGCGGCCCACTTTCTCTGTGTGGTTGAGTATATCACACGCCGCCTTTCAATTCAAGTGCGCCGTCGCCGGCCCCTGCGCCTCCCCCACCAGCGCCAGCAGCTCCCGGAAATCCGTCAGCGCAAAATCGGCCTCCGGGCTTTTGCAGGCGTCGCCCAGGGCCGCGGCAGCAAATCCCCCGGCCTTTGCGGCCCGGATGCCGGTCTGGGCGTCCTCCACCACCAGGCAGTCGGCGGGGGCGAGCCCAAGCTTTCGGGCCGCCAGCAAAAACACCTCCGGGTCGGGCTTCGAGCGGGCGATCTGGGCGCCGTCCGCCACCGCGTCAAAAAAGCGCTCCAGCCCCAGCCGCTGTAAAATAAGCGGCGCGTTTTTGCTGGAGGAACCGATCGCCAGCCGCAGGCCCCGGGCCCGCAGGGCCTGCAGCGTTTGTTTTACCTCTTGGGGCAGATCGGCCGGGCTCATCGCTTGCAGCAGCTTGCAGTAAGCCCGGTTTTTTTGGTCGGCCAGGGCCTGTTTTTCCGGCTCGCTGTAGGCCGCGCTACTCCTTTCCAGCAGGATGTTCAGGCTCTCGGCCCGGCTCACCCCCCGCAGCCGGTGGTTCACCGCCGCGTCAAAGGGGATGCCCAGTCGGTCGGCCAGCTGTTTCCAGGCCTGGTAGTGATATTCGTCGGTGCGGCAGATCACACCGTCCAGATCAAAAATGATCCCTTTCATAAAAACTCCCTCCCGTAAAAAAGGCCGCCTGCGGGCGGCCTTTTTTTGTGTTACCCAAGTATTTTAAAGGTGTAAGGGGTGCCTGCGCTCCCCTCGGCGGTCACCCGGCCGTCCTGCCAGCGCAGGGTGAGCGCACCGCCCGTCTCGTCGGCAAAATGGCAACTGCCCTCGGGGCCCGCCAGCAAAAAGCACAGGTGATCATACCCCTCCACCCGGTTGCCCACCGGGCTTCCCAGCGAAAGGCTCTCATCCAGGTTTAACGCCACGCCCTGCCCGCCTTTTACAAACACCGGCAGCCGCTCGGCGCTGCCCGCCAGGATGGTTTGCAGCCCCGCAAAGCGCCCGCCGCTAAACAGCTCGTACCAGTCCCCCTCCGGCAGCCACACGGGGCGCCGGGTCTGGTTTTCCCCCAGCAGCGGCGCCACCAGCAGGCTCTCCCCCAGCATGAACTCGTCCCAGTGGGCCACCGCCTCGGGCCTTTGGGGCCACAGGTAGGCCAGCGGCCGCAGCATGGGCTGGTTTTGCACTGCGCAGTCCAAGGCCGTACTGTATAAATAGGGGATCAGGTTCATGCGCAGGCGGTGCCAAAAGCGCAGCTCGTCCACCAAATCCGGCTCGCCCCAGGCGGCGGCCAGGTTCCAGGGGCTGCGCTCGTTGTTGCCCTCGGCGCCGGGCATCAGCTCCTTGAACTGCCCCCCGTCCGGCTCCGAGTGCCACTGCATGATGGGGCAAAAGCAGGCCAGCTGGGTGGCCCGGCGGTAAAGGTCGGGGGTGGGCAGCGGCCCGGCAAACCCCGCGATGTCAAAGCCCCAAAAGGGGATGCCGCTCATGGCCGCCGAAAGCCCGGCGGTCAGGGCGTGCGCCAGCTCCTCGTTTGTGGATTGCTGGTCGCCGCCCCAGTGGCAGGGCACGGTGTGCTGGCCCGCCCAGCCCGCCCGGCTGAACAGCACCCGCTGCCCGCCCAAAAAGCGGCTGTAGGCCGCGGTGTAGTCGCGGGCGTAGCGGTTTTTGCCCTCCCGGCCGGTGGCGCCGTCGGCAAAGGTCAGGTCCGGCCGGTAGATAAACTCGCCCCCGTCGGTCTTAAAGCCGTCCACGCCCATGTCCAAGAGATACTGCCGCTTGCCAAACCAGCTTTTCACGGTGTCGGGGTTTGTGAAGTCCGGGATCATCGAGCCGGCAAACCAGTTGCCCTCGGGGATGGTGTAGGGCGTGCCGTCGGCATTTTTCACACACAGGCCCCGGGCGGCCGCGTCGGCCCGGTCCAGCTCGTTCTGGGGGCAGGGCGCCTGGTCCGGCCCCTGCTTTTTGTACACCGGGATCTGCCACAGCACCAGGTGCAGCCCCGCGCCGTGCAGCCGCCGGATCATGGCTTTGGGGTCCGGCCACTGGCGGCTCTGGCTGAAGTCCATATCCTCACAGCGCAGAGCCCCGCCGCCCGGCACGGCGGCGTACCGCGCCCCGTTCCACGCATAAAAGGTCGCCTCGTCGCTCCATGCCTCCACCACCAGAACGGTGGCGGGGTAACCGTGCTCTGCCAGCCTGCCGATCTGCTCCTCCACCTGGCTCTGGGTGCTCCAGTGGTTGGCCGAGATCCAGGGGCCAAAGGCCCACTTCGGGGGCAGCTTTGCCGGCCCGAACAGGCGCATGTACTCGCCCACCAGCTGCCGGGGGCTGCCCGCCCCCACATACACCGGCGCGCCGGCGGGCAGGGTGATCACGATCTCCCCGCCGCTGAAGTCGAACACGGTGCGCCGGTCGGTGGCCACGTACAGGCCAAGGCCGCTGTCGGTAAAGAAAAAGGGCGCGGGGCAATAGGTTTTCCCGCCCTGGCAGCAGAATTTTTCCTCCACCTGGTTCACCGCCACCCGGCCCTTCTGGTTCAGGGCGTTGAATTTTTCGCCCATGCCGTAGGCTGCGGCGTAGGCAAGCCGCACCGTAAGCTGCGCCTCTTCCCCGTTCCGCCGCCACAAAAACCGGGCGGTCTGCCCGGCCAGCGGCAGTTCAAACCGGTCGTTTGTGCTGCTGAAATCGATCACTTGCATCATACTCCTCAGCCCTTTACACCGCCCACGGTGAGGCCCTCCTTAAAATATTTCTGCGCGCAGATATACACCGCCAGGATGGGCAGGATCGACACCAGCGATCCGGCCATCATCAGGTTGTACTGGTTTTTGTATTGGCCGGAAAGGGTGCTCAACAGCAGTGGCAGGGTGTATTTGGCCCGGTCGGTCAGCAGCACCAGCGGCAGCAGGTAGTCGTTCCACAGGTCCATAAAGGCCAGAATGGCCAGGGTGGCCAGGGTGCCCGAGCACAGGGGCATCATGATCCTGTAAAAGATCTTCCACATGCTGGCCCCGTCGATCACCGCCGCCTCAATGTAGGCATTGTTGATGGTCATCATGCGCTGGCGCAGCATAAAAATGGCAAAGGCGTTGAACAGCTGCAGCATCAAAAAAGCGTTGAGGCTGTTGGTCAGGTGCAGCTTGGTCATCACGATGAACAGGGGGATAAAGGTGATCTGCACCGGGATCATCAGGGCCGTCACATAGATTTTGAAGGTGAGCTCCCGCCCCTTAAAGCTGATCTTGGTCAGTGCAAAGGCGGCCATGGCGGCGCAGACCAGCCGCACCACAGTGCACACTACCGAAAGATAAAAGCTGTTGAACACCGAGCCGGCAAACCCCGGCAGCGAAAAAAGCTTTCTGTAAGCTTCCAGCGTGGGCTCTTTGGGCAGCCACTCCACCGGGACGCTCATGATCGCGCCCCGGCTCTTGAGGCTGGTCACCAGCATCCAGAAAAACGGCACGCACACAACAAAGGCGATCAGCAGCGCAAACAGGTAAAAGCACGCCTTTCCCGCGATCCTGCGGGCCTTCAAGCTTTCATTCATCATAGTTCACCCACTTGTTTTGAAGCTTCATCTGCACGCCGGTAAGCGCCAGCAGGATCACGAACAGCACCCAGCTGTAGGCCGAGGCGTAGCCCATCTCGTAATATTTGAAGCCGTATTTGTAAATGCGCTCCACCATCACCATGGTGGCCCCGGAGGGGCCGCCGTCCGGCGTCATGATCATCACCTGGGGAAACAGCTGGAACGAGGAGATCAGGCTGATAATCATTACAAAGAACAGGGTGGGGGTGAGCAGCGGCAGGGTGATGCGGAAAAACTGCTTCAGCTTGCCCGCCCCGTCGATCTGGGCGGCCTCGTAGTACCCCTGGTCGATGCTTTGCAGGCCGGCCATCAGCATCAGGCCAAAATAGCCCATGTCCTTCCACACCGAGGCCAGCACGATGGCCGGCATGGCCCACACCGGGCTTTGCAGCCAGCTGGGCCCCTGGATGCCAAAGACCCGCAAAATTTCGTTGATGATGCCGTATTCCGGGCTGAGGACCCATTTCCAGATCAGCGAACCCGCCACCCAGGAGGTGATCACCGGGATGTAATACACCACCCGGAAAAAGCCCACGCCCCGCACCTTGCTGCTCAGCACCAGGGCCACTGCCAGGGCGGCCAAAAGCATAAGGGGTATGTAAAGCGCCACAAAGCCCAGGGTGTTTCCCAGCACCTGATACAATTCTTTTGTGGTAAATATTTCCATATAGTTTTTCAGCCCCACGAAAAACCGCCCCATAAAACCGGAAAAATCCGAAAACAGGGTAAGCTCACTGAGGCCGTCCCAATCGGTAACGCTGATGCCCAACAGGGTGATCATGGGCAGAATGCTGAACACCGCAAAGCCGACAAGGCTGGGAGCCAAAAAGGGCAGGGCGATTTTCCAGCCTGCCTGGCGGGAATGTTTCACCGGCGGTTCCTCCTTCTTAAAAGGAGGGCAGGCGCCGCCTGCCCTCCCCTGTGGGTCGCTTATTTGCTCAGATCGATCTTGCTCTCGCACTCGGCCTGCATGTTCTGCAGGGCCTCTTCGGGGGTCACGGTGCCCGCGGCCGCCTCGCTCAAATGGCGGCCCACAATGTCCTGCAATTCGGCAAATTGGGTGATCACCGGCGGGGTCACCAGGTAGTCCAGGCTCTTGAACACGGCCTCCCGGTTGTCGGGTGGGGTAACGGCCTTGTACTGGCTGATGATGGCTTCATCGATCACCGGGGGCAGCTCCCAGGCGGCGTCCAGGCGGATCTGAGTGGCCTCCTTGTCGGACGAGATAAAGGCGATGAACTTGGCCGCCTCCTCGGCTGCCTTGCTGTCCTTGGAGATCACATAGCCGTTGGAGAAGAAGTGGGTGGCCTTTTGGGTGTGGCCGGGCTCCACCGCGATGTCCCAGTTAAAGTCGCAGTTGGCGGTGTAATCGGGGAAGGCCCAAATGCCGGTCACGATCATGCCCAGCCGGCCGGACTTGAACAAATCCCAGTCGCCCATGCCGCCCATCTGCGCGGGGGTGGGCATCACGTTGGTTTTCAGCTGCATATCCACCAGATATTGCAGGGTCTCCACATTTTTGGGGTCGGTCATGGTAAATTCGGTGTAGTCCCCATTGAACAGGCTGCCGCCGTTCTGTTTTACCGTTTTATAAAACTCATTGAAGGAGATGGGGTGGTAGTAGCCAAAGATGTCGTCGCCCAACGCGCGGATCTTTTCGGCGGCGGCCATGGCGTCCTCCCAGGTCCAATCGTCGGTGGGGTAGTCTGCCTTGGCCTGGTCGAACAGGTCCTTGTTGTAGATCAGCACCACGTTGGAAAAGCTGTTGGGTACGCCGTATTGCTTGCCGTCGGCGTTGAAGGCCGCAAGGGCCATTTTGTTGTAGCGCCCGGTATCGATGCCCTGACTGGCAATGATCTCGTCCAGCGGCATCAGCGCGCCCTTTTTGGCGTAGGAAACAAAGTTTTCGTAGTTCAGTTCAAACACGTCCGGGGCCTGCCCGCCCGATACCTTGGCGGTGAGCTGCTGAAAATAATCGTCGTAACCATAAGATTGCAGCTTGATGGTCACATGCGGGTTTTGGGCGGTGTATGCGTCGATCATCTGCTGTAAGTAGGCTTCGTTGTCGCCCGAGCCGGAGAACTGCTCAAAGGTGATGGTGACCGGCTCCGCCTGGGCCGCCTGCGCAGCAGTCTGGCTGCCGGAGCTGCCGGCCGTGCCGGCGGGCGCGCTGGCAGGAGCGCCGCCGCAGGCGGTAAACACAAGCGAAAAGGCCAAAATCGCTGCGAGAATGGAAAAGCGTTTTTTCATGGTCGTCCTCCTTATATTCAGTGGTTGCTTTTTCGGCCTTTTTCGCTTACACTTAATTTAAGCAAAAAAGGCTGCTTCCAGTGGCGTTTTTTGCCGCGGCTCACCGTGCTGTCCAGGCGGGTGTGGGCCGCTTTTTTCATTCCCCCTTTTATTTTTTACCCAAGGCGTTTTACCGACCCGCGTGTGATCAGGCTCACCGGCAAAACCAGCTCGTGCTTTGTG
The DNA here is from genome assembly GCF_048388525.1 of Allofournierella sp. GTDB lineage: Bacteria > Bacillota > Clostridia > Oscillospirales > Ruminococcaceae > BQOK01. Next base: position 16,849 of record NZ_DBGCTQ010000092.1, on the reverse strand, counting down.
AGGGTCTCGTCGTTGATGCTGTCCAGCAGCAGCTCCACCGCGCGCTCGCCCTTCAGCGGGATCTCCTGTTTGATGGTGGAAAGCCCGGGCGTCATATATTGGGCCAGCTCCAGGTCGTCAAAGCCTATGATCGAGATGTCGTCGGGCACGTGCAGTCCCTCGTCGTAAAAGCCCTTCATCGCGCCAACCGCCAAAATGTCGGCGGTGGCCACCACGGCGGTGGCCTCTGTGGCCGAACGCGCCAGCTGGCGGGCCAGCTGCACCCCGCTCTCGTAGTCGATCTTGCCCTCAAACACCAGCGCCGGGTCGTAGGCGATCCCCCGCTCCTCCAGCGCCTGCCGGTAGCCGGTCAGCCGCTTTTTGATCACGCCGTTCTCCTTGATGAGGCCGCAGAAAAAGGCGATGCGCTTGTGGCCGTATTCCAAAACATGGCGGGTGGCAAGGTAGCTGCCATAGGCGTCGTCGATGCGCACGCTGTGGTAATAGTGGTCGTTGCAGTAGCTGTCGATCAGCACGATGGGGATCTGGGTCTTTTTCATCTGCTGGTAAAACTCGTCCGGGTACATGCCAATCACAATGATCCCGTCCAGGTTGCGCTCCTTTGCCAGGGTAAGGTAGCTCTCGCTCACATCGGTGGCCGAGATGATCACGTGGTACCCGTGCTGGCGCGCATGATACTCGATGCTGCCCACAATCTCGCTGTAAAAATTGTTCTGCAGCATCAGCTTGCTGCCCGGCTCGGTTTGGGGCACCACCACCCCGATAAGCTTGGAGTCGCGGCTGGAAAGGCTGCGGGCGCTCAGGTCGGGCACATAGCCCAGCTCCTCGATCGCCTGGCGCACCCGCTCCTTGGTCTGCCGTGAAATGGTGCGCTTGCCGTTTAAAACGTAGGAGACCGTGGCCGGGCTCACCCTCGCTTTGGCGGCTACGTCTTTTAAGGTCGCTCGCTTGGACATCGCGCTGACTTCCTTTCCTCGGGAGGGCTTAAATCGTTTAAACGATTAACTCATGATTACAGTTTTATCATACTCATAACAGCAGTATATGTCAACACATTTTTAAAATTTTGTGCAAAATAGTGTTGACACTCACGATTTTTATGTTATATTTGACTTATAAATCGTTTAATCGTTTCACTTATACAATTTAAAGAAGAGGAAATGCTATGACAGAGCGATATCTGCCCACCGGCAACGAGATGGTCTCCCTGCCCCGCATCGACCAGGCCACCGCCGGCATCGAAGATTTTACCTTTCTGCACATGAATTACAAGGGCCTTGTGGACGTGCGGGGCGGCGGCCTGCCGCTGATCCTGCCCTTCGTGGAAACAGAGGGCGGGCAGGCGCCCCTGTGCGGGCTGCGCTGGCAGAGGCTGGGCCATTGGGTGCCCCAATTTCATGCCCGGGCGGGGGCCGCGGCGCTCACCGGAACATATCTCGCCCCGGTGGAGGAGCGCGGCTTCGCCCTCCGGCTGGAAATTCACAATCCCACCGCCGCTCCCCTCTCTCTCACCCTCGGTGTAAAAGGGGAATGGGCCGAAAGCTGGCACTGCGTCAACGAGGACAAGCCCATCGACGGCGTCAAGCACTGCTTCCAGAGCCCCTGGAACGGGGGGCTCGTGTTCGATCTGCGCTGCGGCGTGCCCATGTTCTGCTTTGCCCCCATGGCCGACCGGCCCTGCCGTTCCACCCATACAGCGGAAAACGGCGCGGTGCAATATGAGATCGGGTGCGATCTCACCCTCGCCCCGGGCCAAGAGGCCGCGCTCACCCTGTATTGGGGGCTCGGCTTTGAGGAGGTGGCCGCCGCCACCAGTGCCAAGGAGATGCTGCGCCAGGGCTACGAGGCCGAGCTGGCCCGCACCCTGGCCTGGCTGGGGGCGCGCACTCTCGATTTGGGCGACGAGGCTCTCACCCGGCTTTACAATTTAAACCTGTTCTTCTGCATTTTTTACTCCACCGGCGTCACGCTGGACACCGAGGAGCTGGTGCTCGTCACCAGCCGCAGCCCCCGCTACTACGTGAGCGCCGCCTATTGGGACCGGGACAGCCTGTTTTGGAGCTTTCCCGCCATTCTGGACGCCGACCCGCCGCTCGCCCGCCGCATGCTGGAATATGTGTTCGGCCGCCAGCGGCGCAACCTGGGGGTTCACTCCCGCTTTATCGACGGCACGGTGCTGGAACCCGGGTTTGAGCTGGATGAGCTGATGGCCCCTGTGCTGGCGCTGGAGCGGTATGTCGGCGCCACCGGAGACACGGCCTTTGCCGCCGAGCCCCAGGTGCAGAAGGGGCTCGGGGAGGTGCTGCAAAAGCTGGCCACCAAAAAGGCCTCGCAGGCCGACCTGTACGAGACCTTTTTGCAGCCCACCGACGACGAGCGGGTCCACCCCTACCTCACCTACGATAACGTGCTGGTGTGGCGCGGCCTGCGCGCCCTGGCCAAGCTGCTGCCCGGCCGGCAGGACCTCGCGTGCCAGGCCGGGCAGGTGCGCGCCGCCATCGGGGCCCACTGCGTAAAAACCGATGCGGCGGGCAGGCCCTATTACGCCTGGTCGGTGGATCTTTCCGGCGGCCACGATGTGTACGACGAGCCCCCGGGCAGCCTGCAGCTGCTGCCGTATCTGGGCTTTTGCAGCCCGCAGGATGAGGTCTACCAGAACACCGTGGCCATGATCCGCTCGCCGGAATACAAATACAGCTTTGCCGCCAGCCCCATTGCCGAGATCGGCTGCCCCCACGCGCCCCATCCCTGGATCCTCAGCGTGGCCAACAGCCTGCTGTGCGGCCGGGTCGGGCACAGCCTTGCCATCCTGCGCAAAGCCTCCATGGACAACGGCATCGTCTGCGAAAGCATCCACGAGGTGACCGGCGAGGCCGCCACCGGCCAGGCCTTCGCCACCTGCGCGGGCTTTTTGTGCCACAGCCTGCGCACCGCGCTGAAAGGGGCTGCCCCTCATGCGTGACGACATTGTTTTGAACGGCTGGCTGGTGCGTGGCAAAAGTTCCGGGTTTGGCGACCCCTTTTTCGAAAGCCTGTTTTTCACCGGCAACGGCCGCATGGGTCTGCGGGGCTATGTGGCGGGCGAGCCCGCCGCCCGCCCGGCGGAAAAAGGCCTGTTTGTGGCGGGCATGTTCGCCGGCATCAAGCCCGGCATCACCGATCTCGTCAACCTGCCCACCCCGGCCTGGCACCGCCTCCTGTTGGGCGGCGAGCCCGGTATTCCGGAGGGCGGGGTGACCTACACGCTGGATCTGGCCTGCGGTTTGCTCACCCAGCAATATACCCTGCTGGCGGGTGGCGCGCGGGTGGCGGTCACCGAACAGCGCTTTTTCGACCCTGACCGCCCCGCCCTGCTGGCCCAGCGCCTCACCCTGTGCAGCGACAGGGCGATCACCGCGGTCGTGATCACCGGCCTCTTCAGTGCCAGCTGCAACCGCCCGGTGCCGGACGACCAGGTGAAGGAAAGCACCGAAACGGTGCAGCTGATGGCCGCGCTCGGCGCGGAATTTGTGCCGGGCGGCCTGACCGCCCGCTACCGGGCCCGCGCCACCGGGCTGGAGCTTGTCCAGCAGCTGCTGTTACGGCAGCCCGCGGCTTGGCAGGCGGAAGAGCTGCGCCGCCCCGGCGAGGCGTGGGGTTACACCTTTACGGGCGAGCTGCGCCCCGGCAGGGCCGCCTGCTTTGACAAGCTGTGCGGTGTTTACACCAGCCGCGATAAAGACCCCCTCCTCGCGCCGCTCCCCGCCCGGGCCGGGTTCGACGAGCTTCTGGCCCAGGCCCGGTCCGCCTGGCAGGCCCGCTGGCAGGAGAGCGACCTGCGCATCGAGGGCGACAAGGCCAGCGAGGCGGCCCTGCGCTACTGCGTCTACCAGCTCATGGCCAACTGCAGCCCGCGCGACGACACCGTCAGCATCGGGGCCCGTGGCCTCACTCACACCCGCTATAAGGGCTGCTATTTCTGGGACACCGACCTGTTTATGATGCCTTTTTACCTGCTCACCCACCCCCAGGCCGCCCAAAGCCTGGAGCGCTACCGGGTGGGCTGCCTGCCGGCGGCCCGGGCCCACGCACAAAAAATGAACGGCGCCGGCGCGCGTTACCCCTGGATGGCCGCCTTCGACGGCAGCGAACAGTGCGAAAGCTGGGACATCGGGGCAAGCGAAGTTCACATCACGGCGGACGTGGTGTTCGCGCTGGAGCAATACCTGCAGATCTCGGGCGACCAGGCGCTGGCCCCCGCCGCCCGGGAGGTCTATGTGGAGACCGCCCGCTTTTGGGCCAGCCGCTGCACCCCCGACCCCGCCGGGGGGTACAACCTGCTGTTCTGCAAAGGGCCCGACGAATACTGCGGCATCACCAGCAACAACCTGTTCACCGGCTGGCTGGTGCGGCACAACCTGCGCCTTGCGCTGGCCGCCGCGCGATACCTGCAATCGCAAGAGCCCGCCCGCTGGCAGGCCCTCAGCCTCTCGGAACAGGAGCTGCAAGGCTGGCAGGCCCTGCACGACGGGCTCAAGCTGCCCAAGGACCCCCTCACCGGCCACTGGCGCACCGACGACACCTTCCATCTGCTGGAGCCGGTGGACCCGGCCGGCTTAAAGCAGGGATCCGAGGCCAGCTATCACCGGGTGTGCTTCGACCGGCTGCAGCGTTACCGGGTCATCAAGCAGGCCGACGTGCTGCTGCTCATGACCCGCCTGCCGCAGGATTTCACCCCGCAGGAAAAGCTGGCCGCCTGGCAGGAGTTCGAGCCCCTGTGCCTGCACGATTCCACCCTCAGCTTCGCCACCCATGCCCTGTTTGCCGCGCAAAACGGCCTGGCCGCCGCGGCGTGGAGCTATTTTGAAAAGGCTTTATACCTGGACCTGCGCGATATCATGGGCAACACCGGCAAGGAAGGCCTGCATCTGGCGTGCCTGGGCGAAAGCTGGCAGGCCGTGGTGTTCGGCTTTGCGGGGCTGCACTTCACCCCCGATGGCCCCCGCCTGGCGCCGCATCTGCCCCAGGGGTGGAAGTGCCTTCGCTTCCGGTTTTATTGGCACGGGGTCCAGTACGAGGCCCGCGTCACCCCCGAAGGGGGCGATTGTCGTCCCCGGCAAACCGGGGCCGCTTTTTGACCCGCGCTTTTTAAAAGCCCCCACCCCGCGCTCTTACGCAGCGAACCCCCGCCGCTGAAAAACCAGCGGCGGGGGTTCGCCTTATCACATAATTTTATTGACATTTCATGTTTCTGTTATTGATTATTCTCCGGCAACAGTGATGATTGAAAGCGTCCAAACAGAAAACCGTAACAATGACTTAATCACCTTATTGGGAAAATACTATGCAAACCGCATTGAAATTGTCCGCGGAGGTAGCGTTGCTATTGAAACATTGCTACAATAGTCTTTACGATGGGCGGCCCACGGAGAAATCACATCTCTCCATTCGTAAAGAAAACTTATACACGGGTATGGGCACCTTTTACAGAAAGGCGGAATATAAAACTGAGGAAAGCTGGAAAGGGGTTGTGGGCAAAGAAATCTCCTATCAAGGGAATGATGTTGAAGTCTATTTTGAAGAAGGTGATTTTGATCAATTTCTGGATAAACTTAGTTCTATCAACACGGTTGAATATGTCCATCCGGTTATGGAGCACGCATGGGGACAAAGAGTCGTGCGCTTTTATGATCCCGATCATCACATCATAGAGGTTGGCGAAAATATGAAAGCCGTTTGCAAGCGGTTTTCGGATGAAGGAATGACAATGGAAGAGATTTCTGAGAGGATGGGAATACCGCTCAAGGCAGTGAAAGCATATATGCGTTAAATTTGTGTTTCGTGGACGATGGAAACACAGAAATCAAAGCGGCTTATATGGCGCGTTACCCGTATTCGTTCGGAAAAGACGATGGATTTATTCAGTCGGATGAAGTGTTCTTTGAGCTGACGATGGAAACCGTATCGGAATGGATTTTTGACAATGGGAATCCCACCGGCTTTGCGGAACAGTGTTTTTGTACGGAGGCATTGGGGCAGTGACGGAAAAGCTGATAAAGACGTTTTAGTATCAGCATTCAAGCAGGCGGACGAAGAATGCGGAAGCTGTGGTTGTGGGAATTTTTATTTTAATGCAACATGCGGCGTTGCATTAAAATGTGAAAAAGCGCACATGGGTTGGTGGTTTTGCAACGCTCCGTATGTCATAATTACATACAGAAAGGACAGTGTACTGACTGAAAATAAGCATGTTAGAATGCTGAAAAAATGCATGTGGAGATGAAAAATATGAGCTTAGGGACAAACATCAGTTATTTGAGAAAACAAAAAAAATTAACCCAGGAACAGCTTGCAGAAAGAATGGGTGTTACCAGACAGACGGTATCAAGATGGGAAACGGATGAAGTGATTCCGGAGCTTGCGAAGCTGGTTGATATGTGTTCAGTCTTTTCCTGTAAATTGGATACACTTGTGAAAGAGAAGCTTTCTGCACAAAGTGAGATATATTCAGACATACAGATAAAAAGAGTGGCCGCCTTTAAGATGGCAAGTTACGTTATTATTTCTCCGAATCCGGAAACTGACGTAAACGGATATATGGAAACATGGGCCATAAACAGTGGGCTTAGAGCTGCTTGTCCGGAGGCAAAGCTTATTGGATGGGATTTTCCTTATGTATCTCCGGAACAACAAAACAGATTCGGAATGCGCGGATATGCAGCTGCTTATGTGATCCCGGAGAGATTTGAAACGGAATGTCCGGGAGTACAGTATTCAGAAAATATTGAAGCGGATTATGCGGTAATAACAATTAAAGAACCTTTTGTTCAGGCTTTTGAAAGAATTCCGACTGCGTATAAGAGGATAATGGAATATCTTCAGGCAAACAACTTTAAGGGGAAACAGCAGGAAAATATTCTTAGCTGCTTTGAGCATGTATATAAAAAAGGTGAAGTGACCTATATGGACGTATATATTCATGTGGATGGTGTAACGAAAGCAGACGCATTTACACAATTTATTTAGCCGGGAACTTCCAGTTTGTAGGGGAATTGAACGGAGCGGCAAATCCCAATTTGGAGGAACGATTGTGGCTATGGAAACAAGTGGAGAATTGTATGTACGAGAGAATGTTGAACAAACAAGAAGAACCGACCATTGCGCAGATGATGGCGTACTGCGGGGCCTGTGCGGAGTTGTTTACACAGTTGAATGAGTGGCTGTCCGGCACATTTGGAACAACGCAGGCGGTCACATTTCCCTATGGGAACGGATATGGCTGGGGAGTCGTCCATCGGAAAAACAAAAAGCTGATCTGTCATGTTTTCGCCGAGGAGAGCGCGTTTACCGTGATGGTGAGGCTGTCAAACAAGCAGTTTGATTCCATCTATGGCAAGGTGCAAACGGGGACGCGGGAACAGATCGACCATAAGTATCCCTGCGGCGACGGCGGGTGGCTTCACTACCGCGTCACATGCAGGGAGCAGCTTGATGATATTCAAACGCTTTTAACGGTCAAATGCACATAGGCCGGCCAGGATGGAGGGAATCGCAATGGAAATATTTGAGGCGCTTATTCAAAAGGACAATGCAGGCAGACTGACCTTTTTTGAAATTCCGTTCCATGCAAGGGAGCGGTTTTGTAAACCGAAGGGCACGATCTATGTCAGCGGTACGATCAATGGTGTCAAGTACCGCAGCAAATTACTATCCCGTGGCGGCGGAAAATTTCTGATGGTCATAGATAAGGGGCTGCAAAAGTCCATCGGATTTGACGGGCAGGCCATGACCGCGCGGGTTGTCATGGCACTCGAAGATATAGAGCCTGCCGGTAACAAACAGGAAGAACCTGCCTCCGTCAGCAGTGGGATGGATGTACTGACCGCAATCAAGACGCGTCAAAGCATACGAAAATTTACCTCCAGGCCAGTCGGAGACGAGTTGGTCACGGCAATGCTGTGCTGCGGGTTGTATGCGCCTACGGCCCAAAATAAGCGGCCTTATCATTTTATCGTGATCAGGAACAGACAGCTTCTGGCAGAACTTGCCTCACGAAATTCACATGCGGCTATGCTTGCGGAGGCCGCGGGTGCCATCGTCGTTTGTGGTGATAAAAATATAGAGGGCATAAAGGAGTTTTTGTATGCGGACTGCGCCGCTACCACGCAGAATATCCTGCTGGGCATTCATGGCCTGGGCCTGGGAGGCGTCTGGTGCGGTGTGGCGTCAAGCTCTGATTGGCGGAAGCTGCTGATTGATCTATTGGAACTTCCCTCCAAGCTGGAGCCTGCCTCGGTGATCGCGTTTGGCTGGCCGGATGAGGAAAAGGAATTATGCCACCGCTGGGAACCGGGGAAGATCCATTATGATAAATGGTAACGATTTGCAAAAAAACGGCCTTGTTGGAAAAGCGCATCTTAGGCGGAAAAGGCACACCAACACATCTTAGTTTACGGAGGAAAGACCTGTGAATAAAAGCAAATATGTATTCGTCGGAATTGTAGCCATCATCATATTGATTATAGCGTTATGGATTACTGGTGTAATTCCAAAAATGATTGGAAAACAGACTGCGATAAGTTATGTGAACGAAAATTACAGTGGAATTGGCCTGACATATAAAAACATTGAGTTTTCAACCGTATATGATGATTATATTGTTGGCTTTTCCGATGAATCGGGGACTACTTATAATTTCAGATTAAGCTCAAAGTATTTCCCGACATCTGTGGCATATGACAGTGTTAAACAGAGCAATGTAGATTAGTACCTGTTTATTGGTACTTGGCCTGTTTCACTACGTCTTATTGGAATAAGGTGAACAACGACCAATTTTATGGTGATAGAAAATGATAATAAACAAAAAGTGCCCTTGTAAAAAAACAAAATGTGAGTTTCACGGCAAATGTGAAGAATGCAGAAAACATCATGCTGATTCTAAAAGGCAAAGACCCTGTGAAAGAAAGACAACAGGGTTAAAGAGCATAATCAGCAGATAAATCCAGATTTGTAGGGCTGGTATTGCTGCGCCTTATTGGACAAGGGCGCCTTTGGCGGAAAATGCGTACCAGAAAATAAGCACATGAAAGCGAGTAAGAATATGAGTGATAAAGAATTTCATAACTTTATTTCCACGACACAAGACAACATCTGCCAGATCACCGCGCTGAAAAACGGCGTTACGCTCATCAATGACACATGGCATGATCACAAAACGACTGATACCGTACACGTCATGTCGGCAACAAAAAGCGTTGTTTCTCTGCTGCTTGGGATTGCGCTTGACAAAGGTTTCATAAAAAGTATCGATCAGTCAGTACTGGACTTTTTCCCGGACTACACTATAAAACGGGGAGAAAAGACCATACAGCAGGTGACAATCAGGCACCTGCTGACCATGACCGCGCCGTATAAATACAGGTCGGAGCCATGGACAAAGGTTTGATTTTGAAAAAAGCTATGTCAAAGTAGATCATCAGCTTTTACGGAGCGCAGAGGACGGTTTCTACATTGAGACACCCAAGACGGAAAGCGGCATCAGGCAGATACCAATGACCGCAGCCGCCAGCGAAGCGTTCAAGCGTGTCCTGAAGAACCGCAAGGGTGCCAAACCTATCATCATTGATGGATATGCGCATTTCCTGTTCCTGAACCGGGACGGCCTGCCAAAAACGGCGGCAAACTACGATGCCATGTTCAAGTGCCTGTTGAAAAAGCACAACAAGTGCCATGAGGCACCTCTGCCAAAGGTAATGACCCCTCACACCATGAGGCATACATTCTGCACGAAGAAGGCCAATGCAGGCATGAACCCCAAGGCATTGCAATACATCATGGGCCACGCAAACATCGTCATGACGCTCAACTATTATGCCCACGCCAATTTCGATTCGGCCAAGGCAGAAATGGACCGCCTGGACACTGGAATGAACATTGCGGCATAGTAGTAAGATTGTATTTTACTACTCAATCTACTACTTTTCAGAGCAAAGACATAAGCGGTTATGGGGGTATATGTGAGGTTCTTCCAATACACAGTAAGCCGGGAAAGCCCGGGGTTACGGGCTTTCCCGGCATTTAAAAAGAAATAAAGAGATAATCAAAAATCTATTCAGATATTTACAGGAATATTCAAACAATCTTGTCTCTGATAATAAAATCTGCCAGTGTCCGTTTCCTCAGCAATTAAACTTTGCAGAAACGGGTGCGCTTTTTGAAGGGTGTCTATGCTTTGTCTGAGCTGCCCTTCATCATAATTACTTTCTATTTTTGCCATAATTCCAAAGTGCATATTAGGGCACATAAAATGCGCACGTTCTGTATACATATAATTTTTAACCGCTTCCATATTTTTTCTCCCATTCATTATTTTCCCGCATAGCAATATCATTCAACACCTTGTCCTGATGTGCTTCAATGGCTAACAAGATTAGCAAAACAGCAAATACGGCTCCTGCCAAAAACAAAGCAATTGAAGAAAGCCAATGCCACCCTGCCGCCCAAAATAGAATACCAGTTACAAATACTATTCCCATGAGTTTCATCATGATAAGCCCCGGTTCAAGCATATTCAGTTTGTATTTATAGCGGTTATCGTAGCACATATTCTTATGTTTCATGTGCCGAACCTCCCTTGTTTTCATTGTGATATAATTTGAAACCGGCACATGCTTCTATAAGTAACTACCTTATTTCTTCGGGTGCAATGTTCGTTGTGTTCGTAGAAACAATCGTTGCTGTACCATGCGTAAACATCCATGTTTTCACAAACCCTTCCGGTTCAGTTCAGAGAAGAAACTATGCAGAGCAAGGTCAAAAACATCAGCGGGCAATTCAAGCTGCTGTAAATAAGCAGGACCGTAAATAGTCAAAGGGCTGACCACGACAGATCCTTGTCGGGCCAGCCCTTCGTACCCAGCCGTCCTGTTTCGCAGGGTTCGGCGCAAAAGTTGTAGTAAAAGTTGTAGTTGCAGCGGGTGAATCCCATATTCAGCCCCGTCTTGTTCCACAACCGCTACATATTGTGCTTTTTGGGGTGTTTACTTGTCCAGCGGTTTCATCGTGGGGAACAGCAGCACGTCCCGGATCGAGGCCGAGTCGGTGAGCAGCATGATCAGCCGGTCCACGCCAAAGCCCAGGCCGCCCGTGGGGGGCAGGCCGTATTCCAGCGCGTTCACATAATCGTAGTCCACCTGGCAGGTGTCGGCGGGGTTCGCGGCCTTGCGGGCCGCCACCTGCCGCTCGAACCGCTCCTTCTGGTCGATGGGATCGTTCAGCTCGCTGAAGGCGTTGCCGAACTCGGTGGCGTTGATGAAATACTCAAACCGCTCGGTAAAAGCCGGGTCGTCCGCCTTGCGCTTGGCAAGGGGGCTGTTCTCCACCGGGTAGTCGTAAATAAAGGTGGGCTGGATCAGATGCTCCTCCACATAGGCGTCGAAGAATTCCACCAGCACCGCGCCTCTGGTGGCGCCGGCCGGCACCTCCACATGGTGTTCTTTGGCGGCGGCGCGGGCGGCCTCGTCGCTTTCCCAGGCATAATAGTCCACCCCGGCGTACTTTTTCACGGCCTCCGCCATGGTCAGCCGCTCCCAATGGCCCATATCGATCTGCTTGCCCTGGTAAGGGATCACCAGGCTGCCGCACACGGTCTGTGCCAGGTGCTTGTACAGATCCTCCACCAGGTCCATGATCCCCTTATAATCCGTATAGGCCTGATACAGCTCGATGCTGGTGAACTCGGGGTTGTGGCGGGTATCCATGCCCTCGTTGCGGAAAATGCGCCCCACCTCGTATACCCGGTCAAAGCCGCCCACGATCAGGCGCTTCAGGGCCAGCTCGGTCTCCACCCGCAGGTACATATCAATATCCAGGGTGTTGTGGTGGGTCACAAAGGGCCGGGCCGCGGCCCCGATCTCCAGCGGCAGCAGGATGGGGGTGTCCACCTCCAAAAAGCCTCTGCCGTCCAGGTAGTCGCGGATCTCCCGCAAAATCTGGCTGCGCCGCACAAAGGTGTCTTTCACCTCGGGGTTCACGATCAGGTCCACATACCGCTGGCGGTAGCGCATCTCCTGGTCCTTCAGGCCGTGAAATTTCTCGGGCAGGGGCAAAAGGCTCTTGGCCAGCAGCAGCACCTCGGTGCACCGCACGCTGATCTCGCCCATCTTGGTGCGGAACACCTCGCCCTTCACGCCGATCACGTCGCCGATATCGCACTTTTTAAAGGCGGCGTACTCCTCCTCGCCCACCACGTCCCGGCGCACATACAGCTGGATATCGCCCGAGTGGTCGCGCAGGTCGGCAAAGCTGGCCTTGCCCATCACCCGCTTGCTCATCATGCGGCCCGCCAGGCACACGGCCTTGCCGGTTTCCTGCTCCGGCTCCAGGTGCGCAAACTCTGCCTTAATGTCGGCCGCATAGGAATCCTGGGGGTATTTTGTGCGCTGGAAAGGGTCGCACCCCGCTTCCTGCAAACATTTGAGCTTGTCACGGCGCACGGTCACCAGCTCGTTATAGGCCTTTTCGGTGAGCTCCTCAGCCACTTCGGCCGCCTTGTTCTTCACTTCATTTGGCTCCATCGTTTTATCCTCCCGCGCGCCCACCGGGGCGCCGATTTTCTGTTCCAGCCGCCGGGGCGGCTTACGCCTTGCTATTATAGCACAAAAACAGGTGCCATGGCACCTGTTTTTGCATGAAAACTTCGTATTTACGCCGTTTTACAGCGTTTTTACAGCGCCGCGCGGCCGATCTCCAGGATTTTGTACTGAACCGTCCCGCCGTTGGGCAGCACCACCTCAGCCGTTTCGCCCACCTTTTTGCCGATCAGCGCGGCGCCCACCGGGCTTTCGTCGCTGATCTTGCCGTTCAGGGGGTCTGCCTCGGTGGATCCGGTCATATCGTATTCCTCGGCTTCGCCGTCCTCGTCCACAATCTTTATATGGGTGCCCACCGAAACCACGCTCAGGTCCAGATCGTCGTCGTCGATCACGCGGGCGTGCTTCAGGGTGGCCTCCAGCTGCACGATACGGCTCTCGATAAAGCCCTGCTCGTTCTTGGCCTCGTCGTACTCGCTGTTTTCCGACAGGTCGCCAAAGCCGCGGGCCACCTTTATTTTTTCCGCCACATCCTTGCGGCGGACGGTCTTGAGTTCTTCCAGTTCGTCCTCCAGGGCCTTGAGGCCCGCGCGGGTCATGACGACTTCTTTGTTGCTCATGATACTGCAATTCTCCCCAATATAATAATACGCGCGCACGCGCGCGCTTGGAACCATGTGTGGGTCATCCACTTAATTTCGATAGTATATCGGATTCCACTTTGCTTGTCAATATAAGCGCCGTTTTTTCGGCTGATTCGCCAAAAGAGCACCGCTTTTTTTGGCACCCGCCCAAAATTTGGGCCCACAGGCGGGGCGCCGTGCCCTGCCTGTGGGTCCGCCTGCGTTAATTCAGTTTATGCCGCGGGGGGTTCTTTTATTCCTCCTCCTCCGCGCCATTGCCCAGTTTCTTTGCTTCCTCGATCACCTTGCCCTCCAGGTTGGCGGGCAGGGGCTCGTAGCGCACGAATTCCAGGGTAAAATGCCCGCGGCCTTGGGTGAGCTGCCGCATAAAGGTGGTGAAGTCCTGCATTTCGGCCATGGGGACCTCGGCCTCCACCACCTGCTGGCCGTCCTCGTCCGGGCTCATGCCCAGCACGCGGCCGCGCCGCTTGGTCACATCGCCCATAATATCGCCGGTGTTGTCGCCGGGAACGTGGGCTTTCAGGGTGCCGAAAGGCTCCAGCAGCACCGGGCCCGCCTCGGGCAGGGCCGCCTTGTAGGCGATCTTGGCAGCCATCACAAACGCCATCTCGCTGGAATCCACCGGGTGATAGCTGCCGTCCAGCAGGGTGGCTTTCAGGCCCACCACCGGATAACCGGCCAGCACCCCGTGCTGCGCGGCCTGCCGCAGGCCTTTTTCCACCGCCGGGAAGTAGTTCCGGGGCACGCTGCCACCGAACACCTTTTCCTCAAATACCAGTTCCTCGCTGTCGCAGGGCTCGAACTCGATCCACACATCGCCGAACTGGCCATGGCCGCCGGTCTGTTTTTTGTGGCGGCCCTGCGCCTTGCACTTTTTACGCACCGACTCGCGGTAAGCCACACGGGGGGCGCTCAGCTCCACCTCCACGCCGAACTTCGCCTTGAGCTTGGCTACCACCACGTCCAGGTGCTGTTCGCCCAGGCCGCTGATGATCTGCTGCGCGGTCTCGGGGTCCACCCGGTAGCTCAGGGTACGGTCCTCTTCCATCAGGCGGGCCAGCGCCGCGCCGATCTTACCCTCGTCTCCCTTTTTCACCACCCGCAGCGCCATGGCCAGGGTGGGGTTCGGGAAAGCGGCGGCCGGCAGCGCGGCCACCCGGGCGGGGTCGCACAGGGTATCGCCGGTCTGGGCGGCGGGCAGCTTGGTCACCGCGCCAATGTCGCCCGCGCCAATGCTGCCTGCGTCGGTCTGGCGCTTGCCGCGCAGCGCCAGCAGCTTGCCAAAGCGCTCGGTCTCGCCCGTGCGGGCATTCACCAGGGCGGTGTCCGCCTTCAGGGTGCCGCTGAACACCTTCACGTAGCTCAGCTTGCCAACAAACGGGTCGGCCACCGTGCGGAACACATAGGCCGCCGCCGGGGCCGCCGGGTCGCAGGCCAGCTCCACCTCGGTGCCCTCTTTTGTGCGGGCCACCGGGGGCGTCACCTCGGCAGGGCTCGGCAGCAGCACTTTCAGGTTATACAGCAGCATATCCAGCGCCTGCAGGTTCACGGCGCTGCCGCAGAACACCGGGGTGATCATGCCGCTCTTGCAGCCCTTGGCCAGCCCCTGCACGATCTCCTCGGTGGTAAAGGGCTCGCCCGAGAAAAACTTCTCCATCAGCGCGTCGTCGGTCTCGGCCACCGCCTCGCTCATGGCCTCCACCAGGCCGTCCAGCCGGTGGGCCATGTCCGGCATGGCCACCTGCACCTGCTTGCCGCCCTCATACTTAAAGGCCTTCTGGCTGAACAGGTTGATGTACAGCACCGTGCCGTCCGGCGTGCGGAAGGGCACCACGCAGGGACAGACCGACGGGCCGAACTTGCTCTTAAGCTCTTCCAGGATCTTGTAAAAGTTCGCGTTTTCCAGATCCATCTTGCTCACAAAGACCACCCGGCTGCGGCCTTTTTTCTCGGCCAGATGGTACGCCTTCTCGGCGCCAACGGTCACACCCGACCGGGCCGACACCGTGATCAGCACGCTGCCGGCGGCCTGAATGCCCTCATATTCGCCCAGCTCAAAATCGAACAGGCCGGGAACGTCCAAAAAATTCAGCTTGGTCCCGGCATACTCCACCGGGGCCACCGCCAGGTTCAGCGAAGCCTGGCGCTTTGCCTCTTCGGGGTCGTAATCGCATGTGGTATTGCCATCTTCCACACGCCCCATGCGCTCCATGGCGCCGGTGGTATAGAGCAGCGCTTCCACCAGGGTGGTTTTGCCGCAGCCGGCGTGACCGGCCACCAATATGTTGCGGATGTCTGTGTTGGCGTAATTCATGATCGTAAACAACCTCTCTTCTGCCGCTTGTTTTTGCCCTTGTGCCGCAGCGGCAGCAACCTATACAAAAATACTACCACAAAGGAGGGCTTTTTAAAAGAACTGTCCAATCAAATTTCCCCTTTGCCCTCACAGAAAATCCCCGTCCAGCTTTGTACAAATTGCCCATTGACATTCCTCCGTTTGCACAAACAGCGCTGAGCCGGCGCCCCTGCGGCCATTTTTTGCCGTGCCGGCGTCAAAAAAGGCGGCCCCGAACATCGGGGCCGCCCGCGCGGCACGCGGCCGCTTTTAATATTTTTTCAGCAGAGGCATGGCCAGCGCCAGCACGCCCCAGGCCGCCTGATACAGCAGCAGGGCCGGCAGCGCCAGCTGTGCAAAACCGCCGGTAAACGCCAGCAGCAGGGCCAAAGCGCAGCTGAACGCCACCCCAGCCGCCTGCACCAGGCTGGCGGCGCGCTCGCCCCAGGCGGCGCCCGCCGCGGCGGTCAGCCCCCCCACAAAAGACGAGAAGGTGCCCAGGTGGGTCATGCAGCCCTCGCTCTCGCGCAGGTAGGCGCTCGCGGGATCCAGTGCCTTGCGGTCGGCGCCGGTCAGAACCTTCACGCTGTCCTCGGGCAGGCCATACACCCCCGCCACCAGCGCGCCGGTCAGCGAGAAGTCGTCGCTGTGCACCAGCACCGAAACGCCCTGCCGCCGCAGGGTGTCCAGCACCTCGGCCGCCTGGGGGTCCGCCCGGTAGCTCACCAGGAACATGGCGAACAGGCGGCCGCTCACCGCAAGGTAAATGGGCTCCTTGCTGCCCTTGGTATAGCGCTGCTCGTAATCCAGGCTGGGGATCTCGACCCCCTGCTTTTGCATCATGGCGCGGTTGCCCACCAGCACCCGGTTGTTGTTCACCCAGGCGGTAAACCCATAGCCCGGCAGATTTTCCAGGTTTTCCACCGGGTACAAAAAATCGGTGCGGTCCTGGATGATGGTGAGAAATACTTCCCGCAGGGTATCGCAGCCCTTGATCAGCACCGAAGCCGCGTACAGAATGGCCAGGTCGATGCGCTGCTTGTCAAAGGTTTTAATACCGTGCAGCCGCACGCTCTTGGCCGGGAACAGGTCCTTTGCGCCGGCCACCACCATGTTGGCGCGGCCCAGCTCGGCCACGGCGCTCCAGCCGGGAATCACCGCCCCCACCCGGGCTGCGCTCTTCTGCATCAGCATGCCGGGCACCGCGCTCACCAGCGTGGCGGCCAGGGGGCCGCCCAGGCACAGGGTTCCCGCCAGGCTGGTCAGGGCCGCGGCCGCGCCCTTGCCGGTAAACAGGCACA
>NZ_DBGCTQ010000091.1:0-43559 GCF_048388525.1 Allofournierella sp. | reverse complement strand
GACCCCAGCCATGCTGCGGGCATCGCCTGGATGGTGGAGCCCCTGGCCCAGGCGGCGGTGGCCGCCGGCGCCGACGGCCTGATGATCGAAGTCCACAACGACCCCGCCCACGCCAAGTGCGACGGCGCCCAAAGCCTCACCCCGGACCAGTTCGCCGTTCTGATGGGCAAGATCGGCCCCGAGGCCGTATTTTTTGGCAAAACCTTAAATTAAACGAACCAGCAGCGTGGGCCCGGCAGTAAAATTACTGCCGGGCCCACGCTGCTGGTTCGTGCACTCCTTTCTTGCCTTCTTTGGAAAAATCGCTGTCCTTTTTTACAACATTTTGTGTACTATTTTTATAGAAAGCTTTGAGAAAATTTGATATCATTGTAAAAGAAACTGAGCGATAATATCTAATTATCTACGGTTTTTCTTTTTTAAACAGATTTAGGGGGTCAAAAGAATGCCCATTGATCAAAAGCAATTTATTTCACAGTTTGCGCAGCAGATCCTGGATGGTCGTACATCCCTTTTTCTTGGTGCTGGCGGCTCCCGTGATGCAGGTTATCCAGGATGGATGGATTTGTTTAAACCATTTGGAAAAGAACTTGATATTCCTGTTGATGAAAACACAGATTATTACAAGCTTGCACAGTATTATACCAACAACTTCGGCCAGGCGATGCTTCGGCAAAAAATCAACGAACGTATTAACCGAAACCAATTTAAAAGCCCTTTATTGGACGAACTCGCCGATATTGGTTTCAGCAATATATGGACTACGAACTTCGATAATGCAGTTGAACTTAATTATCAGAAACGCGGGGCTTTGATTAATAAAGTATTTAAGGATGTGGACTTTTCCAATGTTGACCTAAATAAACGTGTCAATATTTTCAAAATGAATGGCGATGTAACCAACTTGGACGGCATTATCGCCACACAAAGCGACTATGAAGCATATACCGACAGCCACCGTATCATGCTGATGTTTTTTAAGCGGGAACTTATCTCTAATACCTTTTTGTTTATTGGCTACAGTTTTAAAGATCACCTTGTTTTGGATTGCTTAAGCGAGATTTCAAGATATTTGGGCGGCACATCAAATTACCATTACACCATTATGAAAGACGATAAAGAAGACCCTTATTTCAGATATTTTGTAGACGATATAGAACAGCGCTATCACATCCGGGTGCTTTTGGTGGATAAGTTTGAGGATATTCCCGCGGTGTTGGCGAAATTAAATGAACGCGTCAGGGATAAACGCGTGTTTATCTCCGGAGCATTCAGTTCTTATGCAAAGAAAACGGAAGAATACTCTCATAATTTTTCTCGATATGCTACTTCGGCACTGCTTGGATTTGATTACCGTATCGTTAATGGGATCGGCAGACGGTTTGGAACACATCTCATTGGTTATGCCAATGAATATTTGGCTAAAGAAGGCGTGAAGGATATCGAGCGGCATTTGATCGTCAGACCTTTTGTGGGAAGAGAAGAGGGCTCGACTCAGAAGAAAAGGCTGGAACGGCAACGTATAATTGGTCAATGTGGTGCTGCAATTTTTCTTTTTGGTGAACATGGGGCGAATAAAAAGGCCCCAAAAAGCGGGGTAATGGAGGAGTTTGAAATTGCTCGCGATCAGCACAAAACCATTATCCCTATTGCTTATCCCGGCATGGTATCCGAGACCATATGGCGGCAAGTCAAGCAGAATTTAACGCAGTACCCTTATTTGGAAGGGAAAATAGATCTGCTTGTTTCTGACTACCCACTTGACAAACTCTCAAAGCTTCTTGTTCAAATACTGGATTCTGTATTATTGTCCAAGCAGTGACTTACCAAGATGCACATAACATTTTCCAACAACCAAAGTTCCCGGTAATCCACGCTAAGGTTCAACTGCGTTTCAGAAAACAGCCGTTCAAAAATTCGATGTACCAGCTCCATTACCGGGCTATGTGGCAGGACTGCTGAATGGATGATAGTAAGATAAGCAGCATAAAGCAGTGAAATTCTGCTGTTCAGATTGGCGCAGTCGACTTTCTGATAACTGCGCAAAATCGCATTGGCTGCCGATATAAAGACGGGTGTTGCCAGAACATCTGAAATTCGCTTACAGGAGCAATTTTCCAATAAATCCGAACTGATTTTGCAGGCAATGTGGTTGCATATTTCCCGGGTTCCTGAGCCTCTGTCCACTTCCTTGAAAATGATTTTTTTCACCCATTGCAGCTCCGTGGGTATCTCTTCCAGAGATAGTTCGTACAAAACAGGAAAAACCGTTACATCGCCACGCAAAAACCTATCTCTGATGATAAAAAATTCTTCCATGGCGCAAGGCGATGACGCAGTGTTTTTGCTAATTACGATACAGGCATATGCAGAAGATCCTGCACCTTCCTCCAAATTCTTTTTTCGTCGGTTATCGCCTAAAAGCAGAGCTTGCCGATCATACCAAGTATTTATACCATAATTTTTAAGATGGTACACAAGCGGCTCGGCAATTGTATAACGATCTTCTGCGGCAAAACCTACAAATAATTGGTGTGAACAACTTTTCACTGCCTTTTTGTTTCTCCTTATTTTAATTTACGGAAGTGAGGATAATTAGATATTATCCTCACTTCTATCTCCCACCCCTCGGCAGGGGCGTTCTTCCGTGAGCGCCCCTGCTTTCTTTATCCTCTGCTTCTAACTTTTTGGGGCCCTTCGAACTCCTCCCTGACCTTTTTCGCTGCTCCCCAAACCCAAAAACTCTTTTTCCTACGGCTCTGTTCACAATCCATGCCTTTTTCCCACCCAAAATCGTGGTATAATAACTGCAAAGCACCCATTTTGCCCCCCATGCCCTATTTCCCGGGCAACCCGGGCGCAATGCATCGCCACAGCATTTCCGATCGTTTATCCATTCCATTCATCGAGAGGAGGCGCATACCATGCCGCGCCGCGTATGCACGTTTGCCGTGGCTCACACCGATCTGTCGGGCCAGCCCTTCAACAATGCCGGGCGCACCCTGCGGGTGCTGGCCCCCAATAACCTGGGGGGCTGCGGGCTGTACGTGAAATTCAGCAACTATTACTCTGACCGGCCGGTCTGGGTAGGCAACGCCACCGTGGCCCTGGCGGACCCGCTGGGCAACCTTTTGCCCGGCACCCTGCGCCCTCTCACGGTGCACGGGGATTCCAGCTTTGCCCTGGTGCCCCGCCGCGACGTATACTCCGACCGGGTGGACCTTGCGGTAAAACCCGGCCAGACCATTGCCGTCAGCCTGTACTATCCCCTGCCGGACAGGGTGGTCTCGGGCAATTTTGTCAGCATCTTCGCCACCCGCTCGGTCAAGGGTGACTGGTGCGCCGAGCCGGAGCTCCCCAAAGCCCGCATCCTGAGCAGCCTTTCCCGCACCGTGCTCCCCTGGGATATTACCAGCGCCACCACCACCCTGTCCGAGATTCTGGTAGAGCAGCCAAGCGAGGCCGCCGCCCCCTGCGTGGTGGCCGCCTTCGGCGATTCCATCATGCAGCAGGGCGCCTGGCTCACCCCCTTCACCCAGCGGCTTTACAAGGCTTACCCCGGCCGGGTAAGCGTGTGCAATCTGGGCATCGGCGGCAACCGGCTGCTGCACGGCGCGCCCGCCGCCACTAAAGGCATGTACGGCCACGCGGGGGTCGAGCGCTTTCGCTACGACCTTTTGCCGGTGGAGGGGCTCACCCATGCCATTCTGGCGCTGGGCACCAACGACATCGGCCTGCCCGGCAAGGACGGCGCGCCCGAGGGCGAGCTCATCACGCTGATGGATTATCAGGCCGCCCTTGAGCCCATGGTGGATACGCTGCGCCGCCGGGGGATAAAGGTATTCGCGGGCCTTTTGCTTCCCCGCGAGATCAATCATATCTACACCGAACAGCGCGAGGGCCTGCGCCTTGCCATCAACCAATGGCTGGCGGGCTGCGGCCTGTTCGACGCAGTGCTGGACCTGGGCGCTCCCATCGCGGCGCCCGACGGCCCCGGCATGAAAAAGGAATACGCCCTGCCGGATGGGCTGCACCCCAATAAGCTCGGGGGGCAAAAGATCGCCCAGGGCATCGACCTTGGCCTGTTTGCACCGGGGGGTGACCGTTCTTGAGCCCTCCTTTTTCCTTTCGTTCCTGGCATAAGCTGGACAATACCGCCCATCTGTTCCCGGTGACCGCCAATCGCAAAACCCCCAATGTGTTCCGGCTCACGGCCATTCTGACCCAGCCGGTGGACCCTGCCCTTCTGCAGCGGGCCGCCGCCGAGGTGCTGCCTTATTTCCCCGCCTTTAATGTGCGGCTGCGCCACGGGCTGTTCTGGAATTACCTGGAAACCAACGACACGCCGGTCCCCGTGCGGCCCGAAACACAGAGCCCCTGCCGTTATCTGGACCCGCTGGAAACCGGGCGGTACCTGTTCCGCATCCTGTATTTCAAAAACCGGGTGCACCTGGAAACCTTTCATATTTTGACCGACGGTACCGGCGCCCTGCGCTTTTTAAAAGCCCTGTGCTACCGCTACTGGCAGCTGGCCCGCCCCGAGCTGGACGACGGGCGCCTGTACGGCCTGGAGGGCGCGGGCAACCTGCAGGACTGTTACCTCAAATACACCCGCCCCGCCGAAAAGAGCACGTATAGGGAACCCACCGCCTATCACCTGCACGCGCCCACGCGCACCGCGGGGGATGTAGGGGTGGTAACCCTGCTCATGCCGGCCTCCGGCCTCAAAGAGCTTTGCCGCGCCCAAAACGCCACGGTAGGCGTTTATCTCACCGCCGCGCTGCTGGCCGCCGCCCGCGAGGAATACATGTCCGCCGGGGGCTCCAAAAAGCCGCTGAACGCCTTTGTTCCGGTCAACCTGCGCCGCATTTTTGGGGGCGAAACCTCGCTGAACTTTTTCTCCGGCTTCACGGTGAGCGTTCCCTTTGGCCCAGGCCCCGCCGATTTCAGCGCCCTTTTGGCCGAGACCTCCCGCCAGTTTGCCGAAAAGTGCACCGAGGCCGCCTTTGCGGAAAAACTGGCCTATACCTCCCGTGGGCAGCTCAATCCCTTTGCCCGGGTGCTCCCTCTGCCGGTAAAGAACGCCGCGCTGCGGGCCATCTACGAGCGCTCGAATCACGGCGCCAGCTTTACCTTTTCAAATCTGGGGCCCGTGCCGGTGGACGCACCGTTTTCAGGTTGTTTTTCCGGCTTCCGCTTTTTGCTCTCGCCCGGCCGGGGCGAGCCGGTGAAATGCTCGGCCTGCACCTACGGCGGCACACTGGCTTTAAGCTTTACGGGCGTTTTGCAGGAAAACCGGCTGGCACGCCATGTGGCGCGTTTTTTGGCAGGCCAGGGTCTGCCGGTTACAGTGGAAAGCAATGGTGATGCTGATGAAACGATGTGAACAGTGCGGCGTGCAGGTAAACGGCCCTGGCAAGCTGTGCCCGCTGTGCGGCGCCCCTCTTTCGGGCGAGGGTGGGGGCCAAGCCGTCTATCCCGCCGTAGGGTTTGGCCGCGGTTACCACTTTGTCAAGCGGCTGCTGCTCTTTTTGTCCATCATGGCTGTGATTGTGTGCGCGGTGGTAAATCTTGCCACCATGCCGAACTTCTGGTGGTGGGCCATCGTGGCCACGGCGCTTGCCTACGCCTGGGCCGTGGGCAGCCACAGCCTGCGGCGGGGCGGCAACGGCGGAGGCAGGGTGCTGGTGCAGGTGGTGGCCGCCGCCGCGCTGGTGCTGCTGCTGGATTTCGAGACCGGCTGGCGCGGCTGGTCGGTGGATTTTGTGCTGCCTGCCATCTGTGGCGTGGGCATTGCGGCCATCCTGGTGCTCATCCTGTGCAATCTCACCAACTGGGCGCAGTATGTGCTGTATCAGGTGGCGCTCGCCTTGCTGGGCTTTGTGCCCATCGCGCTGTATTTTTTCCATGTCTCCCACGTGTTCTGGGCCGCCTCGATCCCTGCCGTTATGGCCCTGGCCAGCCTGGTGGCGCTGTTTTTGTTCGGTGACCGCAGCATCAAGAACGAATTTGTGCGCCGGCTGCATTTGTAAGCGGCGCGCCGGTCCATACTATATAAGGTATAAGGGGAACCGTTTTCTGTGCTCACCGCGGTCCGCCGGGCGCATTTGTATCTCCGGCCGGCGGCGCGGCGAGCCAGGCCCCGGCCACATTCCCTGCAACGAAAAGGAGTTCTGCCATGAAAGCCCGCATTCATCCCGCAGCCCCCGTCGCCCTGGTGTGGAATTTCACCCCCGAAACCTCTGGCTGGCCCGCGCTGGCCGCCGCCTGCAAGGAGGCCGGTCTCGAACTTAGGCAGGTGGGCAGCGCCGAGGCCGGGGTGAGCGTGGGCCGCCTGTGCGGCATCCCCGGTTCCCCCGACGCCGCCCTGCTTTTGCACCTGGATCCGGACGCCTATCCCCCCGCGCTGATTCTTTACGGCCTGGCCGAGCCTGCTCTCGACCGGCTGCTCGCCGCCCTGCGCGGGGGCGGGGTGCGCCTGCCGCTCAAGGCAGTGGTCACCCCCACCAACCAAAAGTGGCCGCTGTGCGAATTGCTGGCCGAGCTGACCGCCGAGCGGCAGGCGCTGGAAAAACCAGGCAGTTGACACCCGCCCGGCCGCGGCGGCTGGCCGTTTTGGGGCCTTTGGAACCAAAATGTCATATTTTATAGCCTTTTGAACATTGACAAACATCTATCATCTTTATATAATAATCATGCTGCCCGCCGTTTGAGAGCGGGCCGTGGATACGTGAAATGTTTGAGAGGAGTACGACACAATGAAAAAAGTTTTAGCATTGGTCATGGTCCTGGCTCTGGCTCTGAGCTTTGTCGCTTGCGGCGGCGGCTCTGCCACGGTCAAGACCGGTCTGGCTATCGTTTCCGGCACTTCCCCCAAAGACGCCACCGCCGATGAGGCAGGCCTCGCCCAGGTCGACAGCACCGTCGCCGCCGTCCTGGTGGACGCCAACGGCAAGATCGTTGCCTGCAAGCTGGACGTTGCCCAGAACAAGATCCCCGTGGCCGCCGACGGCACCTTCGACATGAACCTCACCTTCCAGTCCAAGCAGGAGCTGAAGGAAGGCTACAACATGAAGGGCGCCTCCCCCATCGGCAAAGAGTGGTACGAGCAGGCTGACGCCTTCGCCGCCTACGTGATCGGCAAGACCGCCGCTGAGGTGGAAGCCATTGCTGTGGCCGGCGATCACAGCGGCCCCGACGTGGCCGACCTGGCCGCCACCTGCACCATGAACGTGGTGGACTTCAAGGCCGCCATCGTGGAAGCCTGCAACAACGCGCAGGATCTGGGCGCCAAGGCCACCGATACCCTGGGCCTGGGCCTCTCCACCGAGATGAGCTCCTCCTCCAAGGCTCCTGATGCTGACGGCGACGGCCTGGTTCAGGCCGACACCACCTACGCCGCTGTGACCTACGGCAAGGACGGCAAGATCACCAGCGCCCGCGTGAACGCCACCCAGGCCAAGTTCGACGTCACCGCCGAGGGCAAAGTGACCGCCAAGGGCGAGATCGTGCCCAAGATGGAGCAGAAGGACGCCTACAACATGAAGGGCGCTTCCCCCATCGGCAAAGAGTGGTTCGAGCAGGCTGGCGCCTTCGAGGCTTACGCTGTGGGCAAGACCGCTGCCGAACTGGCCGCGCTGCCCGCTGGTGGCCACACCACCGAGCCCGCCGCCGACCTGGCTGCTACCTGCACCATGGACATTGCTGCGTTTACCGACGCGATCAGCCGCGCTGCTGCGTAAGTAAATTCCGCACGCGGATCACACCTGCATCAAAAAAGGGCTGGGCTTCGTGCCCGGCCCTTTTTTCTGATTCTCTCACAAAGGAGTTTTGCACATGGCAAAACGCATCGTCGCCGCCCTTCTCTGCCTGGGGCTGTGCCTCGGCCTTTTCACCGGGTGCGCCTCCGGGCAGGACCCCGCCATGAAAGGCTGGGAAAAGTACACCGCCTCCTGGTTTGATGTATTCGACACCGCCACCACCGTGATCGGCTACGCGGAGAGCCAGCAGGAGTGGGATCGCCAGATGAACGCCCTCCATGAGGATCTGCGCCAGTACCACCAGCTCTACGATATTTACAACCGCTATTCCGGCGTCACAAACCTGCGGGACGTAAACGAGCAGGCCGGTGCGGGGCCGGTCAGCGTGGACGCGCGCATCCTTTCCATGCTGGCGGAAGCCCAGGAGATGTACACGGTCACCCAGGGCAAGATGAACATCGCCTTCGGCTCCGTGCTGCGGCTGTGGCACAACTACCGCGAGGCGGCCGAGAGCGATCCCGCCGCGGCCCAGCTGCCGCCTATGGCCCAGCTGCAGGCCGCCGGTGAGCACTGCTCCATCAGCGATCTTATCCTCGACCAGGCGTCCGGCACCGTCGCCTTCGCCGACCCCGGGCTTCAGCTCGACGTGGGCAGCGTGGGCAAGGGCTACGCGGTGGAGATGGCCGCCCAGGCCGCCCAGGCCCGGGGGCTGAAAAGCGCCATCATCAGCGTGGGGGGCAACCTGCGCAGCATCGGTCATAAGCCGGACGGCAGCCTGTGGAGCGGCGGCATCCAAAACCCCTGGACCGCGGCCGACCTTCAGCTCGGGCAGGCGGACCCTTATCTCTGCGCGGTGGAACTGCAGGATATGTCGCTTGTCACCAGCGGCAATTATCAGCGCTATTACACGGTGGACGGCAAGCGCTATCATCACCTGATCGATCCCGACACCCTCATGCCCGCCGATCACTTCTCCGCCGTGGCCGTGCTGGGCCCGGACTCGGGCCTTGCCGACTGCCTCTCCACCGGGCTTTTCTGCATGGAGCTCGAAGAGGGCCGGGCCCTGGTGGAAAGCCTGGACGGGGTCGAGGCCATGTGGATGCTCCCGGACCAAAGCATCGTCTATTCCTCGGGCTTTGAACAGCATATAAAAAAATGACCGTCAGGGTTAGAGTTTCGACCTGCTTGTTCATACATTATATACAGAGAGGGGGCCTCGCCTTTGAAAAAACAAACGCCGCGCATGGCCCGGGGCCTCACGCTCGTTTTGTGCGTTCTGGCCGGTTTCTCCCTGCTGTTGATCCTCTGTCTTTTGATCATCAGCCCCGCCCGTTCCACCCTGCCCCAGGCAGGTCTCAACTTCGGCCAGGTAGAACCCCTCCCCCAGGGCTGGCAGCTCCTGGGGGAAGACGGGCAGTGGTCCGAACCGCGGGTCCTTCCTTCCCGGCTGCAAACCCGGCAGGGCGAGGCCGTGCTGCGCATCGCCCTGCCGCACGCCGTCCCTGCCGGAACAGTGCTCTCCCTCCACAACCAATACCAATCCGTGGAGGTGCTGGATCCTGCCGGCCGGCGGCTTTTCGAGTACGGGTTCACCGGCGCGCCGCCCTTCGGCCGGCTGCTGGCAAACCGCCTGTGCATGGTCGAGCTGCCCGCGCTGGAAGCGGGGCAGTCGGTCACCGTGCGCCTGGTGTCGCCCTACGGCGGCCGCGTCGCTCTATCTTCCATGGCGCTGGGTTCCAACGGCGCCCTGCTCATGGCCCAGCTCAGCGCCGGCCGGGGCACGCTTTTGGTCACGGCTGCACTGGTGCTGTTGAGCCTTTGCATGTTCACCGTCTTTTTCACGGATCGGCTGCGGGGCCGGGGGCGCCGCAACGGTGGCCTTTTGTGCCACGCCGGGCTCTTGTGCCTGCTCAGCGCGGTGTGGCTGTTCACCGATTCCTCCCTCAGCCAGCTGTTTTTTCATGACCCCGTGGTCATCTGCCTGCTCTCCTTCTTTTCTTTCATGCTGCTGCCTGTCTTTTTTCTGGGCTGTATCCACACGCTGTGCGGCAGCCATACCCGCCTGGTGCGCCTGCTTCAAGCGGCGCTGCTGGCAAATCTGGTGGGCCAGGGCCTTTTTCAGGCGGCGGGCGTGTTGGATCTGCCGCAGATGCTGCCCGCCACCCACGCCTTACTCGCCGTCAGCGTTCTCACCGGGCTGTACGTGTTGGTCGCCCGCCTCCGGCAGGTGCGCTCCCCCTTCCTGCTCTGGCTCACAGCCATTTATGGGCTCGTGGCGGTCGCGGGGCTCGCCGCGCTGGTGGACTTTTATCTGCGCCCCTATACCGACAACAGCCGCCTGTTCCGCGTGGGGCTGTACCTGGGGCTGGGTCTTTTGGCGCTCCTGGGGCTGCGGCAGCTGCTTTCCCTTGTGCGCACCAGCCGCCAGGCCCATATCTGGCACCGGCTGGCGCTGATAGATCCGCTCACCGGTCTCGGCAGCCGCGCCGCGCTGGAAGAAGCGCTGGACGCTCCCTTTCGCGGGCCGGGCCTTGTCTTCGTGATGGATCTGAACAACCTGAAGCTTGTAAACGACACCTTGGGGCATGCGGCGGGTGACGAGCTGCTGCGCGCGGCGGCCGGCTGTGTGCGCCAGACCTTCGAGCCCCTGGGGAAATGCTTCCGCATGGGGGGCGACGAGTTCGTCGCGCTGCTGCATGGCTGCCAGATCGACCCGCGGCGGCTGGATGAACAGCTTGCGGGCGTGCTGCAGGCCTACAATGCACAGCAGGTGTTGGCCGTCTCCCTGGCCCGGGGCTGGGCGGAATATCCCTCTCTGCCCCAAGGCGATGCGGATCTGCGGCAGGCCTTGCGGCTCGCCGACCAGGCCATGTACGCCGATAAGCAGCGTTACCGCCGGCACACCGCCGCTCTGGCGCGCCGGGCGCAGGAACCCCCGCAATAAAAGCAAACCGGCCGCCGGGCCTTTAAAAGCCCGGCGGCCGGTTTTTGCTTTATTCCACGGTGGAAAGCAGGATCCGGTCGTTGGTGAGCGCCTTGCCCGCCCCCTCCCGGAACTTGGCAAGCAGGTCCTCCACCGTCATCCCTTCCCGCTCGGGGCCCTTTACGTCCAGCACGATGCGCCCGGCATCCATCATCAGGGTGCGGTTGCCAAGGCTCAGGGCGCTCTGCATGTTGTGGGTGATCATCAGGCAGGTCAGGCCGTGCTCGGCCACGATCTCGGTGGTGAGCGCCAGCACCTTTTCGGCCGTGGCCGGGTCCAGCGCGGCGGTGTGCTCGTCCAGCAGCAAAAGCTTTGGCGGCACCAGCGTGGCCATCAAAAGGGTCAGGGCCTGCCGCTGCCCGCCCGAGAGCAGGCCCACCGGCTGGTCCATCCGGTCCTCCAGCCCCAGCCCCAGCCGGGCCAGCCGCTCTTTAAAATACGCCCTGTCCCTGGCGCTCACCCGCGAAAAACCGGCGCCGCGCTTTGCGGTGCGCAGGTAGGCCAGCGCCAGGTTCTCCTCAATGGTCATGTGGGGCGCGGTGCCCCGCAGCGGGTCCTGGAACAGCCGCCCGATCATCCGGCTGCGCCTGTGCTCGGGCAAAAAGGTGATGTCCTGCCCGTCCAGGGTCACGCTGCCCTCGTCCGGCCAAAAGCCGCCGGCGATCGCTCCGAACAGGGTCGATTTCCCCGCCCCGTTGGAACCCACGATCGCCGCAAAGTCGCCCGCCTCCAGCTCCAGGTCGATGTGCTGCAGCGCCCGCTTCTCGTTCACGGTGCCGGGCGCGAAGGTCTTGCACACGTTTTGCAGCTTCAGCATTTGTCCGCGCCCCCTTTCCCGCCGCGCGCCGCCGCGCGCTTGCGCCGTTTCAGCCACACCCAGCCGGCCAGCGCGGGGTAGCTGATGGCCAGCGCCACGATCACGGCGCTCACCAGCTTCATGTTGCTGGGCGAGGCGCTGTTTTTCAGCGCCAGCACCATCAGGATGCGATACAGGATCGCCCCCAGGATCGCGCCCGCCACGCCGCGCACAACGCCCCCCCGGCGCAGCACCACCTCGCCGATGATCAGGCTCGCCAGCCCGATCACCACCACCCCGGTGCCCAGGCTCACGCTGCTGGACATCTGGTACTGGGCCAGCACCGCGCCAGCCAGGGCCGTGCAGCCGTTCGCCAGGCACAGCCCCACCGTGATGGTGAACGCCGGGTCGATCGAGCTGGCGGCCACCATATCCCGGTTGTCGCCGGTGGCCCGGATCGACAGCCCCAATTGCGTCTTGAGAAACAGGATCAGCAGCACCGCCGCCGCAAGCGTGATCAGCGCCACGGTCACAAGCTTGCCGTACGCGGCGCCGAACACCGCCTGGGTGTAGGTAAAGATCGTGTCCACCTTCAGCAGCGGCAGGTCCGCCCGGCCGCCCATGGCCCACAGGTTGATGGTGTACAGCCCGGTCATGGTAATGATGCCCGCCAAAATAGCCTGCACCTTCATGCGGGTGTGCAGAAAGGCGGTCACGAACCCCGCCGCCATGCCCGCCAGCATCCCCGCGAAAAGGCCCAGTATCGGGCGGCCCTGGGTGGCACAGGTGGCCGACACGGCACACCCCAGCACAAACGAGCCGTCGGTGGTAAGGTCCGCGATATCCAAAATGCGGTACGACAGATAGAGCGCCAGCGCCACCAGCGCGTAAATAAAGCCCTGTTCCACCGCGCCCTGCATCAGCATCAGCATAAAAAGCGATCTTCCTTTCTTAAAACCCTCCACAGCGGGCGCGCGGGCGGGCCGTCTCTGCGGCGGCCCGCCCATTGCCCGATCCTCTTACTCTACGGCCACGTAGCCCTCGCCCCCGTCGAACACGTCCGGGTCGATGCCCAGGGCCTTCGCGGTGGTGGTGTTCACGGTCACGATCCCGTCGTTCAGCACCTGCACCGGCATGGCGGCCGGGTCCTGTTTGTTGTACAGCACGTCGAACACCATCTGCGCGGTCATCTCGCCCAGGCGGGTGTAGTTCACGCCCGTGGTGGCAAGGCCGCCGTCCCGCACCATGCTGTCGGCGGCGGTGTACACCGGCACGCCCGCCTTGACGGCCTCGTCGGCCAAAACGCTCATGGCGCTGGCCACCGTGTTGTCGATGGGCACAAAGATCGCCTCGGCCCCCTCACTGATCAGCTTCTGGGCCGCCATCTGCACCTCGCCGGGGGTGGTCACGGTGCTCTCCACATACCCGATCTCCCTTGCGTCCAGGTTGGGCTTTAGCTTGTCGATGGTGGCCACGCTGTTGGGCTCGCCCAGGTTGTAGATCAGGCCCAGCTTCTTCAGTTCGGGGTTTTGGGCGGTGGCGAGCTTCAGAATCAGGTCGGTGTCGATGTAATCAGAGGTCCCGGTGATCAAGCCGCCGGGGGCGTCCATGCTCTCCACCAGCTGGGCCGCCACCGGGTCGGTCACCGCGCTGAACACCAGCGGGATATCGGTGCCCTGGGTGGCCGCCGCCGCGCTGGTGGCCGCCGGCGTGGCGATGGGAACGATCAGGTCCACCTTGTCGGCCACGAACAGGCTGCAGATGTCGTTGATGGTGGGCGCGTCGCCCTGGCCGTTTTTCACGATCACATTCAGCTTTACCCCGGTGGTATTGGCCAGGAGCTCCAGCTCCCTCTGCAAAGCCTCGCAGATCTCGTCCAAGCTCGAGTGCTGGGTATATTGCACAATGCCGATGGTAAAGTCGGCTTCGGCCGGGGCCGCGCCGCCCGAAGCCGCAGGCCCGGAGGCCGGGGTCGGGCCGCCGCAGGCGGCCAGGGCAAGGGCGGCAGCGGTCACGGTGCAAAGCATTTTTTTCAGTTTCATAACTGGTACCTCATTTCAGTTCAAAGGGTGGATGGCGGGCAAGGTTCTCAACGCCATCGGCGCCATCGTGTGGAAAACTGGTTCTGCCTGATGTGAACTGTGGGCCGCATTTCCGGCGCCTCCCTTCCTCCTGATAAAACAAAAAGACCTGTCCCTTGTATCGTACAAGGGCAGGTCCTGAATCAGCGTTCAAAACTTGCGGTGCCACCTTGCTTGCCCCTCTGTTCAAAAGGGGGCCGCTCATGAGGGCGCTGACACGCCCCGCGCTCTGTAACGGGAGTTCCCGGCGCAGCTACTGGGGCCCAAAGCCCGTTCACCTTGCCCTTGGCGGCCCATTTGTCTGCCCCGCTCTCCGCCCGTTTCCACCCTCCGGGCTCTCTATCGGCGCGCTGTGCAGTTTTATCTCCGCCTCATCGGTTTAACGTTATTAAACCACAAGCCGCCCCGCTTGTCAAGCAAAACTTTTTACCAAATTAAAGCGTCAAAGCCAGGCGGTTTGCACAAAATCGGGTTGCATGCCGCGGCGTTTTTACAGCGCCGGGTATTTTTCCCCGTTCTTTACCGTTTTGTCCTCCACAGCTTTGGCCAGGTCGATCTCAAAATGCCCGCAGATCCGGCACAAATACCAAAACACATCGGCCAATTCTTCCCGCAAATGCTCAAATTCTTTCGGGTCCTGCCGGATCTCATCCACTTTGTCCGAGTGCGTCCACATAAATATCTCAGCAAGCTCGGCCGCTTCCACCGTGAGAGCCATCACCAGATCCTTGGCGTTCTGGTCTTTATACCAGCCCCGTGTATCCGAAAAATCCTGAATGTGCTTTTTCAATTCGCTCACGGTTACAGTCTCATCGTTCAAGTCCTGTTTCCTCCTTGCGCCCCTTCTTTTTGCCGGGGCCTCTTTCTTCGCCCTTTATTCCCGGTCTTCTGCCGCCGTCAGCCCGCCGCACAGCGCCAGGATCTTTTGTTCCAGCGCCTCGGCGGCGCCCGGCTCTGCGTATTTCAGGCTGTGCCCCGTGCCCGGCACGATCAGGCAGGGGATGCCCCGCCCGGCGCAAAAGGCCTGCAGCGCCTCTGCGGTCATAAACCGGTCCTGGGTGCCGATCACCATTCCCGCCACCCGCGAGGTTTCGCGGATGCAGTCCAGGGTCTCGGGCAGCGGCGTGAGATACAGCTGGTGGACGGGCATTCCCCACTCCTCTTCCAGCCGGCCCGCGCACACGGTCCCCAGGCTTTTCGAAACAAACACGGTCTGCCGGTAGGCGTGGCGGTCGATCCCCCCGAGCTGCTCCAAAACAAGGGGCCTCACCCGCCCGGCCGCCTCTTCCAGGCCCGCCAGCTCGGCAAAGGGCACAGCCGAAAAATCCAGCCGCACCACCTCGTACCCGGCCTTCAAAAAGTGCTCCGCGATCTTTTGCATCAGGGGCTCGCCGCAGGTATACCCCGTTCCGGGGAACAGCACCGCCAGTTTCTTTTCCACTTTCCTCTCCCCTTTCTCTTTGCGGCCCTCGGCCGCACGGCTCAAAGGCTTTGCAGGTAGGCCGCCGGGCCGCTCTCGTACAGGTCGCCCCCCACCGGGTCCAGCACCACGGTCAGGGGCATGTCCCGCACGGTCAGGCGGCGCACCGCCTCACACCCCAGGTCCGGCCAGGCCACCAGCTCCGCCTGCCGGATGCTGGCGGCCAGCAGTGCGCCCGCGCCGCCCAGTGCCGCCAGATACACCGCGCCGCACTCCTTCACGGCCCGCTTCACCGCCTCGCTCCGCGCCCCTTTGCCGATCATCACCAGCTGCCCCAGCCGGATCAGCCGGGGGCTGTAGGCGTCCATGCGGCCGCTGGTGGTAGGGCCCGCCGAGCCCACCACCTGGCCCGGGCGCCCGGGCGTGGGCCCCACATAGTACACCGCGCTGCCCAAAAGCGGAAAGGGCGGCTCGCCGCCCGCGTCCAGCAGCTCCATCATGCGTTTGTGGGCCGCGTCCCGGGCGGTGTACACCGTGCCCGAAAGCAGCACCGTGTCGCCCGCGCGCAGGGCCGCCAGGTCCTGCCGGGCGCAGGGGGTGGAAAGAATATGCTGCATGATTTTCTCCTTGCCGCGATCACGGGGCAGGCGCGCGATCGCTCGTATCATATTTTTTCGCGTTTGTCAATCGCTTTGCACAAGTGCAGGGTCTTTTTGCGCAAGTGCAGGGTTTTCGCCTTCCGCGTCGCGTATCAGGTATACGCAGGGCGGGCAAAATGTCCGCCGCGCCCAAAATGGGATGCCGGGCGGGCTTTCTTGCGAGCGCCG
Source organism: Allofournierella sp. (assembly GCF_048388525.1). Taxonomy (GTDB): domain Bacteria; phylum Bacillota; class Clostridia; order Oscillospirales; family Ruminococcaceae; genus BQOK01. Next base: position 27,692 of record NZ_DBGCTQ010000091.1, on the reverse strand, counting down.
CGTATCAGGGTATACGCAAGACGAGCAAAAAGCCCGCCCGGCGCCCATTTTACAGTTCCGCCGTGGCCCGGCGGGTCGCATGGCAGCTAACATTCACCGCCACCGGCAGGCCCGCCACATGGGTGGGGGCCGTCTCAATGGCAAGGCCCAGGGCCGTTGTGGCCCCGCCGAAGCCCTGTGGGCCGGTGCCCAGGGCATTCACGCCCGCCAAAAGGCGGGCTTCCATTTCCGCGTAATAGGGGTCCGGGTTCGGCGCGGCCAGGGGGCGCAGCAGGGCTTTTTTTGCCAGGCAGGCCACCTTGTCAAAGCTGCCGCCAATGCCCACGCCCAGCACCATGGGTGGGCAGGGGTTCGGGCCGGCAAGGCGCGCCGTTTCCAGCACAAAGCGCTCCACGCCCTCGGCGCCGTCGCTGGGCTTCAGCATGGCAAGGCGGCTCATGTTCTCGCTGCCAAAGCCCTTGGGGGCCACCGTAATGCGCAGGCCGCTGCCCGGCACCAGGCGCAGCGTCAGGGCCGCGGGGGTGTTGTCGCCGGTGTTGGCGCGGCGCAGGGGGTCGGCCACAATGCTCTTGCGCAGAAAGCCCTCGCCGTAGCCCCGGCGCACCCCCTCGTTCACCGCGGCCTCAAAATCGCCCGCAATATGCACCTCCTGGCCCAGCTCCACAAACACACAGGCCATGCCGGTGTCCTGGCAGATGGGCAGGTCCTGTTCCAGCGCAAGGTCCAGGTTGCGGCGCAAAAGGCCCAAAGTCTCCCGGGCCAGGGGCCAGGGCTCGGTTTTCTGCGCCTTTTCCAGCGCGGCCTGCACATCCGGGGGCAAGTGGTTGTTGGCCCGCACGCACAGGGCGGCCACGGCCTCGGTCACCGCCTGGGCTTTGATCTCCCTCACAGCCAGGCCACCCCGCTCTCGCGCGCGGCAGCGGCCACTGCGGCCGCCACCGCATCTGCCACGCGCAGGTCAAAGGCGCCGGGAATGATGTAATCCTCCCGCAGCTCCTCCGCGCTCACCAGCCCCGCAATAGCCCGGGCCGCGGCCACCTTCATGGCGCTGTTGATGCTGCGGGCGCGCACCGCCAGCGCGCCCTTGAACACGCCCGGAAACGCCAGCACATTGTTGATCTGATTTGCAAAGTCGCTGCGGCCGGTGCCCACCACCCGCACGCCCGCAGCCCTGGCCTCATCCGGCAGAATTTCCGGGGTGGGGTTGGCCATGGCGAACACCACCGCGTCCTCCGCCATGGCCGCCGCCATTTCCGGCTTCAATGCCCCCGGCACCGAAACGCCGATGAATACATCCGCACCCTGCACCGCCTCGGCCAAGCCGCCGGTGAGGCGCCGGGGGTTGGTCTCGGCGGCAAGGGCCGCCTTGTGCCCCGCAAGGCCCGCCGGCCGGCCGGGGTACAAAATACCGTGCTCGTCCACTGCGGTCACATCCACCGCGCCCGCGGCAGCCAGCATGTGAACGATAGCCGTACCCGCTGCCCCGGGGCCGTTCAGCACGATCCTCACCTGGTCCAGCTGTTTTCCCACCAGCCGCAGCGCATTCAGCAGCGCCGCCGTCACCACGATGGCGGTGCCGTGCTGGTCGTCGTGGAACACCGGGATGTCCAGCCGTTCCTCCAGCACCCGCTCGATCTCAAAGCATTCCGGGCTGCGGATGTCCTCCAAATTTATCCCGCCGAAGCCCGGGGCAATCAGTTCCACCGCCCGGATCACCTCAGCCGGGTCCTTGGTGTCCAGGCAGATGGGGAAAGCGTCCACCCCGCCGAACTCTTTGAACAGGATCGCCTTGCCCTCCATCACCGGCAGGGCCGCCTTGGGCCCAATATCCCCCAGCCCCAGCACCGCCGTGCCGTTGGTCACCACTGCTACCAAATTACCCTTGGCGGTGTAATCGTACACAGCGCTTTCGCTTTGATGGATGCGCCGGCAGGGTTCCGCCACGCCCGGCGTATACGCGGTGGAAAGGTCGTCCCGGCATTTTACCGGCACCTTGCTTTTCACCTCCAGCTTGCCCTTATGCGCGGCATGCAGTTCCAGCGCCGCCTTGTTATAATCCATTCCCATTCTTTTCCCCTTTCCCGAAAAGGCCTTGCCTGTGGCCTGTAATACCTCGATTATACTGAAATTCGCTGGTATTTTCCAGCGCATTCCCAGTATAAAAATCAAAAATATATACCTTTTGTATATATTTAAAGACAGATTTGTGAATTTTTCTTTCAAACCATCCCTCTTGGCCTGTTTGAGTGGTATAATGGGGGCTGATCTTGCGCGGCGGTATTTGCCGCGTTCTTTAGGAGGAACAAATATTTTGAAACAGACCATGATCCGTATCTGCGCCCTCGCGGCCACTGTGGCCCTGGCCGCCGGCCTTGCCGCCTGCGGCGGCGCCGCTTCTTCCGGCAGCGCCGCCTCTTCCCCTGCCTCCGGCTCCACCAGTGAGCCCTCTTCGGGCGGCAGCGCGCTGGACTACAGCAAGGGCATCACCGACGACGGCTTTTGGGAGGGCGTGAAAGCGCTCGATTACATCACTCTGCCCGAATACAAGGGCGTTGCGATCCCCGCCGACGAGATCGCCCCCTCCGCCGAGGACATCCAGAAATTGAAGGACAGCCTGGTGGAGTCCTTCGGCGAAAAGACCAAAATCACCGACCGCGCCGTGGAAGACGGCGACCAGGTAAACATCGACTACGTGGGCAGCGTGGACGGGGTCGAATTCACCGGCGGTTCCACCGGCGGTGCCGGCACCACCGTCACCGCGGGCGCCGCCAATTACATCGACGATTTCCTGACCCAGATCATCGGCCACAAGCCCGGCGAGACCATGAACGTGGTGGTCACCTTCCCCGAGGGCTACAACGACTCCACCGACAAGGACGGCAACACTCTGGAGCTGCAAAACAAGGAGGCCGTGTTCGTCACCACCATCAACTACATCGAGGGCGAGATGGAATACCCCGAGCTCACCGACGCCTTCATCGCCGAAAACCTGAAGGCCGATTACGGCTGGTCCACCCTGGCCGAGCTGGACGCCGCCGTGGAACAGCAGGTGCAGGAGAACAACAAATACAACTGGCTGCTCAGCTACCTCACCGAGAACGCCGCGATCACCGAGGTACCCCAGAGCATCATCGACACCATGGTGGAAATGAACATTGCCAGCGTGACCGGCAGCGCCGCCCAGAACGGCATGGACCTGGCCACCTTCCTGCCCCTGATGGGCTTTGAAAGCGAGGATGCCTTCCGCACCGAGATGGCCGGTCAGGCCGAAGAGACCGCCCGCCAGCTGCTGATCTTCCAGGCCATCGCCGAGTCCGAGGGCATGGGTGTCAGCGACGACGACGTCACCGAGACCTTCGGCGAGCAGGGCGGCACCCTGGTCGAGTTTTACGGCAAGGGCTACCTGAAAATGCAGATGCTCATGGGCAACATCCAGGACTTTCTCATGGCCCAAAACTAAACTCTCATAAAAAACAGCAGCGCGCCCGCGGAACAAGGTTTTGTAAACCGTTCCGCGGGCGCGCTTTTTACTGTTCTGGCCTGGCCCTGCCGGCGTGGCCGGTGCGCTAGCCCTCTTCCAGGCCCTGCAAGCGGCGCAGATCGTACGGGGTGTTCTGGTAAACGTAATAGTTCAGCCAGTTGGTGTACAGCAAAAAGGCGTGGGCCCGCCAGCGGTAGAGCGGCTCGCGGGCCGGGTCGTCCTGCGGGTAATAATTTTTCGGCGGCCCAATGGGCAGCCCCTTTGCCGCGTCCCGCCGGTATTCGGCGTCCAGGGTGAGCTTTTCGTATTCCGGGTGGCCGGTCACAAAGATCTGGCGGCCGCTCTCGGTGCTCATCAGGTAGATCCCCGCCTCGTCGCTCTCGGCCAGCACCCGCAGCGCGCCGCAGGCGTCCACCTGGTCCCGGCGCACGCCGGTGTGGCGGGAATGGGGCGCCCAGAACACCTCGTCGAAGCCCCGCACCAGGGGATTTGCCGGCCGCAGCACCCGGTGCCGGAACACGCCGAACATCTTTTGGGGCAGCAGCTCCTTTTCAATGCCGAAATGGTGGTACAGCGCGGCCTGGGCCCCCCAGCACACGTGCAGGGTGGAAAACACATTGGTCTTGGAAAATTCCAGGATGCGGCACAGCTCGGGCCAGTAATCCACCGCCTCAAAGGGCAGCTGCTCCACCGGCGCACCGGTGATGATCATGCCGTCAAACCGCTGGCCGCACACCTCGTCAAAGGTCTTGTAAAAGGCCTCCATGTGCCCGCCGGGCACATGGGTCGCCTCGTGGCTGGCGGTGTGCAGAAGGGTCAGCTGCACCTGCAGCGGGCTGTTGGCCAAAAGGCGCGCCAGCTGGGTCTCGGTGGCGATCTTGGTGGGCATCAGGTTGAGCGCCAGAATGCGCAGCGGCCGGATCTGCTGGGTTTCGGCCCGGCGCTTGTGCATCACAAACACGTTTTCCTTGCCCAGCTCGGCATAGGCGGGCAGGGTCTTCGGCAGGATCAAGGGCATGGCGTTCCTCCCCTTCCATGGGTTTTACCGGCGCGGGGCCGGGGGGTTATACCTGTTCCAGTGCCTGGGCGATATCCGCGATCAAATCCCGGCTGTCCTCCAGCCCGCAGGAAAAGCGCACCAGGTCCGGCCCCACGCCTGCGGCCTCCAGCTCGGCGTCGTTCATCTGCCGGTGGGTGGCACTGGCGGGGTGCAAACAGCAGGTGCGGGCGTCCGCCACATGGGTCTCAATGGCGGCCAGCCTGAGGTGCTTCATAAAGGTTTCGGCATTGGCGCGGCCGCCCTTCACGCCAAAGCTCACCACGCCGCAGCTGCCGCCGGGCAGGTATTTTTGGGCCAGCCCGTAGTATTTGTTGCCGGGCAGCCCGCAGTAGTTCACCCAGGCCACCTTGGGGTGGCTCTGCAAAAATTCGGCCACGGCCTGGCCGTTCTCGCAGTGGCGCTTCATGCGCACATGCAGGCTTTCCAGCCCCAGGTTCAGCAAAAATGCGTCCTGCGGGCTCTGCACGCTGCCGAAATCCCGCATCAGCTGGGCGGTGGCCTTGGTGATATAGGCGCCTGCCAGGCCAAAGCGCTCGGTGTAGGTCACGCCATGGTAGCTGTCGTCCGGGGTGCACAGGCCCGGGAATTTTTCGGGGTACCGGGTCCAGTCGAATTTGCCCGAGTCCACAATGCAGCCGCCCACCGCCGCGCCGTGGCCGTCCATGTACTTGGTGGTGGAGTGGGTCACAATGTCCGCCCCCCACTCAAAGGGCCGGCAGTTCACCGGGGTGGCGAAGGTGTTGTCGATGATCAGGGGCACGCCGTGGGCGTGGGCTGCCCTTGCAAACTTTTCAATGTCCAGCACGGTGAGGGCCGGGTTTGCAATGGTCTCGCCGAACACGGCCTTGGTGTTCGGGCGGAACGCGGCGGCCAGCTCCTCCTCGGTGCAGTCGGGCGAAACAAAGGTGAACTCAATGCCCATGCGCTTCATGGTCACGGCGAACAGGTTGTAGGTGCCGCCGTAAATGGTGCTGCTGCTCACCACATGGTCGCCGCAGGAGGCGATGTTGAAGACCGAATAAAAGCTGGCCGCCTGGCCGGAGCTGGTCAGCATGGCGGCGGTGCCACCCTCCAGCGCGCAGATCTTGGCCGCCACGGAGTCACAGGTGGGGTTTTGCAGCCGGCTGTAAAAATAGCCGCTGGCCTCCAGGTCGAACAGCCTGCCCATGTCCTCGCTGGTGGCGTATTTAAAGGTCGTGCTCTGCACAATGGGGATCTGCCGGGGCTCGCCGTTGCCCGGCGTATACCCCCCTTGTACACAAACACTGTTGATATGTAGATCCATCTTCTTCCCCGCTTTCTTTTTTGAGCGCGGCCCTGCAAGGGCCGTTTGTCTTTGTTCGTTACAGTCTATTTTACTGTAGAAAAGCGCCGCTTGCAAGAAATATTAAAGCTCCGCGGCTAATTTCCCCTTCAGGGGCGGTATCACAAAACCCTCCCTTTGTCAAGGCTTTTGCGCAAGTGCAGGGCGTTTCAGCGCAAGTGCAGGTTTTTTGCCCTTTTTCAGCTGCTTGGGGCCAAAAAGAGGGCATGCTAATTCCGCAGCCTTTTTGACCCGCCAGTTGTAAAAAAATTGTGAAAGGGGATTGACTTTCCATTCAGAGCGTCATACAATATTAGCAGTCGATACAATAGAGTGCTAAAACTAAGAAACATTTTTATTTTGAGTTGGTTCCAAGGAAAGGGGAGTTGCCCAATGAATACCAACAAATTCACCCAAAAAACCCTGGAGGCTTTGCAGAGCGCCCAAAGCCTTGCCATTGAATACCAAAACCAGGCGCTGGAACCCGAGCACCTGTTGGCCGCGATTGCCAGCCAGGAGGGCGGGCTCATCCCGCAGCTGCTGCAAAAGCTGGGGGCCGAGCCGGGCAGCTTTGCCGCGGCAGCCGGCCAAAAGGTGGCGGCCCTGCCCCATGTGACCGGTTCCGGCCGCGAGCCGGATAAGATCTATATCTCCCAGGCCACCGACAAGGTGCTGGCAGCCGCCGAAAAAAGCGCCGCCGCCATGAAGGACGAGTACGTGAGCGTGGAACACGTATTTCTCGGCCTCATCGAACAGCCGAACGCCGCCGTGAGCGAGGTGCTGCGCAGCTTCGGCATCCAAAAGAACGCGTTCCTGGAGCAGCTCGCCACCGTGCGGGGCAGCCAGCGGGTCACCAGCGACCACCCCGAAGACACCTACGACGTATTGAAAAAGTACGGCCAGGACCTGGTGGAGCTGGCGCGCCAGCAAAAGCTGGACCCGGTGATCGGCCGCGATCAGGAGATCCGCAACGTCGTGCGCATCCTGTCCCGCAAGCGCAAAAACAACCCCTGCCTGATCGGCGAGGCCGGCGTGGGCAAAACAGCCATCGCCGAGGGGCTTGCACAGCGCATCGTGCGGGGCGACGTGCCCGAAAACCTGAAGGACCGCACCATCTTCAGCCTGGACATGGGCGCCCTTGTGGCGGGTGCCAAATACCGGGGCGAATTTGAGGAACGGCTCAAAAGCGTGCTGCAGGAGGTCAAAAAAAGCGAGGGCCAGATCATCCTGTTCATCGACGAGCTGCACACCATTGTGGGCGCCGGCAAGACCGACGGCGCCATGGACGCAGGCAACCTGCTCAAGCCCCTTCTGGCCCGGGGCGAGCTGCATTGCATCGGCGCCACCACCCTGGACGAATACCGCCAGTACATCGAAAAGGACCCTGCGCTGGAACGCCGCTTCCAGCCGGTGCTGGTGGACCAGCCCACCGTCGAGGACACCATCTCCATCCTGCGCGGGCTCAAGGAGCGCTATGAGGTGTTCCATGGGGTCAAGATCCAGGACAGCGCCCTCATCGCCGCCGCCACCCTGTCCGACCGGTATATCTCCGACCGCTTTTTGCCGGACAAAGCCATCGATCTGGTGGACGAGGCCTGCGCCATGATCCGCACCGAGATGGACTCCATGCCCGCCGAGCTGGACGATCTGCGCCGCAAGATCATGCAGCACGAAATCGAGGAGGCCGCCCTGAAAAAGGAGACCGACTCCCTGAGCGCCCAGCGCCTCTCGGCCATTCAAAAAGAACTGGCCGAAATGCGCGAACAGTACAACGCCATGAAAGCCCGGTGGGACAACGAGAAAAGCAGCATCGGCAGCCTGCAGTCCATCCGGGAGCAGATCGAGCAGACGGGCGCCGCCATCGAAAAGGCCGAGCGGGAATACGACCTCAATAAGGCCGCCGAGCTGAAATACGGCCGCCTGCCCGAGCTGCAAAAGCAGCTGGCCGAGCTGGAGCAAAAGGCCGAGACCTCCGGCTCCGCGCAGGACAACCTTCTTCGCGACCGGGTCACCGACGAGGAGATCGCCCGCATTGTGGCCCGCTGGACCGGCATCCCGGTGGAAAAGCTGGTGGAGGGCGAGCGCGAAAAGCTGCTGGGTCTCGAGGGCATCCTGCACCAGCGGGTCATCGGGCAGCAGGAGGCCGTGCAGAAGGTGTGCGAGGCCATCCTGCGCAGCCGGGCGGGCATTGCGAACCCCGGGCGGCCCATCGGCAGCTTTTTGTTCCTGGGCCCCACGGGCGTGGGCAAAACTGAGCTGGCAAAGGCGCTGGCCCAGGCCCTGTTCGACAGCGAAAAGAACATGATCCGCATCGACATGACCGAATACATGGAAAAGTTCAGCGTCAGCCGGCTCATCGGCGCGCCTCCGGGCTACGTGGGCTACGAGGAGGGCGGCCAGCTCACCGAGGCGGTGCGCCGCCACCCCTACAGCGTGGTTCTGTTCGACGAGGTGGAAAAGGCCCATCCGGATGTGTTCAACATCCTTTTGCAGGTGCTGGACGACGGCCGCATCACCGACAGCCAGGGCCGTCAGGTGGATTTCAAAAACACCATCATCATCCTCACCTCCAACCTGGGCAGCCAGTATATCCTGGAAGGCATCGGCCCGGGCGGCCAGATCAGCGCCGAAGCCCGCGGGGCGGTGGAGGGCCTGCTCAAAACCCAGTTCCGGCCGGAATTTTTAAACCGGCTCGACGAGATCGTATTCTACAAGCCCCTCACCAAGGCCGAGATCGGCGGCATTGTGGATCTGCAGCTGGCCGATCTGCGCGTCCGCCTGGCCCAAAAGCAGCTGAACTTGGCCGTCACCGACGCCGCCAAGGCCTTTATCATCGACGAAGGCTACGACCCCGTCTACGGCGCCCGGCCGCTCAAACGCTTTATCCAAAGCCGGGTCGAAACCCTGATTGCCCGCGAGATCATCGGCGGGCAGCACCTGCCGGGCGATACCCTCACGGTGGACCTGGTGGGCGGCCAGCTGGCGCTGGCCTGAGCGCTTTATCCCCGCCCAGCTGCTGATACAAAAACATGCCGGCCCTAAAAGGGCCGGCATGTTTTGTTTGTCTTTTGTACCGTGCTTTTGCGCTCCCTCTTTTTCCCCCTGCGGCTGCCGAAAGGCTCTCCATGCGGCCTTTCCCGCTCAGGCAGGCGGCAAAAACGCCTCCAAATTCTCCTTTGTCACGGTGGTGTAGGGCAGCCACACATACTTGCCGTCCGTCAGCTCCACCGCGTCGCCGGGTGCGGCGCCCCCGGCCAGGGCGCAGGCAAGCTCCAGCATCGCCCGCGCCTGGCCCGCAGCGTCGTTCTGAACAGTGCCCTTCAGGGTGCCCGCCTCCACCGCCTCCAGCGCGGGCGGGGTGGCGTCCACTCCCACAATGAAAGGCAGCTCCTCTTCCGAAAGCCCTGCGGCAAAACACGCGTCAATGGCGCCCAGGGCCATGTCGTCGTTGTTGCAGAATACCGCCTCGATCCCGCCGTCGAATTGCTCCAACCACTGGGCCATTTTTGTGGTGGCCTGGCCCCGCTGCCAGTTTGCGGTGTCGCTGGCCAGCTTTTCGGTGGGCACTCCGGCCTGGGCCAGCACCTTCAGGCTGTTTTCGGTGCGCAGCAGCGCATCCTGGTGGCCCGGCTCCCCCTCCAGCATCACATATTGCAGCACGCCGTCGCCGCTGCGATCCAATGCTTCAGGGTCCTGCCGCCAGGCGTCCAGCACGATCCCGCCCTGCAAAAGGCCCGACTGTGCTCCATCCAGGCCCACATAATAGGCGCCCTCCCAGCGCATCAGGTCCTCCTCCACCGGTTCCCGGTTGAAAAAGATCACCGGCACCCCCGCGGCCTGCGCTTTGTCAATGATCACGGCCGCCGCCGTGCGGTCCACGATGTTCACACAGATCACGTCGTATCCCTGGGCAAGAAATCGGTCCACCTGCTCGTTCTGGGCGGCCTGGCTGCCGCGGCCGTCGGCCATGTTCAGGTTCAGCTTGATGCCCCGGGCCTGTTCCTCCCCCTTGGCGATCTGCTCCAGGTGCTGCGCCACAGTGGAGATAAAGGTGTCGTCCTGCTGGTACAGGGCAACGCCGATGCGCACGGTCACCGGATCCGCCCGGCCCGCGCCGGCGCAGCCTCCCAGGGCCAAAAGAAGCAAGGGCGCAAGCAGCCCGGCGGCGCTCCGCCACACACGATATTTCATGGTTCCTCCTTTTCTGCGCCGCGGCCGCCCTCAGCGTGTCACCGGGAAAAGCAGCTTTTCGTTTTCAGCCTCGTACATCTCCTGCCGCCGGATCAACGAAAATTCCATGGGCGCAATGTTTGTAAGCGCTTCGCCCCGCGCCGCCCCCACCGCGGCCTGCAACGCCAGGTAGCCGGCGGCGAATTCGTTCTGCGCGGCAATCAGGGAAATGCCGCCCCGCTCCAAATACGAGGCGATGGTGCTGGTGGCGCCCATGCCGTAAAGCGGGGGCGCGTTTTCCACGTTTTGAAGCGCGCGCGCCGTCAATTCCAGCGCGGTGGGCTCAAAGGCCGCCACCGCGCCCGGGTTCTGGGCGGGCAGGGCCTCGCTCAGCAGCTCGGCCAGCGTTTGCCCCGGGGCGGGCGTGCGGCGGTACACCGGGCAGCCGCCCTCCTCCAGCATCCGGGCCGCTTCGTCCAGCCGCAGCCCCACACCGGTATTTCCCGGGGTAAGATCCACCAGCAGCACCCCACTGCCCTGCGGGATATCCCTGAGAATCTGTTTTGCAAGGGCCGTGCCCAGCGCGGCGTTGTCCACTGTGATGCACGCCTTCGCGCCGCTGGCCGCCAGGTCCGACTCCATCGTCACCACCGCGGCGCCCGCCGCCGCCCCTGCAACGTCGGGCCCCAGGGCCTGCGCGTCTGCGGGCACAAGCACCACCGCGTCGGCGCCGCCCTCCACCTCGCGGGCCAGCAGGCTGCGCTGTTCCTCCACGCTGTCCGGCTCGCTCAGGGTCAGAAAGCGCAGCTCTGCCCCCAGATCCGCCGCAGCCTGCTCCATCCCCTGCCTCGCAGCGGACCAGCCCGTATTGTCGGCATCGCGGATGATGACCGACACCTCCAAAAGCTCCGGGTCCCGCCGGCCGGCCTGGTCAAAGGTCATCAGGGAAAAAAGCACCCCCATACCCAGCAGCACCAAAACGCCAAGCTGCAGGATCGTTCTGCGCTTCATGGGGCCACCTCCTTTCGGTAGGGGGCCGCGGCCGCCCCGTCCAGGGCGGGCAGGCGCACCCGCACCCTGGTGCCCGCATCCGGCTCGCTGTGGATCGAAAGCCCGTACCCCCCGCCGAAGGTCAGGCGGATGCGCTGGTGCACATTGCGCAGCCCAATGCCCGAGCCCTTGGGGCCGGGCGCGGCGGTATAGGCCGGGTCCAGCAGGCGCGCCACGGTTCCGGCGGGCATGCCCGGGCCGTTGTCGGTCACGTCGATCAGCACATCGCCCCCTTCGCGGAAGGCATGCACCGTGATCCTTCCGTCCCCGTCGGCGTAGGCCATACCGTGATAGATCGCATTTTCCAAAATGGGCTGAACGATCAGTTTGATGGTGTAGAGGGTCTCTACACCATCTTCCGCCTCTATAGAGGCGGAGAATTTGTTTTTATACCGCATTTTTTGAATGGTCAGGTAGTGCCGTGCGTGTTCCAGCTCGTCGGCGATGGAAATGATATTGCTGCCCCGGCTCAGCGAGATGCGAAAAAACCGAGCCAGCGAGGTCACCATAAGAATGGCCTCGTCCGTGCGGCCGTTCTCGGTCATCCACACCACCGAGTCCAGCGTGTTGTAAAGGAAATGGGGGTTGATCTGGGCCTGCAGCACGTCCAGCTCACTGCGCCGCTTCTGCGTCTCCTGCTCAATGATGTCGTCCATCAAATGGCGCAGGGTCGACACCATCGACCGGATCGAGTGCCCCAGATGCTCGATCTCATAGGGGCCGCCCACCTCGAATTCCTCCAGCTCGCACCCGGCCTCCAGCCTTTTTACCGACCGGTCCAGCGCCTTGATGGGCACCGAAATGCGCTCCGAGAGATGCAGGTTCACAAAGATCAGCAAAAACACCGAAAACAACACCACGAACAAAAAGAACAGCAGCAGCTGGCCGTAGTTGTCCCAGATGTTGTCCGCCGGCACCACGCCCACCAGCTTCCAGCCGGTGTAGCCCACGGTTTTTACCGTTACCTGCCGGCGCTCACCGCCGAAGGTTTCCTCGTAGCTGCCGTCCTCGTAGGCCGCGGCGGCCAGGTTGTTCTCCTGCAAAAGGCCGGCGTAAATGAGCTGCTGGCGCGGGTGATAGATGATCTCGCCGTCCCCGTCGATCAGGTATAGGTACCCCCCAGAGGCCGACAGCTCCACGTCCTTGCAGATCTGCTCAATGCCGCCGAAGCTCATGTCCACCAGCAAAACGCCCCCTTCAATGGCGCCGGCCCTCGTCAGCTCCACCTGGCGGCTCAGCGACACCACCCAGCGGTAGCGGTAATCCGGGTCCTCGAACAGGTTCTGCACATGCGGGGTGGAAAAGTGCAGGTTCTCGATCTTTCCCGCCGCGGCGATGAACCAGTCCTGCCGCTGGGGGGCGGCGTCCTTTTTCAGCGGCGCCAGCGGCGCGGCCGACACAAGCTCTCCCCTCTGCGAAAAAACCGCGATGGACACCAGCATGTCCCGGTTGCTCTCGTACAGCAGGCTCATCCGGTCGTCCAGGCTGTCGGCGGCCAGGTCTGTGTTTTTGATGACCCGGTAATACATCGCGTCCGACACCCGCATCATGCTGCGCAGGTACGCGTCCAGGTTCAGGTTCACCTGGGCCAGCACCCGCTGGCTGGTCTTTGCCGCCTGGGCGTTGTTCGAGGCCGAAAAGCGCAAAAACAGCGTCAGCCCCAAAAACACCATGCCTGTCACCGCCACGGCTGTGAACGAGAGCGAAAGGATCATCTGGATGCTGGAGCGGCGGTAAAACTCGCGCCAGCGCCCCATCACAGAACCAAAAAACCTGCCCATCGCCGCCTCCTTCTGGCCGCCCTCACCCCGCCCGGAACCTGGTGGGCGAGATGCCGAAGTGCTTTTTGAATACATAGCTGAAATAGTTCGGGTCCAGATACCCGGTCTTTTCCGCGATCAGGTAGGTCTTATCCTCGGTGGTGCGCAAAAGCTCGGCCGCGCGCTCCATGCGCACTACCGTCACATAGGCGGTAAAGCTCATGCCGGTCTCCCGCTTGAACAGGGTAGAAAAATAGGCCGGACTCAGGTGCAGGTATTCGCACAGCATCTCCACCGAGAGCTCGCACTCGGCATAGTGGGCGGCAATGAACTCCTTGGCCTTTTCCACCGTGCGCCAGGCGGAATCGGTGCGCTGGCGCCCAATGAGCTCCTGAATGCGCAGGCAGCGCTCCAGGCACCAGTCGCCCATCTCGTCCACCGAGCTGAAGGCGGTGAACTGCACCGCGCCGGTGAACCCCTCGCCGAACACCGCTTCCAGGTCCAGCTCCGCGCTCCGGGCCAGCTTCAGCAGACAGGTGAGCAGCTCCAAAAAGAACAGGTGGCAATGGGGCAGCGCCAGGCCCGCCCGGCGAACCTTGTCCGCCAGGCGGCCCACCACAGCGCGGATGTCCTCCTCGCTTCCCAGCTTGATCGCGCCGGTCAGCTCCCGCTCGTCGCTCTCCTCAAAAGCGAGCCTGGCTGCGCCGCCCGGCTCCAGATCGCCGATGTAGATCGCGCGCCCGGTGCCCACCAGCACCCGGTAATCCAGGGCGCTGCGCGCGCCAGCGGCCGACCGGGCCACCTCCTCCGGCTCAAGGCAGGGCGCTCCCACCCCCACGGTAAGGGTCAGGCCCAGGTAGCTGCCCGCCAATTTGCAGATCCGGTCAATTTCCTCGATCAATTCATAAATGGGGGCGGGGGCCCGCTCAAAGCTGGCCAGAATCGCCACCGACTCGTTGTATAAAAACACTTTGGCGCAGCACAGCCCGGGCCGCAGGTTCTCCTCAAAGAGCTGCTGCACCGAGAGTGCGCGCAGCTCACTGCCCGCGCCCGCGCCATGCAGGTGTGCCAGGGCGGCCACCCAAGCCGCGCCCGAAAGATCGATCTCATAGCGGGCCGCCCGCTCGGCCGCCTGGCCGGGCGGGACGCGGCCCTCCAGCAGCTGGGTGTAGAACAGCTCCCGCAATACGGGCAGGTTCTCCTCATAGCGGCGGCGCAGCATCTCCATATTCCGCCCTTGGGCGCGCTCGGCGTCCAGCTGGCTTTTCAGCTTGCGCAGCACCTCGCTCAGCTCAGGGGCATTGATGGGCTTTAGTATGTATTCCGACACGTTCATCCGAATGGCCTGCTTTGCATATTCAAACTCGTCGAACCCCGAGAACACCACGAACTTTGCGGCGGGCAGCCGCTGGGTCAGGATGCGGCACAGCTCCAGCCCGTCCATAAAGGGCATTTTAATGTCGGTCAGAACCACGTCCGGCTTGAGCTGCTCGGCCAGCTCCAGCGCCTCCTGGCCGTTTTCCGCCTCGCCCACCAGGGCAAAGCCCAGTCCCTCCCAGTCCATCTTCCGGCTGATCCCCACCCGGATATCCTCCTCGTCGTCCACCAAAAGCACACGGTAGAGATCCATACGGTCCCCTCCTTTGCCTCATTCTCAGTATACCATAAAATTCCAGCGATACAAAGAGCGCGCATCCCGGGGGAGGCGCGCCCTTTGCCGCTGTGTGCGGGGCCTTATTTTTTGACCAGATACTTGCGCATATCCAACGCGCAGGCGAACAGGATGATCCCGCCCTTGATCAGGTACTGCAGGTTCGGGTCGATGGACATCATGCTCAGGCCGATAAAGATCAGCCGCAGCATCAATACGCCCACGATCACGCCGCGGATCTTGCCGATGCCGCCCACAAAGCTCACGCCGCCGATCACGCAGGCCGCAATGGCGTCCAGCTCATAGTTGAACCCGGTGTTTGCGGTGTTCGAGCCGATGCGCGCGCCCTCAATAAACCCGGTAAAGCCGTACATGGCGCCCGCCAGGGCGAAGACCAGGATGGTGGTCAGGAACACGTTCACGCCCGAGACCCGCGCCGCCTCCTCGTTGGCGCCCAGGGCGAACATGTTCTTGCCGAAGGTGGTCTTGTTCCAGATAAACCACATCAGCACGGCCAGGATCACGGCGAACAGCACGTACCGGGGCACCGCGGTGCCCCCCACGTTGAACAGTTCGCCCTTTACAAAATCGGTATAGCTCTTGTCCAGGTTGGAGATGGCCATGCCGTTGTTGTTGCCCATCTGCACATAGAGCAGCAGCAGCGTGTACACGATCAGCTGGGTACCAAGGGTCACAATGAAAGGGTGCAGCTTGAACTTGGCCACGAAAAAGCCGTTGAACGCGCCGAATGCCGCGCCGATCACCATGGCGGCGGGAATGACCACCCAGATGGGCAGGGTACCGATCTGGGGCCACATTTTGTTGGCCACATTGGCCGCGTTCTGCAAAAGCGAAGCCGAGATGCAGGCCGTCAGGCCCACAATGCGCCCCGCCGAAAGGTCGGTGCCGGTGAGCACGATGCACCCGCCGATGCCCAGCGCCGCGGGCAGATAGGCCGCCGTCTGGGACAAAATGTTGATGATCGACGCCGGCTGGATGAACCGGGGGTTTTTAATGGCGATGTACACAATGGCGATGCCCATCAGGATGAACAAGGCGTTGTTGAGCAGCAAGTTGCCCACCCGCTTTGCGTCCCAGGCCGGTTTCTGCAATGTTTTAGTCGCGTTACTCATTGCGGCTTCCTCCCTTTACACGTACTTGGCGGCCAGGGTAAGGATCTCTTCCTGGCTGGTGTTTCTGGCGTCCACTTCGCCGGCAAGCTGCCCGCCGGACATCACCAGAATGCGGTCGCAGACGCCCAGCAGTTCGGGCATCTCCGAGGATACCATGATCACACCCTTGCCGTCGTTGGCCAGGTCAATCATGAGCTGGTAGATCTCGTACTTGGCGCCCACATCGATGCCGCGGGTGGGTTCGTCCAGCAGCAGCACCTCGGGCTTGGTGAGCAGCCAGCGGCCGATGATGACCTTCTGCTGGTTGCCGCCCGAGAGCGAGCGGATCTGGGTCTTTTGGCTGGGGGTCTTGATGTGCATGGCCTGGATGGCCCAGTCCGTATCCTCTTTCATTTTTTTGTCGCTCAGGCACACGCCGCCCAAAAGGTAGCTTTTCAGGTTCGAGATGACCGTATTGTCCCGGATGTCCCGGATGCCAAAGATACCGGTGGCCCGGCGCTCCTCGGTCAAAAGCGCAAACCCGTTTTTAATGGCCTCCCGGGGAGAGGCGTTGCGGATGGCCTTTCCGTGCAGGCGGATCTCGCCGCCGCCCCGGGTCATGGCGCCGAACAAATTCTCCAGCACCTCGGTGCGGCCCGAGCCGTCCAGGCCCGCAATGCCCAGGATCTCGCCCTTTTTCAGCTGGAACGAGGCGTCCTTCAGCCGGGTATATCTGCCCGACAGGTGCTCCACCTGCAGGATCACCTCGCCCGGCTCGTTGGTCTTGGGGGGGAAGCGGTTTGTGAGCTCGCGCCCCACCATCAGGCGGATGATCTCCTCCATGGTGAGCTCGGCCGCGGGCCGGGTGGCCACCCAGGCGCCGTCGCGCATGATGGTCACCTCGTCCGAAATGCGCAGGATCTCCTCCATCTTGTGGCTGATGTAAATGATGCCGCAGCCCTTGGCCTTGAGCATGTTGATGATGCGGAACAAATGCTCCACCTCCACCTCGGTGAGCGAAGAGGTGGGCTCGTCGAACACAATGATCTTTGCGTTGTAGGAAACCGCCTTGGCGATTTCCACCATCTGCCGCTGGGAAACCGGCATGGTGGACATGATGGTGCTGGGGTTCACCTTGACCTCCAGCTCGTCAAAGATCTCCTTGGTGCGGGTGCGCATGAGCCGTTCGCTCACCACAAGGCCGGCCACCCTGGGGTAACGCCCCAGCCATAAATTATCCTGCACGCTGCGGGTCAGGGCCTGGTTGAGCTCCTGGTGCACCATAGCCACGCCGTTTTCCAGCGCCTCCTTGGAGCTTTTGAAATCGACCTCCCTGCCGTCCAGAACAATGGTGCCGCTGTCTTTCGCGTAAATGCCGAACAGGCATTTCATCAGGGTCGATTTTCCAGCGCCGTTCTCGCCCATCAAAGCGTGCACCGTGCCCGGCCGCACCGCCAGCGACACATTGTCCAGCGCTTTTACGCCCGGGAACTCCTTGCTGATGTTTTTCAGTTCCAGTATCGGCTGATCCATATGCTTCCTCCTCTCCACGACGCCCCGCAAAACGCCTGTTTGCAAAGCCGCCGCGCCCGCCGCCCGGCCTTTTCCGGCAGGCGCTGCGCGCCGCGGCTTTACGGGCAGAGCGGGGCTGCCATTCGGCAGCCCCGCTTCGTCCGTTCACGCTTTTGGTTGGGGCGCTACGCACTGTTCTTGTATGGTTCGGGTCCCGGCTTATTTCGCGGTGTACACGCCGTAGGGAACACGGATCTTGTCCACGCCCTCATCCACGTTCATGCTTTCAGTGTTGGCCATCAGCTCGGCGCCGCTCTGCACGTTGCCCACCAGTGCGGTGATGGTCTTGGCCATACCCACGGCGTCCTGCATGATGGTACCGGTCATCTTGCCCTCGTCGATGGCCTGCTTGGCCGAGTCGATGGCGTCCACGCCGAACACGGGGATCACGGTGGAGGTGGGCTTGCCGTCCTCGTCGTTGCCCAGGTTATAGCCGGCGGTCTGCAGCGAGGCCACGGCGCCCAGGGCCATGTCGTCGTTGTTGGCAATCACCAGCTCGATCATGTTCTTGTTGGCCTCCGAGTACTCGGCCAGGATGGTGTCCATGTAGTTGGTGGCCGCAGCGGCAGACCAGGAACCATTCTGGTCCACCAGGTACTTGGCGGAGTTGTTGGCGTCGTAGAACGCCAGGGCGGGCTTGCCGGCAGCGGTCAGCAGCGCATCGGCGTCCTCCACGCCGAACTGGGTGCGGGCCTCGGCCTCGGCGTTGCCCTCCTGGCCCTTGAACATCACGTAGGAGATGGTACCGTCGCCGTTCAGATCCAGCGCGTCGTAGTTATCCAGCAGGTACTGGCCGATCAGCGCGCCCTGCATGTGGCCGGCCTCGGGGGCGTCGGTGCCCACGAACGCGCACTTGTCGTAGCTGTTCACCACATCATCCTGCACCTCGCGGTTGAAGAAGATGATGGGAATGCCAGCGCCACGGGCCGCCTCTACGGCGTTCTGCGCCGCGTCGGGGGACGAGGTTTCCACAATGTTCACGATCAGCAGGTTGGCGCCGTTGGTAATGGCGGTGTTGATCTGGTCGGTCTGCTGGGCCTGGTTGCCCGCGCCGTCGTAGTTGTCGTATTTCACGCCCATGCCCTTCAGCATCTCGTCCATGTTGTTGCGCACGCTGGAAATGTACACGTCGGAATAGTTGTAATAGAACACGGCCGCGTTCAGATCACTGGCCGGCGCCGCGGGCTCGCCGCCCGTGGAAACGGGGTTGGAGGCGGCCGGGGTGCTGGGGGCGGGGGTGCCGCCGCAGCCTGCCAGAACGGCCAGCATCAAAGCCGCTGCCAGAACAAGTGCAAGTTTCTTTTTCATTGTTTTTCCTCCCTGTCAATGGTGTGCGGGCCGGGATCCCGACCCTTGCTTTTGGAAAACTTTGGTTTCCGAGCAATTTTATTGTACCGGCAGGCAGGCCAAAACGCGATAGAAAATTCTTCTCTGTTCTATCAAATAACTTTGCTCCTTGAACAAGTTCCGCTGTATTTGTTCAGCCAAATTATAATTTTTGCACAAAAACCGCTCTCAAAAATTGGAGCATCTTCCCTTTGCGTCCCCCAGCACGGCTCCTCCAAGCGGCACGAAAAAGCGCTGGGCCTGCCCCTGGAAAGGGCAGACCCAGCGTTTTTAAAATTTTGGTTCGGCCGCCGGGTTTTCCCGGGCCCGCCGCGCTATTTTGCCTCGCCTGCGCGCCGCTTTGCCCCCTGGGCCACCAGGATTTCCTGGATCACCACCGACACCAGGATCCCCACGCACAGCGGGATCTTGGTGTTCAGCTCCTCGGGGCTGGTGTTCATGGGCACCACCGTAAAGATCAGCGATACCACGATCAGCGCCATGGGCACATAGGCCATCAGCTTTAAAAACAGCCCCTTGCCGCCCACCCTGAAGGGCCTCTCCCGGTCCGGGTCGATGCGGCGCAGCTTCAAAAACGCGGGGAACATGGGCACATACGATACCATCAGCGTGAACACGCCCACACTGAAAAAGCTCCAGAACACATCCTGGTTGGGCAAAAAGGGCGCCACAACCACCAGCACCGAGGCGATGATACCGTTCAGAAGGGGCGATTTGTCCGGCACGCCCTCGCTGTTGGCCGAGGCAAAAACGCGGGGCATGTCGTAGTTTTCAGCCGCGTATTTTGCCACATACAGCGAGCCGTAGGCCCAGGAAACAAGGTTTGCAAAGAAAGTGAACATCACCATCAGGCCCACGATCAGCACCAGCGTGCCGTCGCCCGCCAGGTAGATCAGGCTGTCCAGCAGCCCGGTGGAGGTGGAAAGCTCGCTCACCGGAATGGCCACTCCAATTCCGAACGAGGCGAACATGTAGAACAGCGAAATAATGATTCCGCCCAGCAGCAGTGCCTGGGGAATCTGCTTTTTGGGTTTTTCCATATCCGAGGCCAGGGTGGTCACGATCTCAAAGCCCACAAAGTTGTAAATGATGATGGACACAAAGGACAAGCTGCTCAGGTCCATGCTGGGGAACAGCGAGCGGAAGGTGAACTGGGTGGCCATGCCGCGGGTCGCGGCCACCCAAATGCCCAGCCCGCCGATCAGCAGCATGATAAACACCTTGAACACCGCCGCCGTGTTGATCAGCCACTTGCTCTCGCTGATCCTGCCCTTGCCCATCAGGATGACCACCCAGATAAAGGCCAGCTGAATGGCAATGCTGGCCCACACCGGCAGATCCCAGCCGGTGATCTGGGTCAGGGTGTCGTTGAACAGCACCGCCAGGCTGGCGATCCACAGGGCCACGTTGATCCAGTAGTTCCAGGCGATGCGGCAGCCCCACTTGTTTCCGTAGGCAAGGCGCACCCAGTCGTAAATGCCACCCTCGCCCAGATATGTGGTGCCCAGCTCGGCGCTGATCAGGCCATAGGGCACGAAAAACAGGATCAGCATGCTGATCCACCAAAAATACTGCGAGTTGCCCACCGCGGCGGCCGGCGCGGCCGACTCCACCGTCAGGATGATGCACACCGAGGCCAGCACCGCGTCGAACAGGCGGAACTTTTTCTTTTTGGCCGGCATGGGGGTCTCTCCTCCTTTTTCATCAGGGTCCCACTCTCAAAGAAGCCGGGGCAGCGCGCCGGGGCACTGGGGCTCGGGCGCGCCGCCCCGAAAGGTGGAACGAAGGCGTTATTTCTTCAGGGCGGCAATGGCCGCCGGATCCGGCTGCTGCAGGGCCATGCAGTGGATGTTTCCGCCGCACAGCGACCATTCGCGGGTGTAGATCTTAATGATCTCGCGCTCGGGCATCAGTTCCCCGAACAGCTGGCAGGCCACCTCGTCCATGGGGTCGCCGTACTGGGGTACCAGCAGGCCGCCGTTCACAAAATAGCAGTTGATGTAGGTCACGGCCAGCGGCAGGCCGCCCTCGCGGGAGGCTGCGCTCTCGCAGATATCCACGCCGGCGCTCTCCTCCTCGGAAATATGCATCACGGCGGGAATGGGGATCTTGTGGATCTCCAGCTTGCGGCCCTTGGCGTCGGTTTGGCCGTTCAGGGTGTCGTAGGCCGCTTTCAGGTTGGGGTACTGGGGATTTTCAGGATCGTCGGTCCAGGAAAGGGCGATCACGCCGGGCCGCACAAAGAAACACACGTCGTCGATGTGGCCGTCGGTCTCGTCAAAGGCCATGCCATCCTTCAACCAGATCACCTTCTCCAGGCCCATATACTCTTTAAAATAGTTCTCGACCTCTTCCTTGGTCAGGTCCGGGTTGCGGTTGTGGTTCAGCACGCTGTTCTCGGTCACGATCAGGGTTCCCTCGCCGTCGATCTGCATGGCGCCACCCTCAAACACCACCCTGCGGGCGTCGTAGCGGTCGTAGTTTTCCAGGTCCAGCAGCTTGGTGGCAAATTCCTGGTCGCGCTTCCAGGGGAAGTACAGGCCTCCCTCCAGGCCACCGTAGCAGTTCCAGCCCCAGGTCACGCCCCGCATCTCGCCCTCGTCGTTCACCACATAGAAGGGTCCCTTGTCCTGCGCCCAGGCGTCGTCAACGGTCATTTCCACCACCCGCACCTCTTCAGGCAGGCGGGCGCGGGCGTTCTCGTACTGGTCGGCCGAACAGAACACGGTGAGCGGTTCGTGCTTCACGATCTCCTTTGCCACCTCCACCAGCACCTTCTGCGCCGGCTTTCCGCCCATGCGCCAGGTGTCCTGCCGCTCGGGCCAGATCAAAAAGTCCTGTTTGCGGGGCAAAAATTCCGCGGGCATGTAAAAGCCGTCTTTCTTGGGGGTACTCTGGATCGTCCTCATTGTTCTGCGCTCCTTTTCAAAAAGTTTTGTGCGCCGCTCTGCGGCCGCTCTTTCTGTTTTCATTGTAGCCCAAACAGCGCCCGCTCCGCCATTACCCGGGGGCACCGTTCTGCAGGGTGGTACCCGCGGGTACCACCGGCGTGCCAAACGTGCCAATCCGCCTTTCTCCCGTTTACTATTTTTATGCGTTATGCTACAATGGAGGCATCAAAATCTCCCCGTGAAAAGGAGGCGTTCGCCATGCCGCATCTGCCGGGCGAAGTGTGGGAGGCCCTGGACCCAGCGATCCTGGAGCTTCACACCCAGGCCGACCCCCAGCAGCTCCAAAACTGCTTTCTGCGCCGGCTGGAGGAGCTGATCCCCCATCGCCGCTCCTTTTTTGACCTGTGCGCGCCCCAGGCCGGGCGGCTGGTGTTTTTCAGCCCGGTTTCCCTGAACATGAGCGAAGCCGAACTCGCCGCCTACTACCAGGAGTACCAGTATTCCGACTATGTGGCCTGGAGCTTTGCCAGCGACCAGCCCACCGTCTACCGCGATTCCAATATGATCAGCCCCGCCGCGCGGGAGAGCGCGGCGATTTATAAGCAGTGGATGCAGCCCATGGGGGTCTATTGGAGCATGGGCAGCACGGTCATGGGCGCCGCTCACCTGCTGGGCTCGGTCACCCTGTTCCGCAGCAGAGAAGACGGGGACTTTACCGATCAGGAGGTGGAGCTGCTGCGGGTGCTCAACCGGCACCTGTCCGCCCACTTCGCCTTTTTATGGCCGCAGGGCGTCGCGCCGGCCCAGGAAGGCCGGGCCGGCACGTTGGCCTCCCGCTTCGGCCTCAGCGAGCGGGAGCGGCAGATCGCCGAGCTCGTGGCCGCCGGCCGTTCCAACGCCGAAATCGGCGCCGAGCTGTTCATCAGCGAAAACACAGTCAAAAAACACGCGGGCAGCCTGTACCGCAAGCTCGGCATCACCAGCCGCACCCAGCTGCTGCGCCTGGTGTTCGATTGCCCGTCGGTGGTGGTGGCACCCCCTGGTAGGTAAAAGGCGCCGCCGGAGCGCCCGGGGGGCAATGATCCATTACAAAAGCAGGGAGGCACTTGTACAAGTGCCTCCCCGCTTTGCTTGTTATTCTGCCGTGCCTTGCCCGCAGGCCTCCGGCACAAACGCCAGCCGCCCCATGGCGGGCAGGCACAGGCGGTTGAACAGCGCCATCACCCGGCCCACCCCCAGCATGGCAAGCACCGTGCCCAGGCCGATGCCGCACAGCGGATGCCCCATCACCAGGCCGAACACCAGGGTAATGCCCACGTTCGCGGTATCGAACCAGTTTTTTGTAAAGCCAAGCTCCCGCCCGGTGCGCTGTGCAATGGCCGCCACAATGCCGTCGCCGGGGTTCGGCACCAGCTTCATATCCACGCTCATGGCCGCCCCCACACCGGTGCACAGAATAGCTGCCGCCAGCAGGCACAGTCTGGCGGGCATCCCCTGCGGCGCTGCCGGCACTGCGCCGTCCAGCAGGTTCAGCACCCGGGTGAACACCAGGCTCAAAGGCAGCTGAAGCAGGTCGGCCCAGCGCACAGGTTTTCCCTTTAGTAAAAATTGTATTGCAACAAACAAACAGTACGCCACTAAGGTGGCGTCCCCGAAATTAAACCCAAATACCTGCGCAATGCTGTAGGGCACCGAGATGATGGGCGTTACCCCCAGGCCGGTCTTGGTATTCAGGGTCAGGCCCAGGGCCAGGATCAACAGGCCGGCCAGATAAAAAATCCAGCGGTAGAACTGCCGCATCTCCCGCTTCCTCCTCATTCCTTCAGCCGGTATAATGTATAACCGGCATATTCCTCAAACCACACCGGCTCGCTTGCCGGCTCGTATCGCTCTTTCAAAAGCGCCGCCACGGCGGCGTTTCCCACGTCTCCCGCGGCCACCCATTTGGGCGGCTCCCCCCGCAGCAGCCTCTCGATCTCGGCCTGCATGGCGGGGTCCGCGGCAGCCTGCCAGTCCTGGTGGATAAAATATTTCTGGCAGGGCGCAATATCCGCCGCCAGGTAAAACTGCGCGTCCACGTTGTAGGCCAGCACCGAATCCCGCTCGTCTGCGGGGATCAGCCCGGCCATCTGCCGGGCCACGGTGTTGTAGTGCTGCACCTCGGCCGGGTATTTTGCCATAAAGCTGTCGGCGCCCCAGCGGGGCAGCCGCACCGCCAGGCTGCACACATACACACAGCACAGCGCGGCGCAGCTCAAAGCGGCGGCCCCGCGCCGGCGCCCCCCTTTGCGGCCCCGCCAAAGCTCCGCCGCAAGGCATGCGGCCAGCGGCAGCAGCGGCGCCACGATCATGTAATAGTGCACGTAAGGCCGGTTTGAAAACAGCAGGTACATGCTGCCCGCCGCGCTCAGCAGGCCGCCCCAGGCCAGCGCGGAGCGGGGCTTTTGCGCCAGTGCCGCAAGGCAGAGCACCGCCAGCAGGAACAGGGGTGCGCCAAAATCCAAAAAAACCCGCCGCAGCGTGCTGGCCGCCCAGGGGTTGCCTGCGTAATAGTCCCGGATGGAAAAGCGGGTGGCATAAAACACATTGTACCAAAGCGTGCCGTACAGCGCCTCCCCCAGCGCCCCCTTTGCGGCAAAATAGATCGCAAAGGGCCCGGTGGCCGCTGCAAAGCCGCCCGCAAAGCCCAGGGCGTTCGCCCCCAGGTTCTTCCACTGGCGGGCGGCCGCCAGCCGGATGCAGATCACCAGCACAAAACAGCACAGGCTCACCGCACTGGTGACCCGCAGCATCAAAATCGCACCGAACGACAGGCCGTACACCGCCGCGTACCGCCACGGGTGCCGCACCGCGCCGCCAGCTTCCTGCGCGCGGCGGCAGTACCGCGCCGCCAGCCACAGGCTCACCGCCAAAAAGGGCAGGCTGTACTCCTCGGTCATGTTGCCCTCGTCAAAGGTGCGTGCCAGATACACCAGCGCCAGGCCCGCGGCCCCCAGCGCCCAGGGGCGGGGCAGATATTCCCGCCCCAACCGGTACAGCCCCCAGGCGGTCACCGCAAGGCTCAGGGTCTGCACCACCAGGATGCCCGCCCTGCCATGGATCAGCCAGCCCAGCATGTCGATGAAAAAGATCAGCGGCCCCTTGTGGTCGAACAGCCCGGCATAGGGCACCGTTCCCCCGGCCCAGGCCCTGCCGATGAATTGAAAGATGGCGGAGTCGTATCCGTAATAACCGGGCCACACAAAGCTGGTAGAGTAGGAAAAACGCAGCACAAACGCGGCGCTGCCCGCCAGCACTGCCAGCGCTGCGGCGCACTGCCAGACCCGGCGTTTCGCCCCTGCCTTCATCCTCCCTTTCCCCCTTTCGCACAGCATAAACGCACAGAATTCTTTTAAAAGAGTACCACAAACCGCTGCAAAAGTAAATCAGAGGGCATTTTTCACAAAAACAAGTGTATCATTTTGTGAATCTCGTCATTTTCCCATCTGTGAAACCCCTGCCGCCGGGTGTATAATTTCGGTGATTTCAGGGAATACGCCCTTTGCGGGCGCCCCTGGGGAAAGGGACAACGCCTTATGCAAACCGAACGCCTGCAGCCGCAATTTTCTCTGCTGCGCATGACCTGGCCCATCTTTGTGGAGCTGCTGCTCCAAATGCTGGTGGGCAACATCGACCAGATCATGCTCAGCCGCTACAACGGCACCGCCGTGGCCGCGGTGGGCAACGCCAATCAGATCATGACCACCCTTATCCTGACCTTCAGCGTCATCAGCCTTGCCGCCACCATTCTGCTGAGCCAGTACCTGGGCGCCCGGGAGCAGGGCAAGGTGCAGCAGATCTACACCCTGGCCGTGGGGCTGAACCTTGTGCTGAGCCTGTTCATCACCGCCGGGCTCCTGTGGGGGGCGGACGGGCTGTTCGCGCTGATGCGCCTGCCCGCAGAGGCCCTGCCGGAGGCCCGCAGCTACCTTAGGATCGCGGCCGTCAGCCTGCCCTGCCAGGCAATGATGCTTACCTTCAGCGCTTTTTTGCGGGCCCACGCCCGCATGCTGGTGATCATGTTCAGCACCGGCTGCATCAACCTTGTAAATATTCTGGGCAACACCGCGCTCATCTATGGCGCGGGGCCGCTGCCGCGCCTTGGGGCCGCGGGCGCCGCCTTTTCCACCAGCATCTGCCGCACCCTGGGCATGGTCCTTCTCATGGCCGCCTTTTTTCGCAGCGTCCAGGGCGCACGGGTGGATGTGCGCCTGCTGCGCCCCTTCCCCGGGGAGCTGTTCCGGCGCCTTTTGGGCATCGGCCTGCCCGCCGGGGGCGAGGGGCTCTCCTATAACCTGAGCCAGTCCACAAGCCTGGTGTTCGTGAACATGATCGGCACCTATGCGGTGACTGCCCGCATGTACATGAACATGTTCGCACAGATCTGCTACATGCTGGTAAGCGCGGTCAGCCAGGCGGCCGCCATCCTGATCGGCTACTGCATCGGCGCAAAGGATTACGAGGGGGCCGACCGGCAAAACTGGCGGGTGCTGCGGTTTTCGGCCCCGGTCACGGTGGGCACCGCCCTGCTGCTGGCCCTTTTTGCCGAGCCTCTGTTCGGGCTGTTCAGCAGCGACCCGCAGGTCATTGCCCTGGGCAGGCAGGTGATGTGGGTGGAGGTGGCTCTGGAAGTGGGCCGCAGCCTGAACATCGTGCTGGTGCGCAACCTTCAGGCGGTGGGCGACGTAAAATATCCGGTGCTGCTGGGCGTGTGCAGCCAATGGGCCGTGGGGGTCGGCCTCGCTTATCTTCTGGGCGTTCAGCTGGGCTGGGGGCTGGCAGGCATCTGGGCCGCCTTCGCTCTGGACGAAAACCTGCGGGGCATTCTGTTCGTGCTGCGCTGGAAGCGCGGCAAATGGCGCGGCATCAAAACCGTTTGAACAAGGTCACAGCCGCCCGGGTCTGCCAGCTGGCAGACCCGGGCGGCTGTGTATCATCATTTTTCCCCTTGTCAAGCCTTTTGCGCAAGTGCAGGGTGTTTCGGCGCAGGTGCGGGGTCCCGCCGCCTTTTTTACTCCTGCGGCGGCTCCGGCGCAGGCGGGGTGTAGGGCTCGGTCGTGAAAAAGCCGTCCCTTGCCTCAATCTCAGCCCGGGGGTGGGCGTCGAATTCCTCCTGCAGCCAGGCAATGGCCTGGTCCACGCTTTCCTGCTGCTCCTGTTCCTGCTTGTCAGGAAAGGCAAAGCGCCGCTCCTTCACGTCCTTTGTTTTTTCCATGCACCAAACGCCCATCCAGCACCAGGCGGCCAGTTCGCCCCCCTGGCGCAGCACCTTGTAATTAAACTGCCCCGCATTGCCGGACACCGGGTTTGCATTCCGGTACCACTGCAAAGGGTAGTGGGGGTAATTGAAATGGATCATAGGGCGTCCGCCTCCCATTCGCTTTTTTTGCGGCTGTTCCCGGCCTTTTGGTATTTTTTTAATTATAATGGCTTACGCCGCAAAAGTCCACCCGGGCCGCCGGGGCCCGGCCTGCGGCGCCTTGGCCTGCCGCAAAGTTTTGCGGCGCCGTCTTGCGCTGCCCTGCGCGCGTGCTATAATAAGGCGTGAACTGAAATGAAACAGTTTTTTTGGCTGCGGAGGGGCGGTATATGGACGGGCCGGAAAAGGAAACCGTATTCGAAACGGCGGCGCTGGCGGGCGAGATCCTGCTTGCCAGCGGGGCCGAGATCTTTCGGGTGGATGAAACCATGTGCCGCATCGCCCGGGCATACCAGTGCAGGGGGCTGGAGCCCTTTGTGCTGAGCAACGGCATTTTTTTGACCTCCGGCGGCGCGGAGGGCGAGCATTACCGCGCCAAGGTGCGGCACATCCCCCTGGGCGGCAGCCGGCTGGACCGCATCGACGCGGTGAACCAGCTCTCCCGCGAGATCGAGCAGGGGCTGCACACCCCCGCCCAGGCGCTGGAGGAGCTGCGGCGCATCCGCACCTCGCCCCAAAAGCCCGCCTGGCTTCAGGTGCTGGCCAGCGGCCTGGGCAGCGGCGCGTTCTGCTTTTTGTTCGGGGGCAGCCTTGCCGACGCGGCCGCGGCATTTTTGGCGGGGCTTACGCTTTACAGCTACTTTTTGTTCGTGGTGCGGGGGCGGCTGTCCAAGATCGCGCTGAACATCAGCGGGGGCGCCCTTGTAACCCTGCTCTCCATCCTGCTGGTAAAGCTGGGCCTCGGCGCCCGGCTGGACATGGTCACCGTGGGGGCCATCATCCCCCTGCTCCCCGGCGTGGCGTTCACCAACGCCATCCGCGACATTGCCGACGAGG
>NZ_DBGCTQ010000090.1:0-8585 GCF_048388525.1 Allofournierella sp. | reverse complement strand
TTGCTTAGCAACGGCATAACCCTGCTGCAACTGGCACTGATGCCGCTGTTCAAGGCAGTGCTTGGCATGACCGATATGGTGAGCACTGGTTTTCAGGTGGGGCGGCTGGGGCACAATTTTGACGGGACCCCCTATTATATTTTTGACTATGCGGCGGGCCCCCTGGGCGAGGGGGGCGGCGGCGGGTTTGCCTATTTTATCGCGGTACAGGCGACCATGGCCATTGCCCAGGTGATCAACTTTTTTGCCCAGCGCAGGGTCACGTTCAAGGCCAGGGGCGGCATTGCAAAAGCGGCGTTTTGGTATTTTATTGCCTATGTGGTCATCACGGTGGGGGCAGCCGCAGCCCAGGGGCTATATAAGGCGCCCATCTACGAGCTGTTCATCCGCACCTGGGGCATGGGCGGTTTTGGCGAGACGCTGGCCGATTTTATTACCATGATCATCAACTGCGCCATCTCGTTTTGGGTGTTTTTTCCCATTTTTAAGATCATTTTCAGGGAAAAGCCAACGGAAAAGATGGCATGAATCACCAAGCTCCGAAGGCGGGAACAGATATGAAACTTTTGTCCATCGCGGTGCCCTGCTACAACTCGCAGGGATATATGCGCCGCTGTGTGGAAAGCCTTCTGCCCGGCGGCAACGAGGTAGAGATCCTGATCGTGAACGACGGTTCGACAGACAGTACGGGCGCCATTGCAAATGAACTGGAAGCGGCTTACCCGGGCCTGGTGCGGGCCATCCACCAGGAGAACGCGGGGCATGGCGGCGCCGTAATGACCGGGATCCGCAATGCGCGTGGCCTTTATTTCAAGGTTGTGGATTCAGACGATTGGCTGGACGGCGCGGCCTACCATAGGGTGCTCGATACCCTGCGCGGGTTTCAAGCGCCGGTTGATCTGCTGGTATGCAATTACATATACGACAAAGCGGGCGCAGCCCACAAAAAGGTGATGCAATACCGAAGCGTGCTGCCCCGGGACCGGGTGCTGGGGTGGAACGACGTGGGGCGTTTCCGCAAGGGGCAGTATATTTTAATGCACTCGGTGATCTACCGCACGGAGCTTTTGCGAAGCTGCGGGCTGACCCTGCCGGAGCACACGTTTTATGTGGACAACCTGTACGTTTACCTGCCCATGCGCCGGGTGGAGAGCCTGTATTACCTGGACGTGGATCTGTATCACTATTTCATCGGCAGGGAGGACCAGTCGGTAAACGAGCGGGTGATGCTGCAGCGCATCGATCAGCAGCTGCTGGTGAACCGGCTCATGCTGGAACAGCTGGACCTGAAAACCGTGGAGAACGACCGGCTGCGGCGCTATCTGTACAACTACCTGGAAATCGTTACGATCATCTCGTCGATTTTGCTGCTGCGGGGCGGCGAGGCCGTGCAGCTGGAGAAAAAACGCGAGCTTTGGCGTTACATCCGCAGGAGGGACCCCTGGGTGTATAAAAAGCTGCGCCGGGGGGCCATGGGACAGCTCACGCATTTGCCCGGCACGCCCGGCCGCCGGGCGGCGCTGGCTGCTTACCGCATCAGCCAAAAGGTCGTGGGGTTCAACTGAAGGAGGAACGTATGGGGCAGCATTATGATTACCTGATCGTGGGGGCGGGGCTTTACGGCTCCGCCTTTGCCCGCATGGCGCTGGACGCGGGCCGCACCTGCCTGGTGCTGGAAAAGCGGGGCCACACGGCGGGCAACCTGTACACCGAAGAGGTGGAGGGCATCCAGGTGCACCGATACGGGGCGCACATCTTCCACACAAACAACGAGCGGGTGTGGGAGTATGTGAACCGGTTCGCCAGGTTCAACCGTTACACCAACAGCCCGCTGGCAAATTACAAGGGGGAGATCTATAATCTGCCTTTTAATATGAACACCTTTCATGCCATGTGGGGGGTGACGACCCCGGCCGAGGCACAAAAAGAACTGGAGCGGCAGCGGGCCGCCGCTTTTGTGCCCGAGCCCCGGAACCTGGAACAGCAGGCGATCAACCTGGTGGGGCCGGACATCTATGAAAAGCTGGTAAAGGGCTACACCGAAAAACAGTGGGGCCGCCCCTGCGCGGAGCTGCCGGCCTTTATCATCCGGCGGCTGCCGGTGCGCTTTACCTACGACAACAATTATTTCAACGCGGATTACCAGGGGATCCCGGTGGGGGGCTACACCGCGATGGTGGAGCGAATGCTGGAGGGCGCCGAGCTGCGGCTGGGCACCGACTACCTGGCCGGCCGGGAGGCCTGGAACGCGTTGGCGGACCGGGTGATCTATACCGGGCCCATTGATGCCTATTTTGGCTACAGGCTGGGGGCGCTGGCCTACCGCAGCGTGCGGTTTGAGACCGAGGTGCTGGACCTGCCGGACTACCAGGGCAACGCGGTGGTGAACTACACCGACGCCGAGACCCCCTACACCCGTATCATCGAGCACAAGCACTTTGAGTTCGGCACGCAGCCCAAAACCGTGATCAGCCGCGAGTACAGCGCCGAGTGGGCCTTGGGCGACGAGCCCTATTACCCGGTGAACGACGCGGTGAACAACGCTTTGTACGGGCGGTACCGGGCGCTGGCGGCCGAAGAAAAGGTGGTGTTTGGCGGGCGGCTGGGCGAATACCGCTATTACGACATGGACAAGGTGCTGGAAGCCGCCCTGCAAAAGTGGGAGGAGCTGGAATGATCATCAGCGCGAGCCGCCGCACCGACCTGCCGGCTTACTATTCGGGCTGGCTGTTCGAGCGGCTGCGGCAGGGGGAGGCGCTGGTGCGCAACCCCCTGAACCCCCGAAGGGTGAGCCGGGTCAGCCTTCGGCCGGGGGACGTGGACGGCATTGTGTTCTGGACCAAAGACCCCGGACCTATGCTGGGCCGGCTGGCGGAGCTGAGCGGGTATGCCTATTACTTCCAGTTTACCCTGACGGGTTACGGCCCGGAGGTGGAGCCGCGGGTCGCCGACAAGCAAAAAGTGTTGGTGCCCGCGTTCCGGCGCCTTGCCCAGGCGATCGGCCCGGGGCGGGTGGTGTGGCGGTACGACCCCATTTTTTTGAGTAAAACCTACACGTTCGACCACCACCTGCGCAGCTTCGAGGCGCTGGCCAGGCAGCTGCAGGGCTGCAGCGACACCTGTGTGATCAGTTTTTTGGATTTTTACCGGGGCACCGCCAAGCGCATGGCGGACCTGGCGCTGGAGGCTTTTCCGCCGGCGAAGCAGGAAGAACTGGCGGCTGCGCTGGCACCGATCGCAGAAGCGTACGGTTTTGCGATGGAAAGCTGCGCCGAGCGGCTGGAGCTTGCGCGGTACGGCATCCGCCACGGGCGGTGCATTGACCCGGAGCGGCTGGGCCGGATCCTGCACTGCCCGCTGCGCCCGGAAAAGGATAAGAACCAGCGCCCGGCCTGCGGGTGCGCGCCCAGTGTGGACATTGGAGCCTACGACACCTGCCCCGGCGGTTGCCTTTACTGTTATGCGGATCATGGCCGCAGACCGGCGCCCCATGACCCGGCCTCGCCCCTGCTGGCGGGCGCGCTGGGCCCGCAGGACCTGGTGAGCGAGCGGAAAGAGCGCACGCTGCGCGAGACCCAGCTGCGGTGGGAAGAACTGTGAGTAAAAAAGGAAGAGGGCCCTGGCCCCTTCCTTTTTTACTTGCAATTGAGGCCTGCATCATATATAATCTATTTATGTAAATTATTTATGCAAAGGGGGAGAACGGATGCCAACTCAAAAAATTACCCGGGAAATGGTGGTGGAGGCCGCGTTCCGGCTGGCGCGGGAGCGGGGCGCGGAGGCGGTGCAGGTAAAAGCCGTGGCGGCCGCCTTGGGGTGCTCGGTGCAGCCGGTGTACGGTTATTGCGGCAGCATTGAGGGGCTGAAGAGGCTGGTGACGGAGCGGGCGGGCCGTGAGCTGCATGCCTATGTGGCGGCCAGGCTGGACCCCGCCGACCGCTTTGGCAGCCTGGGCCGGGCCTACGCCGCTTTTGCAAAGGAGGAGCCGCACCTTTACCGCCTGTGGTTTTTGCGGCCCCGGCCGCAGGTGGCTTCGCTGGGCGCTATATTCGAGGCGGAAGGGGATCCCGCGGTGCCCGGGCTTCTGGCGCAGCAGCTGGGTATTTCGCGGAAAAAGGCCACAGCGCTTTATTTTCAGATGATGATCTTCAACACAGGCCTTTCGTTTATGCTGACGGCGCTGGGGGAAAACACGGACGCCGCCGAGGTGCAAAGGCTGCAAAACAGTGCGCTGGCCGCGTTTTGCGCGGCGGCGCAGCAGGAGGAAACGGAATGAAAAATGCATTGGTGGTATATGCGTCACGCTACGGGCATACCCGGCGCTACGCCCAGTGGATCGCGGGGCAGCTGGGCTGCCCGGCCCTGGAAGCGAGGCAGCTGCGGCCCCAGCAGCTTGCCGCCTGCGAGGTGCTGGTGTACGGCGGCGGGCTGTATGCGGGTGGGCTGAACGGGGCAAAAAAAGTGCTAACCGCCCCCCACCCCCTGGAGGGGAAGGAATTGGTGGTATTTACCTGCGGGCTGGCCGACCCGGCCGACGAGGCCACCCGGCAGCACATCCGGGCAGAACTGACAAAGGCGCTGCCGGAGGCCCTGGGGCGGGCGCACCTGTTTTTTCTGCGGGGCGGCATGGATTACAGCCGCCTTGGCCCCGTGCACCGGCTTATGATGGCCATGATGCGCCGCATGCTGCTGAAAAAGCCCGAAGCGGAGCGCGGCGGGCAGGACAGGGGGATCCTGGAAACCTACGGCAAAACCGTCGA
The DNA here is from genome assembly GCF_048388525.1 of Allofournierella sp. Classification (GTDB taxonomy): domain Bacteria; phylum Bacillota; class Clostridia; order Oscillospirales; family Ruminococcaceae; genus BQOK01. Next base: position 3,825 of record NZ_DBGCTQ010000090.1, on the reverse strand, counting down.
TTTTGTGGACATGGAGACCGCCCGGCCGCTGGTGGAGCTGGTGCGGGAGCTGTAATGCAAAAAATCCGGAAAGTTTGTTTTCCTTATGGGCAAAGTGTGGTATAATCAACACGATTCTTTGTCGGTTTTCACGAATAGAGGGAGGAAGACAAATGACACAGACGATTTTGGTCGTTGACTTTGGGGGGCAATACAACCAGCTTATCGCCCGCCGGGTGCGGGAATGCCATGTGTACAGCGAGATCGTGCCCCATACCCGGGCGCTGGAAGCGATCCGGGAAAAAAAGCCTGCGGGGATCATTTTTACCGGGGGGCCGAACAGCGTTTATCTGCCGGATTCACCCACCATCAGCCCCGAGGTGTTTGAACTGGGGATCCCGGTGCTGGGCATCTGCTACGGCTCCCAGCTTATGATGCACCTGCTGGGCGGCAGGGTAACAGTGGCGCCGGAACGTGAGTACGGAAAAGCAGAGGTGCTGGTGGACCCGGCCAGCGAGCTGTTCCGGGGCGTGAGCCCGGCAACCGTGTGCTGGATGAGCCACAACGATTACATCGAGGCCGCGGCACCGGGGTTCACCATTACCGGCCACACCACAAATTGCCCGGCCGCCGCAATGGAATGGCCCGAAAAAAAGCTGTATGCCGTGCAGTTCCACCCCGAAGTGCTTCACACACGCGAGGGAAGCAAAATGCTGGCAAACTTTGTGCACGGCGTGTGCGACTGCGCGGGCGACTGGAAGATGGATTCCTTTGTGGAGGATTCGATCTGCGCCATCCGCCGAAAGGTGGGGAAGGGCAGGGTGCTGTGCGCCCTTTCCGGCGGCGTGGACAGCAGCGTGGCCGCGGTAATGCTGGCAAAGGCCGTGGGCAAACAGCTGACCTGTGTGTTTGTGGATCACGGCCTGCTGCGCAAAAACGAGGCCGAAGAGGTGTGCGCGGTCTTTGGTCCCGAGGGGGCGTATGACCTGAATTTTGTGTGTGTGGACGCCCGCCAGCGCTTTTATGAAAAGCTGCGGGGCGCCGTGGAGCCCGAGGAAAAGCGCAAGATCATCGGCGAAGAATTCATCCGGGTGTTCGAGCAGGAGGCAAAAAAGATCGGCACGGTGGACTTTTTGGTGCAGGGCACTATCTACCCGGACGTGGTGGAGAGCGGCCAGGGCGGCGAGTCGGCCGTGATCAAGAGCCACCACAATGTGGGCGGCCTGCCTGACTGTGTGGATTTTAAAGAGATCATTGAGCCGCTGCGGGATCTGTTCAAGGACGAGGTGCGCAGCGCGGGGCGTGAGTTGGGGCTGCCCGAGGAGCTGGTGAGCCGCCAGCCCTTCCCGGGGCCGGGCCTTGCCATCCGCATTGTGGGAGAGGTGACGGGAGAGAAGATCAAAATGGTACAGCAGGCCGACGCCATCTGGCGGGAGGAGCTTTCCGCCAGCGGCGAGGCGAAGCACCTGGGCCAGTATTTTGCGGCGCTGACCAACCTGCGCAGCGTGGGCGTGATGGGCGACGAGCGCACCTACGACTACGCCGTTGCCCTGCGGGCGGTGACCACCACGGACTTTATGACGGCCGAGCCCGCCTACCTGCCCTGGGAACTGATCGCAAAGGTGACCAGCCGTATTGTGAACGAGGTGCCGCATGTGAACCGCGTGCTGTACGACTGCACCGGCAAGCCGCCGGCTACCATTGAGTGGGAATGAAGTCCGAAAGGGCGCAAACCCGCATAAATACAGGCTTTTTGACCTGTTACTTTGCCGCTTGATACTGGATTGATACTGTTTGTATCAGCCCGGCATTCGAGAGAATGATTGCAAGGGACAAGCAAAACCGCCCTGCTGAACGACAAATTCAGCAGGGCGGTTTTTTGCTTGTCCTTATTTATTTTGCCTTGGTTTGGCACTCGCTGCACTCCGCGTCGTGAAGTGAGATAACTCCTCCGCAATTCGGGCAGGTGTAAGTTTCAAGCTGCTGTTCCATAAAAGCGGCAAGGCCATGCTCTTTTACAAAAATGCTGCTTTGCATAAGGCTTGCACCGTAACACTGGTTATAGCTCTTTTCTAAATTCTCAATCAACTTGCAGGGAAAGGAACTACATTCAAAGCAATAGGTCAAGCCTTTTTCTCGAATACAGTCCTTAATCTTGCACTTGCGGCAATGCCCCGGCTTGCCGTCGTCACCCGGCAGACAACCTACGCAGGGCTTTTTTACATAGCAATGTTTATAGCATACCATACAGTTCATTCCGCAGGGAGCAAAGAAAGCGGCGTCAATTGCTGGAGGCATTTTCATAGGTTCGCCTCTCCTTTGCGCCATTGGATTTTTGGCTCACACTTCCCGCAATCGTCGCAGGTGTCAGGCCAGTTGAGTTTCCATTCAAGGTATTCCTCTCTGGTGATTTCCCCGTCGTGAAGCTCTTGCTGGCGCAAGAGCCATTCCCGCATGAACTCGTCCACAAGGCCGTACTGGAAGTACATCCCCACGGGAGCGTGGGCGGGCCAATCGTCATTGTCGTTGTAGCGCACATCGGTATCGTCCAAAAGATTATACTTACCGGGGTTGCGAACAAGCTGGAACAGACGGATTGCACCGGGGGTGTCCTCGTCCAGCCAGAAAAACGTCCGCATGAAGTCCTCGGCGCAGCCCGGAGCTACGGTATAGAAGTTCTGGCGGTTGACACGCAGCACCTCTGCGATTTTGTCCAGCATTTCCGTTTTGGGGACACGGTAATTCGTTTCGTATTGGGCGATACGGTTGTCCGCGCCCTTTTCGTCAAAGCCGATTGCCAGCCCCAGTTCCTTTTGCGTCATACCCCGAAAGGTGCGGATTTTCTTTATCTTATCTCCGACTGTCATAATATCCCACCGCCTTTGAAAACAGTATAGCGCAAAAAAGCGAAATATGCAAGATAAAGTTTAACAAAAAAGCGAATTAAATCCTTGACATTAACACTTGTGTTAATGTATAATGAAGATGCGGACATTAACATATTTGCGAAATTAAAATAAGGAGGTGCTGAATGTGGCAAAGGAACTGTTTGTACGGGCGGAGGAGGTGTCCCAGGAGTTGGGGATTTCCAAGCCCTACGCCTACAAGCTGGTGCGGGAGATGAACGAGGAACTGAAACAAAAAGGTTTCATCACCATCCCCGGGCGGGTGAGCAGGCGCTATTTTGAAGAAAAATTCTACGGACTGCGGGACAAGCAGTAGGGAGGGAGCAAAATGCCGGCATACAAAGACAAGACCAAGGGAACCTGGTATGCGTCCTTTTACTATGAAAACTGGACGGGGAAAAAGGAAAAGAAGATGAAACGGGGCTTTCCCACCAAACGGGAGGCCCTGGAATGGGAGCGGACATTTCTGCAACAGCAGACCGCCGACCTGGAAATGACCTTTGAGAACTTCGTGGCCCTCTATGTGGCGGACATGAAAGGCCGTATCAAGGAAAACACCTGGGGGACAAAAGAGCATATCCTTTACAAAAAGCTGGTGCCGTACTTCGGCAGGCGGAAGATGTGCGATATTCACTCCAAAGAAGTCATAGCGTGGCAGAATGAAATGCTCAACTACCGGGACGAAAAGGGCAAACCCTATTCCCCCGTGTACTTAAAAACACTTCACAATCAGTTGAGCGCCGTGTTCAACCATGCGGTGCGGCATTACAACCTAAAGGCAAACCCCGCCGCCCAGGTGGGTAACATGGGCAAGGCCAAGGGCCGGGAAATGCTGTTCTGGACAAAGGCTGAGTACCTAAAGTTTGCGGAGGCCATGATGGACAAACCGCTCTCCTATTACGCCTTTGAAATGCTCTACTGGTGCGGCGTCCGGGAGGGG
>NZ_DBGCTQ010000089.1:0-18713 GCF_048388525.1 Allofournierella sp. | reverse complement strand
GCTCCGCACCCTCCTGCCGCGCCCACTCCGGCAGAAGGTCTGCGCCGACCCAGGAGCCGTTTTCCGCTGAGAAGTCGGCCTGAAGGATGACGCCCACCAGACCGTCGGAGGGAGAACCGGACAGCACTCCCGCCGCGTTCCAGTCGGAAGCGCGGGCACATAGGTAGCGACCCAGCTCTTGGGGCGAAAATTCCTGTACGCCGGAAAAACTGCGGGCGATGCCGCCGCTCACCAAGCTGCGCACCTGGTGCTGCAGCATCACCCATTGAGAGCGGGTGAGGTCCAACTGCTGCTGAAGGGGCTCCGGCGGGGCCCCGGGTGGTTCGGCGAGGTAGACGCGATGGGAATCGACCGCCTGCCAGCCCTGTGCCGTTTGGGTGAGCAGCGAATAGACCGCGTATTGGCCGTGCGGGTACTGCGGGCCCAGGATCGCGGTCTCAGGCGTGTATTCGTAAACAAGCTCTGTTTGGGCCACCTGGCAGGCCGGATGGACAGCCAGATAGCCCCGCCAGCTTATAAAACCAGAGCAAGCGCCGCCCGCCGGGAGAAGGGGCTCACCCAGCCAGGGCAGCTTCGCCTGCTCTTCGGGGGAGAGCACACCGACGAACCGGGAGGAATAGGAGAGATAATGGCCGCTCTCGGGGGTGGGTTCCTCTGTTTTCAAAGCTTTTTTTATAGCGTCAAGCTCGGCCGCGCCAGGGGGCTGCCAGGCGCCTTGCCCATCAGAGGCGCAGGAAGCCGCGCCGGAAGAAGGGGCCGAAGAGGCGGCCGCGCCGGGCGGGACGGCGCAGCCGCCCAGCAGTGAGGCCAGCGCGGCCCCGGCCACAAGCAGACAAACGGACCCTGAGAAGGTCATGGCAAAAGCCTCCTTTTGTGCGGCGCGGTGCTTCACCGAGCCGCGCTGAAACGCTTTTCTTTAGCTTAGCCTAAGGGAAATTGCCTGTCAAGTGCCGGGCGGGAGTGCGGGCGCGGCAAAAAATGCCTGTGGGAAAAAGAAAACAGGACACGCTGTTGGCTTGTTTGGAATGCTATAATTAAGAAAAAACAGAGGAGGAACGCGGTATGGCGGCAGCGCTGGATTATAAAAAAACAATGAAGGAACTCTATGGACCGGGCACAGAGCCGACGATCGTGACCGTGCCGCCCGCAAACTACGCGGCGGTGCGGGGCCGGGGCGACCCCAACCGGGAGGACGGGGAGTACAAACAGGCGGTGGGGCTTTTGTATGCGGTGAGCTACACCATCAAAACCAGCCGCCTGGGCGCGAAGGAGCTGCCCGGTTACTTTAATTACGTCGTTCCCCCGCTGGAGGGGCTGTGGTGGATGGACGGCGGGCGCGCCGGGGTGGACTATGCCAACAAGGAGGGGTTCTGCTTTATCTCGATGATCCGGCTGCCGGAGTTTGTGACCCCGGAGGCGCTGGAATGGGCCAAGGCGCAGGCGGCCGCCAAAAAGGGGCTGGACACCGGGAAGGTGGAGTTTTTGAGCCTGGAGGAGGGGGAGTGCTGCCAGTGCATGCACCTTGGCCCCTTTGACGACGAGCCCGCCACCATGGCGCGGATGGAGGCCTACGCGGCGGAACACGGCCGCCGCCCCGATTACAGCGAAACGCGCCGCCACCATGAGATCTACCTGAGCGACCCGCGCAAATGCGCGCCGGAAAAGCTGCGCACGGTGCTGCGGGTGCCGGTGGCCCGGCTGTGAGAGAACGGGCCAAAGACTGCGCACGGGGCGCGCTGGCTTTTGCGGGAGGCATGCGGCCGGGCGGGCTGGAAAAAACAAATGAAGGAGACAAGAGTATGAAGTACGGAAATTCGATGTTGGTGGTAAAGGACATGGAGGCCTCGAAGGCGTTTTACCGGCAGGTGCTGGGGCTGCATGTGACCGCGGACCTGGGCGCGAATGTGATCCTGACCGGCGGCCTTTCTTTGCAGACGCTGGAGAGCTGGGCGGGATTTATTCAAAAAGACCCCGCCGAGATCCACTTTGGGGGCCAGGCGGACGAGCAGTATTTTGAAGAGGAAAACTTCGACGCCTTTCTGGAGAAGCTGGCGGCCCTGCCGGGCATCCGTTATGTACACCCAGTGCAGGAATTTCCCTGGGGGCAGCGCGGAGTGCGCTTTTACGACCCGGACGGCCATATCATTGAGGTGGGCGAGAGCCTGAAGACCGTGTGCCGCCGCTTTTTGGACAGCGGCATGACCCTGGAACAGATCGCACAGCGCATGGACGTGCCGCTGCGCATGGTGAAAAGCCTCGCCCGGTGAGCGCGGGGCGGGCACTGGCCGCGCAGTCGCCAACAGGGTGTGCCTGAAGAATTTCGGCAGGCTGCGAGAGAAAACAATGCAAAAAGGGAGCCGTTCGGGATGGAACGGCTCCCTTTTTGCAGCAGATCAGCTTTTCTGGCGGAACAACCCATGCCCCGTACAGTAGAAATACCAGTCGGCCCGGCCGGCGGCGGGCAGGTGCGCTTCGGCCGCCTGCTCGGGCCAAAGCCGAACCAGGGTGACCCGGTCGTACCGCACACAGGCCAAAAATGAGATGAAATGGCCTTTTTCCATGGGGTGCTTCAGCTGGGCAAGCAGCCCGCCGTCCATTTCGGTGAGCCGCAGGGTGTGGGCTCCTTCGGCCGGCGCCGCCCTGAGCGGCGCCAGGGGCCTGCCGCAGCAGCTCACGGCGGCGTTGCCTGTGGAAAACACCACCTCGCCGCACACGGGGCACACATAAAATTGGATGCGCTTCATGTTTCCTCCTTCGCGGGGGCTTTGGCCCAGTTCGCCTGCCAGCAGGCGGCCGGGATCCACCCCCAGCTCCCCCGCCAGAGCCCCAAACAGCGAGAGGTCCGGGCAGCCGGCGCCCCGCTCCCACTTGGAGACGGTGCGGTCGCTCAGATGCAGCCGGTCGGCCAGCTGTTTTTGGGTCAGGCCTTTTTCAAGGCGCAGCGCGCGGATGAGCGCGCCGGTCTTTGCGGCGTCCATGGCGGCGCCCCCTTTCTGTAGGTAATCATACCTCGCGAAGCGGGATCTTTCAACCAACGCTCCGTGGAGCGGTGGAAAAGAGGGTGCGTTCAGGGAGCGGGCGCGGCGGCCAGCCCGGGGCGTTGCAGAGAGACGCGCCCGCGCCTCAGCCCTTGACGGCCCCGGCAAGGCCCTCCACAAAGTTTTTTTGGAAGAGCAGATACAGCACCAGCATGGGCACCGCCGTAATGATAAGCGCCGCGAACAGAAGATTGTACTGCACGCTGAAAATGCCCTTGAACGCCATGAGGCTCAGGGGGATGGTATTCAGCTTCTGGTCGGTGAGCAGCAGCAGCGGAAGAAGGAAGTTGTTCCAGCTGGTGACCAGGTTCAGGATGACGATGGTGGTGATGATGGATTTGGAAAGCGGCACAAAGATGTATACCAGGGCCTTGAGGTCGGTACAGCCGTCGATGATGGCGGCATCGGTGAGGTCGGAAGGCAGGCTGCGAAAATGCCCCACCATCAGGAGGGTGGAGAAGGGGATAGAGTTGGAGGCCACGCACAGGATCACGCCCAGGAGGGTGTTGTAAAGATGCAGACTTTTGTAGTGAAGGATCAGATTGATATACCCCACCGGCGCGATGACCAGGCCCAGCATGATGATGGTGTAAAAAACGAATCCCACCCGGGTCGCGAACAGTTTGTACAGCCCGTAAGAGAGAAGGATGGTGAGGATGAGCGAGACCGCGATGGTGCAGCCCGTTACCACCACGCTGTTGGAAAAGGCGGACACCAGGCTGCCCTGCACCACCGCATCGTAAAAATTGCGGAATTGAGGTGCAGAGGGAAGGCCGAGCGGGTCAAGCGACACCTCCCACCCTTCTTTCAACGAGGTGGAAATGACAAAATAGATGGGCATCAAAAGAAAAACGCTGTAAAGCGCTACCAGCAGCTTGCCGGCGATGCCGTGCGGGGTGATCTTTTTTTTCATATGGCTCTATTCCTCCAAAGCTGTTGAAACGGCGGCTACTGGATCGCGTCCTCCACACGCCTTGTGACAAAGTACTGGGCAAAATAGACAAAGAACAGGACCACGGAGAGCAGAACGCCCAAAGCGGCCGGTTTGCCGATGTTGGAAGTGGCCGTGAGGTTGCGGTAAATATAGACCGAGAGAGTATCGATGGGAGAGCTGCCGGAATAGCTGCCGCCCTGGCTCGTGAGAACAAAGATATAGTCGAAGGCAAGGGCGCCCGTGGTGATGGTGAGCAGCATGATGCGCAGCAGGGTGGGCATGAGCAGGGGCAGGGTGACATGGCGGAAGGTCTGAAAGGGGCCCGCACCCTCGACCTGCGCGACCTCGTACAGGTTTTGAGGGATGTTGTTGACCCCGGCGAGCATCATGGTGAGGGGGTAGCCAAGGTTTTGCCAGATGTGTACCAGCACAACGCACAGCACCGACAGACCCGCCACGCCAAGCCAGTTCTGCTGAAGCCTTTGCAGCCCCGCGGCACCCAGCAGGCTGTTGATCATACCGAGATTCGTATCGTACATATAGCCCCAGGTCAGGCCCACCACCGCGCCCGAGAGCACCAGCGGCGAAAAAAACAGGGTGCGGAAAAATTTGTTGATCCGCGTGTTCCTGTGGAGCACCAGGGTGAGGCACAGGGCGATGACAGTCTGGAGGATCAAAAGCGAAAAAATATAGATGAAGGTGTTCAGGATCACAATCTTTAGATGGGGGTCCAAAAAGACGTCGCGGAAATTTTGAAACCCAACGAAGGTCTTTTCGGGGGAGATGCCATTCCATTTGAAAAAGCCGGTGATGAACATCAAGACGTTCGGCCAAAGGCTGAACAGCACCCAGATCAGGGTGACGGGCACCACATAAAGAAGATATTTTGTTTTCTTTTTGTCCCAACGCATGTTCGCCGAGACCCCCTTTCCCCGTGGGGGACCGCCGCGCGGGCCAGGACCGCCTTTGTGGCTCTGGCCCGGGCGGCAGCCCCGGCAGGTTCCGTGTTATTTGTTTTTCAGATCCGCCTTGAGGAGGAAGGCCTCAAAGGCTGCCAACTCCTGGTCCACGTCCGCGCCGTTGAACAGGATGTTGGACAAAGTGTCCACCCAGGCGTTGTTCCAGATATCGGTCTTGCTGATCTGAGGGATGCCCATCATCTCCACAGAGCCGCTTTCGATGTAGGGAGCCAGAGTGTCGGCCCCTTCGAAGGTAGCCTCAACGCCGGTGACGCTGGGGCAGAACTTCACGGCGTTGGTATAGTCGGCGCAATGGTCGCTCAGGAAGTTGAGCCAGGTTTTTGCGGCCTCGATGTTCTTGGAGCTTTTGGGAATGCAGGTGATCTGGGCAGGCTCGCCGTACACGACGCCCGGTTTGGAAGCGGCGGGAATGGGCACAAAGCCGTAGTTGATGCCGGGCATGTCCTTATCGGCGGTGCCGAAGCACCAGGTGCCCATACAGACCATGGGAGCGCGGCCCTGGGCCAGCAGGGTGAGCGATTCGGCAAAACCGATCGCCTCGGAGTAATCGAACAGGACCTGGTTGTGATACATGTCGCTCATCTGCTGTATCACCTCGTAAGCGGCCGCGTTGTCCTTGATATTGGTGAGGGCGCCGCTGTCGATGCTTTCCATAAAAGCGTTGTAGCCCTGCATGCCTGCGGTCTCCAGAAGCAGGCCCTTGAAAAGCCAATCGGTGCGCACCTCTTTGCCGCAATAGGAAACGCCGTTCAGGCCGGCCGCCCGGAAGGAGGCGACGGCTGTTTTGAGCTCCTCGTAAGTCTCGGGGACCTTGACGGAATACTGCTGGAACAAGTCCTTATTGTAGACCAGGCCGATCATGTTATAGGCGTAGCTGAAGCCGTAGGGCTTGCCCTGGTAGGTCACCAGCTGCCTGGCGCCCTCGGTCATGCGTTCGGCACCGGCGGTATCGGAAAGATCCACCAGCATGCCCTCCGAGGCATATTTGAGGAATTTGTCGGCAAAGGGGTGCGAGTCGAACAGGTCCATGCCTTCGCCCACCAGAAGATTCGACTCCACGGTCATGTAATGGCTGCTGTTATCCTTGGAATAGATGAACTCGATGGTAATGTTGGGGTTTTCTTTGTGAAACTGCTGGGCAAGCGCCTCCCACACCTCTTTGTCTTCCAGGCGCCAGGTGACGTACTTGATGGTGACGGGCTCTTCGCCCTGTGCGGGAGCCGCCCCCGACCCTGAGGGAGACGGCGCGGCGGCGGGGGCGCCGCAGCCGCCCAGAAGCAGGGAGGCTGCGAGCCCGAAAGCGAGCAGAAGGCTTGCGGGTTTGAAATTCTTGTGCCAGATCTTCATTTTTTCTCCTCTTTTCTTTTATTGTATCAATTTGCTCCGGGCCCGGCGGCTCAGAGCTTGCTTGCGTTGTGGCGTGCCGCACCGGGGCCGGTTTCGCGGATGGCGAGAGCGGCCAAAAGGCCTGCGAGGCACGGCGCGATGCAGAGAAAGATGGCAAAACCATAGCTGGTGCGGGCGCTGAGGCTGCCGGCAAGGATGGGGGCCGCCAACCCCCCGGCAAAGCCGCAGGAGGTGATCAGAGAGAAGGCGGCGCCCACCCGGGCGGGGGTCATGCCCTCCAGTTCCATGGGCACCACGAACATGGGTGGGATCCAGATGCAGTTGCCGACGCCCACCAGCACAACGCCCGCGAGGCCGGGAGCTCCCGCGCCCCCGAAATAGATCAGCGCGATGCCGGCTGCTTTCAGGGCCTGCCCAAGCCAGAGAAGGGTCCTGCGCCTGCCGGTGCGGGCCATGACGTGGTATGCCGCAATCCCGCCGGCCACGCCGGCCACCGGGAAGAGGGTGGTGATGCGGTTGGCCGCCTGGATGGCCATGCCCCAGTCCCGCTGAAAGTAGGTGGGCAGCAGGGAGGTGACCACCGAAAAGCTGATGAAATCGCACACGAACGCGATCAGGAGCAGCCGGATCTCCCTGCGCCGCACAAGGCCCCTGTATATCCCTTTTTCCGCCGGACAGACCGTACCGGGGGCCGAAGCCGCGAGGGGGCCTTCCTCCCGCGCGAGGGGCAGCCACAGGGCCAGGACCGCGAGGCTGAAAAATCCCCACACCGAAAGGGCGGCCTTCCAGGAGCCGGCGAAAGCGGCTGTCAGAGGCAGGGTGAGCGCGAACACCAGGATGTTGCCCAGGTATGGCAGCAGCGCGTTGGCCGTATCCATTTTGACCCGCTGCGGGGGAGAATACCAGCGCATGATCGCAGCGCCGATGAAGGGGGTGCTCAGCCCGAAGCCGGCCCCGTAGACGATGCGGCCGATGCAGAACAAAAGAAAGTTCTCGGCGAACAAGTTCAGCACGATGCCAAGGCCGCCCAGCAGCAGCGCAAGGGCATAGGTCTTTTTCAGGCCGACCCTGGCCAGCAAATAAGAGCCGCCCAAAGAAAACAGGATGATGGGAAGAAAAACGACCGAAATCCCAAAGCTGCTGGCCGCGGGATCAATGCGGTATTCCTGCTCGAGCAGGGTCAGGACCGCGGAGGGGCTCATCTGAGCGACATACAAAAACAGGGTCCCCGAGAGGATGAGCGCCGTCAGGAGAGATAGACTGTTCTTTTTGAAGGGCATTGTGCGTTCCCATATCCTTTCCGGCGGTGGCCGCTTTATACGCCCCTGGCAGCGTTCCCGCCGGCGATGCGGCCGAAGGTGAGCGCCAGAGAATGACTGAACCCGGGAACGGTGAGGGGATACCCCACGGCGACCCGGTTGCCCTGCACGTTGCCGGCGGCATAAAGCCCGGGGATGATACGGCCGGCCGTGTCGTAAACATGGGTCTCTTCGTCGCACTGAAGGCCGAACAGCACGGCGAGAAGATTTGCGGGAGTGAGCTTGGCCGCATAAAAGGGCCCCTTTTCCACCGGGAACATGCGGCCCGGGGCCTTGCCGAAATCCTCGTCGTTTTGGCTGCGGCAAAGGTCGTTGTAGCGCCTGATGGAGGCGAGGGCGGTCTCAGAAGGCAGGCCGGTGCGCTCGATCAGGTCCTCTAGGGTGTTCGCCCGCAGCAGGCGGCCGCTCTCCCGCGCGGCTTCGATGAGCCGGGGCGAGACCACATTATCGGTGGTGTTCAGCCCTGCGAACACCTCGCCCGAATCAAACGCCTCGTCTTCCAGGACATACGAGACGGTGCCGTGGCTCAGATAGACGTGAGGGATCTGCCGGCGCCAGTTGCTGTCGACAAACTGCCAGGCTGTTTTGTCCGGCAGGGTCTCGAGCTGCTCGTGGATCTGGAGACCGGGGACATCCTCGTTTACAAAGCGCAGGCCGCGGGAATCCAGAAGCAAAAAGTCCGAGCAGCCGAACACGCTGCCCATGTGGTGTGCCAGCGGCGCCGGCGGCTGATCCTGCAGCTTGGCACCGACCCACAGACCCATTTTGTGCCCGTCCCCCGTGTTGGAGGGATTATCGTTTTTATCGTAACTGTTCCAGTACTGGGGCGTATTGGCGGAATAAGGTAAGAAGCGCTGCAGCATCGCCTTGTCGTTCATAAAATCCCCTGTGGCGAGGATCACGCCGCTTTTTGCGCGGGCCTCGATATAGCTGCCGTTCCCGTCCTGGGCTACGACGCCCTGCACGCGGCCCCCGCCCTGCCGGAGCAGCTTGAGCACACGGGTGGAATAGAAGGCCTGCACGTTGCCCGTGCCCTCGGCGGCCGCCAGGTTCGCCTTCAGGACGGGCACATGGGTGGGCCGAATGAAAACGTTGTACTGGTAACAGGAAAAGCGCTCGGGCCGCGTTTCGTCGTAGGCATCCGGCAGGGGATACCGCTTGGGCTGCACCCAGCACTTGCACCCCGGGGGAGGGGACTCGGTGAAACTGGGCAGGACCACCAGATCCGGGTATGCGCTGACGTACCAGTCGAACGCTTCGCCCGCGTGCAGCGCCCATTTGCGAAGCACATTCTGGCTGACCTTATAGCCCATGTCGCGCATTAGGTCGTTTACCAGGCGGACCCTGTCGACCTGGCTTCTGCCCCAGGTCTCGGCGAGCTTGCTGCCAAAGGTCGTGAAATCGCCGGTCCGGCCCTGCACCGTCTCGCATTTTTCAAACAGCAGTACGCTTGCGCCTTGTTCCGCGGCCTGGCGCACGGCTGCCACCCCCGCCAGGCCGCCGCCCACCACGACCACGTCCGCTTCAAGAGAGGATGTGATGGCCGAAGCGGGGATCTCGGGCTCGCGGCCGAGCCAGGCTTCTGTTTTGTATACGTTTATCATAGGGTGCCCTCCTGCTCATTTTGTGTAAAGGGAGAGATAGCAGCCAGGCCTGCACCTGCGCCGCTTTGACCCCATTATAAATTCGCCCGCCGGTTTGGATAACTATCACTTGTGACGGTTCACCCGCCGCAAACCGCTTTTTGCGCCGCCTTCAACAGCAAAACAAGCGCTGGCCAGCGCTTTGCAGCCGGCTGGGGCGTTTGGGCCGAAGGGAACTTTTACCTGCCGAATGCACTGTAAATATGCGGCGAAATATGGTATATATAGAACAATTCCTCGCATTTCGAGCTTTTTCGCGGCGGAAGCTCGGGCCTGGGGAGGCCCGAGGGCGAGCGCCGGTGCAGAAGGGGGCAGTTTTGATGGAACCAAAGGACGCAAAGATATTGAACCGAAAGCGGATCAACAAAAGCCTGAACAGGATATATTCGTATCCGCTGTTCATCCTGAAAGCGCCCGTCGGGTATGGAAAAACCGTGGCCATGAAAAACTTTTTGCGATCCAAAAACGCCGACGTGATCCAGATATCGCTTTCGGGGGCGGGCGGCTCGGTGGAGTATGCCTGGGAGAGGATGTGCCGTAGGCTGGAAAAGCTGTTCCCGGGGCTGGGACGGCAGCTGAAAAAGGTGGGCCGCCCCGGCAGTGCGGGAAGGATCGCCAGCGCCATTGAGCTGTTGAGCGAATGGACGTTTGAGAAGCCTCTGCTGGTGGTGATCGACGATTTTCAGCTGATGGAGAACAGCGATTTTTTGCGGTTCCTGAAGCTGGCGGCGAAAGAGAGGATCGGCAACCTGCACTTCGTCTTTCTGACCAGGGAACTCACGGATGCCGCCCTGCTGGAATACGCCCAAAAACAGCTGTGCTATATTTTGACAGAGCAGGAACTGAAGTTCACCCGTGAGGAGACCAAGGCGTATTTTGATTTGGTGGATACCCCGCTCACAGAGGCCACACTGGACGAAGTGTGCCGGTACACCGACGGCTGGATCGCCATGATCTGTATGGCGACCCAGAGCGTGCGGCAGGGGCTGCCCCTGGACAAAACAAGCGCGCTGGACGAATTTATTGAGACAAACGTTTACGCGAAGCTGGACGGTACCCTGAAACAGATTTTGCTCAAGCTGTCGCTGTTCGACGGGTTTACGGCGGGCATGGCGATGTGGATACTGGAAGACGAGGAGGAACAGCGGCACCTGAAAAAGCTGATGAGCGACAGGACCCTGCTTTCGCTGGATGAGCGCTCGGGCAATTACCGGGTACAAAGCCTGATGAAAACCTTCCTGGTGAACAAGGGGCTTTGGCAGGGAAGCCGGCGCAGCGACCTGTTCGACCGGGCGGGCGAGTGGTACATCCGCCGCGGCGATTACGCGAGCGCGTTTGAACAGTATTACCGGGCGGGGAACATGGAGGCGATCCTGAAGATTTTGGACCCCGACAATGCGCCGGACATTCCCTACGACCAGTTCGACCAGATCCAAAGGGTGTTTGAGAACCTGCCCAAAGAGCTTTGCATGAGATACCCGGTGGCGTATCTGAAATATATACGGATCTTCGCGCTGCGGGGAGAGCCCAACCAGTGCAAAAGCCGGCTGATCGTAATGAAGGAGGACGTGAAGAATTCGAATTACAGCGAGGGCATCAAGACGCTGCTGTTGGCGGAGATCGAGACCCTGTGGACCCTCCTGTACTTCAACGATATGGAAAAAATGCTGGATTGCAGCCTGAGAGCGCTGAGCCTTTTTGACGGGGGACGTTCCAGCATCGTGACCAAAAGCGCGGATTTTTCCTTCGGCTGCCCGGAGCTGCTGTTCTCGTATTTCCGGCAAAGAGGAAAGCTGTTTCACACGATGCAGTTCATCGCAAACAATTTTGACGTTCTGCAGCTGGTGTTCGGCGGGTGCGGAACGGGTTGCGACTCGCTGGTAAAGGCGGAATACGCACTGGAGACCGGGCGGTTCGAGGAGGTGGAGCTGAACGCGCACAAGGCCATTTACAAGGCGCGGGACGCGGGCCAGGCCTCGGTCGTTTTGTGCGCCCAGTTCTGCCTGGCCCGGCTGTTCATCTGCACAGACCGGATAGGGGATGCGGAGACCGCGCTGAAAAGCATGCGCCAGGAAACGGCCGGCAAAAACAACCCGGTGCTTGAGACCGCCTGTGAGCTGACCACCGGGTATCTTGCCGCCTGCCTGCGCAAGGCCGAAGGGGTCGCCACTTGGCTTGTGCAGGGGGATACGACGGGCGCGAGCTTTTTGGCGCAGGGAAAGCCGTACTACTATATCGTGTATGGAAAGGCGCTGCTGTTGCAGGAGGAATATCTGAAGCTTGCGTCGCTGTGCGAGTGTATGCTGCTGCTTTACAGCGAGACCGGAAACCGGCTGGGCGTTTTGTATGCCCAGCTCTACCAGGCG
Source organism: Allofournierella sp. (assembly GCF_048388525.1). Taxonomy (GTDB): domain Bacteria; phylum Bacillota; class Clostridia; order Oscillospirales; family Ruminococcaceae; genus BQOK01. Next base: position 7,086 of record NZ_DBGCTQ010000089.1, on the reverse strand, counting down.
ATCGCACAGCGGCACCTGCGCGGGACCGAGGCCGCGGCAAAGGCAGTGGAGGAAGCCCTTTTGGCGGGCCAGGCGGACAATATTGTGCTGCCCTTTGCGGAGAACGCCGGTTACATTTTGGAGGACCTTGCGGAGCGGGCGCAGGCCGCCGGCTGCGGCAGGGCGTACACCGACCGGCTGCTGGCCTGCTGCGCGGGGTATGAGAGCGCGGTGAGGGGAGCGCAGGCAAACCGCATTGATTTGACCGAGCGGGAACGGGAGGTGCTTCTGCTGCTGGAAAAGGGGTGGAAGCACTCGGACATCGGCAGGGAACTGTTTGTGTCGATCACCACCGTGCGCTATCACGTGAGGAATATTTACACCAAGCTGGAGGTCAACGACAAGGTGCTGGCGATCAAAAAGGCGCGGGAGCTGAAGCTGATCTGAGCCGGGACAGACTTTTTACAGCGGGGCAAAAAGCAGAAAAAGCGCGCCAGGCGGAAAATTTTCCGCCTGGCGCGCTTTTGCCCTGTTGTGCAAAAAAGGAAGGGGCATTTGCCGGTTTTTGCCCCGGGACTGTCAGGAGTGATAGTGCGAAAATAAAAGGGCCTGCCCTATAATGGGAACTGTAAACAGCCCCTGGGGCAGAAAAAAGTGGGGGTAAAAACGCAAAAAGGAGCAGATGGGATGAGCGGCAACCTGGAAAAGATAAAGCGCTCGTACGCGTGCAGCGCGGCGGGCGATCTGCCCGGGATCCTGCAGGATTTCAGCGAAGAGGGCGTTTGGACGGACATGGCGGGAGGCCCGCACAGCGGCAGGTTTACGGGCCCGAAAGAGGTGCTGAAGCATGTGTTTGGCGGCAGCATCGGCGAATGGGATCGGTTTGCATGCGTTCCGGAGGAGTACTTTGAGGACGTGGACCGGAACGTGGTGGTGATGGTGGGCCACTATGAGGGGATACACCGGATCACCCGCAGGAGCATGTGGGTGAGGACGGCGCACCTGTGGCGCTTTGAAGGGGGCAGGATCGTGAGTTATGAGCAGTTTGCGGACACAAAGCTGCTATGGGACGCCGTGACGCCCGCAGCGGAAGGCGGCGGCCCGCACGCATAAACCGGGCCGCCCCGCAACACACGGCAGAAAGGACGGTGCAGGATAAATGCCTGTGAAAAATATGTATTCTTATTGGGCCAAGCAACCAGAGACGCTGGCCGCGCTTGTGCAGGAGAGGGAGGCGCTTACCCAGCCCTTCGTGCGCCTTTTCCGGGCCGCAGGCCCGGACCGGCTGTATCTGATCGGGAGCGGATCGTCGTTTAACGCCGCGCGGGCGGCGGCGCCTTTTATGCAGGAAATGCTGGGCATTGAGACCGGCGCGTTTACCCCCACGGCCTTTCCGGGCGTTTTCAGCGACAGGCCGCTTGTCGTTTTATTATCGCAGGGGGGTTCCTCCACCAACATGCTGGCCGCGGCGGAAGCCCTGGCGCCCCACCCCCTGATCGCTGTGACAGGCGAGGCGGAATGCGAGCTGGCAAGGCGGGTGAAACACCACATGCTGATCGGCTGCGGTGAGGAGCTGGCCGGGCCCAAGACCATGGGATACACCGCATCGGTGATGTGCCTGTACCTGTGCGCGCTGGAAGCCGGCCGCGCGGCGGGGAAGCTGGAGGGCGCAGGATACACCGCAACTCTGGGTATTCTTGCGCGGGCGTGCGAGGATATGCGCCGCAACCTGGCGCGCACAGAGAGCTGGTTCGCACAGAATCTGGAGCGGCTGAAGAAGATCAAAAAGTACGTTTTGGTGGGAAACGGCTGCGGCGCGGCGGCTGCGGCGGAAGGGGCACTCAAAATTTTAGAGACCGTGCGCGTTCCCGCGCTGGCCTATGAATTTGAGGAATATCTGCATGGGCCTGTTTTTTCCACCGACGAGGAGCTGGGCGGGATCTTTTTTGCCGGCCCGCAGGAGAACGAGCGCCTTTTGGGCCTTGCCGGATGCCACGCCGCCCATTCAAAGTACACCTTTGTGCTGAGGCCCGGGGAAACCGAGCAGGGGCAGGGAGATCTTGCCCTGTGCATGACGGGCGCCCCCTACACCCAGATCTTTGAGTTTTTGCCGGCGCCGCAGCTTATAGCCGCAAGGCTGCCGGAGATCCTGGAGATCCCGGATGGGCTGGCTGTGTTCCGGGAATTTTCGAGCCGGTGGCCGACAAAATTCGGCGGCGGCAGATAGGGGGGGCCTGCTATGCAGTATGTGATCGGGATCGACAGCGGGGGCACTAAGTATCTGGTAAAGGCCCTGGACCTGGCCGGCAACACCCTTGCCGAATTTACGGGGGAGCCGGCCAGCCATTACCGCGTTTCGGAAAAGGAGGCGCTGCGCAGAATCGAGCGGAATATCGGCTGCTGCCTGGCGCAGTTCGGCGCTAAGCCGGAGGACTGTGTTTGCCTTGTCTGCGGTACGACCGGGCTGGATTCGGATGGAGACCGGCGGACGATCGAAGGAATGTACCGCTTGCTGCCGGGGTTTCGCTGCCCGGAATTTTTTGTGAACGACGCGGAGGCGGCGCATTTTGCAGCGACGGGCGGGGTGGGAGTGGTGGTGATTGCAGGCACGGGATCCATTGCGTACGGCCGGAACTCCCAGGGCGAGACCGCCCGCTGTGGAGGATGGCCGCTGTGCATTTTTGGGGACGAGGGCTCGGGCGCATGGATCGCCCGCCAGGGACTTTATCACCTGACCCTGTGGTTCGACGGGCAGGCGCCGCGCTCATGCCTGACCGAGTGCCTGTGTGAAACGCTGTGCATCCGGGACCGAAAAGACCTGCTGGAGATCTGCCGCCAGATCGACACCGGCGGGTGGAAGGACCCAGGCCTGGCGGCTCTGACGGATCGGGCGGCCGACGCCGGCGACGAGGCGGCCGCCCGGATCATCGAAGCCGCCGCCCGGCATACCTGCCGGCTCGCGGAGGCGGTCATTGAGCCGCTGGGGCTGGATCGAGAAAAAAGCTTTAAAGCCGGGGCCTGGGGCAGCGCCATTGTAAAAAGCCAGCGGCATTTTAGGGCCTTCCGGCAGGGGCTGCTGACAAAATACCCGGGGGCTGAGGTGCTGATCGCGGAGCGGGACGCAGCGGACGGCGCGGGCCGGATGGCTTTGTGCAGATTTCAAAAGGAGAGATAAAGGAATGAAGAGCGTATTGGTAACGGGCGCCGCCTCGGGCCTGGGCCGGCATTTGGCTCTGGCGTATGCGGGGGAGGGCTGCCGGGTTTACGCGGCGGACCGGGACCGGGGAGGACTGGAGACGCTGGAGAGCGAGCGGATCGTGCCCCTTGTGATGGATATTGCACAGCCCGAGGCGTGGGACAAAACGGCGCTGCCCCGGATCGAGACGGAGGGAGGGCTGGATGCGGTGGTGGCCTGCGCGGCCGTGATGCGCCTGGGAAACGCTGAGGACTGCCTGATGGAAGACTGGCAATTTGTGAACAGCGTGAACCTGACGGCCCAGTTCATCACCGCGAAAAAGACCTTGAAATATCTGAAAGTCCGCCGCGGCAGCCTTCTTTTTATCGGTTCCCCAGCCGCGAGGTTGGCCGTGCGGGACGAGGTGTGCTACGTGACCTTTAAACACGCCCTGTGCGGGCTGAGCAAATCCATCGCCTTTGATTTTGGGGCAGAGGGGGTGCGCTGCAACGTGCTGCACCCCGGCTGGATGCGAACGGCGATGTCGGACCGGGAGATGGAGGAGATCATGGAGCGGCGGGGCCTCACGCTGGAGGAGGCATATGCATACGTGACCCGGTTTGTGCCGCTCAAGCGCCCCGGCGGCCTGGATGAGATCGCCGGCGCGGCCCTGTTTCTGACCTCGGACAAGGCCTCTTACATCACCGGCGCGGAGCTGATGGCGGACGGGGGGCTGACCGTGGTGGACCCCGGCATGGTGGGCTTTTTGTGAACAGGAGCAAAAAACGGCGGCAAAACCAAATATCAGCGGGAGCGGCAGCGCCTTTAAGGCGCTGCCGCTCCCGCTGATGGGTCGGATCTTGAATTTCAGTACGCCTTGCCCCAGTAGACCATGAGGTTTGCGGGCTTGCCGCAGCAGGGGCAGGTGTCGGCCAGATGCTCCTGATCAAAGGGCATGCAGCGGCTGGAGAGGCCCGCCTCCTCCTTCATTTTTTCTTCGCAGGCAAGGCTGCCGCACCACATGGTCTTGATGTAACCGTTGTTTTCTTCGGCCAGGCGCTTGACCTCTTCCATGCTGGCGGCGGCCCAGGTGCGCTTTTCGCGGTTTTCCAGCGCGCGCTGGTAGAGGTTCTGCGCCAGCTCGCTCAGAAGGCGCGGGATCTCGGTTTCCAGCTCGTCCAGGCTGACGAAATATTTTTCGCGGGTGTCGCGGCGGACCAGGACGCACTGGTTTTTCTCGATGTCTTTGGGGCCGAGCTCGAGGCGCAGGGGCACGCCCTTCATCTCCCACTGGCTGAACTTCCAGCCGGGGCTGTTGTCGCTGTCGTCCAGCTTGACGCGGGCGAACGTTGCCACCCGGGCGGCCACCTCCTGCGCTTTTTCGGCCACGCCGGGCTTGTGGGCCGCGATGGGCAGCACCACCACCTGGTAGGGGGCCACGGCCGGGGGGAGGATGAGGCCCTCGTCGTCGCCGTGGGTCATGATAATGGCACCCACCAGCCGGGTGGAAACGCCCCAGCTGGTCTGGAAGGGGTATTGCAGCTGGTTGTCGCGGCCGGTGAACTGCACCCCGAAGGCGCGGGAGAAGCCGTCGCCAAAATAGTGGCTGGTGCCGCTTTGCAGGGCCTTGCCGTCGTGCATCATGGCCTCGATGGAATAGGTGGCCTCGGCGCCGGCAAACTTTTCCTTATCGGTCTTTTTGCCCTTGACCACCGGGATCATGAGGCTTTTTTCGCAGAACTCGGCATAAGTATTGAGCTGCTGCTCGGTCTCGGCAATGGCCTCGGCCTCGGTCTCGTGGATGGTGTGGCCCTCCTGCCACCAGAACTCGCGGCTGCGCAGGAAGGGGCGGGTGGTCTTTTCCCACCGGACCACGCTGCACCACTGGTTGTACTTCATGGGCAGATCGCGCCAGGAGTGCAGCACGTGGGCAAAGTGGTCGCAGAACAGGGTCTCGCTGGTGGGGCGCACGCACATGCGCTCTTCCAGCTGCTCGCCGCCGCCGTGGGTGACCCAGGCGACCTCGGGCGCGAAGCCCTCGACATGGTCCTTTTCCTTTTGCAGCAGGCTTTCCGGGATGAAAAGGGGCATGGCCACGTTTTCGTGGCCGGTGGCTTTGAACATGCCGTCGAGGATATGCTGGATGTTCTCCCAGATGGCGTAGCCGTAGGGGCGCAGGATCATGCAGCCCTTCACGGTGGAATAGTCCACCAGTTCGGCTTTGAGGCACACGTCGGTATACCACTGGGCAAAATCCTGGTTGATGGGGGTGATGGCCTCCACCAGTTTTTTCTTTTGTTCGCTCATTCTTTTTTCTCCTTTGCCAAAAAACAAGCCCCCGCTTGGAACGGGGGCAATTTTAAAATGCGCGGCTCAGCTGTTTTCCTCGATATAGCGGACCACGTCCCCCACGGTCTTGAGGCCTTCCACCGCCTCGTCGGGGACTTCCACGCCGAATTCGTCTTCCAGGCTCATGACCATATCTACCACGTCCAGGCTGTCGGCCTCGAAGTCTTCCAGGATGTCGCTTTCCATGGTGATCTTCTCTTCCTCGATGTCGAGCTGTTCCGCCAAAAGCTCACGGATGCGTTCGAAAGTGTCCATATCCTTAAAACTCTCCTTAATTCGCGCTGGCCCCGGGAGGCCGCGATTTATACTACTACATTTTATAGCCTATCCGCCGGGGGTTGTCAAGGCCCAGAGCAAAGTTTTTTCTTGTACAATCGGCTGTTAGAATGTATAATAAAACATAAGATGGGTGGGTGCAAGGCTGCGCCGCCACGGGGAGGGAAACGGCATGACCCTGGAATTCACCAAGATGCAGGGCTGCGGCAACGATTACATTTATGTGGACTGCTTTTCCGGGATGCCGGAAAACGTGCCCGAGCTGGCCAGAAAGCTGAGCCCCCGCCACTTTGCGGTGGGGGCGGACGGGCTGATCTGCATCTGCAAGAGCGAGACGGCCGACGCGCAGATGCGCATGTTCAACGCCGACGGCAGCGAGAGCAAAATGTGCGGCAACGGCATCCGCTGTGTGGCCCAGTGGCTGTATGAGCGGGGCCGCGCGGGCGAAACGATGACCGTGGACACCCTGGCCGGGCCCAAGACCATCCGCCGGGTGGCCGAGGGCCAGTGGCAGGTGGACATGGGTTTTGCGGAGTTTTTGCCCGAGCGGGTGCCGGTGCAGGGGCTTGGAGCCGGGCCTGTGGTGGGCGCGGAGCTGATGGTGCGGGGCCGCGCCTGGCCCGTGACCTGCATTTCCATGGGCAACCCCCACTGCGTGAGCGTGGTGGAGGATGTGGCCGGGGTGGACCTGCCCGCCCTGGGGCCCTGCTTTGAGCACCACTCGGCTTTCCCCGAAGGGGTGAACGCCGAGTTTATCCAGCTGCTGGGGCCCGGGCATTTGAAAATGCGGGTGTGGGAGCGGGGCACGGGCGAGACCTTTGCCTGCGGTACCGGCGCCTGCGCCAGCGCGGCGGCTAGCGTGGCGCTGGGGCTGTGCCCGCCCGACACGGACATTCGGGTGGAGCTGACCGGAGGCACCCTGGTGATCCGGGTGGGCGGCGACCGCCGCGTGCTCATGACCGGCCCGGCGGTGACCGCGTTTACCGGGAGCGCCGAGGTATAAAGGCATTCTGCCCCGGCCGGGGCAATAAGATACAAAAGGCAAGGAGAGGGTTTGAGATGGAAGAATTGAAGAAACTGCTGGAGAGCAGGCCCACCCTGTATCTGGCCACCGTGGAGGGGTATCTGCCCCGGGTGCGGCCCATCAACCATTACATGATCTACAACGGATACTTTTATATTGCCATGGGCAAGCACAAGGAGGCCTACAAGCAGCTGCTGGACAACACCAACCTGGAGCTGTGCGCCGATCTGGGCGAACAGCGGCTGCTGCGCATTCAGGGCACGGTGAACTTTGACCGCAGCCC
>NZ_DBGCTQ010000088.1:0-42203 GCF_048388525.1 Allofournierella sp. | reverse complement strand
GAAACCCGGTCATGATATAGCACTGCTGCACCTCGTCCGGGTTCTGCTTTGCCCAGGCGTTGTCCTTGCGGGTGGTGTAATAGGTCGAGTAAATCTTGGCCCCCACCTTGGTCAGCTCCCCGGGGAACTCGGTGCCGTCGCAGTCGCGGATGGCGTCCGCCCCCCACCGGCGCAGGATGTCGATGGTCTCGGGCACCACGTCCAGGTTTGTGGGGATGGTGACGCGGCCCGTCAGCTTTTTATCCATCTTTTGCGGCTCCTTTCTGTGCTTGCTGTTGTTCGCTATCAATTTTTCTTAAAAATGCCATTCGTTTTTTCCAGCGGGAGTGTAACAGACGAAAGAGCTTCTGCCATTCACCACTATTTTTATCGTTCCTTCGCGTTGAGGAAACAGACGCAACGTTTTCACTCTACCCGCTTTCCACACAACATCCCACATAAGGCCCCCCGGCGTGCATACGCCCAGCAGGGCGCCGTCGGGCCAGGCTCGCGGCAGCGCGGGCAGCAGCAGAACTTCTTCGCTGCGCGCCTGGATAATCATCTCCACCATGCCCGCCGCCGCGCCAAAATTGCCATCAATCTGGAAAGGGGGATGCGCGCAGAACAGGTTGGGATAACTGCCGCCCCCCGCGAAATGTTCGGTCACCGTTCCTTCCACAAAACGCAGCTGCGCACACAGCAGCCTCCATGCATGTTCTCCGTCGCCCAGCCGCGCCCATTGGTTTAGCTTCCAAGCCAGGCTCCACCCCGTGCCCTCGTCGCCCCGCGCCTCCAAGCTCTTTTTGCAGGCCTCGGCAAGCTGCGGCGTCTTTTCCGGTGAGATGCGGCAGCCGGGATACAACCCATACAAATGCGAGATGTGCCGGTGATGCGGCTCGGTCTCCTCCACCGGGCGTTCCCATTCCAGCAGCCGGCCGTCTGGGCCCACAAGGGGAAGTTTCAGCCGTGCGGCCAGCCCGGCGTATCGGTCTGCTTTTTTGGGGTTTTCCAGAGCCCTTGCCGCAGCCGCGCAGTTTGAGAACAAATCGTACAGCAGCTCCTGCGTCATGGCACTCCAGCGCGCAACTGACACAGGCCCCTGCGCAGTCCCATAGCTGTTTTCCGGCGAGGTCGCCGGGCAAAAATACAACCTGCCGTCCGTATCCGGCTTTAAAAGGCCGTCGAAAGCCGCAGCGGCGTTTTCCATCAGCGGAAATCCGGTGCTTTCCAAATAGGCGGCGTCCAGCGTATACTCATAATACTCGTACACGGTGCGGCACAGCCACACGGCCCCCAACGGCCATAGGCCATAGCAGGCGCTGCCAGGCTGCCCTTCGCCCACAGGCGCCGCGAAGCGCCATAAGTCGGTATTGTGGTGCGCCACAAATCCCCGCCGTGCACCGTAGTAATCGGTCGCCGCCCGGGCGCCCGCCGCCTGCAGCTCCTCAACCATCTGGATCAGTGGCCATGCGCATTCAGTCAGGTTGGTGGAAAAAGCGGGCCAGTAATTCATTTCAGTGTTGATGTTCAACGTAAAATTCGAGCACCAGGGTGCGCGCATCTCTTCGTTCCAGATCCCTTGCAGGTTGGCGGGCTGCGTGTCGGGGCGCGAGGAGGAGATCAGCAAGTAGCGGCCATAGTGGAACAAAAGCTCAGCCAGGCCCACGTCGGTATTGTTTTCTCCAAAGCGTTTCAAACGCTCATCTGTGGGCAAAAAACGGTTCTGGCTTTGGGTTTTTAGCGTCAGCGAACAGCGCCCGGCATAGCCGCCATACTCACGGATATGCCCGTGGTACAGCCCGCGCCAGCCCAGAAGCGCGGCCTTTTTCACGCCGGCTAAACAGAGGGCGCGATATCCCTTTTGCGGGTTACTGGGCTCGGCATCGTATCCGCGAAAGCTGGTCTCGGCACACAGATAGAGATTGGCATATCCGGCGTGTTCCACATACAGGGTTTTGCCCCGGCATTTAAGCTCCCCGTCGGTGGCGACACTGGCGGCAAAGCAAAAGCCGATGCCGGGTCTGGCGGGATCGTACACCACCGGCCGCGCCGCCTCCACATAGGGCGGCGCCACGTGGCTTGGGCATTCTCCCAGGTACAGCAGTGTATTTTTTTCATGCTCCAGCCGGCCGTGCAATTCACTGCGCAGCCTGAGCGCAAAGGAGAGCGATTTGCCTCCATGGGCCGTAAGGCGCATCACCATGCAGCGCGCCGGCCTGCTGATAAACGCACGCCTTACAAAGCGCGCGCCGCCCGGCATTGTATACTCAACGCAGGTGCAGGCTTTTTGCAGATCCAGCTCACGGCGGTATGCCACAGGGCCCGCTCCGTGTGAAAACTCCAAAAGAAGCTCTCCCATGGGCAGATAGCTTTCGCCGAACGGGCCGCACAGGCCTTTTTCCAAAAGCCTTTGCGCCGCGGCGGCATCGCCCTGCTCCACCAGCGCGCGGCCGCGCAAAAAGAACTCCGTTTTGTCCTGTTTGCCAGGCTGCAGCGGCCGGCCGCTCCACAACGTGTCGTGGTTCAAACAAAAACGCTCCTGCATTACGCCGCCAAACTGCATGGCACCCAGCTCGCCGTTGCCCAGCGGTAGCGCCTCGTTCCAATTGGCGGCGGGCCTTGAATACCAAAGCAATCGTTCTCCCATGCCGTTCCTCCCTGATGAAAATATCTCGTGCTTACCCTTTCACGGCGCCGGCAGTGATGCCGCCCATAATCTTTTCCGACAGGAAAATGAACAGGATGAAAGTGGGCAGGAATACCATGACCACCGCCGCGAACAGCGCCGCCCAGTCGCCGGAATAGCGCATGCCGTCCACAATGGCCTGCAGCCCCAGCGCCAAGGTCCTGCGCTTGGAGGAATTGGCGAATACCAGGGCCCAGGTGTACTCGTTCCAGATGCTCACGAAATTGAAAATGGTCACCGACACGATACCGGGCTGTGCCAGCGGAAAGATCACCTTCCAAAACGCTCTCGTGTGCGTGCAGCCGTCCACCAGCGCCGATTCCTGGATTTCGTTGGGAATGGTAGCGAAAAAGCTGAGCAGGTAGAAGAGCGTGAAAGGCACTGCCGTGAAGATGTAAATGAGGATCAGCACGATCGGGTTTTTGGTCAGTTTCATCTGCACAACAATCATGTAAAGGGGAACCATCAGCATCACCGCCGGGATGCCCATCGCCGAAGAATACAGCGTGCTGAGCAGGCGTTTCCCCAGAAAATTGTATTTAGAAATGGCGTAGGCGGCCGGCGCCACGAGAAAGATCACGCCGAAACAGGCAAACATCGTATAGAACAGGCTGTTGGCGAAATAGCGCAGGATGTTGTGCTTTTCAATCACGGTCAGGTAGTTTTCAAGATGGATCCCGCTGCCGAACAAGCTGCCGGCAAAGATATCCTTGGTGGTGCTGAACGAGGCCAGAATGATCCACCCGATGGCGGCCACCGTGAACGCGCACCACAGCACCATGACAGTCACACCGAACCAATTTGAAGAAGTGCGGTGCGTCTTGTAAAATTTGTTCTTTTCCATCTTGCAGCACCTCCTCAATACTCATATTTTTCATTGCCGCAGATCAAGTTTACCACAAAGAAGATCAGCACCACGCACAGCGTCAGCAGCACGCCCATGGCGCAGCCGCCGCCTACGTTCAGCATGGAGGCGTTGCTGGCCCCCGAGCTGCTGCCCCCAAACACCATGCCGAACATGTAGTTAGCCGGCACGATGGTGGAAGGCTCCAGGGGATTCGTGGAGAACACGCGGCTCCACAGGAAGAAGTTGACCGCGCCGATGCCCCAGAAGGTCACCGCCGTTTTTGTGGTATCTTTCAGCAGCGGCATGGTGATGCGCCAGAACATCTGCAGCTTGCCGGCGCCTTCCATGCCGGCGTAATCGTAAAGATCCTGGGGGATCTTTTCCATCGCAGACATAAAAATGACCATATAGTACCCCACCGAGCCAAAGCAGAACGCGATCAGCATGGAGCGGAACGCCCATTCGGTGCTGGTCCAGGGAATATCGGCCAGCCAGTTTAGGTGCAACGCCTTGAAAAGGTTATGCAAAAGCCCATATTCGTTGTTGTAAATATACTGCGTCCACATGGTGACCATGGCCACGGGCGTGATCAGGTTCGGCAGGTACACAATGGCGCGCAGCAGCTTTTTGCCCCGCACCTTGCTGGAGAGCACCACCGCAAAAAATAGCGCCACGATAAAGGTGCCCACGCCGCCTACAAACGCGATCTTGATGATATTCGAAAATGCCTGCATCACCAGCGGGCTGCTGAACAGCTTGATGTAATTGTCGAGCCCTACGAATTCCCAGTCGGAAACAGGGGCCGCCAGGTTTTTCAGCTTAAAAAACGACATGTACACGGTGCGCACCGTGGGATATAGAAAAATCAGCAGGTATACCAGCACGATGGGCGCCACAAAGCCGCCGATCATCCTGCGTTCACTGTGTTTCACAATATCAGCTCCTTAAAAAGCACATGCGCGGCGTTCTTTCAATAAACAATACGGCCCAGCAGGGCTGGGCCGTATGTCTTGCAATTTTAATCAGCCCGCGTTTTTGCCCGCTTTAACAATGGCGGCATACGCGGCGTCGGCACTCTGCTCGCCCAGCATCACGGCTTTCACCGCCGGATCGATGACGGAATCAGCAATCTCGCCGCCCATGCTGGCGCCCCAGTTGATGTTTTTGGTGACGGCTGCCACGATAGGCTTTTGCCCCGCCATGGAAGCCGGCCAATCGAGGGAGCTGAGGTTCGGGGTCAGGCCGTGATCCAAAAAGTCTTTCTGGCAGTCCTCGCCCACAAAGTAGCGAAGCAGTTCGTAGGCGGCGTCCTTGTTTTCGGTATTGGCATTCACCACGAACGCCTGGCCGCCGATGCTGTTCTCCGTGATCTTGCCGCTGCCATCAGGCACGACAGGATAGGCAAAGTGGCCGTACGGGAAGTCGTCTCCGGCAGTCTCCGCATTTTCGGCGGCCATGAAGGAGGCGTTAAAGTACATGCTGGCTTCCTGCCGGGCAAACTGCTGCTGGCCGGCGGGATATTTATTGGTTTTGCAGCTGGCGGCAAAATAGCCCTTGCTCGCAAAATCCTCCAGGGCTTTCAGGGCGGCCAGCATGCCGGGATCATCAAAATTGTTGGTCTTCACCATCTCCTTGATGGCGTCCTCGCCGCTGTAGCGGGCCACATAGTACTTGAACATCATGGAGAAGTAGGCATCGTCGGTGACGATGGGCTCAAAGCCGGCCTGTTTCAGTTTGGCGCATACCGCGTCCAGCTCTTCCCAGGTCTCCGGCACCTTTTCAATACCGGCGGCCTTGAAATGCTCGGTGTTGTAGAAGAAGTCGATGCAGTACGGGTTATAGGGGACCGAGTGGCTTTTCCCGTCGGCATAATCTTTCGACAAGCCCTTGTCCCAGTCGATCAGGCCAGTCAGGATGGCATCGGAAAGCTTGGTGGTGCCGTCCAGCGAAAGGGAATCATAAAAGTCGGTCAGGTCCATCATGATGGTGGGGTCGGTTTGATAAAAGCTTGTGGGGTCGGAGTCGAACAGATCCACCTGTTCGCCGGCCTGAACGGCGGCGGACACCAGGTTCTTTACGTCGCGGCCGCTCCATTCCACCTCTACCGTCACATCGGGGTTGGCCTTTTCAAAACGTGCGACGGCCGCTTTCAGGATATCGGCCTGAGGCTCTGTCTCCTGCCACATGGACCAATACACTACGCTGCCCGACAAACTGGCGGGGGTGGTGCCGGATTCCGGCGCAGAGACGACGGGCGTGGACGGGGCGGGCGCCCCGCCGCAGGCGGCCAGGCTCAGGGCCATTACCGCGGCCAGAGTAAGCGCGAGAAACTTTTTCATTTTGTTGTTTCCTCCTTTTTTATGCTGTAATTTGGGCTTCGCCTTTCGCTTATCTTCAGCATACTTTTTCAGGAAGGTCAAGGGAAGTGGAGTGTGTTATAACTTTTTTCCGCTTTTCCCCAAGTACAGGCGGTTTTTCTTCGGCCGCTAAATAAAAACAGATTTTTGCTAAACAAAGACCGCTTTTCCCTGATCGGAAAAAGCGGTCTGCGGGCGAAGCTGCGCCCTCCTTTACATAGCGGGCGCTCTTCTTTTGTTCTGTTTTATCCTGTACCGACCACATCCCCTATCAACAGGTTGTCATCGATCTCCGTGTCGGAACAGTGCTCCAGTGTAACCAGCTTTTTTTTCGGCCACCGTCCCGGATAGGTATAGCTGCGAACGATCCGATTTCCATAAAAGCGAAGGCCCGCAGTACACAGCGCATACAGAACCCGTGCATCTGAGGTTTCAAAGGTATTATGCTCGATCCTGATCCCCCGGTGGCAGACGGCCCCCACATGCGGGCACGGCAGCTCGGGGTGGATGCTCACGATTCCCTCGCCTCCGCCATACGCCGAGGTGAGGCAGCAATCGGCAAAGTAATTTCCCCGGATCTTCACGTCCTGGCAGCGCCCGGATTCGTACCATGTACAGGCATCACCTGCAATCAGAATTGCCGCCCCTGCGGATTCAAAAATATTGTTTTCCACCAGCGCCGGTTTTGGCGTACAGAAAAGGAGACCGCGGGCGCGGCAGCTGCCGAACCAGTTGTTGCGGCATATAAGCGCCGCCGTGCGCGTTAGGTTTTCCAGCGAGCCGGCTGTGAAGGCCGCTTGCGGCAGTGGCGCTTCGAACTCCAGGCGAAAGGTCTCGGGGGTACACAGCTCATATCTTTTTACCGTACCTTGCGCCGCCTCGCTCATCTCTTGGGCATCCAGAAGTGCGACCGTGTGCCCCGGCAGCGCCCACCGCGCAAACCCTTTCGACTGCGGATGCATAAACCTCCCCATAACCGTGTGCGCATCCAGCCGCCTTTCAAGCTTTGCCGCGATCCCGTGCAGGTTCACAGGGTCATCCATCAACCCCAGAAAGCTGCATTCTTCCACCCTTACGGTCCCGCTGTCGGCACTCAGGTGGATACCGTCGTCGTGCCCCGAGGCAAAGCAGCGCCCCTTCGCCCGGTTTGGCAGCATTTTAACGCGCCAAAACCGCAGATTCTCCGAAAACTGCGCCAAAATTCCCAAGCCGCCGCTGGCGTGCATCGTAAGATTTTCAACTGCAATATCCGTGCTGTCCTGGATTAGGATCCCTGGATGCTCGCGCCTTCCATGCCGCAGCACCACAATATTTCCTTGCTGCGGCCGGTGTGCGGCAAAGTCTCCATAAAAGCGCACCACCTCCTCTGAAACCTGCTGTTGGACTGTGTTTGGAAACGTATCGCCGCGGCCGTACGCCACCTTTCCCGTGCGCGCATCAAACTCGGTATGTGAGCCCCTCCACAGGGGCTCCTGCCAATCGCCTCCGTCAAAAATCAGTTTTCCATCTTCGACATGAAACGGATATAATTGTTTGTTTATTTTCAAGTCAATGAAATCGTCGTGAACCGCGATTATTTCTCCCTCGGAGGTATGAGGGATGTCCCAATCGATCACCAGGTTTTTCAGCGTGATGTCCCGGCACCCGTCCAGAGCAATAGGCATTGTCTGCCCATGAAACAGAATCTCGGCGCCACAGCCGTTCAGAACAATACCTTTCCGGCGGCGCAGCCAAATCGAAACGCGATGGCACCCCACCGCATCCGAATTGGAAAGCGAGTATTGTGCACGTCGTGCGCTGCCCGCATCAAACCGATACACGCCTGGCTCCAGTACCAGCTCGCTATTGTCCGGCAGCCGATCGAACGCCGCTTCAAACGCCGCTGTGCAGTCCCCCTGCATGTGGGCTGTCAAGCCCAGTTCGGGTGAAAAATACCGTTTCATCGTTTACGGTTTGACCCCCATTTCCTTTGCCAGGGCCGTTACCTCCGCCACGGCCTCATCCAGCGGCGTGATTCCCCTAAGCCGCTCCAAGGCCTTTGGCCAGGCAGTCACTGCGTTCTCTTCTCCCAGGATCACCTTCACCATTTCGCTTTGTACATCGCGGTTTGCAATAAGATTATTTTTGGCCGGTGTGGAGAGGAAAATGATGCTGAAATTGTAATTCACCCGCACGGTATTGTTCCTGCTCCATTCTCGATAGGCGCGTGCGGCCTCTACGTTTTGTTGGCCGTAATTCAAAAAATTGCCCGGCGTTTTTGCATAGAGCCCATCCTGGTTCCACTCGGCCAGAGAACCGAAGACCGTGAGGGAAGGATATTTGCCCAGAGCATATTGCTTTTCATCCAGCACCTGGACGCTGCCGTCTTTTGCTTTGCAATAATCTTCTCCCGGCAGCCCGTAGTTTCGTATTTCTTCAAATTCATCGGTGAGCAGCCAGTCGTAGATTTTGAGAATCTTCGCCATCTTTTCCTCCGACACATTTGCGCCGAAATACGATTCCGACCAGTGCAGACTGGTGGTGAATCGATATCTTTGGCCGTCCGCAGCAGGCCAAGGGGGAAGGATACATACCCGCCTCTGAATCTCATCGTCGGAATAGCCCTGCGCGCGCATCTCCTTTATTATCCCGTGGTACTGGCTCGCGATCACACCCACCTGGCCTTCAATAAAAGATTCGATTGCCTCGTTGGTGGAAATATACGCAAAATTTGGATCCAGCAGGCCTTGATGGTACAAATCGCGCATCGCTTCCAGCGCAGGCCCGGTTTTTTCAGACATGTATACGGGGATCCATCGATCATTTTCATACATCCAGCCGCGTTCCGTATTCGACAGCTCCGGGAACAGGCTCAGGTACACGGCCTCCAGCGTGTTCAGGTGGGTGCACGTCATGCCGACGGTGTTGTGCTGACCGTCTCCATCGGGATCGCCCTCAGTAAACTGCCGCAGCAACTCCACATATTCTTCCCAGCTCTCCGGGAGGCCGAGGCCCAGTTTTTCCATCCAGTCTTTGCGGGCCACCAGGCAGCGGTCGACCACCCAGGACTCCTCTTCGGAATAGGTGAGGCGCGGAATGGCATAGTAGCGCCCGTCCGTGCGCATAAACCGCTCACAGTAGGGCTGATCCAGATAGGCGGCCAAATTTGGGTACGCGGTGAGATCTTTGGGCAGCGCGCGGACCTTATTGTGGGAGATCCAACTCTCATAGGCCGAGGAGCCATAAATATCGTGCGCGAATATATCGGGCAGATTGTCGTTGGCGGCCATCTGTTGCAGACGCTGCGGATAGTTGTCATAATTGAAAGAGACCGGCACAAAGCGCACGTTGAATTTTGCCTCGATGTACTGCTGCACTGCATCGCCCACCAGGCACTCCTCCACATTCCAGAAGCCCACGGATATCTCCGTGGGCGGCTGCGGGTTTTCCTGCCCTGAAGTCGTCGAGGAAAGCGGTGCCTGGCTACAGCCCGCTGCCGCGCATAAAACAAGCGCGCCAGTTAGAATGCCACAGAGCATTTTCCGCATCAGAGGATCCCCTTTCTTACTTTGTATAACCGGTTTTATTATAACATGTGGTCTCCCTTTTGGGCATTGCAAAAAATTGGTTCACATTTAGCTAAAACAGTCTCGGGTTTAGTTTTGTGAAAGGCTGCATTGAAAACGAAAAAAAATTCCTTTATATTAATAGTAAAGGGTATCGGGAGGTAGTGCAATGCGCAGCTGGTTTCAAAAGAAAACGCTCTCCACGCAGCTGGTCATCATCATTGTCACAAGCCTTTTCTGCCTGTTTGCCGCGCTCAATGTCTTCACATACCGCGCGGCCAAAAATTACGAGGCCTCTCAGCGGGCTTATCTCAGCGACCTGACCTCGCAGCTTGAGATGACGGTCCAGTCCAATTACAACTCGCTCTCCCAGATCGCGCGGCTGGTCGCCTATAATGAGGACGTGCAGAATTATCTTCTGGCCGCCAATCCCAAAGAGCGTTATGTGCTTTATACCACACTTGTGCGCAATCTTACAGATATCTCCACCCTGAACAGCCAAATTTTAGATATCGTGATCGTAAACAGCGAAAACCAGCGCATCAACCTTTCCGATACCACCTATTCATTGCCGCAGATCGACTGTGCAGACAGTCTGCTGCACCTCTCCACACTGCAAAGGAGAGGCGGGCACGGCGCGTATCTTGTGGCCTGCAAAACCATCAACTCTATCGACAGCTATAATCAGACCAGCCAGCAGATCGGCTCGGTCTATCTGGTGCTTGCGCCGGCCGCTTTTACCAGCGGCGAGGAATTTGGGGCTTTTGCGGGTGACAGTGATATTTTTCTGCTGGACGCCGCGGAAAATATTCTTTGGCAGAATTCGGCGGCGGATGAGGTAGTGCGTACGCAGCGGGATAAAGCTGCGGTCGATGAACGCATTCCCTCCACAAATTTCCGTGTATTGGCTTATCACAACAGCCGGCTCTCTTATATTTCCCAGATCTATGGCGAGCAGTGGCCCGTGCTGCTGTTGCTGCTTGCGCTGACGGGGATTCTGCTGGGCATCTGGTTTTTGTTCGCCCACAACACCGTGCGGCCGTATAAAGCGCTGATCCGCTTTTTTGACGAGAGCAAACAGGACGGCCTGGAGACCCTGCGCCGCAGCATCTCGCTTACCGGCTCACGTGAGGCGCAACTGGTCGGCAACGCCGTAAACAACATGCTGCAGGAGATCCACGACCTCACCGAGGAGCTCATCACCTCCAACTCCCGGCTGTATGAAAGCGAGCTCTTGGCGCGCCAGGCCGAGCTGATGCACCTGCGCAGCGAAATCAACCCCCATTTTCTTTATAATACACTGGAGACGATGGTGGGCATTGCCTACAGTGAAAACCAGCCGGAGCTGGCACGCATCGCGCGCGCGCTCAGCGTGATCTTCAAATACAGTGTCAAGGGCAAGGACCGCGTACCCCTGCGCGACGAGATAAAGGTGGCGCAAAATTACCTGTCCATCCAGCAGTACCGTTTTAAAGGGCGGTTCGAGGTAACGTATGAGCTCCCTGACATATGCATGGAGCGCATGATCCCTAAAATGGTGCTGCAGCCCCTGATCGAAAATGCCATCGTGCACGGCGTGGAGCATCAGGAAAAGCTCTGCCATATCTGCCTGCAGGCACGGGAGGAGGCCCATGTCCTGACGCTGACCGTCACGGACGACGGAGGCGGCATACCCAAAGATGTGTTGGCCGCACTGCGGCGTGATTTGGATACGGGCCCTCCGTCACAGGGTACCACGAATTCGCGGCATATCGGCCTGCGCAACGTGAACGACCGCATCCGCCTGATGTATGGGCAGGTCTATGGAGTTACCCTTGCCAGCACGCCGGGCCGGGGCACAACGGTTCAGCTTAGGATCCCGATCTTGGAACACGGAGGTGAAGAACAATGTATCAGGTGATGATCGTGGACGATGAGCAGATGGTGATCAACAGCCTGGCAATGGGCTTTGACTGGAACGCCCACGGCTACGAGATCGTAGCAACCACAACAAACAGCAGTGAGGCGCTGGGCATGATCCAGTTCATCCGGCCCGACGTGGTTTTTGCGGATATCAAAATGCCGGTGGTGACCGGCATCGAGCTGATGCGCCGCACGCGGGAAAAGCTGCCGCAGATACAGTTTGTTTTTATCAGCGGCCACGCCGATTTTACCTACGCCCGGGAAGCGGTCTCCCTGGGCGCTCTGGCCTATTGCCTAAAACCGCTGGAGGACGAGGAGATCGAGGCCGCGCTGGCGAGCGTGACCCGCAAACTGGATGCCCAGCAGGAGGTCATTCAGTCGTCCTTCGGACGACTGATGCGGGCGCCCGGCCCACAGGCGGGCGCCGATTTCCTCGCCCGGCTCTTCCCCAATGAAGTGCCGCCGGATTCGCTTGTGGCCGCAGTCAGCGTGGGGCGCGCCAACCGCCTGCTGGCCGGGAATGTGAGCTACTTTTCCCTGTGCGTATCCGGGGATACCTATTTGTATCTCATCACCTCCAACGCGGAGTATCTCTCCTCCGTCCCCTTCCGCACCGCCCTGCTGAACGCCGCGGCGCAGCGGCAGATCAAAGCGTTTGCCTGGCGGCGCGCCGCGCAGCCCGTAAAATTTCTTGCCGAGGGGCTGGTGCCCCTGTTTGACGCTGCCTACTCTTATTTCACCGGCGCTCCGGTGACTCTGGGGGAGGCCGCGCCGGAGCCGGAGGCCCGCCCTGAGGATTTTTTAAAAACGGCCGCCTCACTGGCAAACAAGCGCCAGACGATCGAGTTGCTGGAGCTTGTGCGGGGCGCGCAGAAGCATTGCCCGCCCGTACTTCCCTCGCAGGCAGTAACGCTGTACAATCTGTGCCTCGGCCTTACCAGCCGACTGCAAAACACGATGTGGGAACCAACGATCCGCTATATTTACGAGCTGGCCTCACAGTACGGCGATATGCCGCGCTTGCTCTTGGCCCTGGAGCGCCTGCTGGCGCCCGTCGCCGGCAGTTTTGACCCGGATAATATACACAACGAGACCTTCCGCAAGATCCTGGATGAGGTAAATCATAATTTTGTGGACGTCTCTTTTCAGGGGTTGTGCGAAAAATATTGCATCAATGCCAGTTATCTGTCTCAGCTTTTCAAAAAGGAGATCGGCGTCACCTTTACCAGTTATCTGACGGGCCTGCGCATCCAATATGCCAAGGAATTGCTGGAGACCACCCCCATGCGCATCAACGAGATCACGGAAAAAGTGGGCTATGGCTTCGATTACAACTTTACAAAGATCTTCAAAAAAGAGACCGGCTTTACCCCCCGTGAATACCGCGAGCAAAAGCGGAAGGAAGGTGTTTTATGACACAAATGATCTGCCTGCGGCCCGTGCCGGACTGCATTTATCTGCCCGGCCTGCGCGCGTTGGAGAAATATGGTAGGCTGTATTTGGGTGACGGTGGTGTCCCGCTAGAAACGGTGCAGGGCACAGACCTGCATGTTTCGTTTGACGGCTGTCGCATCCGTATTGTTTGCCCCGACGCAGCGGGCTTTTTCCGCATGGTTGGTTACTTACTCCAGCATGTCCCAAGGGGCATGCCCTTCGAGGTCAGGGAAGTGCCGCAGTTCAAGCTGTGCGGAGCCATGTTCGACTGCTCGCGCAACGGCGTTTTATCGGTGGAGGGGTTCAAAAAACTGGTCTCTTCCATGGCCCTGATGGGGATGAACGCCGTGCTGCTGTACATGGAGGATGTCTATACCGTGGAAAGTCAGCCCTATTTTGGCTATTTCCGTGGCCGATATTCGCATGGCGAACTGCGTGAGATGGACGATTTTGCCGCCTGTCTGGGGCTGGAACTGATTCCTTGCATCCAGGCACTGGGCCATCTGGAAAAAGCACTGCGCTGGCCTATGCTCAAGCCGCTGCAGGATACGCCCAGCGTGCTTTTGGCAGATGACAGCAGCACAGAATTTGTAGAAAGCATGTTAGACGCCCTGGCTGAAAATCTGCGCACCCGGCGTATCCATCTGGGTATGGACGAGGCGCAGGGGCTTGGGACGGGCCGTTACCGTCAACTGCACGGCGAGGTGCCCGCTCTGGAGATTCTGCGCGGGCATCTGGCCCGTACCGCAGCCTTGTGTGCAGCGCGTGGACTGCGCCCCATGGTATGGAGCGACGTATGCCTGTGCCAGTTGTCGGCGCTGCACGACTACTACGACACGGCTCCTGTGCCCGCCGCTTTGGCCGCGCAGGCGTCGGCTATCGTGCCGGCCGGGATGGACCTTGTTTACTGGGATTATTATCACACAAAGCAAGCGGACTATGCTGCCCTGATCCGCCGCCACCGGCTGCTTGGGCGTATGCCGGTATTTGCCGGCGGCGCCTGGACGTGGAACGGGTTGGCACCCAATTACGGCCTGGCATTTCGCGGTACAGATTGCGCTCTGACCGCCTGCAAAGAGCTTGGCGTGGAGGAGGTATTCTGTACCTGCTGGGGCGACAACGGCGCTGAGACCAGCCCTCTTGCGGCCATGCCTGTACTGCAGCTCTTTGCAGAGCATGCCTATCGCTCCATAGTAGAGCAGGCCGCGCTTCCCGCGCGTTTTGCCGCCTGCTGCGGCGGCAATTGGCAAAGCTACCTGCTGCTGAATCAATTTGATGAGACACCGGGCGTCCAGGTGGGCAATCCGCATTGGAGCAATCCGTCGAAATATCTCTTTTATCAGGACCCGTTGCTGGGTTTGTTCGATTGGCATGTGCAGGGGCTCTCGCTGCGGCAATGGTATGGGGATCTGACCGCCCGGCTGGAAGGTCTGGAGCCTCCAGCAAAGGCAGAGGACGAACATCTTTTCCGGCATTATCTTCTGCTGGCCCGTGCTTTGCAAGGCAAGGCATTGCTGGGCGCTGAACTAACGGCGGCCTACCGCAGTGGTGACCGGGAATCGCTGCGGCGCTGCCTCACGGAGCTGGAGACACTTCCGGCTCTCGTCGAGGAGCTGCGGGGATCTTGGAGTTCCCTTTGGCTGGACACCAACAAAGTGTTCGGCTTCGAGGTGATCGACATGCGCCTCGGGGCGCTGTGCGCGCGGCTGCGCTGCGCACGGGAAAAACTGCACGCATATCTGAGCGGAGCGATCGACCGCGTTGAGGAGCTGGAGGCGGAGAGGATGCCCTTTGATGGGGATGATACCCCTGGGCATCTGCCGGACTGCGCCCTATGGGATCGCATCGTTTCCGCAAACCCTGTCTCCGCCATCTGAGGAATTCCCGGTCGTATGCTGCTAAACGGCAGCACGAAAAATATAAATCCCGGCTCTTGTTTTGCACCTTTCGCAGTGATAAGCTTTGCAGGGTAAACATACCGACGGGAGGATTTTTTGATGATGAAAACAGTGGCGATCCTGGGCTGCGGAACGCGCGGTATGATCTACGCGCGTGAGCTGGGCAAATATCCGCAGATCTCGGTGACGGCGGTCTGCGACACGGTGGAGGAAAAAGCCCGGCAGGCCCGCCTGCTGAGCGGCGGTAGCGCGGAAATTTTCACCGCCGAGGAAGAGTTTTTTGCCGAAGGCCGCCGGGCGGATGTGCTGGTGATCGCCACGCAGGATCGTGACCACTACCGTCACGCGATGCGCGCCCTGGAACAAGGCTATCAGCTCTTGTTGGAAAAACCCCTCTCCCCCTCGGAGGAGGAGTGCTTTGCCATTGGCCGGAAAGCACGCGAGGTGGGGGCGCTGGTTTTGGTGTGCCATGTGCTGCGCTATACCGACTTTTATAAAACGGTGGCCGGCATCGTCCACTCTGGCCGGCTGGGCCGTATCATCAACATCAACCACACCGAAAACGTGGGCTACTGGCATTTCGCACACAGCTTCGTGCGGGGACCCTGGCGCAACGAGACCGAGAGCTGCCCGTTGGTACTCGCCAAGTGTTGCCACGATCTCGACCTGCTTTATTGGCTCATCGGCTGTGACTGCACCCGGGTGACCAGTTTCGGGGCCACCACGGTTTTCTGTGCTGGCGCAGCCCCCCAAGGCTCCGCCGCTTACTGCCTGCAGGGCTGCGAGGTAAAAGGCAGCTGCCCCTTTGACGCTGAGAAGATCTATTTGCTGCCGCGCGCCACAGGCGCCGCGCCGGTACTGGGCGACGCCGGGCTGCAGGTAGTGGGCAAGCCCGGCTGCACCGCGCAGGAGTTGCGCGAAGCCCTGAAAAGCGGCCCGTATGGGCGCTGTGTGTATCGCTGCGATAACGATGTGTGCGATCATCAGGTAGTGAATATGGAGTGGGCAAACGGGGCTACTTCGTCCCTTACGATCACCCCCTTTACCAAGGACTGTTACCGCCGCATCAGCATCTCCGGCACACAGGGCGAGCTTTTTGCCGCTGACAGCGGACACGAAATCACAGTCAATACCTTCCTCGGTGACCGAACCGAAATGGTCACGGTGGACGATCATGCCGACCAGGGGCATTTGGGCGGCGATGTTGGCATCGTGCGCACCTTGGTGGATATCCTAGAGGGCAAAAAGGTAGACCCCGATTATTTCACCACCATCGATATCACCCTGAAATCCCACGCTATCGCCTTTGCGGCAGAGCGGGCACGGCAGAGAGGGTGCTCTATTGTGCCCTCTATTTTCTGATGAAACTTATGATACCCGGCTAAAGGATATATCGCTGAGAGGTAATATAAATAGGGGCAAGTTCAAGAAATGAACTTGCTCCTATTTGCTTTTAGATAGCGCCCGATCCTCCGCAGACAATCTTTTTGCGATCACTTCTTGCCATCCTGCCAAAAACGGCAAGTCGTCATTGATGTCTTCCAATTGGCCATCCCCAAATGTTCTTTTCTGCCGAATTGTACTGTCAGGCTCAATTTCCAAGGTGTAATACGCGTCCTGCACAGCGGTTACTTTACGAAGAAAAAGAATAAAGGCTTCTTTCCGGGATATCCGGTCTAAGTACCGGGGTGCCGTTGCTGACGCAATTGATCGGGATATGACTGCCGCTTGCCTGTCCGAAAATTGCAGTAAGGCGGGTAACAGGCACGGCGCCGCTCTCAATCAGATCCCGCAAAACCATGCCGGGGCCAACAGGTGGAAGCTGGTCCACGCCGCCCACAAACAGGATGCTGGAGGAAGATGAACGCCTGCTGAAAAGAGAACTGGAGAGATTTTGATCCAGCATGGACGTTTCATCCACGATTACAAAATCTGCTGTTAAGGGGGCTGCCGAAGTCATGTACTCGGTGTCATCGTCAGCGACGATCCTCAAAGCGCTGTGGAGCGTGCTTGCCGCATGGTGACAGATTTCCGCCATACGGCGGCTGGCGCGGCCGGCAGGTGCAGCCAGTAGGACTTGACCTCTTCCCAGATCTGCCATCGCAAACGGCATGGGCAGCTTTGGTATCCGCTTGCCAGACTCGAAATTCTGGATCGTGCGCGCCGAGATATCCAGCTTTTCCGCAGCTTCTTCCTGCGATAGTTTTGCCTCCTTTCGCTCGACTTGATAGCTTGTGCGTGTTTTTTGCTTTTTTCTCAGCGCAGCTCCAGCTTTACCACCGTATCCGCAGCGTCGGGCAGCGGCTGCGTTTCGTTCGCCCGGGCCGCCAGGCTCAAAAAAGTGTACCCCGGGTAATTCGCTGCGGCCCAGCCCTCTTGCAGCACCTCCACCTGGCTGCCGGAATACAGCAGGCTGGCGCGGCGGATCTGCTGCGGGGCGATTCCCCGAAGGGCCAGCGGGCCCACCGGCTGCTGCATCACATGCAGATACACCGTTTTCCCTTTTGCAGTCGCCCGGCAGCCAAAGGCCGAGACAGCCTGGTCCGCAGCGCCGCACCCGTAAATGCTCTCGCCGTTGCAGCGCATCCAGGCCCCGATCTCCCGCAGGATCTCCTGCGCCGGGGCGGGCAGGGCGCCCCGGGCATTGGGCCCCACGTTCAGCAGATAGTTCCCCCCTTTGGAAACACAGTCCGCCAGCTGCCGGATGCACACCGCGGCGCTCTTGTAGGCGTGGTCGGCCTCGGTGTAGCCAAAGCTGTTGTTCATGGTCTGGCAGGCCTCCCAGCACACCGGCGCTCCATCCGGGCCCGCAAGGGGCGCCGGCGGAACGATTTGCTCCGGGGTCGCAAAATCGCCGGCCCAGGGGGTGGGCCGCTCGGAGAGAAGGCTTCCCAGCGAGCCGCCGCTGGCTTCCAGCCGGCTGTTCAGCAAAATGCCGGGCTGCAGCGCCCGCACCATCTCCACCAATTCCCGGGCGTGCCAGTCCTCCCCGGTATGGCCCTCATAGGAGAAATCGAACCAGAGGAGGTCAAGCTTTCCATAACCGGTGCACAGCTCCCGCACCTGTGCGTGCAGATAGGCCAGATAGCGCTCAAAATCGCATTGCCCACACCGGCGCGCTTCGCTGCCCCGCAAGGGGTGGAAGGGGTCGGCATAGGCCGGGTAATCGGGGTGATGCCAGTCCACCAGCGAGTAATAAAGGCCGACCCGCAGGCCCTCGGCGCGGAAGGCCTCCAGATATTCCCGCACCAGGTCTCGCCCCGCGGGGGTATTGGTCGCTTTGTAATCGGTATAGGCCGAGTCGAACAGGCAAAACCCCTCGTGGTGCTTTGCGGTGAGCACGGCGTACTTCATCCCCGCCTGCCTTGCCATGCGGGCCCAGGCCCGGGGGTCGTAATCGGCCGCATCAAACGCGCCGAACGCCCGGTCGTATTCCTCCGGGGGCACCCGTTCCATGCTTGCGTACCACTCGCCCCTGGCGTGCACCGCATACAGCCCCCAATGGAGGAACATGCCAAAGCGCGCCTCCTGGAACCATTGCGTATCAGCCATGGCGGCTCACCCCGCTTTCCAGCAGGCTGAACAGTTCTTCCCGCGCACTCAGCAGCTCGCCGCCCCGGCGGGTATATTCCCGGAAGCTGGTGCAGACCTTCCGAATGATGCCGTCGGCTTCGGCCGGGGCCGCCGCCGCGGCCTGCATCAGCAGTTCACATTCCTCGGCTCCCGCCCGCTGGGCCTCAAACCGCATACTGCGCCAGGGCCCCGCCGGGCCCGGGTAAACGATGTGCGCGTCGCCCGCGGGCAGCAGCGCGCCCTTGTGGGGGCAGCAGGCGCTGTGCCGCAGGTCATCGCCGATGTAGTAGTTGAACCCCCAGTGCAGAAAGCCGGTGAGGCGGTAGAGCGCCCCCATCCACAGCACCGCGCGGCTCGCCGTGAGGGGCAGGTCCATGCTGCGGTTCATAATAGGCCCTGCGGGAAACGCGCAGGTGTAAAACCACATTTCCTCCCCGGCAGCCTTCAGCGCTTCATAGGCGCCGCGCCATTTTTCATAGGTGTCCTGCTTGGGCACCCACACGTCAATGCCGCCCCCCAGATTGGTCGTTTCCACCGCATCGATGATGGGCACGCCGGGCAAAAACTTGCGGAACATCCCCGCCAGAATGCGGTAGGTGCCGTCGTTGTGGGTCTGCGGCTCGTCCGCCAGGGCCTGGGTCATGCAGCCCTGCCAGCCGTTCCTGCGTACGACCTGCGCCCACCGGGTAAAATACAGGCGCATTTGAAGGTAGCCCTCCGGGGTGCTCACGCCGGTGCTGTCGTCCCAATTGGGATAATACTCGCTGTCGTCCCACTCGTGCCAGTGGGCAACGTGGCCGCCGCACAGCTTCACCGCGCCCTCCTCCAGCGCAATGCGGCCCGCCCGCTCGGCCGCCGAAAAGTCAAAGCCGGCCAGCGCCCCATTTTGGAACACCGCCTCGCCCGGGGGCAGCAGGATGTGGGTGCAGCGCATCTCAAGCTGCGCGCGCACATATTGCCGGAACAGCTGCCAGTACGCCTCACCGCCCGGCTCCACCCCGTGCTGGGCGGCCAGCCCCTCGTAATTAAAAAAGTTCAGCATGGAAAACCGCGCCGCGGCAAGGGGGGGCACCTGCGCGCTGTGAACCGTGCACCGCACGGGAACGCGGGTCTCGGCCGTGCCCTCGGCAATCACCAGTTCCCCGGTGTAAACGCCGGGCGCCTGTTCGGGCGCCGCCTCGGCGCAGAGATACAGGGCCAAACGCCCCGCCGCCAGGCCCTCCTCCACCGGGCGCAGTGCGTCGTACACCTCAAACGGCGCGCGGCGGGTGACGAACGCCCTGCAGCTCTCGTAATCGGTGGTGGTCATCAGGGTGGGGGAGGTGTTCTCGTTCACGCCCACCGGGGCCAGCTGGTAAAGCTGCACCCGCGGGCCGCCGCTCTGCCGCCAGGCAAAGCGAAGCCGCACCGGTGCGGCGGGCGCCTCCCCCAGGATCTGGGCGCCGGCGTGCCCGCCCCGCGCCGCGGAAAGCCGGACCTCATCCCCGCCGCCATGGGGCGAGTCGGGGTAAAGCCAGTCTGCGTCTGTAAAAACCGAATATTTCATAAAGCGTCTTCCTCCTCTGGCTCTTCCGGCTCAATGGCCGGAATGATCACCGTCACGGTGGTGCCTTTGCCCGGCCCGCTCTCGCAGAACAGGCCGTAAGGCGCGCCGTAGGCGATGCGCAGCCTGTCGTAGATATTGCGCACGCCGTACCCTCCCACCGTCTCCGCAATGCCGCCGGGGGGCGGGGGCGCAAAATTGGCAAGCCGGGTGGCCTCGTCCATCCCGGCGCCGTCGTCCTGAATCACAATCACCACCCGCCCCTCTTCCCGGCAGGTGCGCACCAGCAGGCGGCCGGTCTTGGCGGGGGTCTCAAAAATGCCGTGGATGATGGCGTTTTCGATCAGGGGCTGCAAAATGATCTTGATGACCTGGCAGCGGCCGGCGGCCGGGTCCAGCTGCCACTCCGCGCGCACCCGGCCCTCAAAGCGCATGTTCTGGATGTCCACATACAGCTGCGCGTGCCGCAGCTCGTCCGCCAGCGGGATTACCTCCCGCCCGCGGCTGAGCGAGAGCCGGTAAAACTGGCTCAGCTCGTGCACCATATGGCTGATCTGGGGCACGTCGTTGGCAATGGCCGTGCAATTGATCAGGTCCAGCGAGTTGTACAGAAAATGGGGGTTGATCTGCGCCTGAAGGGCTTTGAGCTCCAGGTTCTTGATCTGGCGGCCCTGCTCCACCTTTTCCTCCATCAGGGTGTCGATCCGCTCCATCATCTGGCTGAAGCTCCCCATCAGCTGTGCGATCTCGTCGTCGCCGATGGGCTCCAGCCGGGCCGTCACATCCCCCTTTTCCACCGCCTGCATGGTGCGGGTGAGCAGCGAGATCCGCTCCAGGGACGACCGGCTGATGGTATAGGCCAGGGCGTAGGCCGCCACGGCCAGCACGATCACCACCAGCAGCATGCCGGTGCGCAGCTGCCGGCTCAGCCGCAGCACATCGTCTGTGGGCAGCACGCTCACCATGTGCCAGGTGGGGTCGCTCAGGGCGCTGCACTGGGCGTAATAGCTTTTTCCTCCCACCCGGATGCGGTCCCACCGGCCGCTGCCGCAGGCCGGCAGGTTCTCCACCAGCTCCGCCAGGTCCGCTCCGGCAGGGGCGGGGGAGGTGCTGTACAGCACCTCGCTGCCGCGCAGCAAAAAAAGCGTTCCGTTCTCGGTGATCGAGGTATCTCCCGCCAGCCTGGCAATGCGCCCGGCGTCCACGTCCGCCCGCAGCACCGCCAGCGGGGTGTTCACCTCCCGCGGGTTATAGATCACCTGCATCGACGAATACCATTCCCGCTCGCCGGCCGGCTGGTCGGCAAAATCCGGCGGCGAAAACCACCGCCGCCCGCCCTGCTCCGAGAGCAGGCCGAACCAGCCGCTGTTTTCCACCTCGCTGATCTGCACGATGCCGCTCTGGCCGGCGGCGTAGGGGTAATCGTTGTTCACGTACAGCCGGATGCGCCCCACGCCGGACAGATCGCACAGGTGCCGGAAGGTCAGCGAGAGCTGATCCGAGTCCTCCAGCCGCCGGATGTATGTAAAATCGCCCGGGTCGTTGGAGGCCATGGCATACACCAGCGGGTCGCTGGACAGGATTCCCAGCACCCCGTCCAGCTCGCTGAAGGTCTGCTGCAGCGACAGGCGGGTGTCGTCAAACGCGTTCTGCGCGGCGGCAAAGGTCTGCTGCTCCACCGCGCCGCGCATCCGCAGGTAAGCGTACAGGGTAAACAGGCCCAGCGGCAGCGCCACCAGCAAAAAGTAGACCCACAAAAGCTTGGTGCGCAGCCGCCCGCGGGAGGGCGAAAGCCACCGGACCAGCCTATTCCTCATGGCAGTGCCTCGCCCGGTATTGCCTGGGCGAAAGCCCGGTCTCACGGGTAAACAGCTTTACAAAATACTTGCCGTCCCCATAGCCGACTGCGTTCGCCACCTCGTACAGCTTTTGCCGTGAGCGCACCAGCAGCTCCTTGGCGTGCTGCAGGCGCAGCTCGGTGAGCCGCTGGTTGATGGTCTTGCCGCAGCTCTTTTTATACGCCGCGCACAGGTAGGTGTGGGCAAAGCCCAGGTCGGCGGCCATCTGCTGAATGGTAAGGCTGCTGTCCGGGTAGCGCTGCTCCAGATAGCGCTCCACCCGCGCGGGCACGTCCATATCCTGCGGCTCGGCCACGGCAAAGTATTCCCGCTCGGTCTGCCACAGGGCCTCCCACAGCTGCTCCAGCGTTTCCTGCTTGGCCGCGGTATACAAAAGGAAATCCGTTTTTTCGGTCACCGTGGTGATGTTGTGGCTCTCAGCCGCGGCCAGAAACAAAAACACGATCTGGCAGTAAACATGCCGCAGGTATTCCGGGTCAGTGCCCTCGCAGCGGAACATCTCCTCCTCCAGGCGGCGCAGCGCGGCCTCGGCCTCGGGCCTTTTCTGGTGCTTGATCAGCCGGTCCAGCTCGCTGATCCGGCTTTTGCCCCCGCTGAACGACCGGTCGTTCAGCGGGGGTCCGGCCTCGCCGGTCCCCCGAAAAAACACTCTGCGCGGGTCCGGCCCCGCCTGGGCCTGCAGCTCCTGCAAAACCCCGCGCAGCACCCCTTCGATCTCCTCCAGGTCAATGGGCTTTTCCACATAGCTGGCCGCCTTCACCCGAATGGCGCCCTTGAGATACTCCTTATCCGAGTAGCCGCTCAAAAACACAAACTGGCAGGCCGGCAAAAATTCACGCACGGCGGCCGCCATTTCCAATCCATTTTTCCGCGGCATTTTTATGTCGCTGATCACGATGTCCGGCCGGCACTGCCGCGCCTGTTCCAGCCCCTCCTCCCCGTCCGAGGCCTGCTCCACCCGGCTCACGCCAAGCCCGGCCCAGGGCAGCCGCCGGCACAAAACCGTACGGGGCATCAGTTCGTCGTCCACGATCAACACCGTAAAGCCCATCTGTGCGCTCCCTCCCATGCTTTCTGTCTGTATCAATCATATACAAAAACAGCAAACACTTCAATCTCAATTGGTGCAAAAAACTAAAAATTCCCAAAACAGCATAATTTTAACCCCCTTTCAAAATCCAGTCCCGTTGTTTTTGCCCGGCAACTCTGTTAGGATGGAAACCAGAAACAGACCGGCATCCGGAAAGGGGCAACACAGATGAAGGAAAAAGGGCATCCACTTTTGCGGGATCTGCGCCAGAACAGGGTCAAGTGGCTCATGCTGCTGCCCGCGGCCGTCGTGGTGATCCTAATGTGCTATATCCCCATGAGCGGCATTGTGCTCGCGTTCAAAGAGTACAACTACCACGATGGTATTTTTGGCAGCCCCTGGGTCGGGTTCAAAAACTTTCAATACTTTTTCCAGTCGGGCAAGGCGTGGACCACCACCCGCAACACCATCCTCTACAACATCGCGTTTTTGTGCGTGAACACGTTTTTGCAGATCGTCTGCGCGGTGCTGCTCAGCGAGCTGGCAGGCAAAAAATTCAAGCGTTTCAGCCAATCGGTCATGTTTTTGCCCTACTTCATCTCCTGGGTGGTTGTGGGCGCGTTTGTTTACAACCTGTTCAATTATGAATTCGGCGCCGTGAATTCCCTGCTGAAAAGCCTCGGCATGATGCCTGTGGACGTCTACTCCAACAAGGGGGCCTGGCCGCTCATCCTGGTGGCGGCAAGCGCCTTCAAAAACGTGGGGTATGGCACGGTGATGTACCTGGCCAGCATCGTGAACATCGACGAACAGCTGTTCGAGGCGGCCGATCTGGACGGCGCCACCATGTGGCAGAAGATCTGGCACATCACGCTGCCCTGCATCCGTCCCACCATCGTGATCCTGTTCCTGCTGGCCATCGGAACCATCATGAAGGGCGATTTCCAAATGTTCTGGCAGGTCACGGGCAACAACCCCATGGTGCTGGAAGTGACCGACGTGATCGACACCTACGTGACCCGCTCGCTGCTCACCCTGCAGGAATTCGGCATGACCAGCGCCGCGGGGCTGTACCAGTCCTCCATCTCCTTTGTGCTGGTGGTCCTTGCAAATAAGATCGTGAAAAAGGTGGAACCTGACTATGCGCTGTTCTGACCAAAACAAACGCCGGGAAAGGGGGCGGGCTTTATGATTATTGCAAAACAGCGCTCCCGCAGGCGCATCGGCCGCGACCGGGTGGTGTTCAACCTCATTTCCTACCTGGTTCTGACCCTGCTCTCCGCGGCCTGCCTGCTGCCCTTTCTGCTGGTGCTCAGCGGCTCTTTTTCAGACCAGCAGTCCATCCAGCTGAACGGCTACAGCCTGCTGCCCAAAAACGTCTCGCTGGACGCATATAAAATGCTGTTCCGCATTCCGGAAGAGCTGCTGCGCGCGTACGGGGTCACGATCCTGGTCACATTTATGGGCACCTTTTTCGGGCTTCTGTTCACCAGCATGGCCGCCTATGTGCTGGCAAGCCATACCTTCCGCTACCGCTACCAGGTGTCCTTCTTCTTTTATTTCACCTCGATCTTCGGGGGCGGCCTGGTGCCCTGGTACATCTTCAACACAAAGTACCTGCATTTTCACAACAACATCATCTCCATGATCCTGCCCATCCTCATCAACGTCACCTACCTGCTCATCCTGAAAAGCTACATGATGAGCATTCCCGAGGCGCTGTATGAGTCGGCCCGGCTGGACGGCGCGGGCGACTTTACCGTTTATCTGCGCATCGCGCTGCCCCTGTGCAAGGCCGGGCTCGCCACGGTGGGGCTGTTCATCGCCCTGAACTATTGGAACGACTGGTACAACGCCATGCTGTTTCTGGACGAAGGCCGCCGCGATCTCTACCCCCTGCAATACTTCCTGAACAACATCCTCACCAAAGCGCAGGCCATCAACGCGGCGGCGGCCCGAAGCGGCATTCCCGCCAGCGACGTTCCCACCGAGCCCATGAAACTGGCCATGACGGTGGTGGCCACCGGGCCCATCGTGCTGCTGTACCCCTTCCTGCAAAAGTATTTTGTAAAGGGCGTTACCATCGGCGCGGTAAAGGGCTGACCCACGCGGCAAGATCCATTGCGGATCCGTTTGATATACATACGAAGGAGGAAAAACAATGCGTAAACACTTCAAAAAGCTATCCCTGCTGCTGGTCCTGGCTCTGCTGCTGGGCGCCCTGGGCGCCTGCGGCCAGCCCGCCTCCAGCGCCCCTGCCAGCGTGCCGGCTTCCGCCGGCTCCACCGCGGCGGGGCCGGAAAAACCCGACACCTCGGAGCCGGTAACCCTGACCATGTACCTGATCGGCGACCGCCCTGTGGACAACGACGAGGTCTTTGCCAAAATCAATGAAAAGCTCAAGGCCGAGATCAACGCCACCATCGACCTGAAGTTCATGAGCTGGGGCGAATACGAGCAGAAGTACCCCCTGATCTTCGCCTCCGGCGAGGATTGGGACATCATCTACACCGCCGACTGGTGCTTCTACAACGCCCAGGCCACCAAGCAGGGCTTCTGGGAGATCACCCAGCAGGCGCTCGACACCTATGCGCCCATGACCGCGCAGACCATCTACCCCGAGGCCTGGGAGCAGGCCAAGGTGGACGGCAAGGTCTACATGCTGCCCATGAACTACAAGGAGATCACCGCCTATGTTTACATGGCACGGGGCGATCTGATGGACAAATACGGCATCCAGTCCGTGGCCTCCCTGGACGAGGCCGAGGCGTATATGGACGCCATCGCAAAGAACGAGCCCACCCTGATCCCCCTGGATGTGGGCTCCGACTACGACAAGCTGTTCATCTTCGACCGCATGTGGAACAAGGCCAACTGGGAGAGCCCTGAAAAGGTGGTGGGCATCGGCCCCTGGCAGGCCATGTCCAGCGTGAGCGAGCTCGACGACGCTGCCCCCGTCAAGGGCAACGCGGACCAGCCCGAATTCCTGAATGTGGTCACCCGCCTGAAGGACTGGCGCGACCGCGGCTTCTGGAGCAAAAATGCGGTGGTCAATACCCAGAACAACACCGAGAGCTTCCAGGCCGGCAAATCCGCGCTGGCGCTGATGAACGTGAACACTGCAAAAAGCGTTTATGCTCAGATCACCGCCGAGCACCCCGAATGGGATGTGCGGGTGTTCGACGCGCAGGAGGATGTTCCCCCCGTGCTTAACTCCTTTTTGGCCAACGGCATGAGCATCTTCTCCAAGTCCAAGCACCCCGAGCGCGCGCTCATGGCTCTGGATTATCTGCGCAACGACCCCGAGATCAACAGCCTGTTCTGCTACGGCATCGAGGGCAAGCATTGGCAGGCCTCCGGCGACGGCGCCCTGGTCTCCCTTGCCGACAGCTCCAATTACCCCTACGACGGCAACTGCAACTGGGGCGTGCGCAACGACGCCACCTGGCGCGTGGTGGAGGGCGGCATCCCCAATTTGACCGAGATGAACAAGGCCTGGCAGGCCAGCGCCCGCAGCGGCCGCTACCAGACTTTCGTGTTTAACGACGCCAATGTGAAGAACGAGATCGCCGCCATGGGCGAGATCTTCAACACCGATTACAAGCTGCTGGGCCTGGGCTTTACCGACGACCCGGCGGCGGACATCGCAAAGCTCCAGACCAAGCTGCAGGCCGCCGGCGCGGACAAAGTCTACGCCGAGCTCCAAAAGCAGGCGCTGGAATTTATACAGAACAGCTGACACACACCTTTTCATAGCGGCAAAGGGGGCGGGGCGACAGGCCCCGCCCCCTTTGCCGTATCCGCCGTGGCTTTTAATCTGTAAGGGGGCCAAACAATGATGCAGCAGATACAACTGGGCGGAACAAGGCTCTGCGCCTGGCCGGAGGGCCGGGTCGCGGTGGAGCGCGGGGGCGAAGCCTGGGTGCAGAGCGAAGCCTTTGTGCCGTGGATCGCGCTGCCAAACGGAAAACCGATCTTCTTCAGCCAGGCCCGGGTGGAAATGAGCCCCCTCAAAACAGGGGTGGGGGCCGGCTTTTGCTGGCTCTGGAGCGGCTTTGCAAACGGCCTGTGCCTGGAAACCCGCGTATGGGTGGCGCACACCGGTGAGGTGCGCTTTGAGCTGATCCCCCTCCGGGACGCGCCGGTGGAGGCGGTGCACTGGCCCGCGCCGTTTGTTTGGGAAGAAAAAACGTCCCAAAGCTGCACGGTGCTTCCCATGATGCAGGGGTGCCTGGTGCCCGGCAACTGGCCCGGGGAAATCAAAGCGGTGCAGCCCCCCTACTTTTTCGAGCGCAGCGGCTACATGCCCTGGATCGGCCAGGTGCGGCGCGGCGCGGCCTGGCTGGCCATTGTGGAGCAGGCCTGGGATGCGGGCTACGAACTGCTGCATCCCCCCGGGGGGCCCACCCGGCTGCATCTTGTCTGGCGCGAGTGCATGGGCCGGGTCGGCTACCCGCGCCGGTTCAGCCTGAAGCTGCTGGCCGGCGGGTATGTGGAGCTCTGCAAGGCCTATCGGCAAACGGTGCGGGCACAGGGCGGCGCGGTACCGCTGGCGCAAAAACTCGCGCGCCAGCCAAAGCTCGCCCGGCTGATCGGCTGCCCGGTGATTCACACCTGGAGCCGGTTCGCTGTAAAGCCGGAGTCCGCCCTGTACGACCCGCAAAACCCGCAGCAAAACGACCGCCTGGTGACCTTTGCCCAACGGCAGGCGCAACTGCAGCGGCTCAAGGCGCGCGGCGTCCAAAAGGCGTATGTCCATCTGGACGGCTGGGGCGCGGCGGGCTACGACCAGCGCCACCCGGACGTTCTGCCGGTCAACGGCAGGGCAGGCGGGGCAGGCGGCCTGCGGGCGCTGGCCGCCGCCTGCCGGGCGCAGGGCTATCTCTTCGCGCTGCACGACCAATACCGCGATTATTATCTCGACGCCACAAGCTATAACGAGGCCAATACGGTACTGGACCGGCACGGCTCGCGCCCGGCCGGCTGCATCTGGAACGGGGGGCGCCAGACCTTTTTATGCGCCAGCCTCGCGCGGGATTATGTGGAGCGCAACTACCGCCGGCTCGACGCCCTGGGCATCCCCCTGGACGGGGCTTATCTGGATGTATTCAGCGTGGTGGAGCTGGACGAATGCCTGGACCCGCGCCACCCCATGACACGCAGGGAGTGCAGCGCCTACCGCTGCGGCTGCTTCGATTTTATCGCCCAGCGGTACGGCATCGCCTCCTCCGAGGAGCCGCTGGCCAGCACGGTGGATCACCTTGCCCTGTGCC
Organism: Allofournierella sp.; assembly: GCF_048388525.1. Classification (GTDB taxonomy): domain Bacteria; phylum Bacillota; class Clostridia; order Oscillospirales; family Ruminococcaceae; genus BQOK01. Next base: position 14,277 of record NZ_DBGCTQ010000088.1, on the reverse strand, counting down.
ATCACGCGCCCTACCCCACAGCCCCCAGGCTGAACGGTGGCGCAGAGCGCGGGGTACCCGTGCCGCTGTTCAACCTGGTATACCACGACTGTATCTTCATTCCCTGGGATCTGGGCGAGGGGGCCGCCTCGGTCATGCCAAACGGCCGCAGCGGCTTTTTGTACGCGCTGCTGAACGGCGGCATGGGGTACCTGCCCATCGAACCCACCGGCCGCGAGCTGGAAAAAGCAGCGGCCGTGGCGGCCCTGCACGAAAAGGTGGCGCTGAGCGAAATGACCCTGCATGAATTTATCGGCGGCGACCCGGAGCGCCAGCGCACCCTGTTTGCAAACGGAATTTCCGTGGAGGTGGATTTCCGGCACGACACCTGGCGGATCGAACAAACAAATGATGTGAAAGTGAGGTAACAAGTATGGATCGAACCCTTCGAAAGGCCGTTGCCCTTGCCGCCTGTTTTCTAACCCTTGCGGCCGCTGTCCCGGCTCTTCCCGCCCGGGCGGCGGGCCCGGCGCAGGTAACGGTTTCGGTGAACGGCCAAAGCGCCGCACCGCTTGCCGGTGCGCGCAGCGTGGGCGCCAACATCGAGATGTCCATGGTGAGCGACGAGATGTGGCAGGCCAACGGAAACTGGATGGAGCAAAGCTTTTTTGCCGGCGAGCTCAGCATGATGCGGTGGGGCTACGATGCCTGGGCCTTTGATTGGGAAACCGGCCGCCCCCTGTCTGAAAACCGCTATTGGGGCGGGCTGAACAGCCGCGATGCCGCCGGCACGTTCGGGCTGGAAGAGTTTATCGCCTTCTGCAAAAAAAATGGGATCGTGCCCTTCGTCATGATCCCCATCGAATCGCTGGACGCCTTCGGCGGCGAGGCCCCCCTGGAAAAGGTAAAAGCGCTCACAGCCTCCATGGCGCAGTATATCGCCTCGCAGGGGGTGGAGCTGTGCTATTTCGACATGGGCAACGAGCCCTGGAACAACGGCGCGGGCGGCAGCGGTAACGCCCAGTATCTGGGCAGCCTGTTTCCCGAATTTCAGCAGATCGTAAAAAGCGCCAACCCCAACTACCGCCTGGTTTTGCAGCGGGCGCCGCAGAACGTTCTGTGGAACGGCTGGAACAACACGCTGGTAAGCGCGGCACAGGGCGCGTTCGACGCCTACGACGACCATCGCTATTCCTTCTACGGCTGGAACAAATATTTCGACAAAAACGGCGACGACCTGCTGTCGCCGGGTTCTCCCATTGAGGGCAAAGAGGCCATTTTGGGCGAGTGCAACATCGGCTGGACCCCGGTGCAGGACAATTGGGACGAGGGCCATGTGCGGGATCTGGGGGGCAGCATGGCCCTGCTCAACGCCATGCTGGATCTCATTGACGGCGGGCAGTACGGCTACATTGTAAGCTGGCCCTCCCATTATCCCAGCAAAGCTTCCATCAGCGGCTGCCCCAACAAATCCTTCGGCTGGTTCGATCTGGACCGCTGGTATCTGGACGGGGATACGGTCCGGCTTACCGGTCCCGCGCTGGCCCACCGCATCATCAACCAAAACGTGCTGGAAAACAAGCTGGACGCCGCCAGCACCGGCGAGAAGGTCCGGGTCTTTGCCTATGAAAACGCGCAGCAGACCGACCTGCGGGTAATCGTGCTCAACAAGTGGGACGCCACCCAGCTCACGCTTCAGGTCCCCCAGCAATACAGTTCGGTCAGCGCCATGGTGCTGCGGGGCGAAAGCGTGTGGGATACAGCTCCCCAATACATAAACCACATCCCGGGGAACCAGCCGGTGAACGGCGGCGTTTTCGTGAACGACATCCCGGGCGAAGCGGTGGTGGTTTACACCTTCTCCGCCGGGCAGGATTCCGCCGCCCCGGCCGCCCCGGAGCTGAGCCTTCCCGCCGCCGGCGAAGCGCGGGCCAGCACCGCGCAGGCGTTTGCCTGGCAGCCGGTGCCCGGCGCCCGGAATTACCGGCTTGTGGTATCCCTGCATCCGGATCTCTCCGACCCCGTGATCGACACCTATACGGGCCGGGCGGTCCGCTACCAGTCCTCCGAAGAGCTTTTGCCCGGCACAGCCTATTACTGGGCGGTAACCGCCGGCAACGGGGCGGGCGCCGCTTCCAGCGCCGTGTCCGGCTTTACCACCCAGGCCAAAGAAAGCGGCGTTCTCACCCTGAACAACGATTCCATTTACATCTCCTGCAGCGCGGGCTGGAACCAACAGGCCTCGGGCGGCAGCTACCGCAACGACGACATGTCCTGCAGCGAGGCGGGCGGCTACGCAGAATTCACCTTCACCGGCACCGGCGCAAAGCTGTACGGCATCAAGGGCGACTGGTGCGGCCTGGCCGACGTGCAGGTCGATTTCGGCGCGCCCGTGCGGGTGGACGCTTACGCCCCCGCGCCCGAGGCTCAGGCGCTTCTGTTCGACACGGGCGAGCTGCCCTACGGCGAGCACACCGTCACCCTCACGGTGGCAGGGGAGAAGAATCCTGCCTCCACCGGCGTTTGGATCGAGTACGACAAGGTGGAGCTGTTCGACAGCCAGAACGGCCAGCCGCTCGCAAACAAGGTGGTCTGGAACGACGACAACCCCAATCTGAAAAAGTTTTCGGTGTGGAACCACCAGTCTGTGGAGGGCAGCTACCACGGCGACGACAGCTCCAGCAACACCTGGAAAGCGCATGTGGAGTTCAGCTTTACCGGCACAAACGCCGTGCTGTACGGGCTCAAAGGCCCCTGGTGCGGCAAGGCCGACATCACGGTGGACGGGGCCAGGGCGGCCACCGTGGACGCCTACGCGCCGGAAATGCAGCTGGGCCAGGTGCTGTACGACACCGGCACTCTGGAACCGGGCGCGCACACCGTGCGTCTCACTGTCACGGCCAGCAAATCCGCCCAGTCCAGCGGGAAATGGATCGAGCTCGACCGGGTTGTCTGGCAATAAAGCAAGGCGGGGCGGCCCCGGCGCGGGCCGCCCCGGAAAGGAGCCCATCAACAATGGAACGGATCTGCGGCGCGGCGCTCGGCCTTGTGCCGGGCAACAGCCCCCTTCTTGTGGAAGCCCTGCAAAGCGCCCTGGAAGCCCTGCGGGCAAAGCGGGGCGTGACCCTCTGCCTTGAGCCGGGGGAATATCATTTTTATCCCCGGCACGCCCCCTGCCGGGAGCTGTGCATCTCAAACCACGACCCGGAGCCCCGGCGGCCGATCGCCTTTTTGCTGGAAGGGTTCCACGGCCTCTGCGTCAACGGCGGCGGCAGCCGCTTTGTCTTTCACACCGAGATCCTGCCGTTTTACATCGCCTCCAGCCGCGGCGTGCGCCTTGAAAACTTTTCGCTGGATTATGCGCGCCCCGCCTATTCCGAGGGCGAGATCCTGAGCGTGCAGCCGCAGGAAATGATGGTGCGCATCGACCCCGCAAAATACCCGTGGCAGGTGCGGCAGGGTCGGCTGGTCTTTTGGGGCGAAAATTTTTGCCACCCGCTGCACCTCTGGCTGGAGCTGGACGCCGAGACCGGAGCTCCCGCCTGGGGCACCGACGACCTCTACTTCCGCACGGCGCGGCAAACCCGGGGGCTGGATCTTTGCGCCGAGGCCATAGCCCCCGACCTGGTGCGCCTCACCCTGAGCGGCCCTGAGCGCTTTTTTGCGGCGAGCCGCCCGGGCAACCGGCTGGTTTTCCGTCACCATCCCCGCACCTATCCCGGGTTTTACGCTGCCGACTGCAGCGACCTGGCGCTGGAAAACATCGCGGTCCGCCACGCCGCGGGCATGGCCTTTTTGGCCGAGCGATGCACGGGGGTCGCGCTCACCCGGTTCGATCTCGCGCCGGACCCCGCCTCGCCCCGCTGCTTTACAGCCGCGGCCGACGCCACGCATTTTGTAAACTGCGCCGGGGAGCTCCGCCTGGAGGAATGCCGGTTTGAAAGCCAGCTGGACGACGGTGTGAACGTGCACGGCTTCTACGCGCCCGTGCGCGGCAGGCCGGCTGGCCAAAGCCTGCTGCTGGGCTGGGGCCACCCCGGCCAGCAGGGAACGCTGCCGGGCCGCCCGGGGGACGAGTTCGCCCTCATGGGCGGGGCACAGCTCCGCCCGGTTTGGACCGCCCGCCTGAAACGCCTCTGCCCGCACAGGGAGGGCATCCTGGCCGAGTTCGATGCCCCTCTGCCCGATTTTCTGCCCGAGCGCCCGGTGCTGGAAAATCTTTCGCTCTCGCCCCGGGTTGTGATCCGCGGCTGCACCTTCCGCAAAAACCGCGCGCGCGGCGTTCTGCTCACCTGCCGGGAGGCGCTGGTGGAAAACTGCCTGTTCGAAACGGCGGGCGCCGCCGTCTATCTGGAGGGCGAGGCGTGCTATTGGTACGAATCGGGGGCCACCCGGTCGCTCTGCCTGCAAAACAACCGCTTTGTGAACTGCGCGTATATCCCCGCGTGGGGGGCGGCCCCCATCACCGCGTGCCCCAAGGTCCGCTCCTCCGGCGGCTGGTTTTTCCACGCAAAGCTCACCATCCGCGACAACGAGTTTTTTTGTTTTGATCAGCGGGTTTTGTCGCTGCGGCAGGTGGGCGAAACGCGGTTCTGCAACAACCGCTGCACCCGCACCCGGGCATACCCGGCGCGCTCGGGCGAGCAGTACGACGTGGCCGGCTGCGGCGCTTTTTACCAGGACTACCATCTTTAACGCCGCCCTTTTCCACCCCTGCAGGGCCGCCAAGGGCGCGCTCAAACAGGTTTTGTATCGCTGAATCATAAAAATTATAAAGGAGTGAAAAAAATGAAGACCCGCCTTTTGTCCCTTTGCTGCGCGCTTTTGTTCCTGGGCGCAGCCCTGTTCGTTCCCCCCTGTGCGCACGCCGCGGAGGCTGCGCTTGCCGCGCCGGCCAGTCTGGCCGCATTTTTGAGCGAAGCCCAGGACACCGGCTTTTCCTATGTGTTCTCCGGTTCCGAACAGATTTTTGACGGCAGCCGCACGGTGCAGGGCAGCCCGCAGGAGGTCACCCGCCTGCGGCAAAGCGTGCAGGGCACGATCCTGGTGCGCTACAGGGCCCTGGGCGGCGGCAACCAGGTGCTCTTCGCCGCCGGCAGCAACGCCTCCGCCGAAAGCTACGGCGCAATCCTGGCGAATGCCGTGTCCGGGGTGGACCAGCAGCGGGTCGAGTTCCCGGATGGGATGAAAGCGAACCTCGCCGGAACGCAGGCCACCGGCGGCTGGCACACCTTTGTTTACAGTGTAAACGCCTCCGATCCCGCCGACAAAACCGCAAAAACCGTAACCAGCTTTGACGGCAGCACCTCCACCCAGTATCCCGATTATGCCTCCTGGTTCAACCAGAACGCCGCCATCAACGACATCCAGTACCTGACCATCGGCGGCGTGCCGGAGGGGTTCACCGGCTCGGGCAACGCCGGGGGCTTTGTGGGGCGCATTGCGCTGGCCGCCTTTGTGCCGCGCGCGCTCTCCCAGGCCGAGGCGGCCGCCCTCAGCGCAGAGCAATGGGCGCCCACCACGGGGCAGCTCCTCTACTCGGCCGAAAACATCTCCATCGCTTCGCCCCAGGCCGCGCCGGCGCTCAGCCCCGGGCTGGTGGGGCAGCTGGGTGCGCTGGAGGAGCTGTCGGTGATCGTAAAGTTCAAAAACACCCATTCCGGGGTGGGGTCCCTCCTCAGCGTGAGCGACCCCGGCAGCGAGAATTCCCACTTCCATCTCTACCAAAACGGGAACCTGCTGGGGTTCGAATACCGCGACCGCGACGCCCCCTTTTATGCCGCCTCCTGCACGGTCTACCCGCGGGAGTGGAACACGGTGGCCTTTTCGGCCAGCCGGCAGGCCGGGTATAAGCTGTTCGCCAACGGGGCGCCGGGGGCGGCGCTGGAAAAAACAGGCAGCGACTACCGCTTTCTCAGCGATACCATCACCTGGACCCAGGGCTTTTTGGGCAAGACCTCCCGCTCCAACGACCCGGACAGCTATCCCTTCACCGGCCTGATCGAAAGCATCCAGATCTATTCCGGCGCCCTGAGCGACGAGGAGCTGCTGCTGCGCACGGCCGGCACCCGGCGCACCGGCGATTTCGTTTTCTTTGCCGGCGATGCCACCGGCTCGCAGCATTTCCGCATCCCCTTTTTGTGGAATACGCCCCAGGGCGACCTGATCGCAGGTGTGGACGCCAATTTCGGAAGCGGGGGCGACTCGGCCGAGAACATCGACATCGCGGTGCGGGTAAAGCCAGCCGCCGCGCAGCACGCCGCAATGGAGGGCTGGCTGGAGCCCAGCGTGCCCGCGGCCATGCACATGCAGGATTATGCCGACGAAAACGGCTATAAGCAGGGCTCCGCCTCCTTCATCGACGCCGTGATCCTCCAGGACACGCTGAACACCGGCCGCGTTTTCCTTCTGGCCGATGCCTGGGCCTGGAACGGGGGTCTGTTTGAACACCTGGCGGACGAATCCGGCGGCACCAAAATGCGCACCGTGGCCCGGGGCGACGGCTTCTGCACCATCGGCGGAAAAAAGTATCTTCTGCTCTCGAGCCAGAATCTGAAGGGCAGCGCCAATGGGCAGACCGGCAACATCAACAACAACACCGACCGCAGCCGCTTCGACTATGCAGCCGATGTCTACGGCCAGCCCGACGCATCCGGGCTGTACCCGGTCTACCATCTCAACGGCACGCCCCGCGCCTACTCCTCCCTGGCAAACCGCCCGGTGGACGACGGCAACCTCTCCCTGGGCGCGCTCTCGGAATACGGGGTCAGCCAGGACTATGAGCTGTACAAAAACGGGCAGCCGCTGACCGTTCGCCAGCGCTCCGCCGACCCAGCCCATCCCGCCGTTTCGGTGCCCATGAAGCTCTTTTACGAGGACTCCGAGCTCCAGCTGTACAATACCAGCTACATCATGCAGTTTTACAGCGACGACGCGGGCCGCACCTGGCATACCGACAAAATCATCTCCGGCATGGTCAAGCGCGAAAACTCGCAGCACTACATCCTGGGCCCGGGCCGCGGGCTGCAGCTCCAGCAGGGGCAGTACGCGGGGCGGCTCATCGTGCCGGTGTACTACCAAAGCTCCCCAAAAGCCGAGGTGATCTACAGCGACGACAACGGCCGCACCTGGGCCCACGGCGAGAGCGTATCCTCGATCTACGGCCTGAGCGAAGCGGCGCCGGTGGAAATGCCGGACGGCAGCCTCAAGCTGTTTTTGCGCAATACCTCCATCCTGGGCGGCACGGTGGTCGAGGCCACCAGCACCGACGGCGGGCAGAGCTGGCGCGATGTAAAATGCACCTTCGGCAACAACAGCGCGGGCATCAATTGCCAGCTGTCGGCGATCCGCCTCAGCGGAACGGTGCGCTCCCAAAAGGACGGGCAGGAATACCCTGCCATGCTGCTCTCCAGCGCGAACCTGAAGGACCGCACCCACGGCCGCATCTTTGTGGGCCTTCTCAAGGAAAACGGTGCCTACTCCGGCGGCGCGAAAAAGTACACGGTCGACTGGGAGTATCAGTACGACGTCACCCCCCAGGGGACCCTGTTTGCCTACAGCTGTCTCGCGGAACTCAGCGACGGCAGGGTCGCGCTGCTGTACGAATCATCCCCAAGCAGCTCGTGGGACGACGGCCTGCGCATGACCTATTACCGCGAGCTCGACCGGCAGACCCTGCTGGGCTGAGCCAACGGCGCTGCCTGCCGCAAAGCGCCGCTTGCAGCTTCTCCAAACCCGCTGCCGCGCCAAAACGCACACCGAGGTTTTGTTTTCGCCCCCGGCCTGCTATAATGGGTGCAGGAGGCGATTTTTATGCACATCTTCAAGCGCACCTTAAAATTCCTCTTGCTGCTTTTTTTAGCGCTGCTGCTGTTGGCCGCGGCCTTTTTGGGGTTGCCCTTTTTAGCGGCAGGCAAAGCAACCGGCGGCGCTGATTATTCCGCCTGGATGCGCGAAACCCTCTCCGGTCCCGAGCGCCTGGTGGATATCGCCATGCCCGGCGCCCACGATGCCCTTACCTCCGGCATGCTGCTTTTCAGCCCCGTAGACGCAGCCTCGGTGGCTTCGCCCTTCCAGCTGGGGATCTGCAAAGGCCTGGGCTACCGCCAAAGCAAAGCGCAGATAGCCGATCTGCCCACCCTGCTCGCCGGGGGCGTGCGGTATTTCGACATCCGCGCCACCCGGGACGCCGCTACCGGCGTATTTTACGCGGTGCACAATTATTACAGCGCGCCGCTGGCTGACGAACTGGCCTCCTTCGCCGCCTTTTTGGCCGCGCACCCCGGCGAGGTTCTGGTGCTGGATTTCCAGCACTGCTACGACTCCACCTCCCCGGATGCCCTGTTGGGCCCGGCTCATTTCGGCGAGCTGTACGCGCTGCTGCAGCAAAGCGGCGTGTTGGGCTACGCCCAGACCCCCGATCTGGCCGCCGCCACCTATGGCCAGGTCACCGCAGGCGGTTCCCGCGCCGCCTGCCTTGTTCTGATGAAATACACCGGCGGTTGCAAAGAGCTTTTGAATTACACCTCCAGCATCCACAGCCCCTGGTTTAACACCGATTCTCCCGAGGCCGTGTTTGCCGGGCTGGACGGCGTGGCCCTCCAGGTGCAAAGCGGGCAGGTGAGCCGCGACGTATTCCGGGTCCAGCAGGCGGTGCTGACCATGCAGGCCAGCCCTTCGGGCATCCTGAACGCTCTGGGCAGCTGGTCGCTGCCGCGCCGGGCCCAGGGCTTCAATGCAAAGCTGGCGGACCGCCAGAACAGCACCTGGCTGGCCGCCATGCCCATTGTCATGACCGACCATTCCCTCAGCACCGCGGGCGACGCCCACGCCCGCCTGATGGAGTCGATCCTCGCCTACGACCGCCAGCTGGCCGCCGGGGCGTGACCCCGTATCCCGGCGACCCCGCCCGGTTGCTGCTGCCCCATTCTTGGGCAGCAGCATTGCTCGTGCCCAAACCGGCGCTTTGCGTCGCTTCGGGGCCCTTCACTCGCAAACCCAGGATTCCCCCCGTAAAAATCACACAAAAACCGCCCTGGAAGCCGGCTTCCAGGACGGTTTTTGTGGCTTTGTTTTTCTGCCCACTCTGCGCGGGGCTCATCCCGTTTTCTGCCCCTCGCTGGAATATGACTCGCTGGCCAGGGTGAAAAAGCGCCCTAAAATGGTGCTGGTATGCGCCTCATAAGCCGCCAGCGCCTCTTTTTTGTTGCGCTGCAGCAGCGCGTCGTACAGCTGGTGATGCTTGTTTTTCGATCCCTCCACCAGTCCCGGGATCACCACCACCCGCCGCTGCTGCTCCCGCAGGCAGGGCTCCAGGTGCGACCAAAACAGGCACAAAAACTCGTTTTTGGAGGCCCGCACCAGCTCCCGGTGGAACTCGCAGTCCAGCTCGATGTACTCGTCCACGCTGCACCCCTCCCGCTCGGACTGGTCCAGGATCCGCTTCAGGGCGATAAAATCCGCGTCGTCCATCCGGTCAATGGCAAGGCTGATGGCGGTGCGCTCGATCGCAAGCCGCGCGTCCAGGTACTCGGTCACCGAAAAGCGGTCCAGGCTGAAGGTCTCGCTCACCACCCGGCCCGCCCGCTCTAGCCGGGGCTCGGCGGCGGCCGTGCCGCCGCTGCGTGCCCGCACGTACGAGCCGCTGCCGTGCATGGTGTAAATGGCCCCCATCTGCTCCAGCTTTTTGAACGCCTCCCGCAGGGTGCTGCGGCTCACGCCGTATTCCTCGGCCAGGGCGTTCTCCGAGGGCAGGCGGCCGCCCGCCTCAAATTCGCCCGCGGCAATGGCGTCCATCAAAAGCTGGGCCACCTCCTCGCTGCGGCTGGTCTTGCGCACGGTTCTCGGCTTTGCCATCGTTTGTTCCTTTCCGGCCCGGTCGGGTTTTGCCGAGCCCTGTCCCTCACCTCTATTATAGGGATTGTTTTGCCGCTTTTCAAGCCACATCCGGGCCCGCGGCGTTGTTTTAAAACGCGCAAAAGGGCAGACGGGGGGTCCCGTCTGCCCTCCCGCCCGCGCGGGCAGGGGTTCCTTATTCCGGGTAGCTGTCCTTAAAGGCTTGCACCGCCCCCCGCGCCAGGACGGAAAGGGAAGTGGTGTCCGACATAAAGTACACCAGGGAATACCCCCGGTCATAAAGCTTTTTCGCCCCCTCAAAGTCTGGGGCGATGGTGCCCAAAAACCGGCCGTGGGCCTTTGCCGCGGCCTCGATGGTACGGATGGCCGCCTGCACGTCCGGCTGCGAGGGGTCGGCCAGATGCCCCATGGTGGTCGAAAGATCCGACGGCCCGATAAAGATCCCGTCCACTCCCTCCACTGCGGCGATGGCGTCGATGTTCGCCACCCCCTCCGGGCTCTCGATGGCCAGCATCACCACAATGTCCCGGTCGGCCCGGGCATAATAATCCGCCTTGTCTAGGCCGTAACACACCGCCCGCTGGCTGCCCGCAATGCCCCGCACGCCCCCGGCGGTGGGGTATTTGCAGCAGCGCACCGCGTATTCCGCCTCCTCGCGGGTGGATATATAGGGCACGTGCACACCGCCCGCGCCCAAGTCCAGCGCGCGCTTGCACCACACCATGTCGTTCCAGGGCACCCGCACAAAGGGCACGCAGCCGGTACCCTTGCAGGCCTGCATGGCGGCCAGGGTGTTCTGCATGTCCCAGGGGCCATGTTCCATGTCGATGATCAGGGCGTCAAAGCCCGCCTCGGCAAAGATCTCAGCGCTCACGTTGCTGCCCAGCTGCGCCCACGCGGCCGAAACAGGCTTGCCCGCCCGCAGCCGCCGGGCCAAAGAATCGTTCAAAAGATGCTGTTTCACACAAAGGCCCCCCTTTTGTTTATCATGCCACAGTCCAACAGGTTTGTAAAGGGCGGCGGGCCCTCTAGGATCCGCCGCCGGTTTCAGCCCTTTTTGTTCGCCTTGCGCTTTGCAAGCTGCGCCTGGATGATCGGCAGCAGCAGCGCGACCATGCTGGCAATGAACAGCCCGTCCGCGATGGGCCTGTTGAGCCAGGAGCCAACCGTGTGGAACATCTCCGCGCCGCGGCGCAGGTTCTGCTCAAACACGCTGCCCAGGATGAAGCCCAGCACAATGGGCGCCACGCCGTAGCCCAGCTTGTTTGCAAAATAGCCGATCACACCGAACGCCAGCATGACCCACACGTCAAACATGTTGTTGCTGGCGCCGAACGCGCCGATGGTGCACAGCACGATCACGATGGGGGTCAGCACATAGCGGGGGATGCGCAGGATCTGCACGAACAGCCGGATGCCGAAGGTCTGGAACACCACCATGGCGCAGTTTGCGATCAGCAGCGCCGCAAAAATGCCGTACAACGGTGGGCATGTTGTTCACAAACAGCATGGGCCCGCACCGCAGCCCGTGGATCAGCAGCCCGCCCATCATAATGGCGGTCGCGGTGTCCCCCGGGATGCCCAGCGCCATCATGGGCACCATGGCGCCGCCGGTCATGGCGTTGTTGCTGGTCTCACTGGCGATCACGCCCTCAATGTTGCCCTTGCCGAACTCCTCCGGCGTTTTGGACAGATGCTTTGCGGTGTCATACGCTACAAAGCTGGCAATGCTGCCGCCCGTGCCGGGCAGGATCCCGATGATGGTCCCCAGAATGGACGACGAGAGCAGGATCTTCCACTTGCTGAGCAGCAGGCGCAGCTTTGGAAATTCCGCCCGGATCTTGCCCCCGTTTGCGATCTCCGGCTGGGCGTCGGCGGCGCGGCGCACCTGGTTTTCCGCCTCCAGCAGCGCCTGGGAAACGGCAAACAGGCCGATCAGCACCGGCAAAAGCGACAGGCCGCCCAGCATCTGGCTGTTGCCAAAGGTCAGCCGGGGCATGCCCGTGACCACATCCACCCCCACGCAGGAGGCAAAAATTCCGATCAGCCCGCCGATCAGCCCCTTTGCCAGCGACTTGCCGGAAATACTTGCAATGATGGTAAGCCCCAGCAGCGCCAGGGTCATATATTCCAGCGGCCCGAACTGCAGCGCAACGCTGGCCAGCTGGGGCGCCAGAATGCTCAGCATCACCATGCTGAACACGCCGCCGATGAACGAGCAGATCACCGAGGTCCCCAGCGCCAGCCCCGCCTTGCCCTTTTTGGCCATGGGGTGGGCGTCGAAGGTGGTGCAGATCGAGGACGGCGTGCCTGGAATGGCCAGCAGCGTGGCGGACACCGAGCCGCCCGCCGTGCCGCCGCAGAACGCTCCCACCAGCATGCCCATGCCGGTGACCGCGTCCATCCCGTAGGTCAGCGGGATCATCAGCGCAATGGCCATAGTCGAGGTAAGGCCCGGCAGCGCGCCGAACACAATGCCCAAAATGGTACCCAGCAGGGTGAACAGCAGCGCGCTGGGCGCCAGCGCCGATTGAACGCCTGTAATCAGATCAGCCAAGGTTCATCCCTCCTCATGGCAAAACAATTTTAAAAACGAAGGTAAACAGGGCCCACACCAGGCCCGTCACGCACACGGACATCACCGCAATCCGGATCAGCCCCTTGTCCAGTTTGGCGTAATAAAACGCCGACAGCAAAAACAAAAACAGCAGGGTGGAAACGATAAAGCCCAGCGTGTTCAGCCCAATGATGTACAGCACGTACATCGCCAGCGTGATAAAGCTGCGGAACGCCTTGGCGCGGGTGGTAAACTCCGTTCCTTCCCCCTCGCGCGAGCGCAGCGACTGCACCAGCACCACCACCGAGAACACGATGATTCCGGCCAGGCACACGTAAGGCACCACCCGGGGACCCACGGCCTCCCGGCCGGTCTGCTTGATCTGAGCCACCTGGGTGAAAAGCAGGCAGCAAAGCAGGATCAGCGCCGAGGAACCAATGATATTGGCTTTGCGCAAAAAGAACCCCTCCTCTCAAATGCCGGTAAAAAGCACCCCGGCGCCGGCTTTGGCGCCGGGGTGCTGTCATGCGTCCGGTCAGCTCGCTTTCAGTCCCAGTTCGTCCATCAGGGGTCCGATCCAGGCAGCCTCGCTGTCCATCCAGTCCTCAAATTCCTGGCCGGTCACGCAGTTCACACGCGAGAGCAGGGTGCTCTCCACCTCCGCCTGGAAGGTGGGGTCGGCCGCGATCTCGGCAAGGCAGGTTTCCCACGCGGTGCGCGCCTCGGCGGGCAGGCCCTTGGGGGCGGAGATTCCGCGCCACTGGGCCACCAAAAAGTCCACGCCCTGTTCCTTGGCGGTGGGCACGTTCGCCAGCAGCTCGCTGGGGTGCCGCTCGGTGGACATGATGGCCAACGCCTTCAGATCGCCGCTCTCCAGGGTGGATGCGGTCTCAGCGGGCTGCTGCTGGCAAAAGTCCACAAAGCCTCCCAGCACCGCGGTCACCGCTTCAGAGCCGCTGTCATATCCGATGTTGTTCACCTCCACGCCCATGTCGTGGATGAACTTGGCGGCCGCCAGGTGGGTAAAGCCGCCCAGGCCCGCAAAGCCCACCGTCATTTTGCCGGGGTTGGCTTTGGCGTATTCCACAAACTCGTTCAGGTCGTTGTACGGGGCGTCCGCCTTTACGCACAGCAGCTCGTCTTCGTCGATGATCTTGGCCAGATTGTCAAAGTCCTTGTAGGTCCAGTCGTAGTTGCCGGACTCGCTCAGGGTGAGCGAAGCGCCGTTGCTGATGGTCACGGTGTAGCCGTCGGCGGCCGAGTCCAGGCACTGCTGGAAGCCCACCGCGCCGGAGCCGCCGGTCACGTTCTGCACCACCACAGTGCAGCCCCATTTCTGCTCCACATATTTCGCGACCAGCCGCGCAAAGATATCGGTGGAGCCGCCGGCGCTGTAGCCCACGATCATGTTGATGTTCTTGCCCTTCTCCGGGAACGCGGTCCCCTGTGCTTCAGGGGCCGAGGCGGGTGCAGAGCCGCCTGCGGCGGGGGTGCTGCCTGCGGGCGCCGGCGAGCCGCAGCCCGCCAGCAGTCCCAGTGCCATGACCAGTGCCAGGGCCAGTGCTGTAAACTTTTTCATGTTGATTCTCCTTTTCATTTATGGTTCAATCGAGCAGACCTCGAACCGTCACTTCATCACTGCGCCATCGCAGCCGGAGCTCACAAGGTTTGCGTAGCGGCGCAAATAACCCTTAAACTGGATCTCCTTGGGCCTCCAGGCCTTGAGCCGCTCCCGGATCTCCTCCTCGCTCACCTCCAGCTCAATGCTGCGCTCCGGGATGCTGTAGCGGATCATGTCCCCGTCCCGGATCACCGCGATCGGTCCGCCCTCCTGCGCCTCGGGCGACACATGCCCGAACACCGCTCCGCTGGAATACCCCGAAAAG